>JAHDHS010000039.1 GCA_020631215.1 Hellea sp. | reverse complement strand
TCGGGGCAAATCCGGTGGAGCTGGGGCAGGCGCCTTTTACGCTGGCGGTTAAGGACTGGATCGATATCCCGGCCGGACGTCTGGATTTAGGCCTGTCCGATACGGCGCAAGTCTCTCTGTTTCCGCTGATCGGGGGTCATGTCGGAGCTGACACGACGGCAGCCTATTTGACGGAAATGGATAACATGCAAGATCGTTCCGTCCTGTTGGTCGATATTGGCACCAATGCGGAAATCGTGCTCTCGCATAATGGCCATGTCGCAGCGGCGTCTTCCCCGACAGGTCCGGCGCTGGAAGGTGCGGAGATCAGCTCCGGCGTCAGGGCCAGTCTCGGCGCGATTGAACGCGTCCGCATTGACCCGGAAACCAAAAACGGCCGCGTTAAAATCATCGGCCATGATGATTGGCTGGATGATGTGGCTGGCACAGAGGGATATAAAATCACCGGCATTTGCGGATCAGGCATTTTCGAAGTCATGGTTGAACTCGCGCGGGCAGGGCTGATTGATCAAAGCGGTCTCTTTAAACCTAACACCGCGCCACACCGTTTCACGCAGGTCAATAATGTCTGGCAATATTTACTGCTCGATCAACCGGGCAATCCAATCATCGTCAAACAAACCGATATCCGCGCCGTGCAACTGGCCAAGGCCGCGCTATATGCGGGCGCAGAATTGCTGGCAGAGAAACTCGGTTGCGAGGAATTTGATGAAGTCTTGCTCGCCGGGGCTTTTGGCACGCATTTGGATCCGGAATATGTTGCCGATATCGGGATCATCCCGAACGCCCCTGCGGATCGTATCCGGTCGATCGGAAATGCAGCCGGCATGGGCGCGGCCATGGCTGTGCTCAACACAGATCAGCGCCGCAAGATTATTGCCGCCGTCAAAGAGATTGAAAAAATCGAAACGGCATTAGAGCCGAAATTTCAGGACTATTTCGTCGGGTCTATGAAATTCCCAACAGCGCCTGCAGCCGATCCAGACACCAATCGCCGCCGAACCCGCAGGCGTAGGTCATGAGCGATCACATGACAGGCGGCTTAAGCAGGTTTTTCCAGACGCTGGCGGATAATCCACCAAATGACGACCGCGCCGAGCATTTTTCCGGCAATGCTCATGGTTACATTGGGCAGGGTCAATTGATCCGGACGAATTTGCTCTGCGCCCCAGAGAAAGACCGTCGTGTCAATCGGTGCGGCCAGAGCCGAAGAGAGCAGAACGCGGGTGGACAGCCGCAGTTTCGTAAAGGTGAACATGGCCCAGTCAACAAGTTCCGAAATCGCAAAGGCAATGCCGCTGGCGAGCGCCAATTCTTTTCCGGCAAAGAGTGCGGTCAAGGCCAGCGCAATGGCCATCGCGATCAAGACTTCGTGCCCGATCTCGCGCTGGGCGAAATCCCGCACGACCAGAACAAGTCCTGTCACAATGGTGACAGGGTTAAACGCCCAACCGGGCAGAACTTCCCACATCTGGGCCCAGGTAAAGCTCCAATTGATAAAGGGAATCAGGAGAATATAGACAAGCGTATATTTCACATATCGCAGGCTGGTGCTGGGGGGCGGCTTATCGACATAGCTGGACATAAGTCCCTATACGTTAAGGCGTGCAAAGTGTAACCCCCTGCTATGAGCGCGTTTCCAAAATTATCAGCGATTGTTGCCAAGTCACGTAATAATGTGATCGGCGTAGAGGGCGATCTGCCCTGGAAATTGTCGTCGGATTTAAAGTTTTTCAAACAGACAACCATAGGCAAGCCTGTCCTGATGGGGCGGGTGACCTGGGAAAGCCTGCCATTCCCGCTGCCGGGGCGGCCCAATCTGGTGCTGACCCGGGATGCAAATTACAACGCCCCACAAGCGGAAGTGTTTACCGATATCCATGAGATGATTGGACGGGGCTATGAACTCGCGGGCGAGGCGGGCGCAGATGAGATCATGCTGATTGGCGGGGCGCAGCTTTACAAGGCCTTGCTGCCCTATTGCGACAGGCTTTACGTGTCTGATGTCGAGACAGAGATTTCAGGTGATGCCTATTTCCCGTCTATTACGGATAAAGACTGGGAACTGATCAGTAAAACGCCCGTGAAAGCGGGGCCGAAAGACGATTATAACTTCACGGTCAAAATTTATGACAGAAAAATCAATGACAGAATAAGCGCCTAATTGCAGACTGGCTCTTGATAACGGGGCCGTCACAGGCCACATAGTGGCTAAATATTTTACGGAGACACCATGTCAGACAAGAATAGTCCTTGGGGCCCGAAAGGCGGCTCTGGCGGCGGTAAGAAAAGCCCTTGGGGGAATACAGGCAAACCGGATCGCAGCCGCCCGGGCGCCAATGATACATCGCCTGATCTGGAAAATGTGATCGAAGGCTTTAAAAACCGCGTCCGCTCCGGTGGGGGCGGCGGTGGCCGTAAAGGCGGCGGCAGGGGCAATGATTTGTTCGGCAAGCTGGGCCCGTTCGGCATCGCCTTGATCGCGCTGGTCCTTTATATGCTGACCTCTATGATTTACACGGTGGATCAGACCGAGCGCGCCATTGTTTTGCGCTTTGGAGAATATGCCCGCACTGAGGGGCCGGGGCTGAAATTCAAACTGCCTAATCCGATTGAAACCAAAGTCATCCGCGAAACCGAAGTTATCCAAAAAGATACAATCGGCGGAAATGACCGCGCGTCTCTGATGCTGACCGGAGATGAGAATATCGTTGATATCGACTTTACGATTTTGTGGCGGATCACGGATTATAAGGATTATTATTTTGAAGTGGACGAGCCGCGCGTCGCCGTTCGGGCGGTTGCGGAAAGCGCCATGCGCGAAATCGTCGGCAAGAACAAGCT
This sequence comes from Hellea sp., assembly GCA_020631215.1. Lineage (GTDB taxonomy): Bacteria > Pseudomonadota > Alphaproteobacteria > Caulobacterales > Maricaulaceae > Litorimonas. The sequence continues at coordinate 19,155 of JAHDHS010000039.1, read as the reverse complement.
CGAAGAAATTATCACAACAGAACGTCTGGCCATCACGACGGCTGTGCGGGATCTGACGCAACGCACGCTGGATGAATATGAAGCGGGTGTTCGCATTGTTGAAGTGCAATTGCAAAAAGCTGATGCGCCCGATCAAGGCGGCGTGGTAGATGCGTTCCGCGATGTGGTTGACGCCGAGCAGGACGCTGAAACGACCGTCAATGAGGCGACGAAATACCAGAATGATGTCGTCCCACGTGCCCGTGGTGATGCCGCCAAAATTTTACAGGACGCGGAAGGTTACCGGGACAGTGTGATTGCCGAGGCCAAAGGTGAGGCTGAGCGGTTCAATCTGATCTATGAAGAATACAAAGCTGCCCCGCGCGTGACGCGCCAGCGCATGTATCTGGAGACAATTGAAGAAGTCTATGGCCCGGCCGAGAAGATCATTCTCGACTCACAGGCTGGTAGCGGTGTGGTGCCATATTTGCCACTGGATCAGCTACAGAAGAAAAGAGGGAGCCAGTAATGAACAAGTCAACACTGGGTATTGTCTTATTAGGGCTTTTATTGCTGCTCTTGGCATCGGTGACCTATACGGTCAAAGAATATGAACAGGCGATTGTCTTCCAATTCGGAGAAGCTAAGCGTGTCGAAAACACATGGGGACAAGAGACGGATGCAGGCTTAAAGTTCAAGCTGCCGCCGCCATTTGAAAATGTGACATATCTTTCCCGCCGTAATCTTGAAGTAGATTTGGCGCCGGTCGAGTTGTTAGCGTCCGATCAAGAGCGCTTGGTTGTGGATGCCTTTGTGCGTTACCGTATTACAGACCCCATCAAATTCTACGAAAAATTGAAAACAGAGCGTGGTGCTCAAAATCAGTTGCAGTCCATCATGGACTCAACATTGCGCGATGTTCTGGGCCGTGTGGACACGCCGGAAATCATTGCTGGCCGCCGCGCCGAATTGATGGCTGAAATTCAGCAAGCAGCGAACTCTATCGCCAAGGCCGAAGATTTAGGTATCAATATCATTGATGTAAGGATCAAACGGGCCGACCTGCCGCGTGAAAACTATGAGCGAGTCTTTACTCGTATGATCACGCAGCGGAACCAAGAAGCGTCATTGACTCGTGCTGAAGGCGTTGAGCGTGCGCAGGAAATACGGGCGACCGCTGAAAAAACGGCGCGTGTTATCCGCGCCAATGCCCAGCAGCAGGCGGAAATTATCCGCGGTCAAGGCGATAAAGAGCGCAATGCGATTTACGCTGCGGCTTATGAGCGTGATCCGGAATTCTTTGCCTTTTATCGCTCTATGGAGGCCTATAAGAAGGGTCTGGGCAAAGGCACGACATATGTCCTGTCGCCCGATTCAGATTTCTTAGGCTATCTGGACGATCAGCAAGGGCCGAGAGGACGCCGCTAAATCATGACGCCTATGGCCTTTGTGTTGACTGCCATTGGCGGGGCAATGTTTTTCGAGGGCATTCTCTGGGCGGTTTTTCCGGGGGGTGTCCGGCGCCTTTATAATCAAGTCATGGCTCAAATGCCGGACAGGGATTTGCATCTTAGCGGCCTGATTTCTGTCTTTATAGGCGTGATCCTGATGAGTTTGGCGGTCAAAATTGCCAGCTAACGTAAAGTTTAGGCGCGTGCATGTAGCTTTGGCTTGGAAAATACCGGAATTCGAGTAGTTTGTTTATATGATGCACCGCGCTTTAATATTGGCTGCCAGCCTTGTTTTTCTACCTCTGTCCGTAGAGGCCCGTCCGGTTCCTGATGGATTTACGGAGCTTACCAAGACGCTCAGCCCCTCTGTGGTGAATATCTCTACGGCGCAGACAGTTGAAATTGACGAAGACGCAGTCCCGGCTTTCCCAAAGGGGTCGCCGCTGGAGCGGTTCAACGACTTTTTTGGCGGTGGAAATGACCGCGACGGACGTGTCAATAAATCGCTGGGATCGGGATTTGTCATAAATGCGGATGGTCATATCGTGACGAATAATCACGTGATCGAAGACGCCGACTTGATCGAAGTGACTTTCCCGAATGGCGATACTTACGAAGCCGATTTGGTTGGCCGCGATCCCGCAACGGATATCGCGGTCTTGAAAATCGATGCCGGGCAACCCCTGCCTTTCGTCAAATGGGGAGATTCTGACACGGCAGAAGTTGGGGAATGGGTCATCGCGATTGGTAATCCTTTCGGATATTCCGGCTCTGTTGCGGCCGGTATTATCTCAGCCCGTAACCGAGATATCTCTCATGGCAGCTATGATGATTTCATACAGACCGATGTCGCCATCAACCGCGGTAATTCCGGCGGCCCATTATTTAATATGAGCGGTGATGTGATTGGCGTGAACACGGCTATTTTGTCGCCGACAGGTTACAGTGTCGGGATTTCCTTCTCGGTTCCTGCGGAGCTTGCCAAGAGTGTTGTGGATCAGCTTGTTGAATATGGTGAAACACGGCGTGGCTATCTGGGCGTGAGACCCCAAAAAGTCAGTAATGCGATTGCCAAAAGCTACGGCCTTGATGAGGCCAAAGGCGCCTTGGTAAAATCCGTTGTGGCAGACAGCCCTGCCGATAAGGGCGGATTGCAAAGAGGTGATTTAATCATTGCATTAGGCGGTGAAGAGCTGGAAAGTTCCCGCTTACTATCGCGTAAAATCGCGGAAGCGGCAATCGATGAAGAACTGGAAATTACCTATATTCGCAAGCGCAAACGTAAGACTGCAACCGTCGTCATCGAACGCCTAAAAGAGCTGGTCACAGATGAAGAAAAGGAACGCAGAGCTAAAGCCGAGGGCGATGCGGATCGCAGCATAAACGGGATTTATATTGAGTCTCTGTCTGTTGAGGCGCGCCGTAAATATCGTATCACAGATGAGGTTGAAGGCGTTCGGGTTGTTAAGGTTGACAAGCGGGCCGAAGCCAGCGGTAAAATCCTGAAAGGTGATATTATCGAAGAAGTCGGTTTTGAAAAAGTAACGTCGCCCAAAGAGTTCGAGGAAGCTATGAAACTGGCGACGGACTTTGATGGGCCTGTGACGATCCTGATCAATCGCGGCGGGAACTATATTTTCTACGCCCTGAGCGTGGCTTAACCCGCGTCAATGATCTCATCATCGGAGTAGCCTTGAAAATATAGAGCGGTTCTCAAATCAGTATGGTTGATGGCCGAATGCGCCGCGGCGGCGACAGCCGGCTTGGCGTAATAGGCAATTCCCAGCCCTGCGGCTTCGATCATTGCCAGATCATTTGCGCCGTCCCCAATTGCGAGTGCCATATCCGGCCCGCCAAGTTTTTTGGAGAATGTCATCAAAGCCTCTCTTTTTGCCTCTCGGCCAAGTATGGGCATGCCGACTGTGCCGAGTAGTTTTTCCCCGTCATCCAATAATGTGTTAGCTTGGTGATGTTCAAATCCACAAGCGGCGGCTATTCGCTCTGTAAAGAAAGTAAATCCACCAGAAACAATGACCGTCTCAGCCCCATGATGTTTCATGGTCCGGCACAAAGACTTCGCCCCCTGATTTATATGTATGCGTTTATCAAAACATTTCTGCAGGACAGATAAGTTGAGCCCTTTGAGTAGACCCACACGCTCCTTCAGAGCCCCCTCAAAACCGATCTCACCGCGCATGGCGCGTTCTGTGATGGCGCTGACACGGTCTTTCACGCCTGCGAAATCCGCGAGTTCATCAATGCATTCCTGCCCGATCAATGTGCTGTCCATATCGCATATCAGCAGCTGCTTACGGCGGTTTTTTGAATTAGTAACAGAAACATCGGCCTTGATATTCTCCGAACTTAAAGCCGCGACTATATCAGATTGCGTAACATGCGTTGTAACCGGAGTTTCAAAGGCTTTGTCTTTGGATAATATTTTCAGGTCGTCATGGGAGGGTAAAATATCCAGCGCAGACTCGAAATTTGACGGACTGCTTTGCGCCAGAACAATTGTTGCGATAGAGGGATGGGCATCTGACATTGGGAACTCTGATTAAGTGAAGCCGATTATCTGTATTGCAGGCCCTACCGCGAGCGGCAAGAGCGCATTGGCTGTCCGGCTTGCAAAAGCTGTGGGCGGTGAGGTCATCAATGCGGACTCTATGCAGGTCTATTCTGACATTCAGGTTTTGTCCGCCCGCCCGACACCAGAAGAGATGGGCGGCGTTCCGCATCATCTATTTGGCCATGTCACAGGTGATGTTCATTACTCTACCGGGGCTTGGATCCGGGACGTCACGCCGATTGTGATTGATTGTTTGGCCAAAGATGAGGTGCCAATACTAACAGGTGGGACCGGGCTCTATTTCAAGGCTCTGTTTGACGGCATCGCTGACATTCCGGATGTTTCAAGCAGGGCCATGCAGGAGTCAGCGGATACTTTAGACCGCATGGGGATAGAAAAATTCAGAGCCAAATGCGAGGCCATTGACCTTCCCGCTACGGCAAAAGTTCTGGGTCATGATCCGCAGCGTTTACTGCGCATTTATTCGGTGTGGCTGGAAACGGGTAGGTCTCTATCCGAATGGCAAGTTCAGACTATACCGGTCATACCCAAGGATGTTGCCCGCTTTGCCGTGGTTATGCCTGACCGGTCGGAGCTTTATAACCGGATTAATGCGCGTTTTGATCAAATGGTCGAATTGGGGGGCGTGGATGAGGCCAAGCGGGTTCTGGATTCCTATGATAGAAAAAACAGGCTGGGTCCTATGTTTAAGGCCATTGGCCTAAGCCATCTGATGAGATTTCATCAAGGCGAGCTGTCATATGAGGCGGCGATTGATCTTGCGAAACGAGATAGTCGGCGGCTCGCGAAGCGGCAAATGACATGGTTTCGAAACCAGACCCCGGACTGGACTAAACTGTCTTCGGAGGCTGACATGAATATGTTCATCCATTCAGTACCTAATCATGTCACATAAATTGCAGTTTTGTGAGTGTAAGTTCATCCGCCTTCGGGATAATATTACGACATGAACTCATTTTTGTCATTCTTCACCCAGATGGACAAACAGGCTTTTCGGGCGATTGCAGTCATGATCGCTATGTTTGCGTTTGTGATCCTGATCTTGTTGATTGGGGGTGATATGCTGAGCATGCCGGAAACCGAATTTCACAATTTTTTTCAAGCCCTTCAGCAGTCACCTTGGGGCTTGCCCCTGACCATATTAACTTTCACTTGCGCTGCCTTTTTAGGTGCGCCGCAATGGGCTTTAATCGCGGGTGTGGTGCTCGCTTTTGGGCCGGTAACAGGTAGTTTTTATGCCTGGCTGTCAACTATGATATCCGCGACTGTTGATTTTTGGCTGGGCCGATGGATGGGAGCTGAAAAACTCCGTCAATATGGTGGTGATCTCGTAAATCGAATTACAAGTGTCGTGCAGAATAATGGCTTTTTCACTAGCTTAGCAGTGCGGTTTGTGCCAACGGGACCTTTCGTTTTGGTCAATATGGCAGCTGGTGTGTCTGGCATGAAATATAGATCATTTGCCTTTGGGACAGGATTAGGCATCGTTCCGAAAATTGCGGTTGTTGGGCTTGTAGCACGGGGTTTATTGAGTGGCTCAGAAGGGGAGAGCTATATTGAGGCTTTCATCGGCTTGGCTGTGATGCTGATCGTCCTGATGATGCTTGCACGGTATTTTCTAAAAAAGCGGCTCTCTGCGTAAGCGTTAAATTACGTTAAAACCGTCGCTATATTGCCATGTTAGGCTTGCTTTTTGCTTCACTTGTAACCATTAAGCCCTAATCAGGGAATCCCGTCTCATGCGAATAGACTTACTTGCGAGCTACCCCGCTTGAGGCACATATTATTACAGGCCATGAAATGTCATTCTTAGATGCATTTTCTTCAGACATTGCAATCGATCTCGGAACTGCGAATACGATGATCTACGCCAAAGGGCGGGACGTTGTTTTAAATGAGCCGTCAGTTGTTGCATTTTCTGTCAAAAACGGTCGCAAGATTGTTCATGCTGTAGGTGTCGAAGCCAGGAGCATGCTCGGGCGAACCCCCGGTCATATAGAGGCGATTCGTCCAATGAAGGACGGCGTAATTGCCGATTTCGAAGTCGCGGAAAAAATGATCGAGACGTTTATCAAAAAGGTCAAAGCGGAAAATGGTTGGATGCGTCGTGCCAAGCCAAAAGTTGTAATTTGCGTCCCATCCGGAGCAACTGCCGTTGAACGCCGTGCGATTCATCAATCTGCCGAGCAAGCGGGGGCTCGCCGAGTATATCTGATCGAAGAGCCCATGGCTGCGGCTTTGGGCGCAGGGCTGCCTATTCATGAGCCCAGCGGCTCTATGGTGGTGGACATTGGGGGCGGGACAACCGAAGTCGCGGTTCTATCACTTGACGGGATTGTCTATTCCCGTTCCGTGCGCGTGGGCGGTGACAAAATGGATGATGCGATTATCCAATATGTTCGGCGCACAACCAATTTACTTTTGGGGGAAATGTCTGCGGAGCGCGTCAAAAAGGAAATTGGATCTGCGACTATGCCAGCAGATAATGAAGGTATGACGGTTCAAATCAAAGGTCGTGATTTGATGAATGGTGTCCCTCGCGAAATTCGCGTCACAGAGGCTATGATTGCTGAGAGTTTGGCGGAACCCGTTGAACAAATCGTCGAGGCCGTAAAAATGGCACTTGAAGCAACGCCGCCTGAGCTGGCTGCTGACATTGTTGACAAGGGTATCATGTTGACAGGCGGAGGGGCCTTATTGCGGAACCTTGATACAGAATTGCGCAACCGCACGGGCCTACCGGTTTCGATAGCCGATGATCCGCTATCCTGTGTTGTACGCGGTTCCGGGACTGTTGTGGAGAATTTGAAAAAGTGGAAAAGCGTGCTCTCAAGCGGCGTTTGATCGCCAAAGCATAGCCGCAGTGCCACAAAAGCATAAGGCAAAGCATGTCGCGACGTGAGGATGATGGGCTTGCGAGATGGACTTTAATCCTGGCTTTTATCATTGCCGGGCTTTTTCTTTTTGTCTCTAGAAATGATGCCCGCCAAAGGCAGGCCGCGCCTATGGCAGCGGATGAGATAACCAGCCCCGTTCTTAGTATATTATCCAAACCTATCCGGTCTGCGGAGAGGTTTGTCTTCGGATTTCAAGATCGTGCCCGCGCGCATGAAGAGAATAAGGCTTTAAGAGCGGAGCTTCTTGAGTTGAGAGAGAAGCAGGCGCGTATGGAAGTCTTACGCATGAAACTGGCCAGGTATGAAGATATTCTGGGGGCGCAAAGTCATACCGAAATACCGCTGGAAAAAATAGCGGGTAGGGCAGTGAGTGAGTCAAATGGCCCGTTTGTACATTCGCTTTTAATTAATATTGGACGGGGTGACGGAGTAGAGGTTGGAAATCCGGTTATGTCGCCTGATGGATTGGTCGGGCATGTGATCAAAATTGGCGAGTATTCATCCCGAGTTTTGAAGCTCCAAGATCTCAATAGCCGGATCGCTGTCATGTCACCGGAGAGTTCAAACCGAGCAATCTTGTCGGGGGATAATAGTGCCAATCCAAAGCTGTCATATGTCAGTGATGATGAAGATTGGAAGAACGGTGATCGCGTGATCACCTCTGGTGATGATGGTATGCTGCCGAGAGGGCTGCCTATCGGGACGGTTCAAATAGAACCCAATGGAGATTTTCGCGTGGCTTTAACTGGCTATCAAAACGCCCTTGACTGGGTTTGGGTGTCTCCATTTCGGCCTATTCCAGTTCCAACCGAAGAGGTCATACCTGCTGACACATTAGATAACATTGCTGGGGATCAGTAATGGCATATTTAAGTCAGGCCTCATCGACCAAGCCGCAGCGTCTCATACCATTGATTTTAGCTTTGATGATTGCTTCGATTATCTCTTTTATGAGTGTCAAAGTTTCAAACCAGAGCGTGAGCCTCACATGGTTGCCTCTACTATTGATAGCTATGTGGCCTCGTTACATATCACCAATTTGGTCAGTAGTGTTATGTTTGTTGTTTGGGTTGTTTGTGGATTGGGGGAGTGCAGGCGCGCCGGGTCAATGGGCATTGGTTTATTTGTCTTGTTACGCATTCCTAAGGCCTGAGAGGCGAGGAGAGAAACTGACTATTCTAAGAGCTATATTTAATTGGCTGGTTGTCTGTTTCGTTGCTTTTGTCGTTTTTTCTGTGACGGGGAAGATAGTCTATGGGGAGTGGCCGAAGCTAAATTATTTTGCTGAGCAAGCCGGATTGGCGACGCTGCTTTTGCCGGTTGCATTTATGTTGCGCCAAGGCGTACGCTATTTTTTAATTGACCCGGATGAGCGCGGTTATTGATGGTCAACACAGGAAAATCTGATGGCACAATGATTAACCGGCGAGCCCTTATGCTTGGGGCTGGCGGAGTTGGCGTGTTTGGTGTACTCGCGAGTCGTCTCTATTATCTGCAAGTGGTTAAAGCGGAAGATTATCTGACGCTGTCTGAAAACAACCGTTTTAATTATAATATCGTAGTTCCGGAACGCGGTCGGATTTTGGATCGATATGGTGAGGGGCTGGCGGTTAACAGGCAGGATTATCGCGCAGTGATAATCCCTGAAAGGGTCCCTGATCTAGACGCAACTTTGTTGAAAATCCAAGACGTCATCAAGCTTGATGATAGAACGATAGAGCGAATTAAAAATGATGTGAGGACGACGGCGAAGTTCATTCCTGTCCTGCTTAAAGGGAATTTGGATTGGCCGGTTTTTTCAGCTTTGAATATTCGGGCTCACAACTTACCCGGCGTAGTACTGGAAGTCGGCCAGGCACGCTCATATCCTAACCAAGGAATATTTACGCATACTTTGGGATATGTTGGCCGCGCGAATAGCGCCGATATTGATAAAGATGAAGATCCTTTGCTTTTACAGCCGACTTTCAAAATTGGTAAAACGGGGGTTGAACAGGCTGCCGATCAATCTCTGAGAGGCGAAGCAGGGCAATTAAAAGTCGAAGTGAATGCTGTTGGCCGCATCGTTCGGGCATGGCCCGACCCCAAAGATGACGCAAAAGCGGGGAAGGATGTATGGCTGACGATAGACGCGCCCCTGCAAAGGTTTTCAGCTGAGCAATTTGGCGAAGACAGCGGCGGCATTGCAGTTATGGATGTCATGACCGGAGAGCTGAGAACGTTATTATCGATGCCCAGCTATGATGGGAATTTGTTTGTGTCAGGATTGACGCAAGACGATATGAATCGCTTGAATAATGACGAGAAGCGGCCGCAATATAATAAAGTTATAAGCGGCGGTTATTCGCCGGCCTCAACATTTAAAATGGCCGTTATGTTGGCGGCGCTTGAAAGCAAGCTCATTGATCCATTTCGTAAAGTCGTTTGTGTTGGGAAATTAAGACTGGGCAATCGCAACTTTCATTGTTGGAAGCGCAGAGGGCATGGGCCGCAAAACATGGCCGAGGCATTGAAACATTCCTGCGACAGCTATTTTTATGAAATTGCTCAAGTTATCGGAATTGAGCGTATTGCCGAAATCGCGCGCCAGTTAGGACTCGGTCAAACTTATAACATAGGCATAGCCGGTGAAAAATCGGGTATCGTTCCGGATCCAGCCTGGAAACAAGGCAAGCTGGGGTCCGGTTGGCGGATGGGCGATACGCTGAATGCCTCCATTGGGCAGGGATTTGTGCTGGCAACACCCTTGCAATTGGCGGTTATGACGTCCCGCATAGCGAATGGAAGTTTGGCTGTTTCTCCCAATTTGATTGCAGGCCAGACACTCGAAACGCCGCCGCCCATGACTATCGGTTCGAATAATTTAGAGTTCGTGCGTCAAGCCATGTGGTCGGTTGTGAATGAACCGGGGGGAACCGCTTACGCTAAAAGTGACTTAGGTCTGGATGGGGTGAAGATGGCCGCTAAAACTGGTACGGCACAAGTAAGGGGCATTTCGGCATCAGAGCGCCGTAGCGGGGTTCGTAAGAACGCTGAGCTTCCATGGAAATTACGCGACCATTCTATATTTGTGGCTTATGCCCCCTTCGACAAGCCGCGTTTTGCTGTCGGCTGTGTCGTTGAACATAGTGGCTCCGGAGCTGGGCGTGCCGCAGAAGTTACTCGGAGCGTTCTGGCCGAAGCCCTCAAGCGTGATGGCATGGCTCCAGTGGCCACAATCACCGAGCCGCCATTATGATCAGTCTGTTCGGTGATAGCGGCTATGATAACCGGAGTGCCAAAGGTAAGTTATTTGAACTAAATTGGCTGTTACCAGCCCTCGTTATGCTGACAGGCATAGTGGGCGTTATCATGATTTATGCTGCGACGGATGGGGTATGGTCACATGGTGCTATGCAACATTTGATTAGAATTATAATTTGCGGTTTCGCGATGGTCGTTATTGCCATGGTTGATATTCGGCTTTGGTACGGGCTGGCTTATCCTGCCTATGTGGGTGCGCTTTTGTTACTGATTGCGGTTGAATTGGTGGGCGTAAATGTCAATGGGTCACAAAGGTGGGTTGATCTGGGTGTCATGCGGCTGCAACCCTCTGAGATCATGAAACCCGCCATCGTTTTGGCTTTGGCTAGATATTATCACGATTTGCCGGATTGGAGGGTATCAAGGGTTTCGGGTCTGTTGGGAGCGTTGATCATCATTCTTTTGCCTATGGGGCTGATATTGCGGCAACCTGATCTGGGAACGACCGCGCTTTTAGGGGCGACCGGGATTGCTGTCGTTTTTATGGCCGGCGTGAATTGGCGCGTGATCAGCCTGGCTGGACTCGCCAGTATTGTGGCAATCCCTTTATTTTTCAGATTTGGATTGAAAGAATATCAGCGAGCTAGAATTTGGACATTTCTGGATCCGTCACGTGATCCCGCTGGCGCTAGCTACCATATTACGCAATCGAAAATCGCTTTGGGCAGCGGTGGTGTATCCGGTAAGGGCTTTATGAAAGGGACCCAGCGTCAGGGCGAATACGTTCCGGAGAACCGCACAGATTTTATATTCACCGTCATCGGAGAAGAGTTCGGCTTGATTGGAAGCCTTCTGACGATCGCTTTATATATGACGATCATTGCTCTGTGTTATTGGTTGGCTTGGCAGTGTAAGAATGCATTTTCAAAGCTGTTGATATTGGGTCTTACGACCACTTTCACACTCTATATCTTTATCAACTTGGCCATGGTTATGGGCTTGGCACCTGTTGTAGGAGTGCCTTTACCTTTAATTTCATATGGCGGTACAGTCATATTGGCTGTCATGTCTGGATTTGGGTTGATTTTATCAGCTCACTTGCACAGGAAAATCGATTTGCCCCGCAGTGATTAAATCACGAATTTAAGGCATTTTTCAAAGGTGCATAGCTGTCCGCTAATGCGACACACATTTCCTTGAGTAGCAACGGAATGTCTCCGATAGGGGCATTTTGCAAACGAGCCGCGTGATAATTGGCTCTGGCTAAGCCAAAATTCATCGCAAGCCCTTTGATCGAGTGTATAGTTTTGCGAAACTTTGTCAGCGCTTCGGGATTACCTTTCAAGGTTTCGTCCTTAATCTGCTTTAATATCTCCAGATTAGATGAAATATCAGCCCATAAATTGCGCTGAATATTCACCAAAGTTTGTCGGTCTCCAGTTTCATTTAACTGATCTATAATGGTCATATCCAACAATATTTTGGGTGCGCCCATTTGGGTTGATGCTGCTGTTACCATCGGAACGACACCACGATCATGTTTCTTGAGAATATTCTCAAGCTGATGACGGCGGAGTGGTTTCGGTATAACTCCGTTAAAGCCTGCCATGAGATATGTATTCTGGTCTGCCGGGGCGCAATGGGCCGTTAATGCGAACACAGGTGTGGTAGAGTGTTTTTGATTGATTTGCCTGATTTTTTTGAGCGTCATCGGCCCATTCATAGTGGGCATTAATATGTCGAGAAAAATAATATCAAAGCTTTGAACAAGGCAGGCATTAATGGCGTCTTTACCGCTTTCTACGGCTGTCACAATGTGACCATCCCGTTTTAATATCGTCTTGGCGACAAGCCTATTGGCTTCATTGTCTTCAACAAGCAAAACTCGGTATATAGGTTTAGAGTGAACCCGAGAGGAATGAGACATTAATAGCGACGGTTTTGCGTTTAGATTTTTCATGGGTGTTTGTTATTATAATACAATCTAAGATATGGTTAACGGAATGATAACCCTCCCGTAAACCTTGACCCCCTTGAGAAATGCCTTAAGGACTTGGCCGATAATATAACTTCAGGGGAAAATTATGGCAGCACCTGGCACGGCCCAATGGTCATCACGTTTCGCATTCATCATGGCTGCGGTTGGCTCTTCAGTCGGACTTGGTAATTTATGGAGGTTTTCCGCTGAACTTGGTACGAATGGCGGCGCGGCCTTCCTGATAATCTATCTGGCCTGTATTTTCTTTGTCGGCATTCCAGTCCTGATGAGTGAGTTTATGATTGGGCGGGCGGGGCAGGCCTCAAGTGCGGTGGGATCACAGAACGATCTGGCTCTGCGCAGCAATGTGTCCAAAGGTTGGAGCGCGGGTGCATGGCTCGGCATGATCGCCTCATTCCTGATTGTCAGTTTTTACTGTGTCGTGGCAGCATGGGTTCTAAATTACCTTGTAAGGTTCCTTGGTAATAGTTTTTCAGGGAAATCATCCGAGGTAATTGCCAGCCAATTCGGAGACATGCTTGGGCAGCCTTTGAGTGTATTACCTTATTTTCTGGTTTTTGCCGGTATTACCATTTGGCTCGTTGCACGCGGCGTTAACAAAGGTATCGAAATGGCGGCAAAATTGTTGATGCCGTTATTTTTCATTTTGCTTGTTGGTCTGGCAGCATATTCGATCATCACCGGCATGCCATCAGGCGGGACTAGCGAAGCTGTCTCATTTATGTTTACACCTGACTTTTCAAAAATTACGCCGGAAGTAGCTGTGTCTGCCTTGGGCCAAGCTTGTTTCTCGATCGGTATTGGAAACGCGATTATGATCACTTACGGATCATATCTCCCTAGAAATGTGAGTATCCCCAAAGCGGCAGCAGGGATTAGTATTGTCGATACTCTGGTCGCTATAACGGCTGGTCTTGCGATTTTCCCAATCGTCTTTGCAAACAATTTGGACTTTAGCGCCGGTGCCGGTATTTTCTTTCAGACACTTCCAACGGCTTTGGCGGAATATTGGTATATCGGAGCAGCTTTCTTCTTCTTGGCATTCTTTGCAGCGATCACCTCTTCTGTCTCTCTCCTAGAGCCATCTGTGGCATATGTGGCCGAAAAGTTTAACATGACGAAAAAGAAGGCCGCTTGGGTAACAGGGGCGGCAATCACATTATTGGGGCTTTGCTCATTATACTCGTCTGACTTCTTTGAATTTATCGACCAAGGTTTGGCCGGACCTATTCTTGCCCCTATGTCAGCCTTGTTATTGGTGCTCTTTACGGGTGGGCGCTTGAAAAAGGCGATCATAAATGAAGAGATTGCCGGGGATGGCGAAGCTTTAGGGCGTTTTGTTATGTTCTTCGTTAAATGGATTGCACCGGCATTTATGGGGCTTGTGCTCATTCTGGGTACGACGGGCCGTTTCTTACCAAAAGTCTCTGAGATACTCTCTACAAATTTGGGCCTAATAGGTTTGCTGGTTGCGGCCTATGTTGCTTTGGCGGCCTTCCATCATTTTTCCAAAACAGACTGATTTCATTACTAAAATTTAAACTGTGAATCACGCCACATGGGCGTGATTTAATGTTAGTGAGCAGTCTTTGAGTTGAATGTTCAGATAATGTTCAACTTATTCTGCTTATGTGTGGGGTGGATAATAATGTTTAAATTGTACCACTTTTGAGGTGTTTACGGATCTACATATGAGCCATCGGCTAACAAAATTACTGCCCCTGATGATACTGACAGCCTCAGTTTCGACTGGCTGCGCAACGGTCGACTTAAATGAGGTCAGCCTGCCGGCTACGGCCCCCGCTGCCGCGGAAGAGGTCAATGTCGTTGAACGCGCCGTCGCTAAGCTGAAATCCGCTTTCACGAATAAAGGGTTCGTCGCTAAGACCTCCCGCAAACGCATGCAATCCGCAGCGAAGATCTTGCTGAATGGGCTCGAGGCCAAAGATGTGACCTCTAATCATGACGGATACGCTATGAACCCAAAGCCGGTTTCTGTCGTCTTAGCGGATATAGAATTTGCTCGGCGCCATGTGGTTCAAACCACCAAAGCCGCTGAAGTCTATTTAGAAATGGCCCCTCAATCACGTAATTTGCGGCGTGAACTTGCTGATCTGGAAGCTGCCTTGATGGCCGCAAAAGAGGCCGGAGATGTTTTTGACATCGCTTTGCAAGGCACCAATGAGGTTGCGCTCACAAGTTACATCGACTCCGTCGTGACTTTACGGGATGTGACGGATGAATTCGGCGCGCGCGTAAGAGCTTATAAATCCAATAAGACGATTGAGGCTGCCGGGTAATCACCCCCATAAAAGCGCCCTAGGCGGGGCCATGCTGGGCCCGTCATAAACTATACCATTGTCGCAGTCTTTTGCCAAAAGCAATGGCCCGTCCAAATCAATATAGTCAGCAAAGCTTTCTAACATCATCATGGGCGCCATAGCCAAAGAGCTGGCCACCATACACCCGGCCATGATGGCCATGTCAGATTTCCTCGCCGTTTTCATAAGATCCAAGGCCGCGCTCAACCCCCCGCATTTGTCCAGTTTCACATTGAGGGCGCGATAGCCAAGATCTTTTAACTTAGAGATATCGCTCGCGATGTGTAGGCTTTCATCTGCGCAGATCGGGATTGTGCCGCGCGGCAGATCAGTCTCCATTCCCGCCGGTAAGGGTTGCTCTATCAAGGCGATGTTCAAGTCTTGAACCGCTGCGTAGAAATCATGGAAATTTCCTGCCAGAGCTTCATTGGCATCGACAATCAACCGGGCATCAGGCCGAGCTTTACAAATTGACTGAACGCATTCCAATGAATCGTCACACCCGACTTTCACTTTAAGCAATGTGTATTGCCTGGCATCTCTTGCGGCCGCAGCCATAGCTTCCGGTGTATCTTTGGACAAAGTAAATGCCGTTTCTCTTGGCTTCGGTGCCCCGACCCCTAACAACTCATAGACTGGCTTTCCGGCCTGTTTCGCCCTCAAATCCCACATTGCACAATCCACAGCGTTTCGTGCGGGCCCCGCAGGCAGAAGGGATTGCAGGTCTTCCAGAGACAAACCCTGTTCGATTTTGGCTTTGATGTTTTCGATTTGATGTATGACACTGTCTACGCTGTCGCCATAGCGGGCATAGGGTCGGCACTCACCGCGCCCGATATGTGTGCCGGATTGTAGCGTGACCCAAACGGTGTGAATCTCCGTCAAAGCACTTCTGGATATCCGAAACGTGCCTTTCACGGGCCAAATCTTATGCTCAATAAATAGCTTAACCAAACTAATCCCTGCTTGACCTGTGGCCTGATGATTTGCACCTTGGTGACATGTTAGCAAATGCGGCACAATATGAATTGTCTCAATCCGGAGATCGCCTGACGGTGCATGCCAGTGGGCGCTGGACCGTTGAGACGGCGCCCAATTGTGATGGTCATTTGTCGGGGGATGTCGCTGACTTGGATTACAAACATGTCGATTATGACCTGACCAAAGTTGAAGAACTGGATACGGCGGGCGCATATCTGCTGGCCCGCGCCATTAGATTGGGCCGTGAACCTGCCCATAGCTGGGCTGTCGCCGCTGGCAGTGACGGGCAAAGGCTGCTTATGAATGTGGCGGCCGAGGCGACCTTGGGCAAAGCTCCGCCAAAAGAGCGGCAATGGTATGATACGCTCTCACGTATCGGCGAAGCGACCATGCATTTTTGGACGGAAACCGTCGAAACTCTGGCCTTCTTAGGACAATTTTTTGTCGTTCTGCTGCGGTGTATTCGCCATCCATCGAAATTTCGGTGGAAATCAATTATCGCCTTGATCGAAAAAGTCGGCTTGGATGCTGCGCCGATTGTTATGGTGCTGAGTTTTTTCATCGGGGCCGTCATAGCCTATATGGGCGCTAATTTGTTGGCCTCATTCGGGGCCAGTGTCTTTATGGTGGATTTGGTCGGCTTTTCAATTTTGAGGGAACTCGCAGTCATCATAACCGCAATTCTGCTGGCTGGGCGTTCAGACTCCGCTTTTACGGCACAAATTGGCGCGATGAAGATGCGGCAGGAAATTGATGCCATGACGGTTATGGGGCTGGATAAATTTGAAGTGCTGGTCGTTCCGCGCGCTCTGGCCTGTTTGGTTGCTATGCCGATTTTGACGTTTTTGGCCATGATGAGCGGCCTGTTTGGAGGAATGCTTGTGGCCTGGACTGGCGCGGCAGATGTCTCGCCATCATTGTTTCTCGCGCGGTTAAATGACGTCGTGGATATCAATAATTTCTGGGTGGGCATGGTCAAAACACCGTTCTTTGGTTTGATCATTGCCATTATCGGTTGCCGGCAAGGTCTGGCTGTTACGGGAAGTGTCGAAAGCCTGGGTGAACGCGTCACAAAAAGCGTGGTGCAAGCCATCTTTGCCGTGATATTCGTGAATGCTATATTTGCGCTCATTTTCTATCAGTTAGGCGTGTGATGATTGAACTTGATTACAGCGCACCGCCCGTTGAGGCCCGGTCTATTCTGACCCAGTTCGGAGATAATATTGTTCATGAGAATCTGAATTTTCGTTTGAACCACGGCGAAATTATTGGTCTCGTTGGCGGCTCGGGAACAGGCAAGACTGTGCTGATGAATACTTTGCTGGGATTGCGTGAACCTGATGGCGGCGTGGTTCGTTTTTTTGGACAGGATCGACAAAAATTATCTGTCAATGAACGGGCCAAGGTCGATAATGAAATGGGCGTGCTCTTCCAAGGCGGCGCATTGTTTTCCTCTATGACAGTCCGGCAGAATATCATGGTGCCCTTGCGGGAACATACCGATCTCTCCGTGCCTCTTATGAGAGAACTGGCGGATATGAAAATCCATATGGTGGGATTGCCGCCCGAAGCCGCCACTTTATACCCGGCGGATTTGTCAGGCGGGATGCGCAAACGCGCCGGGCTGGCCCGGTCTTTGGCGTTGGATCCCAAGCTGTTATTTCTGGACGAACCGACCGCCGGACTTGACCCGATCGGCGCGACAGCCTTTGATGAGCTGATTTTAGGCCTCAGAGATGCGCTTGATTTGACCGTTTTGATGATCACACATGATTTGGATACATTATTCGCGATTTGTGACAGGGTTGCGGTTTTAGTTGATAAGTGCATCGCTGTGTCCGATAATCTGGAAAATGTGATGGCCTATGACCATCCATGGATTAGAGAATATTTCGGCGGAGCCAGAGCGCGGGCGGCGCTTGGCGCAGGGAAGTAAACAGGGCAATAAGGCATGGAAAATAAAGCACATTATGCACTCATTGGTGCCTTTGTTCTTTTGGCGCTCGCTGCCGCCTTGGCCTTTATTATGTGGCTGTCCGGGGCGCAGCTGAACCGGCAATTTGATGAATACCAAGTCAGTTTTAACGGGGCCGTGCGCGGTTTGTCCCAAGGCAGCGAAGTTCGATTTAATGGTCTGAAAGTCGGCGAAGTGACAACCTTAAAGCTTGATCCGCAAAATCCGAATAAGGTTTTAGCGGGCATACAGGTCACGGCGGACACGCCCGTCGACACGAAAAGCTATGCCCGTCTTGAACCTCTGGGCCTGACGGGGTTAAATTATATTCAGATTTTTTCGGGCGGCGAAGAGTTTCCTTTGATCAAAGATTTGCCGGGGAAGGGGCCCAAACGTATTGAGGGTCAAATGAGTCAAATTGATAGCTTTCTTGATGAGGGCGGCTCTGTGATTGAAGGGGCTCAAAAAGCATTGGCCCGGATGAATGCGGTAATGTCCGCGGATGCGATAGAGGACTTTCACGGCATACTCGACAATCTGAACCAAATATCCGAAAATCTCCGTGACGCCGATGTCGATCCGGATTTGATTGAGCGCATGTTGAAAGCCTTTGAGCAAGCCGCCATTGATGTGTCGGGCGCGGCGGAAACGGTTGATATTGCGGCCAAAGATTTTGATGCTCTGGTGCAAGGTGATGTCAAATCCGCTCTGGCCCGGGCCGAAGTGTCGATGGGAGAACTGGACAAGGCGCTGGGCTCTATTGGCAATGCAGCGGACGGAACCGGGGATTTAATTGTCGATGCCCGTGATGCCATCAACCGCCTGTCAAATTCTGGCCTAACCGATCTGGAAGAAACGGTCGACACCATCCGGCGTTTGGTCAATACGCTGGGCCGGATTGCGGATAATCTGGAACAAAATCCCAGCCAGTTTATCGCAGGCACCGAGCGTGAAGTCGTGGAGCTACCGCAATGAGTTTTTACAGGCATATACCTCACATAATGATTTTCGCTTCGGCTTTGTGCTTGAGCGCTTGCGTCTCGGTTTTGCCGGAACCGGCCCCGGCGCCGTCCATATACCGGCTGCAAATTGATCAGCCTATCGTGGCCGCCAAACCCAATGCGACGGCCATTCGCGTGGATCGTCCGGCGGCGTCCACTTACTATCAAACCAAGGACATTGTTGTTTCGCCTGACGGCCGCCGCCTGGCAACGGCGAGCGGCGCGCAGTGGGCCGAAGTTATTCCAATCATGGTGCAACAATCGCTCGTTTCCTCCATGGCGACGTCTTCTGATATTATCGGCCTGATCCCGACGACCGGCGCGCGCACGAAATTGCGGGCACATGTCACCATCCGGCAATTTGAAGCCAATTTTGACCGCGGCGAAACCAACCCGCCTCAGGCCATTGTCTATTATGACGTGACATTATCTGACGCCTCGAGCCGTGATTTGATCGCAACCTATTCCGTGCGAAAGACAGTCCGCGCCAATGAGGCCCGTATCTCTTCACTCGTCTCCGCGCTCGAAGACGCCAACCAAGCCGCCATGGCCGATATAGTGACATGGCTAGAACAACAAACCGGATCGCCATCCCCATCATAATTTCTCCTGTGCCGGAGATGCATGCCGCGTCCAAGCGTTTATGTTACCTGCGCAGGTGCCTGCGCGGCAGATAGATGAAGCAGGACAGCCCGCGAACCCTGGCGTTCATGATGGACACCATTGGGTTAGAATCATA
>JAHDHS010000038.1 GCA_020631215.1 Hellea sp. | reverse complement strand
AGCAGGATTTGAAGAAAACGAGGATTCAATTAAACTTTCCCTCTCCCTAAAGGTAGAGGGAATCACACTCTAATTAATTGTTGCAGTTTTTGCATCGTAATGGGCCCAGACGCGTTCGGCTATGCGGGCGGTTTCATTGAGGGCGACATAGTCTTCGCCTTGAGTTTGCCCGGCCCATGGCACCACGCCGCAGCGTGTCTTTAGGGCTTCATAGAGCTTGGCAAATTTTCGGTCCTTCCCGGCCATGGGCAGGGTGAAGACGGGTTTGCCTGTTGCGCAGGCCTCGGTCAGCATATTTGTGCTGTCCTGCGTGACCAGAATCAGATCGGCTGCGCCGAGAAATGCATAATAAGGATTCGCGCCCTGACCGTCATATAGCCAAATGTTAGGATGCGACTCCGCTAGATCACGCCATGATTTTAAGACAGAGTCGGGCGTCCGCCTCGATGTTGAAATCAAAAGACTTTGCCCCGCTGCGTGCAGTGTTTGCGCGGCACTGAGATGCGCACTTAATTCGGCTTGTCCTAATTTATGGGTTTTGGAGGTGCCGCCAATAAAGATCGCCGCGCGCGGCATAGGCAGCGCGTTAAGCCGATCGGCGAATTGCAGCGTTTCTCCGGCGATTTTGGCTTTGGTCACGCGATTGGGGGAGCCGATCATCGTCTCTATATTTGCGCCGGACAAGCCATCATGTTCCGGCGCGATGACCAGATCAAAATGATCCGGGCTGATGCGCGGATCCTGAATATAGGCCGTAAAGCTGTGTTTTTTCGATTTTTGAATAGCCATCAGCGGCGCAATCGCTTGCCGTCCGCAGCCAATCACCAGATCCGGCATGTCAGAGGGCAGGCCGTAATCCTCCGGCCGGGATTTTATGGCCAGTTGCAGCTTGGGGGATGCCGCTTGAAATACAGCGCCCGCTTCTATGTGATGGCTTGTAATGGCGAGGGGCCGTATGGCGTGAAGCGCCTCAGTCAGTCCCAAAGCCTGATTTTCAATACCCCGCCGCCCATCGGATATGACCCAACAACGAAGCGGGGCAGGCGCCATTATTTGTAAGTGACTTCCAGGATTTCATAGCCTTTGGAGCCGCCGGGAGCATTGACCTCAAAGACATCGCCGACTTCCTTGGAGATCATCGCCCGCGCAATCGGCGAAGTGATAGAGACTTTACCGTCTTTGATGGAGGCTTCGTCTTCACCCACGATTTGATATTCGCTTTCCTCATCCGTGTCTTCATTGACGAGTTTCACAATCGCGCCGAAACGCACGACATCACCGGACATGTTCGATGTGTCGATGACTTGGGCCAGCGCCAGCTTTGATTCTAGTTCCTGAATACGGCCTTCGATAAAACCCTGTTTTTCCTTGGCCGCGTGATATTCGGCGTTCTCTGAAAGATCGCCGTGATCGCGCGCGACAGAGATAGCATTGATAATCTCGGGACGCTCCACCGTCTTAAGATGTTTCAATTCTTCTTCCAGCGCGGCATGGCCGCCAACTGTCATCGGATATTTTTGCATGGGTAACCCCTAAAATTTCTAAGCCGACATCACATAAGGGAAAAGATTGAGGAATCAACCCTTTGTCTGGTCGACAATAAAAAACGGCAGGGGTGCCACCCTGCCGTTTGAAAAATGTCCAACCCGAAATCGAAAGGAGACGAAAACTCGATAGGACCCGTTAAGTTTGCAAAATTGTCATAAGAGAGTCAATGACGGATTTCCGGCGATGTTTAACCCGCTGCAATGCTCTGTAGGCTCTCCACGCGGTAGTCGTCTTTGGATATTTCCCGGATTGATTGGACCGTCGCGCGCGCGGCTGCGGCGGTTGTGAAATAGGGGATTTTCTGCGTCAGGGCTGTGCGGCGCAGGCTAAAACTGTCTTTCAATGACTGCTTGCCAGCCGTTGTGTTAAAGACCAGCTGTACATCGCCATTTTTCATCGCATCGACGATGTTGGGGCGGCCCTCATGGACTTTCTTCACATATTCAACTTCGATACCTTGCTCGCGCAGATATTTGGTCGTGCCGCCGGTCGCCATGATCGTAAAGCCCATATCTATGAGGTCTCGCGCCAGTTCGGCCATGATCGGTTTATGGGCCTCGCGAACAGAAATAAAGACTTTGCCGGATTTGGGCAGGGTGACCCCGCCGCCGAGCTGGCTTTTGGCAAAGGCCATACCGAAGGTCTCTGACAATCCCATAACTTCGCCGGTTGAGCGCATTTCCGGGCCCAGCACCGTATCCACGCCCGGGAAGCGGGCAAAGGGGAAGACGGCTTCTTTCACCGCGACATGTTTTTGCGGTTTTGTCGACAGGTCAAATTCAGAGAGTTTCTTCCCGGCCATAACTTTGGCCGCGATATTGGCGACGGGCAGGCCAATCGCTTTGGCGACAAAGGGCACGGTACGGGAGGCCCGCGGGTTCACCTCGATCAGATAGACTGTGCCGTCCTTGACCGCGAATTGAATATTCATCAAGCCGACGACACCGAGCTCTAAGGCCAGGAGTTTCGCCTGCCGTGACATCTCCGCCTGTATCTCGTCAGATAAAGTATAGGGCGGCAGAGAGCAGGCGCTGTCGCCGGAATGCACGCCGGCCTCTTCGATATGCTCCATGATCCCGGCGATGTAGACATCTTCGCCGTCGCAGATGGCATCGACATCGACCTCGATCGCGTCGCGCAAATATTGGTCAATCAACAAAGGTGACTTCCCGGAGACCTTCACGGCCTCGGTGATATAGCGTTGCAGCTCCGCATCGCTGTCAACGATCTCCATGCCGCGCCCGCCCAGCACATTGGAGGGGCGCAGAACCAGCGGATAGCCGACAATATCGGCTGCGGCTTGCGCTTCTTTGGCATTTCGGGCGATGTCATTATTGGGTTGTTTCAAGCCAAGCTTATCGACCAGCGCCTTGAAACGCTCCCGGTCTTCGGCGCGGTCAAGCGCGTCGCGTTCCGTGCCGAGCAAAGGGATGCCATTGGCTTCCAGCGCTTCGGCAAGTTTTAGCGGGGTCTGACCGCCAAATTGCACGATCACGCCCAAAAGCTCACCCTTTTCCTGCTCGGTCAGCACCAGTTCGAGCACATCTTCTTCGGTCAGTGGTTCAAAATATAAACGGTCAGAGGTGTCATAGTCGGTCGAGACGGTTTCCGGGTTGCAATTGACCATGATCGACTCAACGTCGATATCCGCCATGGCATAGGCGGCATGGCAGCAGCAATAATCAAACTCGATGCCTTGGCCGATCCGGTTCGGCCCGCCGCCCAGAATAATGACTTTCTTACGGTCTGATACGCGGGCTTCATTCTCAACCGCGCCGTTAAAACTCGGCACTTCATAGGTTGAATACATATAGGGTGTTTTGGCGGCAAACTCGGCGGCGCATGTATCGACGCGTTTATAGACCGGACGGACATTCAGCTTGTGACGTGCCTTACGCACGGCGGCCTCTGATTTCCCGGTCAGCTCCCCGATACGCGCATCAGAAAAGCCTTCGGATTTCAGAGCGCGGAATGTCTCTGCATCCTTTGGAAGGCCGGTTTCTTTCAGCCAGCTTTCAGCTTTCACCAGAGTCTCAATCTGGCGGAGGAACCAGGGATCGAAGCTGGTATATTGCTGCACCTTTTCAATCGTAAAGCCGTGGCGGAAGGCCTGGGCGATGACCAGAATGCGGTCAGGGGCCTGTATGGACAAACGCGCTTTCAGGGCTTTTTTGATATCGTCCTGGCTCATATCGTCTGTGGCGATCTGAATGTCATTCAGACCCGTCAGGCCGGTCTCAAGTGATCGCAGGGCTTTTTGCAGGCTTTCGGTAAATGTCCGGCCAATGGACATGGCCTCGCCGACAGAGCGCATCGCCGTCGTCAGCACGCTCTCGGCTCCGGGGAATTTCTCAAAGGCAAAGCGCGGGATTTTGGTCACGACATAATCAATGGTCGGTTCAAAAGCCGCCGGGGTCGCGCCTGTGATGTCATTATCCAGCTCGTCCAGCGTATAGCCGACCGCCAGCTTGGCCGCGATTTTCGCAATTGGAAACCCTGTCGCCTTGGAGGCCAAAGCGGAGGAGCGCGAGACGCGCGGGTTCATTTCAATGACGACCATACGCCCGTCTTTGGGGTTCACGCCAAATTGTACATTTGATCCACCGGTCTCTACGCCAATCTCGCGCAGCACAGCGATAGAAGCGTCGCGCATGCGCTGATATTCTTTATCCGTCAGGGTCAGGGCAGGGGCAACGGTTATGCTGTCGCCCGTATGCACGCCCATGGGGTCGATATTTTCAATCGCGCAGATAATGATGCAATTATCATCCTTGTCGCGCACAACCTCCATCTCATATTCTTTCCAGCCCAGCAGACTCTCATCCACCAGCACCTGATTGGTCGGAGAGGCCATCAGGCCGGAGCGGATAATCTCTTCATATTCTTCGATGTTATAGGCCACGCCGCCGCCCGTACCGCCCATGGTAAAGGCCGGGCGGATAATGGCGGGCAGGCCGGTAAAGTCCAAGGCTTCCATGGCTTTGGCGATGCCGGCTTGGATATCGCCTTCCGGCGCTGTGACGATGGTCGCGCGTGGGTTCTCCAAGCCGATCTTGGTCATCGCCTGAGCGAAACGTTCCCGATTTTCCGCCTTGTCAATCACATCGGCCTTCGCCCCGATCATTTCGACGCCATATTTTTCAAGCACGCCTTGTTCTTCAAGCGCAAGCGCTGTGTTCAGCGCCGTCTGACCGCCCATAGTCGGCAGCAGCGCGTCCGGTTTTTCAATGGCGATGATTTTCTCGACAATTTCCGGTGTAATCGGCTCGACATAGGTCGCATCCGCCATGCCCGGATCTGTCATTATGGTGGCGGGGTTGGAATTGACCAAAATAACCCTGTATCCCTCATCTTTTAAGGCCTTACAGGCTTGCACGCCCGAATAATCAAACTCACAGGCTTGGCCAATAATAATGGGGCCCGCCCCGATGATGAGGATGGAGTTAATGTCGGTGCGTTTTGGCATGAATTTCTCACAAATCGGGCCCAGAATCGGGCCGTAAAAGCAAATTGCCCCCCTCTAATGAAATGCGGGACTTGATACAAGAGGCAGGATAGGCAAAAACATAGAGAATGCGTGAATAAGTCAAAGGGTGAATGACATGGTCATGAGACGACAACTCGGTGGGCGGACTATGCAGCGCGGCGTCCGGCGTCGCCGCGGAGGATTCAGATGGCAAATTATGCTGCTTTTCGCCATTGGCGCAGGCGTTTATTACTTTGCTAATCAAAAAGAAGTGCCTCTGACAGGCCGCAAGCAATTGCGGACCATGAAGCCCGCGCAAGAAATGCAGCTGGGCCTGCAAAGCTATCAGCAAATCCTGTCTGACAGCAAAGTGCTCAGCCGGGGCCCGGTCGTGGATGCCGTGCAGGAAATCGGACGCCGCCTGAAACGTGCGGCCGCCCCGGAAGATCCCGGATTTGACTGGGCGTTCAATGTGATTGAATCAGATCAAGCCAATGCCTTTGCTCTGCCCGGCGGTTATACGGCTGTCTATACAGGTCTGATACCGATTGCCGAAAACGAAGACGGTCTGGCCGTGGTTATGGGTCACGAAATCGGACATGCACTGGCCCATCACGGGGCGGAACGTATGGCCCAACAGAATATGCAGCGGATTGTCGGGGCTGGCGTCTCTCTGGGCGCAGGCGGCATGGATATGGGCGCGCAGCGGGCCGTTATGGGCGTCTTTGGCGGGATCAGCCAATATGGCTATGCCCTGCCATTTTCGCGCAAACATGAATCCGAAGCCGACTATATCGGTCTCGTTCTGGTCGCCCGGGCCTGTTACGATCCGCGCGAAGCTCCGAGGCTGTGGGAGCGTATGGGCCAAGCCGGCGGTGCAACCCCGCCGGAATTTCAATCCACCCACCCCAGCCCGCAAACACGGGTGAACGACTTTAAGCGCTGGATGCCCGAAGCCATCGAGATTTATAACGCGTCCTGTCCTGATAAGATCAGGTAGGCTTTCATGGACCGCGTTTTAGTCACTGGTATTTCCGGCTTTATTGGGTCGCACATAGCCGAGCGCCTTTTGGCCAAGGGTTATGCGGTTCGGGGGACTGTCCGGAATAAAGCCAAGGGGCAAAAGATCGTCGATGCGCTTGGTGCGAGCGGTTCGGATGTGTCTAAGCTGGAACTGGTTGAGGCCAATCTGGCCTCGGATGCGGGCTGGGCGGAGGCCGTGCAGGATTGCCGCTATATTCAGCATATTGCCTCGCCTTTGCCGCATGAAAGCCCGGCAGACAGAGAGGCCTTGGTGCCGGAGGCGCGGGCCGGGGCTATGCGGGTGTTGGAGAATGGGTTTGGGGCCGGGGCCGAACGTATTGTGATGACGTCTTCCATTGCGTCGATGATCGGCCAAAAAGGGAAGGGCGCGCATTTCACCATTACCGAAGAGGATTGGTCAGACCCGGACTGGCGTCATATGACGGCCTATCCGATTTCCAAAACGCGGGCAGAAATGTCGGCCTGGGCCTATGTGGAAACGCATAATCTGAAAGACAAACTCACCGTGGTCAATCCAGGCATCGTCTTTGGGCCGGATAGTTACGGCAATGCGGGGGCATCGCTCGGGTTGCTTAGAGCCATGATGATCGGGAAGTATCCAAAGGTGCCTAAAGTCGGCTTTCCTCTCATTGATGTGCGTGATTGCGCGGCCATCCATGTCGCGGCCATGACGACAAAAGGCGCGAGCGGGCGGCGCTTGCTCGCAACGGGACAGACACTTTGGTTCAAGGACATTGCGGATATATTGCGGGCGGAATATCCGAAACTTAAAAACCTGCCTGATGGGGAAATTCCGACATTTATCGTCAAGATCATGGCCCTGTTCAGTGATCAGCTTAAAGTCCTAAGGGCCGATGTCGGCACATTCCATAAAGCGGACGCCGCCTATGTCAGCAGCCTGACCCATGTCATCCCCCGCCCCGCCAAAGAGGCGATCCTCGCGGGGGCGAAAAGCTTGATTGAGAATGGGTCTGTTCGGCTTGACTAGTTTTTGAGTGGTTGTTTCAAGAAATTAGCCATCTACAACTCAAAAAATATTATGCCCTAATTTTTATTAGGGGCGCTATACTTTCGCTTTTATTTCGTAGTGGAAGTTATCCTAGGTTGTCTATCTATTGCTTATGTCTAGGGTCGAGTGATCTCATCTGACTTGAGAATAAAGCTAGATTATTTTAAATCGGACGTAACGGTTTTATATTCTCTAGATTGTGGTGCACACGCATTAGAATTATTTATTTGGTAGTCTTACTAAGCACTGTTTTAGTGTAGCTTTTGTGCGCCCCAGAGATTGTGGCGTGTGGCCCAGCCTTTCAGGCCGTTTTCGGCACGGACTTCGCACCAGCCGTCATTTGTGCATTCTTCCAATTTCAGTAAGGCGTCAGGGTCGCTGATGGCGATGACAGAGGCTGCGCTGCGCGGTTTTGACCGCAGGCTAAGTTCTGTGGTCGTCAAGACATAGCGGTCTCCGGACAGGGCGGGTTTGCGCACCCAGGCTTCCTCGCCTTTGATATCGCGCACTTTGCGCCACATTTCCGTCTCGGCCACCACAAGCAGCGGCAGGCCGCGGCGCTGATATTGCCAGGCAATGGGATGTTCGCGGGACGGGCCCGTGCGGCCATTGACCTTGCCGAATTTCAAAGACACGAAACGCGGCACAACAAAGCCTGACGGTGTTTTATTGGCGGCTTTGTAATATAGATTATCGATGGTGGGCACATCTTCGACAACCCGTTTGACCTGTGTGGAGGCCGCAGGCGCCATAGCGAACAGGAATAGACACAAGGCGAGATAGAAAACCGACTTCATGCCGAAGGTGATCGGAATTTATGCTTAAAACTGTCTTAACAAAGGTAAATTTTTACGGGCTTTGCTATTGAAACGCCTGCAAAAAAGTCGTCAGATAGGATATGACCAAAGCTAAATTATCCTCATCCCCCCGCGTCTTCGTCACCCGGCGTTTACCGCAGGAAATCGAAGTGCGCCTCTCCGATCTGTTTGATACGCGGCTGCGCAGCTCAGACACGCCTCTGTCACAGGATGCGCTGAAGGCGGCGATTGGAACCTGTGAGGTCTTTGTGCCGACCGTGACAGACCGGATCGACGCGGAGGTGATAGAGGCCGCCGGGCCGGATTTGAAGCTGATTGCCAATTTCGGGGCTGGAACCAATCATATTGATGTGGCCGCCGCCTATAAGAAAGGCATTACGGTCACCAATACGCCGGGGGTTTTAACCGAAGACACGGCGGATTTAACCATGGCCTTGATACTCGCGGTTCCGCGCCGTCTGGTCGAGGGCGACCGTCGTATGCGGGCTGGCAAGTTTAAGGGCTGGGGCCCGAACCACATGCTCGGCCATCGGGTGCGTGGCAAAGCCTTGGGGATAATCGGTATGGGCCGGATCGGGCAGGCGGTCGCGCGCCGCGCGCATGCTTTTGGTTTGTCCGTGCATTATCATAATCGCCGCCGCGTGCCGGAGGCCATTGAAGCGGATTTGGGGGCGACCTATCATGCGGCGCTGGAGGATATGCTGGCGCAGGTGGATATTGTCTCGGTGAATTGCCCTTCGACCCCGGCCACGCATCATTTGGTGAATGCAGAGCGCCTAAAGCTGATGAAGCAGGACAGCTTTATTGTGAACACGGCCCGCGGCAATGTCATTGATGAGGCGGCTTTGGCAGCGGCGCTAGAGGCCGGGATGATCGCAGGCGCCGGGCTGGATGTTTATGAAACTGAGGCCAAGCCCCATCCTAAATTATTTGATTTACCCAATGTCATTCTGGCCCCGCATATTGGCTCGGCGACACATGAAAGCCGCCGCGAGATGGGCGAAAAGGTGCTGATCAATATTCGCGCTATGATGGACCAACATGCCTGCCCGGACCGGGTTCTGCCGCCCGGGGCGAGCCTGTCCATTGCCTCATAAGTTTCAAGGAGAGAGAGATGTTTAAATATTTAGTCTGCGCCGCGAGCGCCTTAGCCCTGATCGCCTGTAGCGCGGAGACGACTGCTCAGGCGGACGCCGCGCCTGCGGCGCAGGAAAAACCTGCGGCTGCGACGAAAGTTGCGGAGCCAAAGATCAAGACGACTAAGCTTGGTGACGGCATGTATGTCCTCTTCGGGCCGGGTGGAAATATCGGCCTGTCTGTGGGGTCTGACGGCGTCTACATGATTGATGACAAATTCGCGAATAACGCGCCGGAGATCATCGAGCGCGTGGGCGAGATCACGGACCAGCCCATCACTTATGTCCTCAATACCCATCTACATGGCGATCACACGGGATCAAATGCCCAGATGAAAGCGACAGGCGCGACCGTTTACGCCCATGATAATGTCCGCGCCCGCATGCAGACCAGCTATGAAAACACTACTTTTGGCCGCACGGTAGAGCCGCGTGAGGCCGAAGCCCTGCCTGTGCTGACATTTTCAGAAACGGCGACATTGCATTTTAACGGCCAGACAGTGAAGGCGATCCACGTCCCGCATGCCCATACGGATGGCGATAGTATCGTCCATTTCGCAGAGGCGAATATCATCCATATGGGCGATAATTTCTTCCACAAAATGTTCCCTTTCATCGATCTGGATGCGGGCGGGCATATGGACGGTATGATCGAGTCCCATAATGTCGCTCTGGCTTTGGCGGATGAGGACACGCGGATCATTCCCGGACACGGGCCCATTGCGAGTAAGGCGGAATTAACCGCCGCGCGGGATCTGCTGGTGGATATTCGCACGCGGGTAAAGACGCATATGGATGAGGGTAAGTCTCTGGAAGAGATTATCGCAGCCAAACCGCTGGCGGATTTGTCTGATTATGCGGCTTTTATCAAAGAGGATGGTATCATCACTTTTGCCTATAGGTCGATTAAGACGCCGCGTCATTCAGGGCATTAAGCCATGAGTTTTGGAACGCACGCCTATGTGCCTGACCCGCGCAACGCCTCTGTGTTGTTCAATGTGAACGGTGATCTTGTCCCGCGCGACAAGGCCGTTGTGAATGTCTTTGATAGCGGCTTCATGCTCGGCGACGGGGTTTGGGAAGGCCTGCGCGTACATCAAGGCAAGGTGGCCTTTCTGGCCGACCATCTGGACAGGCTCTGGGAAGGGGCCGCCGCGCTGGATATGGATATCGGGCTCACGCAATCACAGCTGAAAGACCGAATTTACGAAACCCTGTCCGCCAATGACATGACGGAGGATGTGCATATCCGCCTGATGGTCACGCGCGGCCTGCGCTCGACCCCTTATCAAGACCCGCGCGTTGTGATCAGCGATGCGACCATCGTCATTGCGCCGGAATATAAAAAGCCGCGTCCTGAAACCGCTGATCACGGTCAGTCGCTTTATACAGTCTCCGTGCGGCGCGGCCGATCCGATGTGCAGGATCCGGGGCTGAACAGCCACAGCAAAATCAACTGCATCACGGCCTGTATTCAGGCCATCAAGGCTGGGGCCGATGAAGGGCTGATGCTCGACCCGCAAGGCTTCGTTGCGACCTGTAATTCGACGCATTTCTTTATTGTTCGAAAGGGAGAGGTCTGGACGAGCAGCGGGGATTATTGCCTTGGCGGGATTACGCGCGGGAAAATTATTGATCTGTGCCGGGCCAATGACATTCCGGTGTTTGAGAAAAACTTTACGCTGGCCAAATGTTATTCCGCCAATGAGGCCTTCACGACCGGCACTTTTGCAGGCCTCGCACCTGTGGGCGAAATTGACGGACGCAAAGTCGGCGATGGGGGCCGGGGGCCTGTCACCAAACGTCTGCAAGAGCTTTATCTGGATTTAATTCACAGAGACACGGCCTGATGCGTATCTGCATGTGGTCGGGGCCGCGTAATCTTTCCACGGCGATGATGCGCAGCTTTGGCGCGCGGGCGGATATGGCCGTGATGGATGAGCCGTTCTTCGCGCCCTTTCTGGCCGCGACTGGCGCCCCGCATCCCGGGCGGGAGGAGACGCTGGAGCGTCATGAAACCGACCCGCATGTCGTGGCGCGGCTCTGCGCGGAAGAGCCTGAAGCGGGTCATGTCTTTCAGAAACATATGCCCCATCACATGGTCACAGAATTTCCCCTGGACTGGGCCAAGGGCGCGCAGCATTTCTTCTTAATCCGCGATCCTGTTCGGGTGATGGCGTCCTATATTAAGGGCCGACAATCTTTCACGCTGGACGATCTCGGCTACGCCCCGCAAAGGCGGCTTTATGATATGCTGAGCGATTTGACGGGGCAGGCCATCCCCGTGCTGGACGCTATGGACATTTTAGAGGCCCCCGCTCGAAGTCTCTCCGCGCTTTGTATGGCGATTGACCTGTCATGGGACGAAGCGATGTTATCCTGGCAAGCGGGCCCGCGCGATACGGATGGGGCCTGGGCGCCTTATTGGTATAAATCGGTTGAAAATTCGACAGGCTTTGCTCCGCCGCCAAGCTCGCGCCCAACTATTCCGGATGAATATGTTTCAATGCTCGAAGCCTGCATTCCGGACTACACGGCGCTGAAGGCTCTCACCCTGACGTGATTCAACCGTCAGGCGTATGAACTGGTCAGCCATGGAAATCTCTGTCACGCTCTGCACAAATAGGAGTGACAGATGAAAAAGTCCGTAATTTTAGGTGTGACAGCGGCCTTGTTAATGGTTCCAAATATCGCCTGGGCCGGCTGCGCTCATAAGCATGGCAGCTTTGATGTTGCCTGCGAAAGCGGCGTGAAAGTCTATCGTCATAATGCGCCGGACCTACGCGGGGTAGGTCTCAGCCCGTCAAGTACACAGCTGAAAATCGCGAAAATGCGTCAAAAAACCGAGATGGCGCGGATTTCTGCCAGCCGTGCTGCTGCGCAGGATATGGCAGCGCTGCGGGCAAGGCAGCTGGACAATGAGCGCCTTTATTACCGCCGGGCGACACGCCAAAATTCACGTTACGGCTATGGCGGCGGCTATCGCTTGGGTGGATATGGCCTAGGCTCTGGTTTGGTTTTAGGCGGCGGCCCGCGCCGAAGAGGCCCGGTTGGGACTGGCCGTGTGAACCGCCCAACGGGCGGCGTGATCGGGCGTGAGGGACGAGGCACAGGCCGTAGAGCCGCCGCTGCGCAATCAGGTCGTTCTGTGGTCATGGTGCCAGTCGGCGGCCGCGTTGTGAGCCGCCGTCCGGGAAAAGCCAAATCGCACCACTAAATTTGTGCTAACCGCCACATTCCGGGCAATTGGGATCGCGCGGCAGGCTGACCGTCCGGCCTTCACCCGATAGGCCATCATATAAATAAAGCCGTCCGCAGAGGCTTTGCCCTGCGCCGGTGATCAGCTTGATCACCTCCAGCGCCATGATGGAGCCTATCACGCCCGCCAATGCACCAACAACCCCGACTTCGGAGCACGTCTCCGCATCGGGAGGAATCTGCGGCACAAAGCAGCGATAGCAGGCTCCGTTTCGATCCCCCGGAAAGCCCGCCACTTGTCCGTCAAACCGCCCCAGCGCGCCGGAGATCAACGGTGTCTCCAGAGCCAGAGCCGCGCGGTTAATAGCAAAGCGGGTTTCAAAACTATCTACGCCGTCAAGGATCACATCTTGGCCTTTAAGCAGTTCTTGCGCATTGTCATCCGTCAGCCGGGTCACATAATTATGGACAGTGATATCGGGATTTAGGTCTTTCAGCGTATCGCCCATCACGACGGCTTTGGGCATGCCGATATCGGTGTGCACGAATTGTACCTGGCGCTGCAAATTGGAGGCTTCGACGACATCATCATCGATCAAGGTGACTTCACCTACACCTGCCGCCGCAAGATAGAGCCCCGCCGGCCCGCCCAGACCCCCCGCGCCGACAATGGCAACCTTGGCGGCCAGCAAAGCCTGCTGCCCCGGCCCGCCAATTTCCTTCAGAACAAGGTGACGCGCATAACGTTCGATGGAGTCTGGGGTCATGTATACCGTCCTTCTCCTTGGGGAGAAGGTGCCCGAAGGGCGGATGAGGGGAAATTACTCACTGCCAATAAACCTCAAAATTTGATCTAACACACCTGAAACATCATCGGAAACATCCTCATTTGTAAACCTTATCACTCGATAACCATGTGCAATAAGCGTATCTGTTCGCGCAATGTCATAATCAACTCTATCAAGATGATCTGCGCCATCAATCTCAACAATCAACCTCTCCGATTCACAGAGAAAGTCGACGACATAATTATCGACAGGAACCTGCCTGCGGAATTTCAGGCCACGAAACCGTCGATTTCTGACTTCATCCCAGAAGATGATTTCTTCTTTGGTTTGTTTCTGTCTTAATTGTCTCGCGAATTTAACCGGTGATGTCATATCCCCTCATCCGCCCCTGCGGGGCACCTTCTCCCCAAGGAGAAGGAGGTAAAATTTTTACTCAAACAAAGGCGTTGATAAATATCTCTCGGCGAAGCTTGGGATAATACTGACGATGCGTTTGCCTTTCATCCCGGGCATGGCCGCGACTTTCAGGCTGGCGGCGACGGCTGCGCCGGAAGAGATACCAATCGGCACGCCATCTTTGGCGGCGACCTGTTTGGCGGTTTCGAAGGCATCATCATTATCGATCAGAACCACATCATCGATCAAATCAGTGTCGAGCACATCCGGTATAAAGCCTGCGCCAATGCCCTGAATTTTATGCGGGCCTTTTTCGCCTTTGGAAATCATGGGGCTGCCGACAGGTTCAATCGCGAATAATTTGATATCCGGGTTCTTTTCTTTCAAAAACCGCCCGGCCCCGGTCAGTGTGCCGCCCGTGCCAACGCCCGCGATAAAGGCATCAATTTTGCCGTCTGTGTCATTCCAGATTTCCGGGCCTGTGGTTTTGTAATGGATCGCTGGATTGGCGGGGTTGACAAATTGTCCGGCCTGAACCGCGCCGGGGGTGTTTTCGCAAATCTCATTGGCTTTGGCGATTGCGCCGGGAATCCCGCCCGCTGCCTCAGTGAGCACGAGTTCCGCGCCCAGATGTTTCATCATTTTGCGGCGTTCAATCGACATTTGCTCCGGCATTACCAAGATACATTTATAGCCCTTGGCTGCCGCTGCGAAAGCCACACCGATCCCGGTATTGCCCGAGGTCGGTTCTACGATGACGCCACCGGGTTTCAGCTTGCCTTCAGCTTCCAATGCGTCGAGCATCGCGATGCCGATGCGGTCTTTGACGGAAGCAATGGGATTAAAGAATTCCAATTTATAACACAGATCGGCATCAACGCCGTCCGTGATGCGCGGGAAACGCACAAGCGGCGTATTACCCATGGTCTGCATGATATTGTCATAGATTTTTCCGCGAATGAGATCGGTCATGGTTTATCCTTTCTAGGCAGGTTCAGTGACGCGCTTATGGGCGCGGCGGGTTTGGGTTTCAATAGGCTTTCCCGCATCCCGGGTCATCACAAATGTGCCGGTGAAGGTCAGGATTGACCATTGTCCCGAAATTTCATTGGAGTCCTGTGAGAGCGTCCCAACATAACGCACATCATGTTTTTCGGACCCATTGGTGTATCGCTTAGTGAATCTGATCTCTGATCCCGTGATTTCCCCGTCAATCACAGAGGCCAGAAGAACCCCGCCATCGGGGTCAATGGTGTTGGTCTCGGTAATATTGCCGGAGAGCATTTCTGCCGCTTGCATGAACTCAGCATCAAAATTCACGGGCTCTGAGACATTCTCGGGGTAGAAATAAATTCCGCCCCAAAAGCCGCTGACTGAGGGAGTAGCCGAAGTCATTAAAGCGCCGTGCGCACGTCCCATAATTCTGGGAACAAAACGACATCCAGCATTGATTTCAGATAGCCCACGCCCGCCGTGCCGCCACTACCGTGTTTAAATCCGATCACGCGCTCCACGGTGGTGACATGGTTAAACCG
This sequence comes from Hellea sp., assembly GCA_020631215.1. Lineage (GTDB taxonomy): Bacteria > Pseudomonadota > Alphaproteobacteria > Caulobacterales > Maricaulaceae > Litorimonas. The sequence continues at coordinate 7,122 of JAHDHS010000038.1, read as the reverse complement.
CCAGCGCCGGAAATAATCTTCCAGATCGACCAGCTTTTCTGCCAATGCAAACAGATCCCAATGATCTGATGTGTTCTGATAAATTGTTTTCCATGCAGGCAGAGAGCCCTTGCTGATATCAAATCCGCGCCGGGTCAGCAGCGCCAGCGTTTGATCATACAGGCTGGGTGTGTCCAGAGCCTTTTTTAAGCGGTCATAGGCAAAATGGCCTTTATGGGTTTTCAGATGTTTTTCCGATTTATTGCCCAGCAAAAACTCAATTTCGCGATATTGCCAACTTTGAAAGCCGGACGCCGCGCCAAAGGCATCGCGAAAGGCGGTATATTCATCCGGTGTGAGCGTGCGCAAAACATCCCAGGCGGAGTTCAGCTGCTCGAATATGCGCGAGACTCTAGCCAGCATTTTCATCGCATGTTCCAGATCATCGTTTTTGATGGCAACGCGCGCATGGGTCAGTTCATGAATGGCCAGCTTCATCCAGAGCTCGCTTGTCTGATGCTGGATAATAAACAGCATTTCATCATGTTTATCGGTCAGGCGGTTTTGTGCGGATAAAATCTCATCCAGCTCCAAATATTTGCCGTAGGAAAAGTCGGTTTTCGTGCTCATGACAGCCCTATAGCAGAGAATTCTTGCATGTGTTAAGCGCGTCACATGTCTTACAAACATTTATTTTCGGCGTCATTATCCGGCTTGGGGGAGATCTTGCATTTCGCCGCGCATAGCCATCATCTTTGGCCGGACGCCGCGCGCTTGGGGCAGGACGCCGCCATTGGTGACGCGATGCGCCTGGCCGATGATAAATGGGATCATTTTTTCGGCGATGTTTATCCCAAGGCACAGAACCATGTCGCGACGGAACTGAACCTGTCCGATCCGTCCAATGTCGTTTTCGCGCCAAATACGCATCAACTGATCGTCTCTCTATTTTCAGCCATAGACGCCAAGCCCATTCGCCTGCTGACGACGGATGGGGAGTTTCACTCTCTGTCCCGGCAGCGGGATCGCTGGGTCGAGAGCGGCTATATTACCTTTGAGACCGTCCCGTTGCATCCCATTGAAAGTTTTGATGCGCGTTTCATCGCAGCGGCGAAGACGGGGCAGTTCGATGTCATTTTCCTCAGCCAGGTTTTCTTTGGGGCAGGGCATATTTTTGACGCGCTGGAAGAACTGGCCGCCATAGACGGCCCTGTCATCGTGGTGGATGGCTATCACGGCTTCAAAGCCGTGCCGACGGATTGGCGGCCCTTCGAAGACCGGATGTTTTATCTGGCGGGCGGCTATAAATATGCCATGAGTGGGGAGGGGTGCTGTTTCCTTGCGGCCCCACGCGGAGTAGCCGAACGTCCCGAAATCACGGGCTGGTATGCCGCCTTTGGTGATCTCGTGCAGCCGCCCGCAGGCGGGGTCGGCTATGCGCGCGATGCCAGCCGTTTCTTAGGCGCGACCTTTGATCCGTCCGGGATTTACCGGTTCAATGCCGTGCAGGAGATTCTGGCGAATGAAGGCCTGACGACCCAGGTCATGTCATCGCATGTGCAGGCTTTGCTCGCGATACTCTCAGCGAAAATCGCGTCGGGTGAGGCAGGGGTTTTGGCGGAGGCGGAACAATTAAATGATGTTTCGACCACGCCTTGCGCCCGTTTCCTCGCGCTAAAACACCCCGACGCTCAAGCGTGGCAGAAGGCTTTGCACAAAGCCGGCGTCATGACCGATGTGCGCGGAGACGTCCTCCGCCTCGGCCTCGCGATCTATCATGATGAGGGGGATGTGAGGCAGCTTTGTGAAGTGGCGTCAGAAGCGCTTACTTAACCCCCGTACTCCCAAATCCGCCTGCGCCTCTTGCGGTGTCGGAGAGTTCCATGACGGGTTCGAATTCCGGCTGGGTGATCGGGGCGATGACCATTTGGGCGATGCGTTCGCCTCGATTGATCATGAAGGCGTCCTGCCCGTGATTGATCAAAAGGACTTTGACCTCGCCGCGATAATCCGCGTCAATTGTGCCGGGCGTGTTTAGGCAGGTAATCCCGTGCTTATAAGCCAGCCCGGAGCGCGGGCGGATTTGCGCCTCATAGCCTGCGGGCAGTGCCATGGCAAAGCCTGTTGGGACGAGCGCGCGCTGGCCGGGCTCTAATGTCATGGGCTGGCCTTCGGGGACGGCGGCACGCAAGTCAGCGCCTGCGGCCAGAACCGTTTCATATTTGGGCAGCTCCAGATCGCCGAAGTGATCCAGTTTTTTAATTTCGATAATGAGAGACATATGGCGTTTCCTTGGGTTTGGGCCCTTATAGATTCGCCTGCAATCTAATCCACTTCGAGCGGCTTTTCCATGGATGGCTTATTCTGCTTGGGGGTATCTTCGCCAACGTTGTCTTCGTCAGCATTATCTTCTTCAGCGTTATCTTCGCCAGCGCTGTCTTCGGGTGATGTCGCCCCGCCCAAATCGTGATCCTGTGCGTTGAAATAGGCCACGCGTTTTTCCAGATCGGCCTGTGTTTCATCGATCAGGCCCGGCCCCTTATATTGATATCGAAACTCACCATCTTTGAAATAATAGGTCAGCAGATCAGAATCCTGCGCGTCATAATTCTGTGACAGGACAAAGGGAATGCCGGTGACGAGGATTTTGAAATCTGCTTTGGTCGGGATAATATTGCTTCGGGCGCACATCACCGCCCGAATTTTAGCGCCGTCAATGTCTTTCTTGACCTCAGCCCCATCTGTGTAAACATCTGCTAGAAAATCCGCGGCAGGGCGATAACTGGCGACAGCCCCGCCGCCCTGTCCGGACTCATCCAAAATTTCTTCCATCAAAACCAATTCACAGGCCGCAATATTGTCAGCGAGCGCAGGTGAAGAGACAGCCAACATGGAGGCGGCGATAAAAATATGTTTCAGGGCTGAATGTGTCATTTCAGGGCCTTTGCTATTTCGCGGGCCAGCTTTCGGGCCGCCGCGCGTTTATCCATACGGGGCCAGCTTTCCTCGCCATCCTCCTTGACCAGGATCATGGCATTGGCGTCCCCGCCCATCACATCCCCTGATACATCATTGGCCACGATCCAGTCACATGTTTTTCGCAGTCGTTTTGCACGGGCGAGTTTGACCACATCATGTGTCTCCGCCGCAAAGCCGATGACCAGCTCCGGGCGTTTTTTGTGGGCGCATATCGTCTTTAGGATATCCGGGTTTTCCACCAGCTCCAGCGGGGCAGGGCCGTCTTTGGGTTTTTTGGTTTTCTTGTCTGTGCGCGTGGCGGGCCGCCAATCGGCAACGGCTGCGACGGACACAAAGACATTGGCGGGCAGGGCGTCTTCGCAGGCCGCCAGCATTTCCTCAGCTGTCTCGACAACCACGCGCGTCACGCCGAGCGGCGCAGGCAAAGCGGTTGGTCCGGAAACGAGCGTGACCTCTGCGCCTAAATCCGCCAAAGCCTGTGCAATAGCGTAGCCCTGCTTGCCGGAGGAATGGTTGGACAGATAGCGCACGGGATCAAGCGGTTCGCGTGTCGGCCCGGCTGTCACCAGCGCGGACTGACCTGCAAGCGGCTTTGGTTCGCGCAGGGCGTCCAGCGATGTATCGCCCATCAGGGCAGCTTCAACCGCATCAGCAATCGCCTCCGGTTCCGCCATGCGGCCTTCGCCAAATTCGCCGCAGGCCATATCGCCCGCATCCGGCCCAACAAATAAAGCGCCGTCATCGATCAAGGTTTGCACATTGCGCTGCGTCGCGGCGGCCTCCCACATGCGCACATTCATGGCAGGGGCGTAAAGCACGCGTTTATCCGTCGCCAGCAAAGTCGTGCTGGCCAGGTCGCTGGCCACGCCTTGCGCCGCGCGGGCGAGCAGGTTCGCTGTGGCAGGCGCGACCACGATGAGGTCTGCACTGCGGGAGAGTTCTATATGTCCCATATCGCCCGTCTCATCGAGTTCCCACAAATCGGTAAAGACCGGTTTGTTCGTCAGCGCGCCAGCCGACAGTGCGGTCACAAACTGACTTCCGCCTTTGGTCAAAATCACCTGAGAACTAATCCCGCGCCGGGACAGCTCCCGGATCAGGAAGAGCGATTTATAAGCGGCAATCCCGCCGCCAATTATGAGTAAGACGTGTTTGGTCATCATATTCTTATAGCTGTGCCCAGGCCCAAGCGCCACCCAGGGCGAGGGCTGCGCCGATGCCGACATAGGCAACGGGACGAAGCGGAGATTGTTTGGGCGCTTGCGCGGCTGGTGCAGTCGGGCGGGACAGGTCGATCTCGCCATCGGCCCAGGCCTGGGCCAGTTTGGCGATGTTTTCTGTGGCGCCGGGTATGGTTTCCAGCGTCTTGCGGGTGCGGTCCAGCCCGTCGAGGAAATCATTGATAATGCCTTCGGGGCCAAGTTCGCGCCGAACGGCTTTTTCCACGATAGGACGGGCTGCTTCCCACATATCAAATTCGGGATCCAATCTCCGGGCGACCCCTTCGGCCTGCATCATGGTTTTTTGCAGCAGGATCAATTGAGGCTGCATGGGCATGTCGAAAATCTCGGTGATTTCGAGCAGTTGCAACAGCACTTTGGCCATAGACACATCCGAGGCCTTCTTGCCAAAAATCGGCTCGCCCACGGCGCGCAAGGCGCTGGCAAATTCCTCGACGCTGTGATGCGGCGGAACATAGCCAATATCGAAATGCACTTCGGCGATTTTCTGGTAATCGCGTTGCAGAAAGCCGTAAAGCGTATCAATTTCAAAGCGGATTTCGGCGTCACCGAGACGCCCCAGAATGCCGAAATCGAGGAGGACAAGATTGCCGTCTTTGTCGACAATCAAATTGCCTTCATGCATATCCGCGTGGAACACCCCAAACTCAAAGGTCGAAGCCAGAAAGCTTTGGATCACTTTCCTTGCCAAATCTTCTCGGTTGATATCCTCGCGCGTCAGGATGGATGGATCAGAGAAATGCAGCCCGTCAATCCATTCCATCACCATGACGTTTTTGCCAACCAAATCCCATTGAATGCCCGGCACGCGGAACAAGCCGGTATCTTGACCCACTTCGGAAAGTTCTGAGGCCGCCGCAGCCTCAAGCCGCAAGTCAAGTTCCAACATGACCGCGCGGCGGGCTTCTTTGACAAATTCCTTGGGTCGCATACGCCGCAGATGAGGCACGAATTTATGGGCCAGATTGGCGACCATATTGATCACATCCATATCGCGCGTCATGAGACGCTGAATATTGGGGCGCAGAATTTTGACGGCGACGGTCTCGCCCGTTTTCAAAACACCTTTATGAACTTGGGCAACAGAGGCGGCGGCTATGGGCTCTGACAGGCTGGCCAATTTATCGGCCCAAGGCGCGCCCCATTCAGCGGCCAGCATGTCTTCGGCCTTGGTCATGGGGAAGGGGGGAACTTTATCTTTCAGGCGGGATAGCCCTTCGGCAAAAACCGGGTCGAACATATCGCCGCGAGTCGATAGGATTTGTCCGAATTTGATATAGGCCGGGCCAAGATCTTCCAGCGCATTGGCGAATCTTTCTCCTGCATTGCCTTTACGATTGCCGAGGCTGAAGACTCGACTCATCGCGCCGAAAAACCGAATGGGCCAAGGCACAAGCGGCGCATATTCCTTGGGGACAAGTGCGTCATGGCGGATCAGCACCCATCCAGTCCGCAATAAGCGGAAAAATATAAGGACATGTTTCAACATTGCTGGTTTTATAATGACTTAGCTAGGCTGCGTATATGGGCATCTTGCCCCATTGCTGCAATTCTGATGGCCGGCATTTTCGACGATCCACAAATATGTTCACAAGCCACCTGAGAAAACTGCAAGAATTTTCAGATTCCTTGTTGCAATCGAAATGCCAATGACTACTACATGTGGTGCTGTTGACGAAATGATAACCAAGATATGGTCGTTTTGGGACAGTTTTAACAGAGATTCCGGGGGATTCGCATAATGGGCAAGATCGATTTTATCGCTGATACAAAATCAGGCTTGCTGGTTCCCAGTCACAGCTACAAGCCGTTTCGCTATCCCTGGGCCTATGATTTTTGGCAAAAGCAGCAGCAGGTTCACTGGATGCCGGAAGAGGTGCCATTGGGCGAGGATTGCAAGGATTGGGCGACCAACCTGAACGATGTCGAGCGTAATTTGCTGACACAGATTTTCCGTTTCTTCACGCAGTCCGATGTTGAGGTCGGCGCGAATTACATGGAAAACTACATGCCGCTGTTCAAGCCGGTTGAAGTGCGGATGATGCTGGCGGCGTTTTCCAATATGGAGACTATCCATATCGCAGCTTACGCCTTGCTGCTGGAAACCATCGGTATGCCGGACAGTGAATTTTCCGCCTTTATGGAATATGAGGAGATGGCGGCCAAACATGATTATCTGGGCAAATTTGGCGTGGACAGCGAAAAAGATATTCTGACCTCCATGGCGGTCTTTGGCGGCTTTACAGAAGGGCTACAGCTATTTGCCTCTTTTGCGATGTTGATGAATTTCCCGCGCCTGAACAAAATGAAGGGCATGGGGCAGATTGTGACCTGGTCAATCCGGGATGAAAGCCTGCATTGCGAGGGCATGATCAAGCTCTTCCACACCTTCGCCAAGGAAACCGGCGCGCTGACCAAAGATGTGGCGGATGACATTATCGATTGCTGCAAGACGGTTGTGAAACTGGAAGATAAATTCATCGACCTGGCTTTTGAAATGGGCCCGGTCGAAGGCATGACCTCCGAGGATATTAAACAATATATTCGTTACATCGCCGATTGGCGATTGGGGCAGCTGGGTCTGCCGAAAGTTTACGGCATTGAGGAGCATCCGTTGCCATGGCTGACAGAGATCACCAATGGCGTAGAGCATGCTAACTTCTTTGAGGCCCGCGCAACAGAATATTCCAAAGGCGCGACAGAAGGTAAATGGCATGGTGAAGACGGTGTTTGGGGCCGATTTGAGGAAATGCAGGCGCGTAAAGATCTGCAAGACGCCGTAAATTAACGGCTCATACGAATAATTATAGCCGCCAGAGCTATCTGTCTCTGGCGCTTTTTTTATGGCATGTTATAGGCGCTGCATGTCATTAATCACCACGACCGAGCGCCTGTATCCTTATCAGACAATTTATAATTTCCG
>JAHDHS010000037.1:6341-22126 GCA_020631215.1 Hellea sp. | reverse complement strand
ATGATGACCGAAACGCCTGTTTTGACAGCGGCATGAATGACTTCATGACCAAGCCGGTCTCCGCCGAAGAGCTTGCCGATATGGTGGTCAACTGGACCGCCGGGGCCAAGCAAAAAATCGCGAGCTAATCCGTCCCAAAAGTTAATCCGGTCAAGTTTTAACTTTCTTTTCCAACGGGCCTGCGGCAAGCATGCAGCCTATGGAAACAACAGGCTATTCTCAAGACAATCAACGGAGCTGGCTCTCAGGCCTAAAGGCCTACTTGCAGCCCAAAATGTTAGCCATGCTGTTGCTGGGCTTCGGCTCGGGCCTGCCATTCATGATGTTTTTTTCAAAGCTGTCTCGCTGGCTGTCAGAGGTTGGCGTTGACAAATCCACAATCGGATTTTTCTATTGGATTGGCCTGGCCTATGCGCTGAAGTTTCTATGGGCTCCTGTTGTCGACCGGGCCAGACTACCCATTTTGACCTCTTGGCTTGGGCAAAGGCGGTCCTGGATGTTTTTGGCCGTCATCGGAACTATTCTGGGCATGGTATTTATCTCTTCTGCCAATCCATCCCCCACGGTGGCGAGCTCTCTAACACCTATGATTATTGGTTGTTTCATCCTGACCTATTCAGGCGCGACATTGGATATCGCTGTCGATGCCTGGCGGATTGAAAGCGGCACGAATGAAGAGCAGGCCAATTTCGCGGCTGTTTATCAGCTCGGTTACAGATTTGCGATTATGGCCGCAGGTTATGCCATGATCATAGCCGATGTTGCCAGTTGGCGCATTACCTATCTGGCAACGGCGGGCATGATGGGGGCCATTGCCGTCGTGATTTTATTTGTAAAAGAACCGGAACATGCCGCCCGCAGGGCAGCAACGAATTGGGCCGATTCTTTCAAGGCCAATGTCATCGAACCATTCTGGGATTTATTTGCCCGCTTGGGCAAATGGCTTATTCCGGTATTTGCGCTAATCATTCTGTATCGTCTGTCAGATTTTACCATGGGCGTTATGACTCAGCCGCTTTATCAGGAGCTGGGTTACACAAAGACCCAAGTCGGTCTGGTGCAGGGCACTTTCGGGCCATGGCCAATGATCGCCGGGTCTTTTATTGGCGGTTTAATGGTGCTGCGTTACGGCATGATGCGGGCTCTGTTTTACGGGGCAATTATCATGATTATTACCAACGGCGCCTTTGCGTGGCTGGCTTTACAAACCGGGGCCGTAACATGGAAATTACTGGTCACAATCTTTTTTGACAATCTCGCAGTGGGGATCGTCGGGACAGCATTCATTGCCTATATGTCCAGTCTTGCATCCCGTGATTACGCGGCAACGCAATATGCCTTGATGACATCGGCTTGGGCGCTGTTTAACAAAACGGCCGCAGGTTTCTCGGGGCTGCTGTATGAAGCCGTAGGCAGCTTTTCCTTCTTTCTGATAACCGCAGGCTTCGGTCTTCCGGCCATATTATTGCTGCTTTATATCTGGAAATTTGGGAGTCCTCTGGCCCGTGGCATTGCCGATATAATCCCGGATGAAGCGGCGATAGACGCATAGTTGATATAAACAGGCTTGGCCGAGATAGGCCTTGCGCCCACACCGCATATAAGCGAATTTGCCGCTGATTATGAACGCTCCGCCCAAAACCGATAAAGCGACCAAGGTGACGCCCATGATGGCGCAGTTTTTGTCGATTAAAGAAGAGGTCGGGCCGCAGGCTTTGCTCTTTTACCGGATGGGCGACTTTTACGAATTATTCTTCGATGATGCGGTGCGCGCGGCAGAGGCATTGGACATCGCCCTGACCAAAAGGGGCAAACATCAAGGCGCGGATATTCCGATGTGCGGCGTGCCGGTTCATTCGGCCGATACCTATTTACAGCGCCTGATCAAAAAGGGCTTTCGCGTTGCGGTGTGCGAGCAGACGGAAAGCCCGGCGGAAGCCAAAAAACGCGGCAGTAAATCCGTCGTGCGGCGCGAGGTTGTCCGTTTGGTCACGCCCGGCACTTTGACCGAGGACAGCCTGCTGGAGGCGCGCGGGCGCAATATCATTCTCGCCTTGGGCCGGACATTGGCGGGTGATTACGGTCTTGCATGGGCTGATGTGTCCGAAGGCGACTTTCAAGTCAGCGCGATTGGCCGGGAAAATATAGGCGGCGAGATCGCGGCTTTAACGCCGCGTGAATTGATCCTGCCGGAATTCGTTTATCATGACGCGGATATGATGGCGGTTCTGCCATTAGAAGGCATCGCTTTGACGCCGCAACCTGCGGCTAAATTCGATGCTAAATCCGGAGAGCGTCGGATAAAGGCGCGCTTTGAGCTTGCCAGTCTGGACAGTCTGGGCGATTTTTCAAAGGCGGAACTGTCGGCGGCGGGCGCTCTGCTCGATTATCTGGAACTGACGCAGGCCGGCAATCCGGTGCAGCTTTCCCCGCCGCGCCAGACAATTATGTCGGGCTATCTGTCGATTGATCCGGCCACGCGGGCGAGCCTCGAAATTGACCGAACACAAAATGGCAAACGCAAAGGGTCTTTACTGTCGGTGATTGATAAAACTGTGACGGGCCCGGGTGCAAGATTGCTGTCCGATCATCTCTCCCGTCCGCTGGTCAATGTGGATGAGATACAGGCCCGGCATGATGCCGTAGATTTCTTTTTGGCCGATCAGGCATTGACCGATAGGTTGCGGCAGCGCCTGAAAGCCTGCGGAGATATGGCCCGCGCGGCCTCGCGTTTGGCGCTGGATCGCGGGGGCCCCAGAGATTTGCGCGTCATTCATGACGGCCTGGAGCAAGGTCAGGCCATCAGCGCAGAATTTATGACGCGCGGTGGCGATCAAACACCTGCCGCTATTTCATCGGCGCTGACGGATTTGACCTTATCGGATAAATCCGAATTGGCGGTCTTGGCGCGCGATATCGGTAAAGCTATCTCTCCGGAATGCCCGCTCATGGCGCGCGATGGCGGTTTTGTTGCAGCGGGCTGGCGGGCTGAGATTGATCAGCTTAAACAGCTGCGTGATGACAGCCGCCGCATTGTGGCAGGCTTGCAGGCGAAATATGCCGAGGCCGCAACTGTCCCGACGCTGAAGATCAAGCATAATAATGTGCTCGGATATTTTATTGAGGTGACGCCAAAATATGCCGATGCGATGCTCTCAAAGGGGCCGGAGAGTCAATTTATTCACCGCCAGACTTTGGTGTCGGGCGTGCGTTTTACAACGACAGAGCTCGCCGATCTGGACAGCCAAATCTCAGGGGCGGGTGATAAGGTTCTGGCGCTGGAACTCGAAGTCTTCTCTGAATTTGTAACGCGCGCGCGGCAACTTGCCGATCCTATTCGCGCGGCGGCCAAGGCCTTGGCGCATTTGGATGTGCAAACCGCTTGGGCGGTTTGGTCAGACAGCGCGGGCGCGGTTCGGCCTGTCATGTCCAATGACACAGTGTTTGACATTGAAGAGGGCCGTCATCCGGTCGTCGAGGCTGCCCTCAAATCTGCCGGAGAGGCCGGGTTCACGTCTAATGGCTGCCAATTGGACGCCAGCGGCAAAACCGCGTCCAGTCTGACTTTGATTACCGGCCCCAATATGGCCGGTAAGTCGACTTACTTAAGACAAAATGCCCTGATGTTTATCCTGGCACAGGCGGGCGGCTTTGTACCCGCCAGCGCCGCAAAGATCGGCGTGGCTGACCGGCTGTTTTCCCGGGTCGGCGCGTCGGATGATTTGTCGAAAGGACGGTCAACTTTTATGGTTGAAATGATTGAAACCGCCAGCATTTTGAATCAGGCGACAGAGCGCAGCTTTGTCATTCTGGATGAGATTGGCCGCGGCACATCGACCTTTGACGGGCTGGCAATTGCCTGGGCGGCGGCGGAGCATTTGCATGCGGTCAATCAATGCCGGGCGCTCTTCGCGACACATTATCATGAGCTGACAGATTTGATTGAGGCGCTGGATGCGGCGGGGAATGCCAGCCTACGGGCCAAGGAATGGAATGGCGATCTGGTGTTTTTACATGATGTGCGGCCCGGCCCTGCGGATAAATCCTATGGCATACAGGTGGCGAAATTGGCAGGGCTTCCTCCGGCGGCCATTGCGCGGGCGAAAGAGGTTCTGACCAAGCTGGAAGAAGATGGACAGGCGTCTGATGGGGCCCTGTCTGCGCTACCCTTATTTACCGCTGCCCCGCCCGCGCCGCCGCCCAAACCATCCGCCATTGATTTGGCGGTGAAAGCCTTGGATGTGGATGATCTGACTCCGCGACAGGCGCTGGATTTACTCTATGAACTGAAAGCCAAGGCGAAAGATTCATAGATGCCGCGCCGTGATAAATATAAAATACCTGACAGGATGGGCGGACCGGATAGCGGGATCGACCTAAAGCAGCTCAATGAGGCATTAGGCCAGATCGCGACAGAAGGACGTGACAGCCGCGCCGAGGCGCTGGAGCTGCTTCGCGAAACCATGACCAGCGCGATGAAAGAGGCCGAAGGGCTCTTTGAACATGGCCGTTTGGGCGGGCTGGAAATGGCCCGGTTGATCGCGGCCATACATGATGAAATTATCATGGCCTTATATGATTTCACCGTGACTCATGTTATTCGCGCAGAAAACCCGACCAAAGCTGAACGGATGAGCCTATGCGCCGTCGGAGGCTATGGGCGCGGGGAAATGGCCCCCAAATCCGATGTGGATTTACTCTTTCTAACGCCGACAAAGAAAGGCTCAGCCCATACAGAAAGCGTCACAGAATATATGCTTTATATGCTCTGGGATCTGGGCCTGAAGGTCGGCCATGCCACACGTACAGTGGAACAATGTATTAAGCTGGCCAAAGAAGATCAGACGATATTGACCGCGCTGCTCGACTTACGGTTTCTGGCCGGGGATGAGGCCTTGGCGCAAACGCTTTATAAAAAATTCCGCAAAGATATCACGCGGGGTCGCGGGCGCGGATATATCGCCGGGAAATTGGAAGAACGCGATGCGCGTCATACGCGGGACGGCAATTCCCGCTATGTGATTGAACCCAATATCAAGGAGGGCAAGGGCGGCTTGCGTGATCTTCATGTGCTTTACTGGATCGCGCGCTATCTGGACAAAGAAGGTAAAATCACAGACCCGCAAAGGGCCAGCGACTATGTCGACATGGGTCTGTTTGATGAGCAAGCCGCAACGCGCTTTGTGCGCGCGGCAGATTTTTTATGGCGCGCCCGGATTTGGCTGCACCACCTAACAGGCCGCGCTACAGAGACTTTATCTTTTGACAAACAGGTTTTGCTCGCCCGGAAAATGGGCCATGCGGGCGGCGCGGTCGAAGTCGCGGTAGAGCGCTTCATGCGAGAATATTTCATCAATGCCAAAGAGGTCGGGGCTTTGACGCGGATTGCCTGCGCCAAGCTAGAGGCCGAAAAATCGATCCTGCTCCCCAAAGGTCTGGATACGCTCCTGCCAGGCTCCCGGCGGAATTTGAAAAACCCGGCCTTTGTTCTGGATCATGGCCGCCTGATGTTTGCGGACCCGATGCAGATCAGGGACGACCCGTCCATTATTTTGCAGCTCTTTGAAACGGCGGGACGCCGAAATTTGGATATTCATCCCGATGCGTTTTCGGCCATTGATTACCGCAGAAATGTCATTGACGCGGAATTCCGTCGCAACCCGGCTAACTCGCAGATTTTTCAAAAACTCTTACTATCCGCTAAGGCCCCTTACGCAACATTGAAGATCATGAATGAAGCGGATGTTTTGGGGCGTTACCTGACAGAATTTGGCGGCATAGTTGGACGGACGCAATTTAACATGCATCATGCCTTCACTGTGGATGAGCATACGCTGCGTCTTGTGTTTTATCTGGATGATCTGCGCCAAGACCGGATGCGCGAAGCCAATCCCATTATATCGGATATTGTGCAGGGTTTTGACGATCAGCAAATGCTGATCATGTATCTGGCTTGCCTGCTTCACGATACAGGTAAGGGACAGGGCGACCAATGTATCGAAGGCGCGCAGCTGGCCCGCCGTGCCTGCCGCCGTCTTGGTATGAGTTCGGATGTGACAAATACGGTCGCGTGGCTGGTGCGTCATCATTTGGATATGAGCGAGACAGCACAGCGGCGGGACATATCCGACCCGGACACGATTGCGGCCTTTGGCGAACTTGTCGGCTCTATTGAGAGATTGAAATTACTGGCTGTTTTGACTGTGATTGATATTCATGCCGTTGGCCCGGGCGTCTGGAATGACTGGAAAGCGGTTTTGCTGCGTGGGCTTTATCAAAACACAGAAGGCTTTCTGGAAGGACGCACAGATTTAGTGCCCGCCGCCAAAGCCCGATCTATCGAAGAGCAAATCCGGGATCGATTGTCGCCGGATATGCTCAAAAAAATCGATCCCATCATCAGCGATCTGCCCGATAATTATTGGCTGAATTTTGATATGGCAGATCTGATGCGGCATATGCGGTTTTATGATGGGCTCGTGGTGACGGGCGATGATACGGCGGTTCAAACCCGGCACAATAAAACCCGCAATGTCACAGAGCTTTGGGTCGCCACCAAAGACCGCAAGGGTCTGTTTGCGGATCTGACGCTGGCGATCTCCTCTTGCGGAGCATCTATTTGCGGCGCGCGATTGCATACGGGCGAGCAGGGGCAAGTCATGGATGTTTTCTATCTGCACGGCATTGACGGTTTGGCCTTTGGGGTTGCCAGTAATCATGTTTTGGAAACCCTGCGCCGCCGCGCCAGAGAGGCCGTTATGGGACAGACGGATGATCTGACCATTCCCAAACCGCTGAAATCCAAACGGGCCGGGGCTATTCCGGTCAAAACGGCGGTCCGTTTCCCTAGCGATGTCGATTCAAGCGGCATCATCGAAGTGGAAGGCCGCGACAGGCCGGGTCTTCTGGGCGCGCTGGCCGGGGTGATCAGAGATGAAGGTCTTGATATTCGCTCGGCCCATATTGAAGTTGTCGGCACCACCGCGATTGATGCGTTTTATCTCAGGGATTTGCCGGGCGGGACGTTTACCGAGTCTCAGAAAAAATCCCTCAAAGCGGCTTTGATGAATGCTTTAGAGCCCGCGTCAACCAAACAGACGGCGGCCTGATATGCGGCTGCTGCGCTCAACCGCGATTATCGGCTCGCTCACACTTGTCAGCCGTATTCTAGGGCTGATCCGGGATGTGCTGATCGCGAGGTTTTTGGGCGCGGGTATCGTTTCGGACGCGTTTTTCACGGCGTTTAAACTGCCAAATGTCTTTCGCCGTATGTTTGCCGAAGGCGCGTTTAATGCCGCCTTTGTCCCTCTATATGCCCGCCGGATTGAAGAGGACGGCGAAGCTGCCGCCGATGGGTTTGCTCAGGAGGCCATGGCGGCGCTTTTGGTGATGGTCGCCGCGATTGTTATTCTTTTTGAATTGACCATGCCTTGGTCGCTGGCCGTGATTGGTGGCGGGCTCGACAGAGCGGTGGATGCCGAGACAGGCCTCAGCCCCTATTTTCTGGCCGTGGTCTATGCGCAGATCACCATGCCATATTTAATCTTTATGTCGATGACGGCTTTGTTTTCGGGAATCCTGAACACCCGAAATCATTTTGCGCTCGCTGCCGCCGTGCCGATTGTGCTGAATATTTTTATGATCAGCGCTTTGTTCTTTGCGGGGCAGGCAGGGTTCGGTCAGCAAAATATAGGCTATCTTTTGGCCGCGGCGATCACGGCGTCCGGTGTGGTGCAAATGGGGCTGGTGCTTTGGGGCTGTCAGAAAGCGGGCGTCAAGATAGGTCTTAAACGCCCCAGAATTACGCCCGGTGTGAAGCGGCTTTTCATCCTGGGCGTGCCGGGCCTGATCTCGGCAGGGATCACACAGATCAATCTGCTGGTTGGGCATTTAATTGCCACGACCATGCCCAGCGCGGCGTCTTGGCTGACCTATGCGGATCGTCTCTATCAATTGCCTTTGGGTATGATTGGCATCGCTATGGGCGTGGCTTTATTACCTGCGTTGTCACGGCGATTAAGGGCAGGCGATGAGACCGGCGCGAAGATGTCTTTGAACCGCGCGCTGGAAATCGCCGCCTTTCTGACACTTCCGGCGGCATTCGCTTTGGCGGTCATTCCGGAATTTTTAATTGCGGGCTTATTTGAACGCGGGGCCTTCACATCCGGCACCACGGAACAGGTCGCCAAGGCCTTGCGCATGTTTGCTTACGGCCTTCCGGCTTTTGTTCTGCTTAAAGTTCTGACCCCGGCCTTTTTCGCGCGGGAGAACACCAAAACCCCGATGATCTATGCAGGATTGTCGGCGGTCATCAATATCGGGCTGGGGCTATATCTGTTTCATACGATTGGATTTCATGGCCTAGCATTGGCTACGTCTGTCGCGGCCTGGGTCAATGCGATTTGCCTGATCTGGATATTGCTGAAAGATAACAGCTTTGATCCGGACAAACGGCTTTTGTCACGCCTGCCGCGTATTGTTCTGGCCTGCGCGGCCATGTCGGTTGGATTGATTGCACTGGCCCCGAAGGCTGCGCCATATCTATCCGGAAACTTCCTGAAGGATTTCATTGTGCTTGGCCTGATTTGCGGGATCGGCTTTGTCATTTATGCCGCAGCCGCCGCGCTCTTGCGGGCCTTTAACATGAATGATATTCGCGACGCCCTGAAACGGAGACCCGCAGCGTGAGTGAAGACTATCAAGGCCCTGAGCGAGTATTTTCCGGCGTGCAGCCTTCCGGTGAATTGCATCTGGGCAATTATCTGGGCGCGCTGAAGAAATTTGCGCGGCTGCAACATGAAAAAGAATGCGTGTTTTGCATTGTCGATTTGCACGCCATCACAGTCCCGCAGGACCCAAAGCGTCTGGCGGAACAGACACGGCATATCGCAGCGGCTTATTTGGCGTCCGGTGTCGATCCATCCAAAGCCTTGATCTATAATCAGTCCGATGTGCGCGCCCATACAGAGCTGGCCTGGTATTTTAATTGTGTGGCCCGCACGGGCTGGCTGAACCGAATGACACAATTCAAGGACAAGGCCGGCAAGAACGCAGAAAAAGCTTCAGTCGGGCTCTATACCTATCCTGTCTTGCAGGCGGCGGATATTTTGGCCTTTAAGGCCACACAGGTTCCGGTCGGTGAAGATCAGAAACAGCATTTGGAATTATCCCGTGACATTGCCGGAAAGTTTAACCGTGATTTCAACGCGCCGGGGTTTTTCCCTCTGCCGGAACCGCTCATTGACGGGCCGGGCGCCAAAGTGATGAGCCTGCGTGACGGCACTAAGAAAATGAGTAAATCCGATCCGGCAGATGCCTCCCGGATCAATTTGACGGATGATGCGGACAAGATTGCCAAGAAAATCCGTAAGGCCAAAACCGATAGCGGCTTGGTGCCTGAAACGCCCGATGAATTGGACGGCCGTCCGGATATCGCCAATCTGGTGGGTATCTATTCGGCGCTGGCGGATATGTCTGAGGCAGATGTTTTAGAGCAACATGCCGGAAGTCAGTTCGGCCCGTTTAAAAATGCACTGGCCGATGTCGCCGTGGCGGCCATGGAGCCTATCACCGAATTGATGACGCGCTACCTATCCGCTCCGGATGAGATTGACCGGATTTTGGCGGAGGCCGGTGACAAAGCTGCCGCGATCGCAGACCCTATCGTCGCCGAGGTGCGCAAAATTATTGGTTTCAGAGGAGCCTGATATGAAAAAAATCTCAATTTTATTGGTGGCTGTCTTGGCGGCTTGTTCGGCGGAAATGCATCACGGCGAAGATGGCGGAAACAGCCATGCTGCGCATCAAATGGAAAAGGGCATTGTTATCTCCAGTGCCTATGTCATGCCGCCATTCCCCGGCAAGGATTTGGCGGGCGGATTTTTTGAAATCACCAATCACGGCGCGGATGACCGCTTAATTTCCGTAAGCAGCCCGGTCAGCGAAACCGTCGAAATTCACACGCATCTGAAAGAAGATGGCGTCATGAAAATGCGCCAAATCGACGGTTTGGATTTACCCAAGGGGGAGACGATTATCTTTAAGCCCGGCAGCTATCATTTAATGCTCTTTGGCACCAATCTGCCGGAAGGTACAGAAGATGTGGCGCTCACGCTCACTTATGAAAAGGCTGAGCCTGTGACGATCATTGCCCCGCTGGGAGAGCTGGACGAGGATGATCATTCCGGTCACTAACGCAAGGTCAGCGTCTTGCCGCTTTCTTGCAGCCGCCTGATACGGCTGCGTTCCTGGTCGAAATTCTCATATCGGGCTTGAATCGTTGGGTGTGTGCGGGAGCTGTCCTGCATGTCCCGGTGCGGATGGGCGGCTTCCTGCCAATATGCAATGGCGGCATCAATATTATAGCCGGCATTTTCCATTAGCACGAGCGCGATCCGATCCGCCTCCAATTCTAAATCTTTGGTCGGTGTCTGGTCTTTATGTCCCGCGATCACATGGGCCATTTCATGGGCGACAATCAGCGCCAGATTGACGTCATCCTTGACGCTGTTCATCAAACCCGATGTGATCATTACCTCATAGCCGTCTGTGTGGCCGTTTACCTCGTCTGAATAATAGACGCTGACAGGGACAGCGCAGGCTGTATCGGACCGCAGGCTGGTTTCATAAATTGTTCCGTCAGGGCTGGACAAGGTCAGCCGGGTTTTAACCTCGCCAAATGCCTGCCGCGCAATGGCGTCATAGAACCTGTCCTGCGCGACCCCGCTGACCGGCACAGGAAACCCGTTAAGCTTGACGAGCCTGTCACCCGGCAGAATATCGGCCTGCTCGGCGGGAGACTCCCGGCGTACGCTGCGGATATAAATGCCGTCTTCTTTCAAGCCCAGATAGGCCTGCGCAATGGGCTGTAAGGCTTCGGGGTAATCAGCGAGGCGGTGCGTGATAAATCCGGGATCGCGCTCGGTCACAGAACAGAGCGCCGCATTTTCAAGCCGTAAGGGTGCGGTCACAGATTCCAGTCGGCTGTTCAGGGCCTGATATTCCGTCAGGACATCGGCAAAGGTCGTTCCCGCCGGTCTGGTTTCCGCAGTCATCGGTGCAGGAGTTTCTGCCTCAGTGTATAGCTCAGGGGTTGCCTCTTCGCCGGAACTTGCAAAGGTTGGATTACAGGCAAGCAGACACAAAGCCGCGAGCGCGGTTCCGAGCGGGCGCAAAACCTTCATGACTCTTTCGCCTCATCGTCCTTGGTCTTTTTGAAATTCGGGATGAGGGGCTTGCCTGCCGCTTGTTTGGTTTCGATTTCGGCGCGCGCCGCTGCGATCCGGACATAGCGATCCGGAAAGGTCGGATGCGTTTTCGCGCGGTTGACCGATCTGGGGCTGACCCGGGCCAGCCGCCGCCACAGCGCTTCCACGCCCTCGGGTGAATACCCGGCCCGCACTTGATAATACAGACCGACATAATCGGCTTCGGATTCAAATGGCCGCGTATAACGCGTCGCCCCGACGCTTAGGATAATATTGCCAATGATCTTGCGGATATGACCCATCGTATTATGCGCCAGTTCATGCCCTACAATCAGGGCCAGCTCGTCGTCATTCTCTACGAAATCCATCATGCCGCTATACATTGTGATCGAGCGCCCATCGGCATAGGCATTGATCGCCGCGCTGGGTTTCAGGCGTAATTTATAATCACATATCTGGCGGGGCGATATGGTTTTGACCTGAACCGCATTCCGGCGGCGGATGGTTATTTTAGACTCTGCCAAAGCGGCTTGAACCGCTTTATTGGACGTTTTGGTTGGCATGTCGTCCGTCCCCAAAATTTCATCGCCGGGGCGAAGGCCTGCGGCTTCGGCCGGACTGCCGGGGGCGATCAGAAATATTTTTTCCGTGTCAGCCGCGCCCAAAATCCGAAAGCTGGCCGACTCCAGTTTCTTGTCATAATCTTTCAAACTATGTGTCCAGACACCAATGCCCATACGGGTTTTCGGACACAGCTCTGCATTGGCCTGCATAACCGGATAAGCCACGCGCAGCAGTGTTTTGGCCTGCGCCGCATAATCCGTCATGGCGAGGTCTTCCTGCGTCAGACGCTCAGCTTTTAGCTCTGGCAAATTGATATCGGGCAGGCGCGTGGCGAGGCTGGCGCAGCCCGACAGCAAAACCGCGCTGACAAAGCTCACACTGATTGAGGGCATAAATCGCATGACCTCACCATGAAACGTTGCGCCTGCGGCGTCAATTCCTCTTGAACATATGGCCCGCAAAGCCCACATAGCGAACATGTTTATACAGACCGAAGATACGCCGAATCCGGCGACATTGAAATTTTTGCCCGGACGCGATGTTGCGGGAGAGGGTAATCCCGTTTTGGAATTTGCCCGGGGCGAGGGTGTCAGCCGCGCACCTCTGGCAGAAATGCTGTTTATGATTCCGGATGTGGAGCGGGTTTTCTTTGGCGCGGATTATCTATCCGTGACCAAATCCGAAGATGCCCAATGGAAACATTTGAAACCCGCTGTGCTCGGCGCGATTATGGATTTCTATGTCGCGGGCGGGACGCCACTACTGGATCAACTCCAGTCCGGAGAGGTCGAAGAGCGCGTCTATGAAGGCGTCACCGCAGAGATTGTCGAACAGATCAAAGAACTCCTCGAGCTGCGCGTGCGCCCGGCCGTGGCGCAGGATGGCGGCGATATCGTCTTTAAGCATTTCGACGAAGATGACGGTGTGGTCTATCTGGAGATGCGCGGAGCCTGTGCTGGCTGTCCGTCTTCGACCATGACGCTGAAAAGCGGGATTGAAAACCTGCTGAAACATTATGTCCCCGAAGTCACCCGCGTGGAACAAGCGGCCTAAATGATTGTTATGGGTCTGGATACGACCGGGCCGCATTGCAGCGTGTCCATCGTCAATGACGCGCAAGTCCTCGCCCATATCAGCGAAAAAATTGGCCGCGGACATGCCGAGGCCCTCGCGCCAATGGTAAAACGCGCACTGAATGATGCGGGCTTAAACGCGGCGGATATTACAAAATTAGCCGTCTGCACCGGCCCGGGGAGTTTTACGGGCCTGCGCGTGGCCCTGTCTTTTGCCAAAGGCTTTGCCCTGCCGCGCAAAATGCCTGTCATTGGCATCAACGCCTTGGAAGTCATGGCCGCGCAAATTGACCCGCATCAGGAAAACCGCGTGGTCAGCGTGATGGATGTCCGGAGAGGTGAACTTTGCTGGGCCGGCTATGAAAAACATAATTGCCTATCCGCGCCTGTCACAGAGCCGGTTGAAACCGCCCGTAAAAATATCGCCGCCTTTGCCTATGACCGTTTGGCAGGGGACGGCGCAGATCAGATTGCAGAGGCGTCTCCGGTTCTGTCTGTCTCGACGGCGGCCCTCGCTTGGCTCGCCATGGATAAGGACGTAGCGGTTTATCCCGCCATTCCGTTATATTCCCGAGGGCCGGATGCGAAACTGCCGGGCGGTAAATCTTTATGAGGCCGCTGACGGCGGTCGATGCCAAAGCCATGGCCGTCATTCATGCCAAAAGCTTTGAGCGCGGCTGGCCCGAGCTGGACATGGCGGTTCATATCAATCGCGATCTGTGTTTTGGGCTCGGCGATCCCCTTATCAGCTTTGTTATACTCAGCGTGGTTGATGATCAGGCCGAAATCCTGACCATTGCGACTCATCCCGATCACAGAGGCACAGGGCAGGGGACGACCTTGCTTCGCGGGGCGATGTCCCGACTGGCATCGCGAGGCGTTCAAACCCTCTTTCTGGAAGTCGCCGAGGATAATGTGGCGGCGCAATCACTGTATCGACGTGCCGGATTTGACGCCATTGGCCGCCGCCCCGGCTATTACCGGCGGGAAAAAGGGCGGGTTGCGGCGCTGACTTTTTCTAAAAGGCTGGACGCTGCAAAATAGTTTCTGTATCACGGCCTCATGCCGAACTGGATTGAAAGAAAATGCGCGGAACGCAATTTGCGAATGACGGATCAACGCCGTGTCATTGCGCAAGTCTTGTCAGACGCGGATGATCATCCGGACGCGGAAGAGCTTTATTCCCGCGCCGCGAAGATTGATCCCAATATTTCTTTGGCAACGGTTTATAGAACTGTGCGCCTCTTTACTGATGCGGGCATCATTGAGACCCATGATTTCCGTGATGGCCGCGCGCGCTATGAGACGGCCGATAGCGATCATCATGACCATCTGATTGATGTGCAAACCGGAGATGTCATCGAATTTGTCGATGACGAAATCGAAGAGCTCCAGCATAAAATCGCCAAAAAACTCGGCTATGAACTCGTCGATCACCGCCTTGAACTTTACGGTAAAAAAATAAAGTCATGACCTTTAACGGCGGCGCTTAAGGCCGGCCCGTTTGGCTAAATCATCTCTTCCCAAATCCGGCATTACAGATTATCCCCCGCCGATGGACGTAGTGTCAGAACATAAGACAGCGGCAGCCTTGCCGTCGACATGGTGGGGGGAGATGTCGGCTCTGCTGCGTCTGGGCATCCCGATGGCCTTGACGCAATTGGTGGCCTATTCCGTCAGCTTTGTCGACACGGTGATGATCGGGCGTCTCTCACCCGCAGACCTGGCGGCGGCAGGAGTCGGCAGCGTGATTTTCTATTTTCTCTGGATGGTCGGCAGCGGCCCGGTCGCCGCGGTCTCCCCGCTTGTATCACAGGCCTTGGGCGAAGATCAGAATGACCGCAAAGACTCCCGGCGCTCTGTCCGCATGGCGCTCTGGGTCGTGGCTTTTATGACGCCTTTTATGGTCTTATTCGCCCTGTCCACGGAAATGATCGCTGTGTCTTTGGGCCAAGACCCGCTGGTTTCGGCCAAGGCCAAAGATTATGTTATGGCCCTGATGATTGGCTTGCCCTTTGTGATGGCGACCTTTGCGCTGCGGAATTTTCTGGCGGCGCTGGATAAAACCATGGTGCCCTTTTTAATCACGGTCGCCATTACGATTTTGAATATTGGCCTGACTTATGTGCTGATTTTTGGCCTATACGGCTTGCCGAAATTGGGCCTTGTGGGGGCCGGTTTAGGCTCGGCGATATCCGGCATAGCCGGGTTTTTCCTGATGGTGGGTTATATTTATTTAGATAAATTGGCCCGGCAATTTCACGTATTTAAACGATTATTCCAGCCCGATTGGGAACGCTTTACCGAAGTCATTCGTTTGGGATGGCCGATCTCCGCCAGTACGACTTTTGAAGGCATGTTGTTTAACGCGGCTGTGTTGATTGTCGGCTTGATTGGCGTCACGCAACAAGCGGCCTATCAGGTGGCGCTGAATGTCGCTGCCTGCGCTTTCATGATGCCCTGGGGCATGAGCATGGCCGGAGCCGTGCGTATCGGATTGGCGCGGGGCGCGAAAAATAATGCCGCCGAGCGCCGAGCCTCCAGCACGACGATTATTGCGTCCATCCTGGCGATTGGTATCATTGCCGTGCCTGTTGCGCTGTTCCCTGATGCCGTCGCCTCGATCTATCTGGATATGGGCAAGGCCCAAAACCAAGAGGTCATCGCCTATGTGGTGGCTTTCCTGCCGATTGCCGCAGCCTTTACCTTTTTTGACGCCGTGCAGGTGGCATGTAATCAGCTGCTGCGGGGCCTGAAAGATGTCACCGCCGCCATGTGGATTACAGGCGTCAGCTATTGGGTGATTGGCTTTCCGGTGGCCTATATTTTAGGCCTGCACAGTTCGCTGGGCGCGACAGGCGTTTGGTACGGCCTGATGGTCAGCCTTATCGCCGCCTCGATCGGTTTGGGAATAAGGCTTCGGCAGCAGCTCTTGCGTCCG
>JAHDHS010000037.1:0-6241 GCA_020631215.1 Hellea sp. | reverse complement strand
TATCGCCGCCTCGATCGGTTTGGGAATAAGGCTTCGGCAGCAGCTCTTGCGTCCGTCTTATCTGACGAATTAGGCATATCCAGAAAATGACGGCCCTGCGCGTCATCGATCTCAATCACCCATAAATCCGGATCAAAATCCACGCGGCGATTGATGAAAACCATCGCCTCTGGCTCGTCCACCGGGCCTTTGGGGTGCCAAGCCAAATCGCCGTCCATGTTGCGCTCGGATGTGTAGAGCGTCATCTGCCCGCCCATACGAACACAGACCATATAAGCCCCGGAAACCTCGTCGCCTTTGCGCAGAACCGCCGCAAAAGCCCCGGCGCCCTCTGCGCGTTTCAACAGAGCGCTGACGGCGATCTGAGTCTTAAGGCGCGGGGTCATGGCGCGACCTGAGGGCAAACTTCCAAGCTTTTCATCGCTCCGCCCGTCATAATTGGCACTTTTCTTGCATCGTTAAGGTCTCATTAAACATGAGGCATCGGACCATGTCACATTTGACGAAAATCCGGCCATTACTGGCTGGTACACTGATTTTAGCGGCAACGCCAATGGCAAGTCATGCCGCATCCGGCGGCAGCAGCAGTGTGACCTTTCCAACGAAACCGCGCGTTTCCTATGCCGCGCCGATATCGCAGCTTTCGCAGATTGATCCATCCATTAAGTCCAGAGTCCTGAATTGGAGCCAGCCGACGCTGGAATTGACCTTTGATCTGACTGAGGCCGATTTATTTGACGGTCTGGAATTGCTGCTGACCGCTGATCCACTGGGCCGCGTCAGCAAATCCACGCCGATTTCTGTTCAGTTCAATAATGATACGCCTGTGCGGATCTCCACGCGGGGTCAGGGCTTTGACTCGCGGATCCGTCTGGACCCCAGTAAAGTACGGGCGCGCAATAATAAAATCCGTATCACCTATGAAACGCCGCGCGGATCGGACTGCGTTCTGCCGGAACATGGCGGCTGGCTGATTGATTTGAAACATTCCAAACTCGCGGTCAAAGGCCGGGCAAAATCACGGGCCTTGCAATTGCGCGAGGTTGAAATGCGGCTGGATTTGCCTGCCATGGCACCACGCCGTGTCGGCGTGATCGCCAACGGCCCGGACGCGACGGCGCTGCAATCGCTCGCGGCGCAAGGCATTGGACTGCGGATGGATCACATTCCGAACTTCACGACGCGCAAAGGCGCTGGCGACTTTGAGATCATCATGGCCCGCCGCGATCAGCTTCATGCCTATACGCGCGATAAAGCGGTTCTGGACAGCACAGGCCCGCGCCTTTACGTGCCGCGCGGCCGCCCGATGCGTTTGGTCATCACAGGCGATACTGACGCGCAATTGCTGGAGGCGGTAAAAAGTTTCGCCTCTTTCAACCTGCCGAAATCACGGCGGCAACTCACCAGCTTGGGTGAAATGCGCATGCAGCCCTTCTTAGGCGCGCATCAGGCCCGCATAGAGGGCACGTCGAAACTGTCTGATCTTTCGGGTTATCAATATGGGACGAGCTGGAAAGATGATGATTGGGCGTCGCGTCCGCAGGCTCTAAGGTTCAGTGTCAGCGACCCGGCGGCGACAACCGGTGAGGTCATATTGAAATTATCCGCGGGTCAAGCCATTGCCCCGGAGTCAAAATTACGCGTTTCATTAAACGGGGAATTGCTGGGCACGGCGCAGCTGGACAGTGCGCGCCAAACGGCCTCATTCGAGATAACGCCCGGCGCGCTGCACGGGGTTGATAATGTGCTGACCCTGACGCCGGAATTAAAGCCCGGTCAGGTGTCGGGCTGTGCGTCATCGGCGGTCAAAGCCGATTTCCATTTAGGCGGCGGATCAAAGATTACGCTCTCGCAAAGCCGCCCGTCACCGATCACGGATTTATCCCGAATGGCTGCGACCGGCGCGCCGTTCTCGGATCATTATGGCCGCGAGACTTATATTGCGATGCCCAAAGCCGCCGCAAATTTTAATGCAGGTCTAAAGATCATCGCGCAGCTGGCCAAGGTTTCAGGCAAAGGACTGGTCGAGGCTGATTACGGTAAAGGCAGCGCCGCCGCCCCGCGGGATCACCATATATTGGCGATTGATGATCGCCGCGCGGTCGATCCGGCTTTGCGCCAATCGGCTCCGTCTGCTTTTACGCAAGCTCTGAAAGGCCGGGCCATTAGCGGGAGTAATCTGGTCAGTGCGGCTTATGGTCAATATGCGGATGTTGAGGGGCTGATTGCCTTGCAAGCCGCGGCACGGCAACACGCCAAAATGAGCCGGGTCAATGCCGGGGGCGTGGCCACATTATTTGGATCAAATGCCGATCATGGCCGCATCATCGGCATTATCACCAACACGCCAGGGCAGAGCTTTACGCGCGCCGCCGATCAGCTGGCTGAAAGCGGGCATTGGAACCAGCTTGAAGGCGGCGTGGCGCGGTGGAATGCCAAATCTGTTTTACTCGCGCAGACAGCGGCGGATGTGCCCGGTTATCAGGGCCCCGTAAAAATGCCGAAAATGGCAGACCTTCCAAGCCTCTCAGAGCTCATGGCAGAGTTTGAAATGCCGGAATTTAACCTGCCGAGCGGAGCAGAGGTCAAAGCTTTTGGCGCCAACACCGTTGCCAATATCAAATCCGGCTTTGCGGGTCTGATGTCCAAAGACAAGATGTCCAAAGACAAAACGGGCCACGAGCTGCCGCAAATTCAGCAGGCCGCTTCATCGTCCCGGCCGGCTTATGGGGAGGCTCCGCGTTCCGGCCGCGTTCAAGCGGATGTGCCGCGCCGTGAAAGGATCACCTCCGCCGCCTATTCCGGTCAGCCATTGATCCCGCAACCCGCTTCACAGTCGATTCCGGCTTTGCGCGGGCCAATCGCGGTCAAACCTTTCGAGGCGGACTGGAAAGCCGATATTCGCGCGCGTCTGGACACAGCCAAAATCTGGTCACAGCGCCGGATCGAGGCCATACAGTCATGGGTAGAGCGCCAGGAGTTCGAACAGAGCATTAGCCGTTTTCAGGACAGGCTGCGCCCATATGGCAGCCAGATCAAAGCCAAATTAAAACTGGATCAATTGCCGGAAATGAAAGCTCTGCAATGGGGCGGTCAGACGATCAGCGCACCGGCGCTTATGCTGTTGCTCGGCTTTGCGGTGTTTTTGATTTTGATGGGGCTGGCCAGACCGCTCCTCAGAAAAGGGGGGCGTCACTAAGACGGCACCCATATTGACCGCCGCCGCATTTGGTCCGAAATTGCGGTGGCGGTCTTTTTTTATTTTAGGTTTAAGTCCTGAGCCTAGTAAGTGGCCTTCATTGGCAGTGAGACCGTGACTTGGGTGCCTTCGCCCATGACGCTGTCAATGTCCATCTGGCCGCGATGCAGATCTGTCAGGGACTGTACCAGTGACAACCCCAGACCCGTCCCGCGATCTTTGACAAGCGCGCCTTGCGCGCCTTGCGCATAAGGCGTACCAATATTTGCGATTTCTTCGGCGCTCATGCCCGGCCCGTTATCTTTGACAGACAGCCATAAATCTGTGCCTTTACGTTTGGCTGAAATATGAACCTGTCCGCCCTTATTTGAAAACTTCACGGCATTGGAAAGCAGGTTCAGCAGGATTTGCCGCACAGCGCGGCGATCGGCATGTATCAGCAAAGCGTCGCTTTCAGGCACATCCAGATTCAGCGCGACTTCGGCCGCATCGGCCGCCGGGCGGATCATCTTGGCTGAACTGCGCACGACATCCACCGCGTCAAAATGATCAAGCGAAAGCTCATATTTCCCGGCCTCGACTTTGGACAGATCAAGCACATCCCCGATCAGGTCGAGCATATGCTGCCCGCTATCATGAATCAGATCTGCATATTCCGCATATTTACCCGGCAAAGGCCCAAAGAGCCGCGAGCGCATCATATCGGAAAAGCCGATAATCGCATTCAGCGGTGTGCGTAATTCGTGACTAACCCCGGCAAAAAACAAAGTCTTATCCGCGCTGTCTCGCTGCGCAACATTTTGGGCGCGGCGCAAAAGCTCGAGCTTGGCTTCTTCCTGCTCGCGGTCAATGGCATGTAACCGCAGCCCGCCCGATTTCAGCGGCGTCAGATATATGTCATAAGATTTAATCAGATCGCCTTCGCGCAATGTCAGGCGCTGTTCTTGCTGGGTTTGTGTCCGCTTAGCGGCCTTGACCTGGGCATCGAAATGCCCCTGCGCGGCGGCGTCATGATTCAGTAAATTCCCCAAAGTGATGTCCCGCCGCGCACCGTCGAGCCCGAACATATTTGTGCCGGCCAGATTGGCGCTGTCCAGATTTCCATCCAATCCGAAATCCAGTAAGCCGCCAATTAATCCGTCATCCCAGCCGGTTTTGGTGTCCGGGCTGACAATATTCGGCGTGGCCATGCGGGACTGCGCGCCGGTAAACATCGCGCCGATCAAAAGAGCGATTGTGCCCATGATACCGCTTTGCGTGCCCCATAATTTTTGCGTCTCGCTGATCGGGGAGGCCGGGACATAACCCGCCCGGTTGGCAATCAACAGGATCGCCCCGAGCAAGGCGGAAATGACAAGGCCTTCCACCACTTTTTCCTTCAGGAACAACATGGCAATGGCCGGCACACAGAGAAACATCAGCGCCATCGGCACGAAACCAATGGCCGCACAGGCCAGCACGGTCAAACCCGCCCAGGCAAACATAGCCAAAACCTGCGCCCATTCCGCGCGCAGCCAGGGCGTCAGACACAGGGTAATGACGGCAGGAACCGCCGCAATCGCCGCCATGGGCCACAGACCCGCAATATCGGCGCCGCGCATATAGGCCCCGAACAGGGCCGCCGCCGCCACACCCAGCCAAATCAGGCTGGGCAGGATCAGTCCGCTATGCTGCTTTGTTTGGGTCACAATTTTACCTAACGCTTTTCACGCCGGATTAAAGCCTGTTTTACAGGGGCTTGGCGAGTGACTTCGCCCCTGACGCGGATTTTCCTGCGCTTTACACCCGCCCCTTTGTTCCGCGCATTTCCGGCGTTGTAAACCCGCCTCGCCCCCCTTATGTGAGGGGCATGAGCTATCCGGAAAACATCCAAGATATGATCGATGATTTTGCCTTCCTGACCGATTGGGAGGACCGCTATATGCATGTCATTGATATGGGTAAAAACCTGCCGCCTCTCTCGCCCGAAGAAAAAACGGACGCACATAAGGTCAAAGGCTGTGTTTCACAGGTCTGGCTGGTTAGCGAGGTTAAGGATGGCCGGCTGTATTACCGCGGCGATAGTGACGCCCATATCGTCAAGGGCCTTGTCGCGGTCGTGCTTACGATTTTCTCCGGCCGGACAGCCGGGGAAAGCCTTGATCTGGACGCGCACGCGATCCTGGAACAGCTCGATCTCTCCGAACACCTCTCCCCCCAACGTTCCAACGGCCTAAAAGCCATGATCGAACGCATCCTAAGCGAGGCGGCGGCGATCGATAAATCATAGGGCGGTTAGACCTTAAAAGATATTTGTATCAAGAAATGTGGCCCTGGCTGGGAAGAGGGTTTGGACTGCCTCAAAGTTCTCTTGGCAATTGCAGATGATATTTCTGATTTCCTCATGACTGGGAATAGGACACCGACAGTCACCCTGACGCTCGTTAGTCAACCCAACAGTACGATGGCTCTCATGAGTGATGACGGCTCCGATATCGACATCACTGCGGCGGATTTTCAGTTTTATTAGGCCGGTTTTACTAGGGTGACCTAAGAAAGCTGCTTGATCTGGGGTTGTTAACCATAAAAGCCTCGAAAATCGCCGAAAATCGCCGAAAATCGCCGAAAATATGGGGCGTTAGGCGGCTTCTGTGTCTTGATCATGGACGGCGTGATTGGCTTCAATGTCCTTCCGGTTCTCAAAGCCCCACTGCATCAGCGATTGTACGGCGGGTAATAGGCTCTCCCCCAATTCAGTGAGCTCATAATCCACGCGTGGCGGAATAGACGCCGTAACACTGCGGTTCACCAGCCCGTCACGCTCCAAGGTGCGGAGGGTTTGAGTCAACATACGCTGTGAGATGTCGGGAATACCATTGAGGAGCTCTGAGAAACGATGTTTTCCAAAACTTAAATGCGCCACGACCAATAAAGGCCATTTACCTGAGACACGGCTTATAACGGCGCGTATGGGGCACATATCCAATTTATAAAATATGGACGGCGCGATATTGGGCGGGGGTCTGTCACTCATAATCTTTTCACTCTTTCAGCTTGGCTTTT
>JAHDHS010000036.1 GCA_020631215.1 Hellea sp. | reverse complement strand
GAGCGTTTTTGGGCCAAAAACGGCGATTTTCGATGCATTTATGGTTAACAAACCGAGATATTACACCTTCGAAGAACTTTGAAAGCACTCTTACCACCCATAATTACGACATGGATCGTTTTTAACTTTACTGTACGACAGATGTCGTTAATCGGATTGGTCATTCTGATTCTGGGAGGTAGTTAATGAAATCAGTCGCATTGAAAAAAGGGTTAATTCTTGTCACACTTTTATGCTCAATAGGTAGTTATGCCACTGCGCAAATTGATGAAACTGATGGCGTGATGATCGCGCTGGAAAATTACATGACCGGTAGTTCCTATAATCACCCCGATAAACTCATCGCTGCCTTTTACCCTGAAGCTGACA
This sequence comes from Hellea sp., assembly GCA_020631215.1. GTDB lineage: Bacteria > Pseudomonadota > Alphaproteobacteria > Caulobacterales > Maricaulaceae > Litorimonas. The sequence goes on along the minus strand of JAHDHS010000036.1, from coordinate 22,381 downwards.
TGTTTCTAGACCACCCCGACCAGCCAATATTTTTGGTCAATCCTGAGAAATATGCAGGCTTTTTTAAAGATCGAGAGGCCGGAGTATTTAACGGCCGATATGCAAAATTACTCAGCCTGGATATTGAAGGCAATGTAGCCATTGCCAAGGCAGAAATTTTAATTCCAAAGAATGAGAGCCTATATATTGACTATTTCATGTTGAAAAAACTTGAAGACGGCTGGAAGATTATCGGTAAAGTCGCCGGTCGAGCTGACAGCACACGATCGGGTGAGAAAATGCTGTTGATCGCAACGGATAAAGGCAATGGTGAGGATTTTTCTGACCTGATTTCCGATTATGAGGCAGCAACATCCAAAGGCTATACCGTTAATATCGTTAGCCCAAAGGGCGGAGCAATCATTTTTAACGGCCTGAATATGGGCAATCCGAAACACAGAGATTACATTTACAATGCCGATTTTATGTACGCTCTAGAAAACACACTAGCGGCTTCAGATGTGAAGAGTGCGGATTATGTTGCAGCTCATTATGTCTGTGACAAAGACGCAAAAAAGGCCAAATCCGGCGATGTTGAAATTGACCGACTTTACTCAGATATATGTAGGACTGATAAACCATGCGGAAACTAGTCTCGACCGCCAGCGCGGCGGTTTTGTTTAGCGCATGCTCTCAAGCGGACAGCCCGCCAGCCGCTAAATCCTTTATTGTGCCAAGTCAGCCAGTCAAAGAAGTAATTTTAAATGATCTGAAAAGCCCTTGGAGCATTGCCTTTATAACAGACACAGACGCCCTGATTTCGGAAAAAGGCGGCAACCTTTTGCGGGTTAATCTAGCCGATAAAAGCCGGAAGATTATTGATGGCTTTCCAGATGATTTGGCGAATGAAACGGCAGGAGCCGATTACGCCGGAGGCAATAATGGAATCTTCGATGTCCTCATTGATCCGGATTACAAAAACAATCAACTTATCTATGTCGCCTATTCCGCTAGACAAGGCTCAGCCTTTACAACCAAGGTTGTACGGGGACGGCTGGGCGGAATAAAGCTGAGCGATATTGAAACCCTTCTCGTCGCAACACCCTATACGGAAAAAGAACGTTATCACTATGGCGGGGGCATGGTGTTTGGTACGGATGGCAAGCTTTATATCACGATTGGTGAACGCCTTTTCACTGAAGAAGATCAACCCAAAATTCCGATCGCACAAAACCTAAGTGATAAACGCGGAAAAATATATCGCCTTAATCCTGACGGCAGCATCCCAGAAGACAACCCTGATTTCGGCGAGGGCGCGGCGGCAGGCATTTATGCAGCAGGAATTCGAGCCGCGCAGGGCTTAGCTTTACATCCCGAAACAGGAGAGATTTGGTTTTCCGAACACGGCACACATCAAGGCGATGAAATTAATAAGCTGACCGCAGGTGCCAATTATGGCTGGCCAATTCACACGACGGGGCGATATCGCTACGCCGAATATGATCCACCCAAAATGAAAGAACGCAGCTTTACTGACCCTGTCTGGCATTGGAGGCATACTGTCGCCCCGACCGGGTTGACCTTTTATAAAGGCGATGAATTCCCCCAATGGGATGGCGATTTACTTGTTCCTGGACTATCCATCGGTTCGCTCTGGCGTGTCAATTTTGAAGGTGATGAAATCGTCGGGCTGGAAACCCTATTTGTTAACGAGCGCGCACGCACCCGCAAAGTCAAACAAAGCCCAAATGGAGCATTGTACATTTTGACAGACACACAATACACCATCATCCCTGGGGTTGGTGTTACAAATAATGGTGGGCCGAACGGGCAGCTTATTCGTATTCGAAATACGGCGGCGGATTAAGATCAGAGCAAAGGATAAAAATCTTCGAATTACTTGAATACTCACCATCTCAAGAATGCTGGCTGTAAAATATCCGCTCAACTTTGAGAAATCATGAGTTCAAAAATCAGATTTGAATAAAATACGATCTAAGCCAAACCTTCCACTACCTTCGGCGGCAAGATAGAAGTTGACAAAAATCAAGATCAACGCCGGGAATTGCGCCCGAAAAGGATCGTCCAGATGCACCATCACAAAAGCGACGATGAAATTGAATACCATGATAAGACCCGCCCAACGCGTTAATAATCCCAATACCATCAACCCGCCGCAAATGAATTGTGCATAAACTGAAAGTCCGGCCATCAACCCGGGCAAGGCAAAACCGTTGGTTTGCATAAATCCAGAAAATTCACCCATTCGCTCGGAGCTAATGATATTGTCCCATGTGCCGTGCATAAGGAATATGCCAGTAAAAACACGCATCGCTGCTAATGCCACATCTTTAAGACAATCTAAGCTTTGCAAGTGAATGACAGATTTAAATCTCATTGTGAATTTCCTTTAATTATACCTAGGGCTCCGCCCTAATCACCTCCAAAAACACCACCCCGAAGCGTTCGAACTTTACCTCGCCGACGCCGGAAACATCCAGCATCTCTTCGCGCGTTGCTGGCCGCTTGCTTGCCATGTCGATCAGGGTCGCGTCGGAGAAGATGATATAGGCGGGCTTGCCCATTGCGCGGGCAAGCTCCATGCGCCGGGCTTTGAGCGCCGAGAGCAGCGCATTATCGCGCTCTGACAGGGCGCTTTGCTGCGCGGCTTTCTTTTGCGCGCGCGCCATACGCTTGGCGGGGGATTTCATCTGGATCGCTTTGCATTCAAACCCCGCCTGCCCGCTTGCCACGGCGCGGCCCTTCTCAGTCAGCGTCAGCGCCCCGAAACGTTCAATCTCCATATCCAAATGCCCGCTGGCGAGGGCCTGCCGGATGAGCGCCTGTAAGTAACGCTGGCTGAGGGCTTTGGCCGCGCCGTAAGCGGGCAGCGCCTCATGGCCGAATTGTTTGATGCGCTGCGTATCCGCCCCGCGCGCCACCGCGATAATATGCGCCTGCCCGAAGCGCGAGCCGGTCTCTGTGATGGCCCGCAGCACAGTGCGCAGCGGCTCTGTGGCGTCGACCATTTCCGGCGGGCTTTCGCAATTATCGCAATTCCCGCATGGCGGCGCGCTCTCCCCGAAATAGGCCAGCATCACCTGACGGCGGCAGGTCGAGGCCTCGCAATAGGACAGCAGCGCATCGAGGCGTCTTATTTCACGGATTTGGTGATCGGCCTCGCTGGCCTCCTGCGTGATGAAACGGCGGCGCAGCGCGACATCATCCAGCCCGTAACACATCGCCGTGCGCGCCGGGGCGCCGTCCCGCCCCGCCCGGCCGATTTCCTGATAATAAGCCTCCAGCGATCCGGGCAGATTGGTGTGATAAACAAAACGAATATCGGGCTTGTCGATCCCCATCCCAAAGGCGATGGTCGCGACAATCACCAGCCCCTCTTCGGCCATGAAGCGTTCCTGAGTCTCAAAGCGCAAAGCCGAGTCCAGCCCGGCATGATAGGGCAGTGTTTTATGCCCGGCGGCGGAGAGCGCGGCGGCAAATTCCTCTGTGTTCTTGCGTGATAGGGCATAGACGATCCCCGATTGCCCGCGCACGCTTTCCATAAATTCGAGCAATTGTTTCTTCCTGTCTGTTTTGGGGGCAATCGCCAGAGACAGGTTCGGGCGGTCAAAGCCCTGCACGATTATCTGCCCGCGCCCGCCGAATAATTGCCGGGCGATATCTTCGCGAGTGGCGGCATCTGCGGTCGCGGTAAAGGCGGCGATGCGGGCCTGCGGAAAGGCGGATTTCAGATCAGATAGCTGCGCATATTCCGGACGAAAGGCCGGGCCCCATTTGGACACGCAATGCGCTTCGTCAATCACGAACATGGCCGGGGACAGCGCCCGCATGGCGCTTTGCATACGCGGCGTCATCAGGCGCTCAGGCGAGAGGTAAAGCAGGCACGCCTGCCCGCCCGCCACGCGCCGCCACTGCGCTACGTTTTCCTCTCGTGACTGCCCCGAATGAATACAGGCGACGTCAACCCCGTTTGCGCGCAGGCCCGCCACCTGATTATCCATCAAGGCAACAAGCGGCGAAACCACGACGGTCACCCCGTCCAGCAACAGGGCCGGGACTTGATAACAAAGCGACTTGCCCGCCCCTGTCGGCATAACCGCCAGCACATGCTCCCCGCCCATCAAAGCCGAAATCACCCCCGCCTGCCCGGGCCGAAACGCATCAAAGCCAAATGTGCTTTTTAAGATAGACTCAGGTGTGATGGACTCAGGGGCATTCATAACCGCAAGGGCTATCAGAACTTACGAGAGAGGCTAGGGTTAAATCTAGTTACGTAGCTTTCGGTTGATTTTAGGCGTACCCCTGCATCTATACAGCCCTTTCATGACGTCTTAGAGGTAAGAAACAAAAAAAGGGCCAAGACATGCTGACACTTAGCGGAGTTTCAAAATCATACGGCAAGCGGGCGATCTTGACAGATATAAGCCATAATTTCCAATCCGGTCTTAATTTATTAGTCGGGCCGAGCGGAGCCGGAAAATCCACTCTGCTCAGGCTTTGCAGCACGGTTGAGAAACCAAGTTCGGGGAAACTCTTTTGGAACGACAAACCTTACAGCAGCGTGCGTAAGAAATTACGCTTTGAACTTGGCTATGCGCCGCAAATAGTTGATCTCCCGCAGGACGTAACCGGTATAGAATTTCTCGCCCATATTGCGGCGCTCAAAGGCCTTGGCAAAGGGTCAATCACACAGGCCAATGAAATTCTGGAACAATTGGGTCTCGGCCCGGACGCCAAACAACGTATCGTAGGATGGTCAGGCGGGATGCGCCGACGGCTTGTTTTGGCTCAGGCCCTACTCGGCTCGCCAAAGCTTTTGGCCTTAGATGAGCCGACAGCAGAACTGGACCGAGAGACAGCCAAGCGAGTATCCGATCTCATCTCTCACGCATCCAAATCGGCCACTGTTATTTTGACAACGCATTTATCCGAACATTTCGAAGCGCAAGGCGCAGCAATCTTACGCGTTGCCGACGGGGTGTTAACACCGTCATGAATATGCTCACCCAACTTTCTTCCAGCTTTCATTTCGACATTAAGCGCTATTTGCGTAGTCCTGCCCTTCTCTTGGTCGCTCTGGCTGTCCCGATTGCGGCGCATTATATGGTCCCAGACGAGGACGCCTCTTACGCAGTTCTAACCATTAACGGCATGAAACCCGTTCGCAGTGCCTCAGTACTGGGGCTGGAGCTTGGCGTTTTGGCGGCAACATTACTCACACCACTCGCCTATATATTTCTGCGCGCGGGGCCGACAAGAAACAGGCCATGGCAAGTCACTGATGTTGCGCCCCATTCGCGTATTTTAGCGTCTTTAGGGCGATGGGCCGCCGATACAGCATCTCTCTGGATGTTGCTAGCAGCCCTCACCGCTGCGGGCCTGATAATCGGCCTGTTCAGGCTCGAAGGTGAGATGAATATATTTAGAACTGTGACAGCACTATGGCTCCCGGCAGCCCCTGCTTTGGCAGTGATCGCAGCCATCAGGCTTTTTCTGGACGCACGAAATCTAACCAGGCGCTGGTTGGGTGACATCATATTTTTTATTCTATGGATGATGCTAATGATCATTGGCATTATAGGAGCGGACGGCCCTGACGCCCAAGCCATGACCAGCAAGCCGCTTACCGATGCTTTTGGCTTCACAACACCGCTTATCAATTCAATGGATGGGCCCGTTTCGGCTGTCACCATTGGCGGGGCCGCCAATACAGACCAAACCGTCACAATTGACGCTTGGCGGAGCATAACCAGATCGATTTATCTTCAGTCACGGCTTTTCTGGTTTGCCGCAGCGGCAGGACTTGCCGCTCTAGCTGGTCTTATCTGGGGGCCGCAGAAAACGCGATTACCCAAACGTAAACAAAGGCATGCCTTAGCTACAGACACGCCGCGCCAATCAATCTCAGATATTCCTTTCACAGCCCCCGTTTCTGTCCCGGCAGGCAATACGAACTACGTCTCTGTTATCAAAAGTGAAATCCGCCTGATCCTGAAAAGTAAAGTCTGGCTTATATGTTTACTCGGTGTTGCGGTTATGGGCGGGCTGTTGCCATTTCGGACCATCGCAGGTCCAGCGATCCTTCTCGTTCTTATTTTCCCGCTAACCGAGGCGAGCAGCCGCTGGCAGTCCAAATCAACGGGTGATCTACTGGACACGTTGGGAACTAATAAAGGCGAGAGAACTCTATTGCTCTATATTGCGAGCGTGACCATTGCCCTGGCTACCTTACTGCCGGCTTTGATACGCATCCTCATGGCGGGCCAATTTCAGTGGCTTTCTCATATTGGACTGATAAGTTTTGCAATGACCGCCTTTATCATCGGGCTTGGCACGCTGACCCGTAGCGCTGTCTCGGGACGCATTCTTATGCTGATCATTTGGTATGTGTATCTATCCTCAGGAGGATTTTAATTTTAGACAGCACGTTTTCGCCTAGCCCTACCCGCTCCGCCCCGCTAAACCCCTCCCATGTCACATAACACATTTGGACATTTATTTCGTTTTACGACCTGGGGGGAGAGCCATGGGCCGGCGATTGGTTGTGTTGTGGATGGCTGCCCGCCGCGCATTCCGCTCTGTGAGGCCGATATTCAGACCTTTCTGGATCAGCGCAAACCCGGCACGTCGCGCTTTGTCACGCAGCGTAAGGAACCCGACGCGGTGAAAATCCTCTCCGGTGTCTTTGAGGGCCAAACGACGGGCACGCCGATCAGCCTGTTGATCGAAAATACCGACCAACGCAGCCGCGATTATTCCGAAATTAAATCCCGTTACCGCCCCGGCCATGCCGACCTGACTTATGACGCCAAATATGGCATTCGCGATTATCGCGGCGGCGGGCGGAGCAGCGCGCGCGAGACGGCAAACCGCGTGGCGGCGGGCGCGATTGCGCGCAAGATTTTGGAGGGCGTGACCATTCGCGGCGCAGTGGTCTCTATTGGCGATCAGATGATCAATTCGGAAAGCTGGGATTGGGACGAAACGGGCAAAAATCCGTTCTTCTGCCCCGACGCCAAAGCCGCCAAGGCTTGGGAAGATTATCTGGACGAAATCCGCAAATCCGGCAATTCCGTCGGCGCAGTGGTAGAGGTTCATGCCGAAGGCGTTCCGGCCGGCTGGGGCGCACCGGTTTACGGGAAGCTGGACAGCGATATCGCAAACAGCTTGATGTCGATTAACGCCGCCAAAGGCGTGGAGATCGGCGCAGGGTTCAAAGCGGCGCAATGGCGCGGCACGGAAAATGCCGATGAAATCCGCATGAAAGACGGCAAGCCCACTTTCCTGTCCAATCATTCCGGCGGGATATTGGGCGGAATTTCCAATGGCGATACGATCGTGGCGCGGCTCGCGATTAAACCGACCAGCTCTATCCTAACCGCAACGCAGTCCATCGACGCCGAGGGCAACGAAATTGATGTGCGCACCAAAGGCCGTCACGACCCCTGTGTCGGCATCCGCGCCGTCCCCGTCGCAGAAGCCATGCTCGCCTGCGTGCTGGCGGATCATATGCTGCGACATCGGGGGCAGGTGGGGTGAGACTGCCCGTGAAACGCTTGTCTCTATCGACGCTTTAGGTCAGGTCAGGGGGCAGCTCTTCACTGGCGGCGAGCGGGGCGGCGTCGGGTTTGTAGCGGGCCTCTCGGTCCGCCTTATTAGTCACCAGCAGGAAAGTCACAAAGGCGATGATCGCAAGGCTTGCTGCCATAATGAAAGGCGCGCCTGGAATATAGGGAATGCCCTGCCCGCCCAATATATGGCCCATCATATCGAAGATATTGGCCGGAAACCCGCCTAGCCCCTTATCCGTTTTCAAACCGGTGTCACCGAAATACCAAAACATGCCCGCCATTAGGAATGGCCCGATCATCAAGGCCAGCCCCTGCGCCGCGCCAATCGCGCCTTGTAACTCGCCCTGCTCTGAGGCCGAGATGCGCGAGCTCATCATATTGGTCAAGGCCGGGCCATATAATCCGGCAAAGGCTGCAAACGGCCCGGCGGCATAGATAATCCAGCCCTTATCGGCGCTACCCATCATCGTATAGGCGATAATCGTCGAGACGATACCGATAAAGCCCGCCCAGAACAGCCCGACTTTGGGGATGATGATCCGAATAAGCCCGCCTTGCACGATCATGCTCGCAATCCCGAACGCCCCCAGCGACAGGCCGACATCACCGGGCGTCCAGCCCAGCCCTTCCTGTGTGGAAAATGTATAGGTGGTGGGATAAACCGTATGCGCCGTAGCGAGCAGAAAGAGGATAATAATCAGCGACTTAACGCCTTTAATCCGGCCAAGCGACATAATCGACCCAAAGGGGTTAGAGCGCTTCCAGCTAAACGGCCGGCGCTTATCCTTTGCCAAGGTTTCAGGCAGAAAGATAAAGCCGTAAACCACATTCAACAGCGAGATCACCCCCGCCGCCAAAAAGGGCGCGCGCGGGCCAAATTCATTCCCGATCAACCCGCCAATGACCGGGCCCAGCATGAAGCCAACGCCAAAAGAAGCCCCGACAAGACCGAAATTCTGGGCGCGGGTTTCCGGCGGGCTGATATCTGCAATATAAGCATTTGCCGTCGAGAAAGTCGCGCCAAAGGCTCCGGCGATGATCCGGCCCAGAAATAAGAACCAGACCGTCGGCGCCAGACCCATAATGAAATAATCAATGCCTAGCCCAAGCAAGGACGCCAGCATCACAGGCCGCCTGCCAAATCTGTCCGACAGGCCGCCGACAATCGGCATGCAAATAAATTGAAACAGCGCAAACACAAAGGTCAGCCACATGCCCCAAATAACCGCTTCATTATTCGGCAGGCCCGTCAATTCCTTTAGCAGATCAGGCAGCACAGGGATCATGATCCCAAAGCCGATGGAATTGATCATGACGGTGATCAAGACAAAGATCAGCGCATTTTTATTTTGCAGCGATTTAGCCATGAGATGCCTTAGTCGAATTTACGCCCTTAGCAAAGCGCGCAAATCTGATGGCAATCTCTTCATAAACGTCGCGTTTAAACGGGACGATCAAATCCGGCGCATCGGCCAGATCGGCCCAGCGCCATTTGGAAAATTCCTGCGGGCCATGCGCTTTCAAATCAATATCGGATTCTTTGCCATGGAAACGAAAGGCAAACCATTTCTGTTTTTGCCCGCGCCAGTTCCGGCCTTTTCTCTGCTTATGCCATGGCGGGAAATCATAGGTCAGCCAAGGCTCAATCTCCCCCAGAGGCGTAATCATTTCATAGGTGATACCGGTTTCTTCGAACAGCTCCCGTACGGCGGCATGTTCAGGCGCTTCGCCTTTGTCTATCCCGCCCTGAGGCATCTGCCAGGCATGGGGTCCGTCATGTCCCATGCGCTTACCCAGCCAGACCTGACCAGCCATATTGAACACGGCGACGCCGACACAGGGGCGGTACTCCTGCCGTTTGCTCATGGCTGTAACGTCGCCGATGCCGGGGCCAAAACCAAACCCTGCGCGTCCAGTCCGGAAACCCAGCCACGAACAGTTTGAATGGTTTCAGGATATGCAAAACCAACGCCGACCGGATGAGCGCCCGATTGGGCCGAAGCGGCCAATTCGGATAGGCGCGTATTGATGATCGCTGGAATGGGATCTGGATCAATCAATCCAAAGCCGGATTTAAAGGGCAGTTTGACGGACCGCGACAGAGCCGGAAGACTCGGCGTTGCAAAGGCCCCATCCGTAATAAACCCGACCCCGGTTTGAGATAGACGGTCCAATATAGGCGCCGTCACATCAGCACGTTTTAAAAACGCCTCACCATTATAATTTGTCACACCCCAATAGCCCTGCGCACGGCTGAGCGACCAATCGAGATTGCGGCGGTTTTCACTGACCCCCAGAGTCAGACGAAGCGCACGGTTTGCACCCGGCTCAGATGGATTAAAGCCGTCAGACTCCATCGGGATTTCTATCATAACTTCGTGACCATCGGCTCTCGCCTGATCAATCCAGCTTTGCAGGCCCGTGGCATGGGCCGCGAATGACAGCGTCACGTCAGCGGGCAGCTCATCGATGGCCTGCTGCGTCAGGGCGCGGTTGATCCCCAGACCGCCAATGATCAGGGACACTGGACGCTTACCGGCTGCGGAGCGGAAGGGGCGGTTATAGCGGGTCAAGGCCGTCCCGCCATTTGCGGATTTGGCCGGAATAACGCCAAACAGGCTGGGCTGCGTCAGGCCGGGCAAAGGCGCGGCGGGCAGCGGGGCGCCGCCGATAATTTGTCCGTCAATTTTAATAACTTTCGGTTTGGCTGCCGCTTGCGACGGGGTCGCTGCTGCGGGCGCGCCTACAGGGTTGCCCAGCGCGTCCAGCTTGGCGGCAATTTCCTCAGTCGGGTTGGCCCCGTCTGGCACCTCTCCGGCCAGCAAATCCGGCGTTTCCAAATTGATATTGGCAAGCTCCGGTGTGTTGTCGGCTTCCGGCAACGGGATTATGTCGACCATGCCCTGAGCGATTGCATCGTCTTCATTGCCGAACATCGCAACGGCCAAGACCGGCAATAAAAGAACGCCCAAACAGACCAACACAGCCAGCAAAACATGTTTGCGCCTCGACGGCAGCTGAACAGCCTGGCGGCGATATGCCTCTCTGCGATATGATCCGGGCGATGTCATAGGGCGCTATTAGGGTGATTTGTATAAGACGTAAACTCGCCTGTGAGGCGAAAACAGTTATTTTTCCAGAGCTGTCTTTTGTTCGTCCAAAAGCCGTTCATAGATCGAGGTCTTGAGGACATCGACCGCTTTGCGCAATTGATAATCCTCATCCTCAGGCCAGCTTTCAGGTGGATAAATCACGTCCTCATAGCGCTCTTCATAATCCGTCTCATCCGGATTGATCAGGAAATTGCGGAAACTATCTTCTCGAAAACGTTTGCGGATTTCGCCTTTATCCTTCGTCAGGGAAACCAGCATATCCGGCATAATGCCCCGCCCTTGAATGGATTTGCCCGACGGCGTGTAATAGCGCTGTGTCGTCAGGCGCAGCGCCCCCTGCCCGCCCGGCATGGGAATGACGGACTGAACGGAGCCTTTGCCGAAACTGCGGCGGCCCAGAACCACGGCGCGGCCCCGGTCCTGCAAAGCGCCCGCGACAATCTCGGCCGCAGAGGCAGAGCCAGGATTGGTCAGAACCACAATCTTCATATCGGGATAAAGCTCACCCGGTTCGGCGTGATAACGCTGCGTATCGGAGGCTTCACGACCGCGCGCGGAAAGCACTTCTCCGCCGTCCAGAAACAGGCCGGAGACACTGACCGATTGATCCAGCAAACCACCGCGATTACTGCGCAAATCAATGATTAAGCCCGGAATGGTTCCGCCCATTTCAGCCTCAAGGCTTTTCAGCGCGCTCGTGATATCCTTGGTCAATCTGTCATTATTGAATGTTTCGATAAAGATATAGCCCACGCCGCGCTCTACGCGGTGACGCACGGCCCGTCCGCGAACCTGTTGGCGGACAACTGTGATATCGCGCGGCAATTGACCCGGCGTCAAAACTGTCACAATGACCGGATCGCCTGCGAGCCCCCGCATACCCTCGACCGCGTCATCCAGTTCCTTATTGATAACTTTTTCGCCCGCGACGGCCGTTATAAAATCACCCGCGCGGATGCCCGCATCATAGGCCGGGCCGTCTTCTATCGCGTGGTTTACTTTGACCAAGCCGCCTTCCATGGAGACTTCAATGCCGAGCCCCCCATATTCGCGTCTGACGGCTTCTTGCTGTTTTGTGAAGGTGACAGGCGGCACATAAGCGGAATGCGGATCCAGCGAAGACAATGCGCCGTTCAGCGCGCCATCGATCAGCGTCTTTGTGTCGACTTCCTCCACATAGGACTCTTCAACCACCGCCATGATGTCGGCGAATAATTCCAACTTCTCTAATGTGATCTTATCTTCGGCCTCTTGCGGGCTGACTTTGGCATAGGCTGTTGCTGCCAGCAAAGCGCCAGCCAAACAGAGCCCGGTTATAGAGCGTCCACGCCGCATCTATCGGGTCAATTCCGCCATTTTCTGAGCGTAGCTTCCGGACTTCAAAATTTCGATCGCTTTTTGAAGCTGGTAATCATCCTGAATTTCAAACCCTTCGGGCGGATAATCGACCACGAGTTCTTCGACCTCATCAGCGGTCTCGTCATCTTCATTCTCAATCGCGTTTGGTAAATCTGCCTCACGACGCGACATGCGGGTTTTGCCATCATCCGGCACGGCAGAGACAGCGATATCCGGATCAATGCCTGTGCCCTGAATAGAGCGGCCAGACGGGGTGTAATAGCGTTGCGTGGTCAGCCGCAGGGCGCCGTCACGTCCGCCGCGCAGAGGTATGATTGATTGCACAGACCCTTTGCCAAAGGATGTCATGCCGACAATCAACCCTCTTCCGCGGTCCTGTATCGCGCCAGCCACAATTTCGGACGCCGATGCAGATGCGCCGTCGATCAAGACAACCAGCGGAACGCCTTTGACCATTTCACCGCGTTCGCCATTATAACGCTCTGTGTCTGAGGCGACGCGGCCACGGGTTGAAACTACTTCGCCGCCATCCAAAAAGACACTTGAGACTTTGATCGATTGATCCAGCAATCCACCCGGATTGCCGCGTAAATCCAGGACAAGACCGGGTATGTTTCCGCCCATTTCTTTGCGAAGGCTGGTAACAGCCGCGCGCAAGCCTTCCTCGGCCTTTTCATTGAACTGAGCAATACGGACATAGCCAAAGCCATCTTTGACTTCGAATTTGACGATTTGACGTTTGATTTTTTCGCGGGTCAGGCTGACTTCGCGCGGCTCCTCGCCTTCGGTGACGACTGTGATCGTGATGGGCTCGCCCGGCTTGCCGCGCATTTGATCGACCGCTTCGGTTAAGGAAACGCCCATAATGGATTTGCCTTCAATCTCTGTGATGTAATCACCGGCCTTGATCCCGCCGCGCTTGGCCGGCGTATCATCAATTGGCGAAATGACTTTGACGAAGCCGTCCTCCATTGTGACTTCCATACCCAAACCGCCATATTCACCGGATGTGTCGACTTGAAGATCACGGAAAGCCTCTGGATTGACATAGGACGAATGTGGGTCCAGCGATTGCAACATGCCGTTAATCGCATCTTCGATCATCTCGCCATTATCCACATCGACGACATAGTCGCTGCGCACACGGGCCAGCACATCGGCAAAGAGCTCCAATTGCTCGAAGGTTTCTTCATATGCCGGACGCTCAACCGCTACCGCAGTCGACTGGTGCGTCGATAATGCGAACAACCCAATAGCCGCAAAAGATCCGATCGTTGGCAATATGTATTTCTTCATCATTGTCTCCTTGGCGTCCCATCATCCAGTCTTGCAATGGTTGGGCCAATTTTTCTTAAAGTTTCAATAAAGCGGCCCGCCGCGACTTTCCAGTCAATTTGCTGTCATAATACAGTCCATTACCCGTTTTTAACAGGACGGGGCTCCAGCCAGGGCACGGGATTGATCGTCTGGCCGTTGCGCCTTAGTTCTATGTACAATGACGGGGTGCCTTTGGCCTTGAACGGCATGGTGCCAATCGGCTCGCCAATATGAACCGTGTCACCGGTTTTCACAAAAATATCCCCCAGCCCGGTCAGAAGAATGAAGTAGTTATCGCCCACATTCAAAATCACAACCTGATCATAATTTTTAAACGGCCCGGAGAATTCGACCCGCCCCGCATAGGGCGCAAGTACTTGGCCATTGGACTGTCCGGCATAGGTCAGTCCCTTCTCGCCCTTCCCGTAATTTCGCAATAACCGCCCGGTGATCGGGCGCACCATCGTGCCTTTGGCCTCTGCAAATTTTCGGGTGCCTTTGGGCAAAGTCACGGGTTTGGCCAATCTCGGTTTATTGGGGGCCGCGCCATTTTTATCCGGCTTAACGCGCGGGCCGATTTTGGCCACTTCGGCCTCAAGTGACGCAATCAGATCGCGTAAATTTTTCGACTCAGCAGCTAACCGGGCAACTTCCTCGCGGGCCTTGGCTTCATCCGTTTCTATAGATTTTTGCAGCTTGGCTTTTTGTTCGACCAATTTTTGTGTTTGTGACCGGCGTTTTTCCAGCTTGGTATGGTTGGCATCCAACGCTCTTTGCTGCTCGGCAATCTCTGCCCTGGCTTCGCTGACATTGATCAGAGACTCGCTGAGCTCATCGGCTTTCTTTTGCAAACTCTCCCGCAGGCTTGCCATGAGCTGCGCCGCTTGCGCCGCGCGAACCGCATCTTCCGGCCTGCTGACCATGGCAGGCGGCGGTGATGCCTCTAGCCTTTGCAAAGCCGCTAACAGTTCCATCATGCTTTGCCGGTTGGCGGAAAGCTCAGCCTCAAGTTCGCTATTCTCCGAAGTCAGCTCACCCATTCTGTCCAGAAGCTGCGTCTTTTCAAGCTCAAAGGCGCGGGTCTGTTTCGCTGACTTCGCCAGAGTGCTTTTTAGATCAGTGATTTCCGCCGTGACTAATTTTCGTTTTTGGGCCAGTTGCGCTTCTTCCTGACGGGCGAGCTCCTCCGCTTTGGTCAGGCTGTCGAGCGTCTCCGGATCAGGGGCTTGGGCGTAAGCCTGAGCTGATAGGCTCAATCCAATAATCATGCTGGCAATCAGTCTCATACCCATGTGCTATGATAATTTTCATATATCCGCTAGGTGAAATTATGGCGGGCTAATCTCTGTGATAAGGCGTGCCTGCCAGAATTGAGAGCGCGCGGTAAATTTGCTCTGCTGCCATGACCCGCATCATTTTATGAGGCCAGGTCTGCGCCCCGAAGGCCCATTTCACCGCGCCCTTTGGGAGCTCTGACGGCTCAAAGCCATCCGCCCCGCCAATCAATAGATAGGCCGCGCCAAACCCTTCATCGCGCCATTGCTGAAACTGCTTGGCTATTTCGCGGGAAGTCGGCTGCTTGCCACGCTCATCTAATATGACGATCTTGGAATGATCCACTACTCCGGCAAGGATTTTACGCGTTTCGTCTTTGCGGGATTTTTCAGATCTTAGATCGACGCTTTCTTCAGCAACGGATGTGAACCCCGTCCCGCGCGCCAGACCCTGGGCACGTCTGATATAGTCGTCAACCAAATCGCGTTCTGCGCCAGAACGCATGCTGCCGCCTGCCCGTAGAACAATTTTCACTTACTCTTCGGGGGCCTGTTCAACAATGTCCTGTAAGCCTTCAGGCAGGGGAACCGACCAGATTTTTTCAAGATTATAATAGACCCGAACTTCAGGACGGAAGATGTGCAGGACAACATCACCAATATCAATCAAAACCCAGTCGCAGCCTTCCAAGCCCTCAACCCCGAGGCTCTTGTGACCCCGTTCTTTCAGGCCTTTAATGACATAATCCGCCAGCGCCCCGACATGACGGTTGGACCGCCCGGATGCGACGATCATGTAATCGGCGACTGAGGACTTACCCCGAATATCAATTTCGATAATGTCTTGAGCTGAATTTTCATCTAAAACGGATTGAACATAATCCGACAGCGCCTTGATATCCTTTTCAACGGATTTGTTTTGCGCTTTCGCCTTGGTTTTTGCAGACAGGGGGCTCCTCCATTCGTCCTATAATATACAATACCATAAACAAAATGGTCTTGCTATGATTTCTGTGCCCTTATCACTGAGGACGATAAATTATTTAGTGGCAATGTTAGATATGTCCAGCAAGGGGCGCGATAATATTGCAATGCGTGTGAATTTTCTTCGGGGATGCGGTAATTTTGATACAGTTGCGCGGCCTTGCCAAGGCGTGCTCTGATCGGGGATTGAGGTCTGGCGATCACCGCAACCGGCACGCTTTGCATGATGTCTTGCCAGTTTTTCCATTTCGGCAGCTGCAAGAAATTATCTGCCCCCATCAGGAAAACAAACTGCGTCAGCGGGTATCGCGATTGCAAGCCTTTGATCAGGTCTATGGTGTAATGACTGCCAATCTCAATTTCGGCAGGGCTTATCTCCATGCGTGGTTTCAGCGGTAGGTCTATCACCGTTTTAACACGGGACTCATAACTCGGTTGTTTGGGTTTTAACGGGTTTTGCGGGCTGACCAGCCACCAAATGCGGTCAAGCGCCAAATCTCTTAGGCCAGCTTGCGCAACATGCATATGTCCAAGATGTGCCGGGTTAAATGACCCGCCAAATAGACCGATAGATAGATGATCCTCAGGTCTCATTTCGGCCTGATCTGGCCTGTGCCGCGAAGTTGATATTTATAGGTCGTCAAATGTTCTGCGCCAACCGGGCCGCGGGCATGTAACCGGCCCGTCGCTATGCCTATCTCCGCGCCAAAGCCAAACTCGCCTCCATCCGCAAATTGGGTCGAGGCATTATGGATGCAGATCGCGCTATCGACCTCAGAGAGGAACTTGTCGGCAGCCTTTGCATCCTCTGTTATGATCGCATCTGTATGGCCGCTTCCATATTTGGCGATATGTTGCAGCGCTCCGTCAATGTTATTGACAATCGCCACATTTAATATCGGGGCCAGATGTTCTGTCGCAAAATCACTTTCGCTTGCTGGCTCAATAGTGGGGATGATCCGGCAGGCTTGCACGTCACCCCTCAGCTCACAGCCGAGAGATGTCAAACGATTTGAGAGATCAGGCAAAATTGACCCGGCAATCTCGGGATCGATAAGGACGGTCTCGGTCGATCCGCAAACGCCTGTTCGCCGCATTTTGGCGTTCTCAACGATATCCAAGGCCTTAGACCGGTCTGCGGCATGGTGGATGTAGCTGTGGCAGAGCCCTTCCAAATGAGCGAGAACCGGTATGCGGGCATCTTTCTGCACGCGCGCAATCAGGTTTTTGCCGCCTCTCGGGATGATCAAATCGACTGTATTCCCCAGCCCCCCCAGCAGCAAGCCGACGGCGTCTCTGTCCGTCGTATTGATCAGCTGTATGGCCGTGGCCGGAAGACCAACCTCTTCCAGTCCCTTGACCAATGAAGCGTGTATCGCGCGGTTTGAATTTATGCTTTCAGATCCGCCGCGCAGCACGCAGGCATTTCCAGATTTAACGGACAGCGCCCCGGCATCAGCCGTCACATTCGGACGGCTTTCATAAATCATACCGATAACACCAATGGGCGTTTTGACCTTTGAAAATTTCAGCCCATTGGGCTGCACCCAGTCCTTTTCGACGGCGCCAACAGGGTCCGGCAAAGCGGCAATCGCTTTCAGCCCCGACGCAATATTTTCTATACGAGCCTCGTTTAAAGCCAGACGATCCAGCATTGCTTCGGATAGGGCCTTTTTCCGAGCCGCCTGCATATCCCTAAGGTTTTCAGCCTCAATGAAGGCCCTGTCTTCATGGATGTATTTCGCCATCGCATTCAGCGCTTTGGCTTTGGTGTCAGATGACGCCAAGCGCAATTCATTTGCGGCCGCTTTCGCGCTCCGGCCGATATCAGCCATATAGGCGTTTAAGTTTTGAGGGTCAGTCATCAGCGTCATAGCATAGCCAAATTATCACGATGGATAAGAGCTGCTCCATTATCATAGCCTAGAATATGGATGATTTCCGCCGATTTCTTGCCCAATATCTTTCGGGCGTCCGCCGCATCATAGGCAATTAATCCTCTGGCCACTTCATCACCTTGGATTGATGTGACCGACACGGCATCCCCTTTACCAAAATCACCCGTCACATCCACAACACCCGCAGACAATAAGCTTCTACCCTCTGATAAGGCTTTCTCTGCGCCCGGATCGACAACCAATGAGCCTGACGGTTTTAATGTGCCGGCGATCCATTGCGCGCGGGCTTTTTTGGGGTTTTCATTCGCTAAAAAGCGGGAGTGTTTCGCGCCATGACCAATCGCCCCAAGGGCTCCGCTTTCCCGCCCGTCGCAAATCAGCATTTCGCATCCGGCCTGTGTCGCGATTTTCGCGGCCATTAATTTCGTTCTCATACCGCCCGACCCTACCGCCGCTTGCTCATTGGCGCCGCGCCCCATAGCCATAATATCCGGTGTGATTCCGTCTATGACAGATAGGTGTTTCGCATCATCGTCTGATCTTGGATCGGAGGTATATAGACCATCAATATCGGACAATAAAATTAGGCCGTCAGCCCCCATCATTTGCGCTGTTCGCGCGGCCAAACGATCATTGTCGCCATAGCGGATTTCATCTGTGGCGACGGTATCATTTTCATTGATGATGGGGATAGCGCCCAAGCGGAGCAAAGTCTCAAGCGAGTTGCGGGCATTGAGCCAGCGGCGACGGTTTTCCGTATCATTCAAAGTCAAAAGCGCCTGAGCCGTGATGATATTTTCCTGCCCCAAAGCTCTCTCATAGGCTTGGGTCAGTAAGGATTGTCCTGCGCTCGCACAGGCCTGCTTTTCCGCGAGAGACAGTGTTTTTCCCAGCAATTCCAGCCGCTTTCGGCCCAGTGCAATCGCGCCCGATGACACGATAATGATATCCGTGCCATTGGCTCGCAGCTGCCCAATATCTTTAGCAAGCGCGTCCAGCCACGCCGTTCTTAACATCCCCGAGGTTTCGTCAACCAGCAGGGCCGAGCCAATTTTTATGACCAAGCGTGAATAGCGCGATAGGTCCGTCATGGAGACCAGCCTTGGGTGTCTTCTATTTCGCCTCGCTCGATTGCTATTTTGCGGCGCTTGGCTTCTTTGGTCGCCTCCTCGTCCTTGCGGCGGGTTTCCACATGCCCATAGACGGCAGATAAAAGCGGCTTCAAGCCTTGTTGAGCGACGGATGAAATCAAAAACGGAGTCTGCCCCGTCTCTTTTTCAAACTCCGCCTTGACGGCCGTAATAGTCTCAGGGTCTATGGCGTCACATTTGGACAGCGCAATGATTTCCGGTTTGGACTTAAAATCCTCATCATAACTTTCAAGCTCGTTCCGGATTGTCCTGTAATTTCCGATGGGGTCATCCGCGGTAACGTCGATTAAATGTATGATCGCCGCGCAGCGTTCAGCATGCCCTAAAAACCGGTGACCTAGGCCAGCGCCCTCACTTGCGCCTTCGATTAAGCCCGGCAAATCGGCGATGACAAACCGCTCGCCCACTCCAAGGCTTACCACGCCCAGATGAGGGTGTAATGTCGTGAACGGATAATCCGCCGTTTTTGGGGTGGCGGCTGTCACAGATGACAAGAATGTCGACTTTCCGGCATTAGGTAATCCGATCAAGCCCGCATCTGCGATCAATTTCAGGCGTAGCCAGACCCAGCGTTCTTCGCCTGCTTCGCCGGGATTGGCGTTACGGGGCGCTTGATTGGTCGATGATTTAAACCGGGCATTGCCCCAACCGCCATTACCGCCTTTGGCCAGCAAAATACGCTCTCCATCCTCGGTCAAATCCGCCATAATAACGTCTGTTTCATCTTCGATAATCTGAGTGCCAACCGGTACCATGATCGTCACATCATCACCGGCTTTACCGTGGCGATCCCGTCCCATGCCATGCATACCTGTCTTGGCTTTGAAATGCTGTTTGTAACGATAATCGATCAATGTGTTCAGATCTTTGCTGGCCTCGACCCAGACGTGGCCGCCGCGGCCGCCATCCCCGCCATTCGGTCCGCCAAAGGCAATATATTTCTCGCGCCGGAACGACACGCTGCCTGCGCCGCCATTGCCGGATTGAACATATATCTTAGCTTGATCGAGAAATTTCATATCCGCTCTCTAAGCATGCTGCGCCGATAATTCCAGACAAGTTACGCATTATCTAATTCACAGATATAGCGGTAGCCTGCTGCATTACATCCACGTGCAACCGAATATAGATGGTCAGGGCGTGTTTTCTTAAATCCCAACTTCATCAATACAGCATCACTGCCTGGATTATCCGAGAACACCCCCGCATGGCAGCGCCTCATGTCTAAGTCTTCCGCGCCAGCCCGTAACAAACCTTGAACAGCCTCCGTCATGAAACCACGCCCCCAATAGGATTGGCTCAGCATATAACCGACTTCAAACTCTGCATCCAATGACGCGCGAAACAAACCCAAAGAGCCTATGACTTTTCCGGTATGTTCCATGACAAAGTTATATGCCTTTCCGCGTTTCCAGTAATTTCGGCTTATCATGACCCAATATTCAGCGTGGAGGTAAGTATAGGGGAAGCAGATCGTGCCGGTTTGCTTGACCACATCATAGTGATTGATCCACTCCGCCAAAGCCCTTGCGTCGTCCATCTCTGGACGGCGCAATAACAGCCTTTCAGTTTTTATTATCTCTCTCATACCCGCCTCCCGGGATCGGCGCGCAGGGAATAAAAAAGGGACATCGGCAATCCGATATCCCTGCTTTCATCGGACCGCCTTATTGGGGGCAATCCGGATATGTACGGATTGCTATTCTGCCGCTTTGGCCATCGGCTCGACAGATACATAGGTGCGGGCATTGCGTTTTGTTGCAAAAGAGACCCGGCCTTCTGTCAGGGCAAAGAGTGTGTGATCTTTACCCATGCCAACATTGGCGCCCGGGTAATATTTTGTCCCGCGCTGACGAATAATGATGTTTCCAGGAATCACAGCCTGACCGCCTGATTTCTTGACGCCAAGGCGGCGGCCTGCACTGTCGCGACCGTTATTAGATGAACCACCAGCTTTTTTATGTGCCATTTTCTAGCTCCTCAATCGAAGTCGGCTTAGAGCCTAACCTTTGATACCTGTGATTTTGACAACCGTCTCATTTTGACGGTGTCCTTTTTTACGGCGGTAAGTCTGACGACGCTTTTTCTTGAACACGATGACCTTGTCACCCTTACGCTGTTCCAAGACTTCGCCCGTCACAGACGCACCTTTAACCAAGGGCGCGCCAACTGTTACTTTCTTGCCTTCTCCGGCAATCAGAACATCACCGAATGTTACCTTTTTCCCGGTTTCAGCATCAAGTTTCTCAACGATGATGACATCATCTTTGGCAACTTTATATTGCTTACCACCTGTTTGAATGACTGCAAACATGGGTCTATTCCTTCAATTAGCAGATTTCTGCTGTAAATTCCTGTGCCGGGATAAAGATCTGCTAGCGCAGTATATTCCAGCGAGTCTATCTCAAGCGCGCCTTATACAGCGGGAACTTTGCCTGTCAACTGCCCAGCTTTAGACAAAATCAGACTATATGAGACTAAAATGAAAGCCCCCGCAGAATGCTGCGGGGGCTCTAAATTTCATCTGACGGGCAAGCCCGTCAGTTATGGCTTAGCCGCGTGGTGTAACGCGCCCGATAACACGGCCGTTTCCATCAACGATGTTACCATTGGCATCAACACGGCCAATCACGGCACCGGATGAGTTCACAACCGAACCATCAGCGCGAACCGTGAAGCCGCCTGCAGATGCTCCGCCTGTCGAACGACCTGTTGTGCTCAAGGTGCTACCACCGCCAACTGTTCCCGTTTGCGAACGGCTCAGCATTGGGTTTTGACCACCTGTGCTCATAGAGCCAGTTGTCATACCACCTGCTGCAGTTCCCTGCAGACCACGGATAACGACCAGACCGGATGAGTTCACAACATCACCGGCTGCGTTCAAGCGGCCGATCACTGTACCGGAAGCGTCACGGACGGTGCCGTCTGCTCCGATAGAGTAGCCACTGGCTGAGCCTGTGCTCATGCTGCCACCTGATACGGTTGTACCTGTGGTGAAGCCTGTTGATGAGCCACTAGTCATGGAACCGGATGTGCCTGTGGTAAATCCACCAGAAGCCGTACCGGAACCACCGGAGACCATAGAGCGCCAATCGACACCCAAAGCTTCGACAGTTGTCAGTGTCAGACCACCGGTTGACAGACCACGTGCCCGTTGGAAGGCCTCGACAGCTGCATAAGTCTGCTGACCTAAGCGTCCATCAATCGCACCGCGATAGTAGCCTTCCGTACGAAGCGCACGCTGGATAGCTGAGATCACAGTCGCATTCGCATTCGCCTCACAGAGGATTTGACGCCACTCAGCACGCTCAGGCGCTGTTTGTGTACGGCGTTCAATCGTTCCGTATTGAGCCGGAATGACGGTCGTTTCAGTGCGTGGTGGTTCCACCATTCTCTGAACAGTCACAGTCTCGTAACGAGCCGGGATCAAACGACGCTCCATCTGAGGGGCATTGTCAACAACGCGGCGCGTGACCTGTTTTGTCACAGCCGGGATGACCCGCTCTTCAGTCCGAGCCGGTGTCTTGACAACACGGCGCGTGATTTGCTGCGTCACAGCCGGAATGACACGTTCTTGTGTCGTTGCCGGTGTTTTGATGCGGCGA
The DNA here is from genome assembly GCA_020631215.1 of Hellea sp. Lineage (GTDB taxonomy): Bacteria > Pseudomonadota > Alphaproteobacteria > Caulobacterales > Maricaulaceae > Litorimonas. The sequence goes on along the minus strand of JAHDHS010000036.1, from coordinate 109 downwards.
CGTGTTTCCGTCTTAGTCACAGCCGGAATGACACGCTCTTGTGTCTGAGCCGGAGTTCTCATGACGCGGCGAGTAACCTGCTTCGTCACAGCCGGGATGACCCGCTCTG
>JAHDHS010000081.1 GCA_020631215.1 Hellea sp. | reverse complement strand
GCACGTCGCGGTAATCATAACCGCGCCGCTCAATCGTCCCCAGCGCCCGGATCAAAGTCCCGCTCACATCATGCAGCACAATCTTCAGCGTGCCGGACACACCGGACGGTTCAAAGGTTTTATCGCGTTGGAGTTCAGTCATGATGATCTCCTAACTTAAGTTCGTGAGCTGCGAAAAAGCACAACAAAGCTAAAGCTAAGGCTTGAAAGAAATAAACAAGGTCATAGATCAAAGCGCCTAACCTCAATTTAGTATAGCCAGGGTTTAGGCCTAATCGACTGCCCAACCAGACGAGTTTAATTAAGGAGAAGACTAACAACAAACTCCCAACAACTAAGCAAGCTTTTCTCAACATGCTTGTTTCTCCGTTCTGGTTTTTAATTTCTTCGCTGCGTAAAGACTCAAAATGGCTAAACTTACTGCAGCGGTTAAGTCCAAAAATACACGATGAAAATCTAAATCTCTCCAAGTGTGATCCAGAATAAATTCATTGAGAAAGCCAAAGTCATGGAACAGATTGAGTATAGCGAATACTAACAAGCAAATTCCTGTAGTGAATAAAGCGTTTTGTAATGCCTTGGTCATCCTACCGCTCCATCATATCGGCATTGCTGCGCCCGGGCGGGACGAGGGGCCAGACATTTTCATAGGTGTCGATTTTGACGTGCATGAGGATCGGGCCGGTGGCGGCGAGTAATCTGTCTATGGCGGCATCGACCTCATCTCCGCGGGTCACGGTGAAGGCCTCGATATTAAAGGCTTCGGCGACTTTGGCGAAATCGGGATTGTCATCCAGATTGACCTCTGAATAATTCTTCTCGAAAAACACTTCCTGCCATTGGCGCACCATGCCGAGGGCGGAATTATCCAGCAGGACGATTTTAACCGGAATATCATAGCGGTTCAGCGTGGCCAGTTCCTGAATATTCATCATGATGGAACCATCACCGGAGACCGTAATCACAGTACGCTCCGGCGCGCCGAGTTTCGCGCCCAGCCCCGCGGGCAGGCCAAAGCCCATCGTGCCCAGACCACCACTGGTGATGTGATCCTTCGGGTCATCGAAATAGCAATGCTGCGCCACCCACATTTGATGCTGGCCGACATCGCAGGTGAAAATCGCAGAGTCCGGCGCGCGGCGGGAGAGATCATGGAGCAGCTTGGGCGCATAAACTCCGCCGGATTTCATCGAGGTGATCGGGGATTTATAATCCCATTCATGCTCCTCACGGCGCGCGTAACACAATTCCCGCCAGTCATCGCATTCCGATTTGCCAGGTTTCAGCGCCATCAAGTTCTTTTTCAGGCTCCCGTCCAGATAAACATCCGCCCCGCGCAATTTGTTAATTTCCGCCACATCAATATCCATATGGATGACCTTGGCATGGGGGGCGAAGGTGTCGAGCTTGCCGGTCGCGCGGTCGTCAAATCGCGCCCCTGCCACGATCAGCAGGTCACATTCCTGCACGGCGTAATTGGCGGCTTTCAGCCCGTGCATACCCAGCATTCCCAGAAAATTCGGATGATCCGAGGGCAGGGCGCCGAGCCCTTTAAGTGTGGACACAACAGGAATATTCGTGCGTTCGACCAGATCACGCAGCTCCACCACGCCGTCGCCTTGCGCGATGCCGCCGCCAATATAGAAAAGCGGTTTTTTCGCCGCGCGGATCATTTCTTCGGCTTTGGTGATCCAATCGCTCTGACCCATTTCGGGCTTTTGCTTGGGGTATGGCCGCCATTTATGCCGATCTGTTGTCATAGCATTGGCGACGTCTTTGGGCAGGTCAATCAAGACCGGACCGGGCCGGCCTTCGGCGGCGATGAAATAGGCCTCGGCGACCATGCCGGGAATGTCCGCCGGGTCGCGGGCGATATAGCTGTGTTTGACGATAGGCAAAGTGATGCCGAAAATATCAACCTCTTGGAACGCATCTGTGCCCATCAAATCCGATGTCACCTGACCCGTCACGAAAACAGTCGGCACAGAATCAAGATAGGCATCGGCAATGGCGGTGACGAGGTTGGTCGCCCCGGGGCCGGAGGTCGCGAAGGCTGTGCCGACCTTGCCCGTCGCGCGGGCATAACCAATCGCGGCCATGCCGCAGCCCTGCTCGTGTCGGCAAAGGATATGGCGCAGCTGCGGCAATTTCGGCAGCACATCATAGACCGGCATGATCGCTCCGCCGGGATAACCAAAGATCGTATCCACGCCTTGCGCGGCAATGGATTCCAGCAAAAGCTGCGCCCCCGATTTCGGCTCGCGGCCCTGGGTGACTTCTGTCTCTTGTCGTTCAAATTGCGTAGCTGTGGTCATAGTCTTCTCTTTTCATTCCCTCTCCCTTGAGGGAGAGGGTCCGGCGAAGCCGGGGGTGAGGGTGTACTAAACTGAGTTAGGTACACCCTCATCCGGCTTCCGCGTTTTTTCAAAACGCTTTAGCCACCTTCTCCCTCAAGGGAGAAGGGGTCTCTTTAGTTCCTATCCTTATCGACAATTTTATTGGCGGAAATCCATGGCATCATTTCGCGGAGTTTTGCGCCGACCTGTTCGATTTGGTGGTTTTCCATATTGCGGCGGCGGGCGGTCATGGAGGGATATCCG
>JAHDHS010000035.1 GCA_020631215.1 Hellea sp. | reverse complement strand
AGCACGAATATGGCGCTGAGCGCGCATTTCACCCGTCTGATCGCGCAGCTTAGCTATGGCGAAGAGCCAAAGTATGAAATGCAAATCGGACAATTACTGGATCTGCGCAATCGCTATTTCGAGACTGATTCAAAGGCCCAAAAGGATTATATCGGCAATGCCATCCTGATCCATATCGACAAGGCAGACTTTCCCGAAGACCTGCAAAATACCTCACGCGGGGCGCTGGCGCGATATTACAAAACCCGCCAATCCAAGACCGATATGCGCGATGTCAAAACCCGTCTCGACCTGCTCGCAGACAGTCTGCGGCATGGCTATACCAATCCCGAACTGGACGTCAAAAACCCAATCATCTCGCTGAACAATCAAAGCAAGATGAATGTCTATGACGCCGGTTTTGCGGGGCAATCACCGCTACGCGTCGTCCCGCAGGATGTCGGCGATAATGTCATGTTCTTTCCGGCGGCGGATGGAGGCGTGGAGATACATATTCGCGACATCGTCAATCCGCTTGGGCAATATGCCTTGCTGCGCGATGATTGGCATGCACGTATTTTTGATTTTTAAAGCTGCCATTGCTTGACTTGAGACCCTGCTTAGGCTTTTCTGAACGTCGTTCGGAAAGTAATAAGATTGGGGAATATCATGGCAGATCAAAAGACAGCCTTCATCACAGGCGCCAATATGGGCATGGGTGCGATGATGGCACGTAAACTGGCCGAGCGTGGCTGGCAGGTTTTTGCCGGGGTCTATACGGGCGGCGATAAAAGCGAATTGGGGGAACACCCGAATATCACAGCCGTGGATCAAGATGTCAGCCAAGACGCATCCGTGACCGAAAGCGTCAAAGCTGTCGCCACAGCTTTGGGGGGCCGTCCGCTTGACCTTCTGATCAATAATGCCGGTATCGCGAATATCGGAACAGGCCCCGTCGAAGGCATCAAAATGGACGAGACCAAAAAGATGTTCGAGGTGAACACCTTTGGCCCCCTGCGGGTCTGTCAGGGATTTCTGCCGATGATCCGTCAGGGCGCGCCCAACTCCCGCATCATCAATTTTGCCTCCGGTGCGGTTCGGGCCAATCCGGTCTGCTCAGGCTCTTACAATATGTCAAAATGGGCCGTTGAAGGCCTGACCTGCACATTACGAAATGAGCTTGCGCCTTTCGGCATAGAGGTCACCTCAATTGAACCCGGAGCGGTCAAAACCCACATGACCGCCAATGCCGAGGAAACGACCAAGAGCATATGGTCAGACATGCCCGAAGACATCAAGGCCACCTATCAGCCCCACCTGCTTGAAACGACCACAACGAAAATGGTCGAACAAATCAATGCAGGCAATGACCCGGATTATGTGACGGATGAAGTGCTGGCGCTGCTGGATAAGCCCAAATGGAAACCGCGCTATCTGGTCGGCAAAGATGTCAAACCGATGAAAGTCATGCTGGCCGTTATGCCCGAACGGGCCTTTGAAAAGACCATCCAGAAAGCGGTCGGTATTCCGCAATATAAAGGCTGATCATGTCAGATATTCAAACCCGCTTTGACGCCCTGAAAGCCTCCAAACTTCGCCTGCGCAATACCAGCGCAGATGAGCGCGCCGAGAAATTGCAAACACTTTGGGACGCAACGCTGGCCCGCAAGGAGGATATCTTCAAGGCGGGCGCAGAAGAGCGCGGCTGTCACAAACTCGATATCGCCGCCGAGCTGATGATGCTGAAAGGTGAGATCGACTTTGCCATTAAACATGTCGGCAAATGGATGAAGCCCGAAAAGGTCAAAAACTCCATGAGCACAATGGGCAAACGCTGTGAAATCCGTCGCCAATCCAAGGGCGTCGTCCTGAACATGGCCGCCTATAACGCGCCCACAGCGGAGAGCTTTGTTCCCATGATTGCCTCCATCGCGGCGGGTAATGCCATGGCGATCAAACCATCAGAGCTCGCCCCGATTTCGGCCCAGATTATTCAGGAAATCATCAATGGAGCTTTCTCTCCGGATGAAGCCGACGTGTTTCAAGGCGGCGTGGATGTGGCGCAAGAACTGCTCGCCCTGCCCTTTGATCATATTTATTACACGGGCGGCACAGCCGTCGGGAAAATCGTGATGAAAGCCGCGGCGGATAACCTGGCCTCTGTGACCCTTGAAATGGGCGGTAAGAACCCTGTTATCATTGATGAGACCGCCAAGCTGGAAAACGCTGCAACGAAACTCGCTTGGGGCCGGGTTATGAATGCGGGCCAGGTCTGTATCGCGCCGGATTACGCCATTGTGCATGACAGCGTGAAAGAAGAATTTCAGACGCTCATCGCGGCAAAGATCAATGAGCTTTACAATTCAGATGGCGCAGGGCTGGAGCAATCCGCCTATGTGCCGCGCATGATCAATGACCGTCACACCCAACGCGTCAAAGCCCTGATTGATGACGCCATCAAAAAAGGGGCGAAAGTCATTTGCGGCGGCTCGGCGAATATCAAGGACAATTACATTGAGCCCACTATCCTGACCGATGTCACCGAAGATATGGAGATTATGCAGGAAGAGGTCTTCGGCCCCGTCCTCTGTGTTGTCGGTTATAAGAACCGTGAAGAGGTACTGGATCTAATTGCGCCGCGAACCAATTCGCTCGCGTTCTATGTCTATTCCACCAATGACGACAATATCGAATATTTCCTCAAAAACACGAGCTCCGGCTCAGCCGTTGTCAATAATAATTGCGTTCAATCGGGCACCAACCCGCGCCTACCATTTGGCGGTATCGGAAATTCGGGTCAGGGCCGGATTGGCGGCTATGAAGGCTTTAAGACCATGTCCAATGAACGCTCTGTCGTGCATCAGCCACTGGACCGCTTCCGGGATTTCCTCATACAACTCCCGCCCTATTCAGAGCGCTACAACAATATCATCATGAAGGCTCTTAAATAGAAGCATTTCAACCGTCGAGCAGGTCATCAAGGCGATATTATTTGCGGCTGACAAGAGGATTGTGAAGGTAAATGAAACACCTAATTCCGACTGACCAAAACGGCAGAGATATTTTCTTGTTTGGGACGGCAATAATGGGCCTAACCGCTCATTTCTTACCCGAACATTTCGGTAAAGTTTTTGTGGCGCTGTTCCTATTTGGAATGACTTTAAATTTACGTGATAACCGTAAGAAGTAACGTCACCTCACATTGTATCTTTTTTAGATATAAGTCCCCTTGACATCACTAGGAACATCTATAGAACAAACATAATGTTGCCCCTTTGTTCGGAGATGCGTCTATGTTGACCCAAAAGCAAAAAGACCTTCTGGTTTTGATCGATAAGAAAATTAAAGCCAATGGCGTGCCGCCTTCTTATGATGAAATGAAGGACGCCCTTGGTTTGGCCAGTAAGTCGGGCATTCACCGCTTGATCACGGCATTGGAAGAGCGGGGCTTTATCCGCCGCCTGCCCAATAAGGCCCGGGCGCTTGAGGTGCTGCAACTGCCAGAGGATTACGCCCAAAAGGGTGCCGCGCAAAATGAAATGCGTGAACCGGCCAATGATTCTTATGAAATTCCCTTTGTCGGAAAAATCGCTGCGGGCTCCCCTATTCCAGCGATCGAAGATGCTTACAACCTCATTCCAGTTCCGCCCAATATGCTGGGCAATGGCGATCATTACGCTCTGCAAATCGAGGGCGAATCCATGATCAATGCCGGTATTCTGGACGGAGATATTGTCGTGATCCGCAAAGCCAATACAGCCCGCAACAATGATATTGTCGTGGCTTTGGTCGATCAGGAAGAAGCGACCTTGAAACGCATGTATAAGTCCGGCGGACAAATCGAATTAATCGCCGAAAATCCAGACTTTCCGACCCGCAGCTACGGCCCTGACCGGGTTGAAGTTCAGGGCGTTTTGGTCGGATTAGTGCGCAGCTATCAATAAGCTTAATCCCGCAAGCCTCTCATGACCAAAGCCGCCTTCCCCGGCGGCTTTGCTTTATTTTGATTGTCTCGCCAATATAGAGGCTGACCGCGCCATTCTGTGACAGGCTTCGCGCGTCGATTAATGGCACCTGACAACCGCGCCTTGCCACAGGTCCGGCTTCGCGAACGGATAAAATGACGATATCAGCTGCGCTGCATTCCACCGGCACTTCGGAGGGGTGCTTAAGGATTGAGACCGTTAGGCTATTGACCTGTACCCGGCAGGCCAGCGCATCGCACTTGGCCAGACTGTCCTCATAATCCTGCCACTCCGCCCCTTCGCGTCCGGCTTGGCGGATGAATTGCTCCCGCCCATATCGATCTGCCCGGGTGCCATCCGTCAACAACCTATCAGCCTGCCAGAAGGCTACGCGCCCACTATCGCTGATACGCATATCCGGTTGAGGCGTGCCGTGCCACAAACCCAAACAGATCACCATCCCCGCCAGCCCGATCAGCTTGATCCATTTTCGGCCTATGCATATGGCCGTAAAGGCAATCGCAAATAAGGGAAGCATATAGCTATGCGCAGATGGCGCGTAAAACAAAGCGCCCTCCATATTGGCGACCCAATCGGCTGAGCGTAAGATGTAATCCAAGCTCCAGCCCATCGCCGCGAGCGGTATGGCTTCGAGCCCGACCGACATAGAGATCAGGCTGATAATCGCCAGCGGCATGACCGCCAGCGTGAATACCGGCATCGCAATCACATTCCCCAAAAGCCCGTAACGCGCAATCCGGTTGAAATGAAACAGCGCAAATCCGGCTGTGGCGAGTCCAGCCACAAAGCTCGTCACGGTCAGCGATGTCACGAAATCCAAACTGCGCCGGAATAGCCCCCTCGTCTGACGCGCCGGACGATATTTTTGCCAGGCCTGATAGGTCACGACCAGAGCTGTCACGGCGGCAAAAGACATTTGAAACCCGACGGAAACAAGACTTTCGGGATGAAGCCACAGGGTCAAGACCGCCGCGACGCCCACTGAGCGCAAGGAAATGGCCCGCCTGTCGAGTATCACAGCCAGAAATACGATGGCCGCCATAATAAAAGCGCGCTGAGTGGCGACACTGGCGCCGGACAAGATCAAGTAAAACGTTGCCGCAATAATACCGATCACGGCGGCTGGCTTGCGCACATCTATACGCCGTGCCAGCCTTGGAATACACGCCAAGACCAAGCTTACGCCGCCAAAGACACTCCCTGCCAGCAGCCCCATATGCAGTCCGGAAATGGCGAGTATATGCGCCAAGCCCGATGCCCGCAAATCATCGGTCTGTTCCTGCGGGATATATTTGCGCACGCCGGTTATCAGCGCCGCTTGCAGCCCTGCTGTACCGGCGGGTGATTGCCTGAATATCCGTTCGGCCAAGTCATAACGCCATCTGACCCAGACGCGTTTGACATGATCCGCCAATGGCAAGTCTGCCTCGGGCAAAATTTCAGCGGGGCCATATGTAAAACCAAAGCCGCCAATCCGGCCAAAATAGGCCGCGCGGGCCGGATCATAACCGCCCGGCAATACAGGCCCCGGCGGCGCTTTGGCGGCGGCGCGCAGACGGATGGTCGCGCCGGGCGCGGGGGTATCCCCGGTGGTCAGGCGCAATCTAATACGATGCGGCATTTCCCCGCTTGTGCCCATGTCCAAAACGCGCAGCCGCAAGCGGTCTTTATTGCCAGATTTTTCGATCGCTTCGACCCAGCCCGTGACCGTATAGCTGCGCTCATAATGCGGAAGCTTCGGGGCGTGAACCGCGCGGCTATGCCACTGAGCCCGCAAAAGACCCGTCAAAACCAGCAAACACAGAAGCGCCAGCCCCGCCAGAGCCCGCCCGCCTGACCGGAGCCAGAGCGCCGCGATCAAAAACCCGGCAAAGCCTGCTAAAAGCCAAGACAGGCCTGGCTCTATTTTCATGGCGAAATAAAGCCCAATCCCGGCGGCAAAGGCGATCACGCCCGCATGAAATCCGGGGGCATAAGTTAGTATAGCCGACCAAATTTTTACCGCCGGGCCCTGTTTTTGACTGTAAATTCCACCCATCTTGTGTGATAGAGCCCCGAAATTACCCGAAAGGCAAGACAAACCCGTATGAGTAACCCCATCCGCACCCGCTTTGCGCCGTCACCGACGGGGTTTTTGCATATTGGCGGTGCGCGTACGGCCTTGTTCAATTACTATTTTTCCAAACATATGGGCGGTCAATTTCTGCTGCGGATTGAAGATACGGACAAAGCCCGCTCCACGGCTGAGGCCACAGATGCCATTCTGGATGGACTCGCATGGCTGGGCGTCAAACATGATGAAGAGATTGTCTATCAAAGCCGCAATGCCGAAGCCCATGTCGAGGCGGCGGAAGCCCTGTTAGAGCAAGGCTTCGCCTATCGCTGCCCATTGGAAAGGGATGAGCTGGACGCGGCGCGTGAAAAATGCCGTGAGGCGGGTCATGCCTTCCGCTCGCCTTACCGCGACAAAGAAAGCGATAAAGGCGCGATCCGCTTTCGTGTGCCTGCCGGACAAACGACCATCAAAGATCACATTGCCGGTGAAATCACATGGGAGAATGACCAATTTGATGATCTGGTTCTCCTGCGGGCCGATGGTACGCCGACCTATATGCTCGCCGTTGTCGTGGATGATCACAATATGGGCATTACCCATGTCGTGCGCGGGGATGATCACCTGATCAATGCAGGGCGGCAGCAGCAGCTTTATGAAGCCTTGGGCTGGGATGTGCCTGATTGGGCGCATGTGCCATTAATCCACGGGCCGGATGGTAAAAAGCTATCCAAACGCCATGGCGCGCTCGGTGTCGAAGCTTACCGCGATATGGGTTATTTGCCCGGCGGGCTTCGCAATTATCTCATTAAGCTGGGCTGGTCCCATGGCGATGAAGAGCTGTTTTTCACAGATGAAGAGATTGCAGATGTCTTTACCTTGGACGGGATTAACAGCTCTCCGGCCCGTTTGGACTTTGACAAGATGGATTACATCAATGGGCAGCATATGGCCCGCGAAGAGAATAATGCAATTTTGCAAAGCGCCCTTCCTTTTTTAAATGAGGCTTATGGCGATGAGCTTGATGAGGCCATGATAGCGCGCGTCAGCGGCGCGATGGACAGCTTAAAGACCCGCTCTAAGACATTGAAAGATATACCAGAACAAGCCGCATATCTGCTTAAAACACGGCCTTTGGAGATCACAGGCAAAACCGCCAAGCCATTGCGCCGCGACGGTGCGCTTGATTTGGTCAAATCTTTGACTTTTGAACTTGAATCCGTCAAAAGCGCGGCGTGGACAGAAGAAACACTTCACACTGTCCTGAATGATTTCGTGTCAAAGCAAGACATTGGTTTTGGCAAAATCGGTCAGCCGGTTCGTGCGGCTTTGACCGGCGGCGCGCCTTCCCCTGACCTTTCGGCAGTGTTGGCGTATTTAGGCAAAGATGAGACGCTTGGACGATTGTCTGACGTGCTTGAAATGAATTTTGATTAAGAGATGGATGAGACATGATGGAAAATAAAATCAAACAAACCGGCAAAGCCAAACTCTCTATTGGCAGCGACGATTACGAGCTTCCAATCTATGAGGGCTCCATGGGTGCGCCGGGAATTGATGTTCGGCCGCTCTATAAAAACTCCGGCCATTTCACCTTTGATCCCGGTTATACTTCCACCTGTTCAACCGAAAGCCAGATCACGTTTATTGATGGCGCGAAGGGGCAATTGCTTTACCGGGGCTACCCGATCGAACAACTAGCCGATAAATCTGATTTTCTTGAAGTCGCTTATTTGTTGATCCACGGCGAATTGCCGAGCAAATCACAGGATAAGAAATTCAAAGAGACGATCACACAGCACACCATGCTACATGATCAGGTCGAGAGCTTCTTCCATGGGTTCCGCCGTGACAGCCATCCAATGGCCATGATGACGGGCACGGTCGGCGCATTATCTGGTTTCTATCATGATGACGCTCACACGACCGAAGATGAAGCACGGGATATGGCGATGCACCGCCTGATCGCCAAAATCCCGACCATCGCGGCGCGCTGCTATAAATATTCTATCGGACAGCCACACGTCTATCCGAATAATGAATTGTCCTATGCCGAGAATTTCCTGCGGATGTGTTTCTCTGTTCCGGCAGAAAAATACAAAGTCAGCAAAACCATCGTCGATGCGATGGATAAGATTTTTATTCTGCACGCAGATCACGAGCAAAACGCTTCGACCTCGACCGTTCGTCTGGCTGGATCATCCGGAGCCAATCCCTATGCCTGTATTGCCGCGGGCATTGCCTGTCTGTGGGGGCCGTCCCATGGCGGCGCGAATGAAGCCTGCCTGAATATGCTGCGCGAAATCGGAACCGTTGACCGCATTCCGGAGTTCATTGCGCGCGCGAAAGACAAGCAAGACCCCTTCCGCCTCATGGGCTTTGGTCACCGCGTTTACAAAAACTTCGACCCACGCAGCCGCGTCATGCAGAAAGTTGCGCATGAGGTTCTGGACGAGCTGGGCCTTAAAAACCCAGTTCTGGACGTCGCGAAAGAACTCGAAAAAATTGCGCTGGAAGATGAATATTTCATCGCGAAGAAGCTTTATCCAAATGTCGACTTCTATTCCGGTATTGTCTTATCAGCCCTCGGCTTCCCGACATCGATGTTTACAGTGCTCTTTGCACTAGCGCGGACAGTTGGCTGGATTTCACAATGGAATGAAATGCTGGAAGATCCAAGCCAGCGTATTGGCCGCCCGCGTCAGCTTTACACCGGCCCGACCGCCCGGGATTATACCCCAATTTCCAAGCGCTAAGCTAGGTCGCGATAATGGACAGAATGGCGTCAGCCGCCCGCCGGCTGGCGCTACCGCCCTGCCCGCGCATTTTTTCGGTTTGCGCGAGCAAGGCTTGACCGACCTCTTGCGCCTTTTCGGGTGCATCAAGATAAGCCGTTACAGCAGAAGCCAGATTATCGCCTGACGCCTCATGCTGAATATATTCCGGCATAAGCGGGCGATCTGCGGCAATGTTTACGATAGAAATATAGTCGACATTGATGAGGCGTTTTCCAATGAAATAAGTGACCGGTGACATCTTATAAGCCACCACCGTTGGAATGCCTGCACAGGCGAGCTGTGTCGTCACAGTGCCGGAACAGGCCAAAGCCACGTCCGCCGCCGCCATAACTTCAAATTTTCGTTTTTCCGGCAAAAGGATGATATCCTGCAAACGCAAATCCGCCCCAGCGGCGGCGGCCACCTCTTTGGCGATGGAACTGGAGACAGGGCTGACAAAGGCGGCTTCCGGGTGGGTTTCCCGCAAACGCGCGACTGCGTCCGCGAAAGCCCCTGATAATCTTGCGATTTCTGAAGGGCGACTGCCAAAGAAAACGGCAATGACATCACGGCCGGTCAGAGCATATTCATCCTTAAGCTTATCCGTGTGTCCTTGCTGATAATCCGTATCGAATACCGGGTTGCCTACGTAATGTACCGGCAGGCCGTGGCGCTCGAAATACGGGGCATCGAAATTGTGAATGGTTAAAACATGGTCGGTATATTCTGCGAGTATTTTGGATCGTCCTGCGCGCATCGCCCAAACCTGCGGGGCGACATATTTAATGACTTGTCCTTTAAACCCCAGTCGCCGCAGCCGTTTGGCCACACGTATCATAAAACCCCAACTGTCGATCAACACAACCGCATCCGCGCCGCTGGCCATGATCCGGTCTGCGGCTTCTTTGACCTTACGAAGAATTTTGGGATATGAGGCAAGACCTTCGATAAGGCCCAAAATCGCCAAACCCTCAATATCCATTTGGCTTGGCAGCCCTGCCGCCTTCATATTCGCTCCGCCTATACCCGATAGCCTGATATCCGTAGACAATCCCCGCAGCTCTTGCGCGAGCTCTGCGCCGAGATGATCTGCGGAATTTTCGACGGCAACAATGTAGACTGATGCCGACATGTTAGGCCGGAGGAATACCGGCGATGAATAACCCATTCTCATCCGCCAAGCGAATAACCTCTTCGCGGTCGATGATGAAGGCCCGGTCCGCCTCAACAATAATACCGGCCAGTCCCGCTTGGCTGGCCAGTTCAACCGTTTTGGGCCCGATGGTCGGTAAATCCACCCGGATGTCCTGCGTAGGTTTGACCATCTTGGCCAGAACCCCTTTACGCTTGTCCGGGGTTCCCTTGAGGGATTGCGGTAAGTCCGCCGCCACCCGCGCCAGCATGTGATCTGTGCCCTCCTGCGCTTCAACCGCGAGTGTCACACCAGAGGCCACAACAGCCCCTTGGCCAATATCCAAACGTCCGATTTCCCGGGCTATGTCGCAGGCTTTTCTGATATCGTCATTATGGCGTTCATGTATCGCCGTTTGCGTGATCACCCCACTGCTCATCAGCAGAGAGCCGCAAACCTCTTGCGGCGATATGATCGTAAAGCCCTCGGCTTCAAACAGGCTTAATATATGCCGCATCAAGGCATCGTCACCCTCACCAGCGGCTTTGATTGTGCCCGGCAGTCTGAAGATCGCTTTCAAATCCGGTTTAATGGTCTTGAAATCGGGCCGGTCCACAATACCGGCCAGACAGATATGCGTACAGTCAGCCCGTTTGAAATGTTTCGTCACTTTCCCGAATTGACCTAAATGCACCGCCAAGCCATCGGGGAAATCCGTCACCTCGGCAAAGCCTTTCAGCGCAATAACTGCGGCCAGCTCATCCCCCGCAGCTTTCGCGACATGCTTTGGGAGCGAGCCGCCCCCCGCTATTAAACCCAATCTCATCTATCGGCCCATTTGCGGCATACAGATGGAACGGCTTTCCTGCGTCCGGATAAATTCGACAATATCCATGACCAATTCATGTTCGCTGTAAAGCTGCTCTGCATCCTCAAGGCGTTCCGCAAAGGTGCCTTCAGGGGCGAACAGCAAACGGTAGGCCGCGCGTAAATTGTGTATTATCTCGCGCGAAAACCCGCGCCGTTTCAAACCCACGACATTCAAACCTGCCAAATAAGCTTTGTTCCCCATAACGAAACCATAAGGAATAATGTCATTCGTGACCAAAGCCATGCCCGCGATAAAGGCATGCGGGCCGATGCGCGTGTGCTGATGAATGGCACATAGGCCGCCAAATGTGACATGGTCGCCAATCGTTACATTCCCGCCAATCTGTACATAATTGGACAAAGTCACATGGCTGCCCATCTGGCCTTCATGCGCCAGATGTGAGCCCGCCATGAAATAACAATGATCGCCGATACGAGTAATGGGTTTGCCGACATCCGTTCCGGGGTGAACCGTCACATTTTCGCGAAAGGTGCAGTGCTCACCAATTTCAATACCGACATCCCCGCCCTTATGTTTAAAATCCTGCGGAGGATAACCCATGGACACATTGGGATATAATTTACACTCCCGCCCAATGCTTGTGTTACCGCTCAGGCTGACATGCGCGACGAGTTCAACACCGTCTCCCAGCTTCACATCAGACCCCACCAAGCAATATGGGCCAATTTTGACCCCTTCACCAAATTCGGCGCCTTTTTCTATGATAGCTGTAGGATGAATATTCGTCATAACTCGCTTATCCTTCAAACCGCATCTGCGTGGCACTAAATTTTAGATCAACAGCCGTTGCGCCCTCTATCAGCGCGGCGCCTTCAAATTTATAAAAGCCTGCCCGGGACTTTAAAATTTTCGCATCGATTGTGAGCCTGTCACCCGGTTTGACAGGTTTGCGAAATTTGGCCGATTCAACACCAGAAAATGCTATGAACTGTCCTGCGTCAAGACTGCCGCTAAGCGCGATGATCAAGGCTCCGGCCTGCGCAATTGTTTCGATTAACAACACGCCCGGCATGATAGGTCGATCCGGAAAATGACCTTTAAAAAAGGGGGCTTTGGGATCCACATCAGAGACAGCCTTAATCCAGTCCGGGCCAAAATCCGTGACCTCGTCAATGAATAACATTGGGTCACGATGCGGAAGCAAGGCTTTCACACCGTCACGATTTATCGGCAAATTCATCGTCATTTCTTCACCAGCTTACGCGTTGCGGATATCACGCGCATATGTTCTCTGACCGGGATAGCGGGGATACCACTATACATTTCTCCGGCCGGGATATCATGCATCACCCCGGCATTGGCCGCCAAAGTAGCGCCGTCTCCGACAGTTATATGATCGGCGAGCCCCACGCGCCCGCCAAATTGACAATTACTCCCAATGATACAGCTGCCGGAAATACCCACATGGGCCGCCATCATCGTTCCAGAACCTATCTGAACATTATGGGCGATCTGGACGAAATTATCGAGCTTCACATCATTTCCCAGGCCCGTATCGCCGAGCTGCCCGCGGTCTATACAGCTTTGTGATCCAACAGAGACCCTGTCCCCTATTATCACGCGGCCAAGGTGCGGAATATCCAGCAAGCCGTTTTCATCGCCAGCGACGCCAAAGCCGGAGCCGCCGATCACTGCACCAGGTTTGATCCGGCAATCACGACCAATCTGACAATAGGATAGGGTAACATGTGCATCAATTTTTGTCCCTGCCCCGATCGTGACGCCATGCTCGACGATGGAGTACGGGCCTATGCGAACATTTTCGCCAATCGACACACCCGACCCTATAATGGCCGTAGGATGTATATCCGCAGAGGCCGCGATTTCGCTCTCACCCTGTTGCGATGCCGGGCTGACGAGATCATTGCAGATACGCGCAAAATGCGCGCGCGGTGTGTCCGAGATGATAGCTAGAATATTTTTCTCAGCTACAGCCTCGGCCAGTTTAGATGATACGAAACAGGCTGTCGCCCTGGCTGTTTCCAGCTGATCTTTACGGCGCTTGTTTTGAAAGAAGGTGATTTGCCCTGGCTCGCTGCCCGCTAAGGCGCTGGGCGAGGCAATCAGTTCGTCCAGCACGGCACCGTCAAGGGTCTCAACTTTCAATCCAGCGATCAAGTCGCCGAGAGGTTTTGGCTTGGGTAAGCTATAGAAACGCTGATCTATCATGTTGCGCTTCTAAGGAGTAATTTCCTGCCGCTCAATTCAAACTTTGCGGCAGGTTCGTAATATATGTAATTGCCTGATATGCCTGAAATTACTGGCGCGGCAGGCGTTCGCGCGTGACTGGCACTGTGCGCATTTGAGAGTTCAGGCGCTGTATGACCGTATCTGTCACATCAGCCGGTTCACCATAGATGACTAGAGAACGCTCTAACACAACATCAGCATTGCGCTCTGTCACGATGGTCTTCAAAATCGTGCGAAGACGCTCATTGACCTTCTGAACAGCCTTGGCTTCAGTAATTTGCATTTCACGCTGTTTATACTGCACATCAATAGCGACTTTCTGCTGATCTTGCCGAAAAGATTTGATCTGCTGCTGCAAAGCCGTGTTTCCTTGCAAATCCTGCATGGTTTTGCCTTTAAGCTGGGCTTCCAGTGACTTGCTTCTGGACTCAAGGGGGGATGCTTGAGCTTTCGCCTCTGACTCCATTGATTTCGCGATGGTTTCCAATTGCCGCGCAATGTGCTTTCCGACCTCGGACTCTTTCATCACACGATTGGTATCAACGACCAAAATCGTGCTGCCTTGCGCGAAAGCCGTGGCCGCATATAACAAGCTGATGACCGCGCCGATGATGGCGCTGCGTATAAATTTAGATAACATGATTAGAACCTCGTACGGGTTGTGAATTGGAATGACTTACGTTCGTCATAAGGTTGCTGAACGAGCGGCTTTGTAAAGTCGAAACGGATTGGGCCGAAGGGGCTTTCCCAGAACACACTGGCACCCGCAGTGACGCGGGGATCAAGCGAGTCGATCGTGCGAATACATTGAACGCCCGCTTCAGATATGCCGTCACAGTTTTGGCCTTGCACAGTGGTTGACCCTGCCGTAAGTGCATCTTGCGACACTGAGCTGACAATGTTGTAAGTTTCTTGGTCATCTAAAAGGCCTACCGTTCCTGCTTCAATGAATAAGCTACCTAATAATTGGGGAATGCCAACAGGAAAACTCACCTCAGCTGCAGCTAGGCCGAAGGCATTGCCACCCAGGGAGTTTAGGCGAGCCGCAACTCCGCCGGTATCACTATTGACGATCACCGTGCGAGGACCAATACCAGCATTATCAAAACCTCGGAAGTCAAAATTCCCTTTAAAATAACGATCATTAACGGATACAGGCTCACCGTCCCAACCACGAACATAACCACCTGCGACCGTGGCACTCGCCACAACGTTTTTGTATAGACCTCTATAGGCATTCGCGCGCACATCTGTCCGAAGATATTTGACATCCCCGCCAACGCCCGCAAAATCTTGACTAAAACGCACATCAAAGCCACGTGTTGGCGTGATAGGGTCGTTTCGTTTATCCCATGCAAAAGTGTATCCCAAAATGGAAGACAGGCGGCCATCAACCTGTCTGCAAAGTGATACTAAATTGGCATTTGTTGCATTAATTGCAATTTCCTCATCATTGATCGGCCCGCACTGATTTTGTTGTGGGAACTCAATATCCTCTTTGCGAAGCGAGTAACGGGTCGATAAAGACGTATTCTCAGTCAGTGGAAATGCCAGTGAAACCTGTCCACCCCTACGCGACTGACGGAAACCTGCCTCATCTAGAAAATCAATTACAACATCGAAGATTTCAACACCCGCTGCCAAATTCCGGCCTAAGAAACGTGGTTCCGTGAAGCGCAGATCGACTTCACGCCGGTTGGAACTCGCCCTAACAACAAATCGCAGCAATTGCCCCCGCCCGCGCAAATTTCGTTGTGTGATGGATAAATCCACCAAGAAAGCATCAGCAGACGAGAAGCCGGCGGAGAAAGACAACTCGCCTGTCGGCTGCTCTTTGACTTTGACCTCGACGACAGCGCGGTCAGGCGCAGAGCCTTGCGTTTCCGTAATCTCAACTTCTTCGAAGAAACGAAGGGCCCGGACGCGGTTTTTGGAACGATCCAACAAAATTCTGTTAAAGGCATCGCCTTCAACCAATTCCAACTCACGGCGGATTACGTAATCCAGTGTGGTCGTATTGCCTACAATATCAATTCTCTCGATATAGACGCGTGGCCCCTCAACTAAATTGAATACCAAATCGACTGTTTTGGTATCCCGATTTCGTCTAATGTCCGGCTGAATGTCAACAAAGGCATAACCTGTCGTACCAGCCGCAAAGTTTAACGTGTCAATCGCATCTTCCACTTGACTGGCATTGTAGATTTCACCCGTTTTAATACGCAGTAATTGCTCTAGGAAGTCAGAATTCAAGCTTTCAAGATCTGTCTCAACAGAGACATCACCCCACCTGTACTCAGCACCCTCATCAACCGTGAAGGTAATGTAGAAATCTTCAAGATCCGGCGTGAGTTCTGCAACAGCTGAAACCACGCGGAAATCCGCAAAACCACGATTAGTATAGAATGTACGCAATTGTTCACGATCAAATTCCAAGCGGCCGGGGTCGTAATTGTCGTTTGAACTGAAGAATTTGTACCACTTGGACTCTGCCGTCGCGATTTCCTTGCGCAATCGCCGATCTGGAAATTCTGTGTTCCCGATAATATTGATACGTTTAACGCCTGTGACAGGGCCTTCAGTAATTTCAAAAATTAGATCAACTCGGTTCTGAGGCTGCTGAACGACCTTAGGTTCGACAGTCGCCGCAAATCGCCCGGACTGTCTGTAAAGCTCGATGATACGCGATACATCAGATTGCACGCTTGCACGTGTGAAGATCGCGCGGGGCTCAGCATCAATTTCATCTGTAATCTTATCTGTTTTGAGGGATTTATTACCTTCAAGAATAACCCGGTTGATGATCGGGTTTTCGATAACCTGAATCAAAACATTGCCGTCACGTGGATCAATCGCCACGTCAGCAAATAAACCTGTCGCATAAAGTGTTTTAAGGGATGTATCGATCCGGGCCTCGGAGTAAGGATCACCTGGCGCGAACAAAAGATAGGACGCAACCGTATTGGCCTCAACACGCTGATTGCCCTGAACCTGAATTGATCTAATAACTGTCGGTGCAGCCTGCTGCGCCGGTGCAGATGGCGTAGAAACGTCCTGCGCCGATACATTCGGTGCGTAGCCTGTAAACAACAACAATACTGCCGCAAAAAGGCATAGCTGCATTCGTATCATAGAGGATGTAAGACTTGGTCTCATAAAGACGTCCACTTAGGAGAAGAGGCTACGAACATAGCCGATATCATTTATCGTTAAAACCACGAAGAGTGTCAGCAACACCGCAAACCCTATTCGAAACCCAAACTCCTGTTTCTTTTGACTAAGCGGACGACCCGCTACGGCTTCATAACCGTAATAAAGCAGATGTCCACCGTCCAGCGCCGGAATAGGCATTAAATTTGCGACACCTAAGGCAATGGAAATAGATGCCCCGACAGCCGTTAAAGTCAATAAAATGGCCTTAATTCGTGCCCATGCGGAGGCTTCCGTATTGGCCACGTCGATGACGCTTTTGCCTGTGATCGCCGTGATCTTCACCACACTTCCAAGCTGATCACCACTTTCCTTACCTTTGAAAATACGGCCAATATAGGTGCCCGTCGCAGAAATAGTGCTCAGGGTTTGTTGACCGCCATATTGTAAGGCTGTCAGAGGATTGTATGAGACTTTCTTAACGGGCCCGTCACGCGCAATCGAAATACCAATTTGGCCAACCCTTGCTCGGCCGCCGACAAAATCCTCCCGTTCGGTACGTGCAGGTGTCACTTTAAGTGTTTTCATGACACCATCACGGTCAATCTCTGCGGTGATTTCGGTGTCGCTTTTGAGTGATACATAGGTCAAGAGTTGTGACCACGTCGATACATCTTCTCCGTCCATACGTAATATTGTGTCGCCAGGCATAAACCCGGCTGCCTCAGCCGGACTGTTTTCAACAACAGTGCCAACGACTGAAGCATAACGCGTTGAGCCGACTGACAAAGCGATGGCAGCAAACATTAGGATTGCTAGAATAAAATTGGCGATCGGCCCGGCCAGAACAATCAGAACCCTTTGATATAGAGGCTTGAAATGAAATATGTTTTCGAGCGCGACATCGCCCTTGCCGGAAAACTCTTCTTTGATTTTCTCCAGTTCCTCGGCATCAGGATTGCTGGCCGCGCCGGCATCACCTTTGAACTTCACATAACCGCCCAAAGGTACACGTGAAATCGACCATTTGGTCCCGTGTTTATTGGTCCATTGGACAATCGGCTTCCCGAAGCCAACAGAAAACCGTTCGATGGCTACATTGAAAAACCGCGCAACTGAATAGTGGCCCAATTCATGAAAGAAGACGAGAAAGGACAAGACGAAAATGCCGCTGGCAACGAATAGGACTATATTTAGCGCGGTGCCAAGCATCGAGTCGGGTTTCCCTTAAATAACTCTCGATGAATAACCTTTTTAAGGCAGGTTTTACAAGCTTACAATTTGCTCATCCGCAGTTCGCCTGGCCGCCTGATCCACCCCAATAATCGCCTCAACAGCCCCCGGATTGCAGCCATAGTCACGCCCGGCGCTCTCGCGCTCCAGAGTTTTCGCAACCACTTTGGAAATATCAGTAAAACCGATCCGACCATCAAGAAACGCGGCCACGGCCTGTTCATTTGCCGCATTCAACACACAAGGAGCGCAGCCGCCAGCCTCCAAAGCTTCCCGCGCCAGCCTTAAAGCTGGAAAGCGCACCACATCCGGATCGAAAAAACTCAACTGAGAGATTTTCGCAAAATCCAGACGCTCGACCGGCGCGTTGATCCGGCTCGGCCAACCCAGCGCATAGGCAATGGGCGTGCGCATATCCGGGCTGCCCATCTGCGCCAAGACAGATCCGTCAATATATTCCACCATGGAGTGGATGATGGATTGCGGATGAATAATTACGTCAATTTCCGCAGAAGGCCGATCAAAAAGATAGCTGGCTTCGATTAGTTCCAACCCCTTATTCATCAAGGTCGCCGAGTCGATTGTGATCTTTGCCCCCATATCCCAGACAGGGTGGTTCAGCGCATCTTCGCGCGTGACCGATTGCAGTTCTTTTTGTGTTTTGTCGCGAAAGGGGCCGCCGCTCGCGGTCAAAATCAGGCGTTTTACGCCATCAGGCTGATCGGCCTCCAGCACTTGGAATATCGCATTATGCTCTGAATCGACGGGCAGTAATGTGGCCCCGCTATCCGCGACCGCTTTCATGAATGTTTCGCCTGCACAGACCAGACACTCTTTATTGGCCAGACCGATATGATTACCCTGCGCCACCGCGGCGAGGGTCGGCTCCAGACCTGCCGCACCAATAATAGCGGCCATAGTAAAATCCGCCGGGCGGTTGGCCGCTTCGATCAATGCCCCTTGACCAATACCGATTTCAATTTGGGTCTCTGCCAACAGAGCCTGGAGTGATTTTGCGCCTGCCTCATCCGCAAGGGCCACAAATTCGACGTGAAACTCTTTGGCGAGCGCCGCCAATTTTTCGGCATTCTTATTGGCAGTAAGTGAAACAACTTTATAGACGCCCGGCTCTGCCCGCCGGATTATATCAAGCGTGCTGTCGCCAATCGACCCTGTCGCCCCCAAAATAGATACGCGCTTTGTCATCTGGGATCAGCTGTGCCAGATATTCGGAAAGATTGATAATATAATCGCCGCACCCAAAACCGCAGCCATCAGACTATCCAATCGGTCAAGCAACCCGCCATGGCCCGGCATCAATGTGCCTGTATCTTTCACGTCCAGTTTTCGTTTGATGCCACTTTCAAACAGATCACCCGAAACGGATAACAAGATCAAAGGAACCGCAAGTAAGGCAGCATAGACAGGCCTCATATCTACGGCCAAAGCAAAGATCAGTGCCATTAGCACAGCCAAAAGCACGCCGGAAAAAAAGCCTGACCAGGTCTTGTTAGGCGAAAGCTTTGGCGCAAGCTTTGGGCCTTTCAGGGCTGACCCCCCGAAATATGCGCCGACATCAGCCGCCGCCACGACCAAAATGATGAACAGCAAAAGTTTGAAACCATCAGTATCAAAGCCGGGAATATTCCCCCGCAAAGCAATGATTAAAAGGCTGGGCACAATGATATAAAACACACCAAAGACTGACCAAGCCGTGCCTCCGCGCCGCATGCGTTCAACGCCAGCCAAAAGGGCCGTCACCAGAACGGCCAAAGCCGCGAAGAACGGATGGTCTTGCACCGTATAAACAATGCCGATTAAAAATCCAATCACAGGGATTGCAAACGCCAATTGACTTGCCGTTTTGTCGGCCATCCTGACCCATTCATAAATAAGACGGCCGCCCAAAAGGGCAACTAAAGCTGCCCAAACCCATCCGCCAAAGTAAAATGGCGCCACACATATGGCGAGCAGCAACACGGCGGATATGAAACGGATACCGAGATTTTTCCAAATTTTCGGCGGCGCGGCTTTGGGCGTTATATCATCGGTTTCCATGCCGGATTACGCAACTTCCGGGGCAGATAAATTACCGAAGCGGCGATCACGGGATTGATAAATCTCTACAGCAGACTTTAAATCTTCGACCGTGAAATCCGGCCAAAGGACGTCTGTAAACACAAATTCAGCATAGGCCGCCTGCCACAGCAAAAAATTGCTAATCCGTTTTTCCCCGGATGTGCGAATAACCAAATCCACTTCCGGCAGGCTCGCTGTATCAAGGTAAGCGTCAAAATCCCGTTCATCCATGTCAGTGAAATCCGCGCCCGCTTGTGCGGCTCTTGCGGCCGCCCTAAGCAACTCATCCCGCCCGCCGTAATTAAAGGCGATATTCAGAGCAAATTTCGTGTTGTTTTTCGTCGTCGTCTCAACCCGGTTAATTAAGGCCAGCAGATCCGGTTTTAGACCCTTACGAGAGCCCAAAATGCGAATGCGCACATTATTCGCATGTAAGGTATCCAGATCACTCTCGACATATTTTCGTAGCAGATTGAAAAGAGCCGCAATTTCCGCCTTCGGGCGCGACCAGTTTTCAGTCGAAAAACTATAGAGCGTCAGGCACCGGACGCCGATATTCGCCGCCTCTTCAACGATATGGCGAACCGTTTCGACACCTTTTTGATGGCCGTAGACCCGCGGCCGGTGCTGTGCCTGGGCCCAGCGGCCATTACCATCCATGATGATGGCAATATGCGCGGGAAAAGCCCGATCATATGTCGCATTCGCGGCCATCTATACCTGCATGATCTCTTCTGATTTCGTCGCCAAAGCGGCCTCGATATCGGCGATTACATCATCTGTCGCTTTTTGAACATCATTGCCATGGGCTTTTTGCTCATCCTCGCCCATATCGCCGTCTTTTTCGGCCTTTTTAAGCGTGTCCATTGCGTCGCGGCGCACATTGCGAACCGCGATCTTGGCATTTTCCGAGTAACCGCTGGCAACTTTCACGAGGTCACGACGGCGTTCCTCTGTCAGTGGCGGCATGGGAATACGCAGCGTTTGGCCGTCAACAACCGGGTTTAGTCCCAAAGTAGATTGCCGCAAAGCTTTCTCGACGGCGGCGACTTGAGACTTATCCCAGACATTGACCATCAGCATCCGCGCTTCCGGTACTGAGACAGATCCAACCTGATTAAGCGGCACATCGCTGCCATACGCATTGACTGTAATTCCGTCGAGCAAGGCCGCATTGGCGCGTCCGGTTCGTAATCCGGCAAATTCATTGCGCAGTGACGTCAAAGCGCCGTCCATACGCTTGCGATAGTCTGCAAGATTAAAATCAGCCATTTGGCTCTCCTTGTCTTTCACCTGCCCTTAGCGGCCAATTCCTTATAAGTCGTTCAGGGGCAAAATTAAGTCTTGATTATGGTACAAGTGCCCTTGCCTGCCATAACTTTGTCAAACCCGCCTTTTTCATGCAGCGAGAACACTATTATGGGGATGTCGTTCTCGCGCATCAAGGTCACAGCGGACGCATCCATGACGCGAAGATCATCTGTAAGAACCTTATGATAGGATAACGATTCATATCGTTTGGCGTTCTGGTTCGTTTTCGGATCACTGTCATAGACCCCGTCTACCTGCGTGCCCTTTAACAGCGCGTCGCATTCCATCTCCGCCGCCCGCAGCGCCGCAGCCGTATCGGTCGTGAAATAGGGGTTACCGGTTCCGGCGGCAAATATCACAACGCGCCCTTTTTCCATATGCCGCACGGCTTTGCGTCTTATGTAAGGTTCACACACCGTCTGCATCGGTATGGCCGACTGAACGCGCGTATCAATCCCGGCCTGTTCCAGCGCGCTTTGCATGGCCAAGGCGTTCATGACCGTCGCCAGCATGCCCATATAATCCGCAGTGGAGCGTTCTATCCCGGTGGCCGCTGCAGACAGGCCGCGAAAAATATTTCCCGCGCCAATTACAAGTGCGATTTGCAGCCCCTTGGCATGGGCTTCGGCGACTTCGCCGGCAATGCGTTTGACGGTTTCGGTATGAATTCCATAGGCCTGATCGCCCATCAGCGCCTCACCCGATATTTTCAGCAAGACCCGCTTATATTTATATGCCGCCATTATATCCCCTATTTGGAATCGGTCTCCACTCGCCCTGTGCACCGAATATAAGGATCAGAACCCCTCGCGCTAGGCCCGCAGCCGAAAAAGTCACATAAAAAAAGCGCCCCGAAGGACGCCTTTTATCTTGTCTTTCGCCGGGACCTTAAGAGCCGGCAACCGCCGCAGCCACTTCTGCCGCGAAGTTTTCTTCTTTTTTCTCGATGCCTTCACCGACGCCCATACGGATATAGCCCGTCATTTTGACATCTGCGCCCAGCGCCTTGGCTTCATCGGCAATAACCTGCTCGATTGACCGCTCTCCGTCCATGACGAAGATCTGCGTCATCAGGACAGATTCCTTGTAAAATTTTTGCATACGGCCATCGACCATTTTGTCGACAATGGCTTCCGGCTTACCGGATTCCAGCGCTTCGGCTTTCAGCATATCGCGCTCTTTGGCGACAACATCCTTATCCAGATCTTCGACCGTCAATGCCAGCGGATTTGTGGCCGCAACATGCATCGCAATCTTCTTAGCCAAACCATGCAGAGCGGCTTGATCACCGGAGGACTCAAGCGCCACCAAAACACCGATCTTGCCCATATTGTCCGCAGCCGCATTATGCACATAACCGGAGACAACACCTTCATTGACGCTTAGCTTGGCCATACGGCGGAAATTCATGTTTTCGCCGATCTTAGCCACTAAATCCGTCAGGTAAGTCGTGACCGACTTTCCGTCCTCAACTTCGGTCTCACGCAGAGCCTCTGTATCGGCTGCGACCAATGCTTTGGCTGCGATCTTGGCGACTGCGCCCTGGAAGAACTCATTGCGTGCAACAAAGTCTGTCTCGGAATTGACCTCAACCAACGCACCGACCGTATCATTTGTGGCAACGGCCACCAGACCTTCGGCCGCCACACGACCGGCCTTTTTATCGGCTTTGGCAATGCCTTTCGCGCGCAGCCAATCGATGGCCGCTTCGATGTCGCCGTCATTTTCATTGAGCGCTTTTTTACAATCCATCATGCCGGCGCCGGTTTTATCGCGCAGGTCTTTGACGAGTGCAGCAGTAATTTGAGCCATTTCGGTCTCCTATGTTCCGTGTTTCTGGATGGTTCCGCGCCTAGATAGTAAGCGCGGAACATAATTTAAAGGGGCTTAAAATTCGCCCAATTTACCTTCGTTTTTCGCGAGCAGGTAATAAAACGTCACGCGGTTTTTCATGCGTGTGGGTTTCATTGTTTCGCAAACCGCTTTGACTTTTTCCATCGCCGCGTCTTTGTCATCAATGCCGAGCTTCTTTTTCATGAAGCCTTTGGCAATTGTCTCAAGCTCTGTCTCATCGGAACAGGCCACATATTTTGCGTCCTTATTCTTCAAAGATGCGCCAAGATATTTTTCGATCTTAACAACGACTGCGTTATCGGCGTCTTTGTCATATTCGCGTGTGACAGGCAGGAACTCTGACTCATCGGCAGATTTTTCCTCAGCTTTGGCGGGAGCCTCTTTAGCTGGGGCCTCTGCAGCAGGCGCAGGCGCCGCTTCTGCTTTTGGTTCAGCTTTCGCTTCGGCTTTGGCTGCCGGAGCCGCTTCAGCGGCAGGCGCGGCGGCTTGTAGAGCCATTTCCTGTGGATTTTCAGCTGCGCCCAAATCGACACCAACGGAGGCTTGCGCTTCGGTCATACCGTCAAGCACAGCGTCAGCCATCAATTCACAATAAAGCTGAATTGCGCGGGCCGCGTCATCATTACCCGGAATAGGCATATCGGCGCTTTCAGGATCACAATTGGTATCCAGAATGGCGATAACCGGAATACCCAAACGGCGGGCTTCTTTAATCGCAATGCCTTCTTTATTTGTGTCGATGACAAACATCAGGTCGGGCTTGCCGCCCATATCCTTGATCCCGCCCAGAGCCTTTTCAAGCTTTTCCATTTCGCGGGCCAGTTTCAGGTTTTCCTTTTTCGTCAAACCTGTATCGGCATCTGCGCCTTGATCGCCGAGCATGCCTTCAAGTTCTTTTAGACGGGCGATAGATTTCGTCACAGTCTGCCAGTTGGTCAGCATCCCGCCGAGCCAACGGTGATTAACGTAATATTGTGCGCAGCGCTTGGCCGCTTGCGCAACAGGTTCAGACGCAGCGCGCTTTGTGCCGACAAACAGAACACGTCCTCCCTTGGCGGCAATGTCGCGGGCTTCTTTCAAAGCCTGATGCAGTAATGGAACCGTCTGCGACAGATCCAGAATGTGAATATTGGAACGAGCCCCAAAAATATAGGACGCCATTTTTGGGTTCCAGCCATGTGTCTGGTGACCAAAGTGAACACCAGCTTCGAGTAGCTGACGCATAGAAAATTCAGGAAGAGCCATTGATATCTCCTTCTTCCGGTTGACCTTTGCACAGGATGTGGAGACAGCTTTTAACGGCTGGCCCACCGGAATTGAGTAGCGCCTATATGACGAAACCCAGCACCTGTGCGCGAATTTATGCGCGGCGTATAGCGGGGATTATCACGATTGCAAGGGGTTTTTCGGGGCTAAGCCGCCATTTCCATAATCGTTTCGACGGCGCGGTGGGCTTTGAGGGCTTTTTG
>JAHDHS010000034.1 GCA_020631215.1 Hellea sp. | reverse complement strand
GGCCTCCTCCGGGATGACAATGATAGAGACAATGAAAGCCTAGAAAGCTAGGCGTATTTTTCACCGAGATAGACGCGGCGGACGTCTTTATTGGCGCGGATTTCGTCCGGTGTGCCTTCGAACAGGGCCTCGCCCTGAAAGAGGATAGAGGCGCGGTCGACAATATCGAGGGTTTCGCGCACGCGGTGATCGGTAATCAGAATCCCGATATTGCGTTTCTTTAGATAGAGGATCAGATCGGAAATATCGGCAATCGCGATTGGGTCGATGCCGGTGAAAGGCTCGTCCAGCAGAATGAATGAGGGACGGCTGGCCAGTGCGCGGGCAATTTCCACGCGGCGGCGCTCCCCGCCCGACAAAGCCAGAGCCGGAGATTTACGAATATGGCCGATATTCAGCTCGTCCAGCAAAGCCGTGACATTTTCATTCCATTTGGAGCGATCTTTCTCGGTCAATTGCACAACGGCTTTGATATTTTCCTCGACCGTCAATCCGCGAAAAATGCTTTGCTCTTGCGGCAGATATCCAACGCCGAGCCGGGCGCGTTGATACATGGGCAGATTTGTGATGTCCTGCCCGTCCAGGCTGATCATGCCGCGATCCGCTTCGATCAGGCCCATAATCATATAAAAGCTGGTCGTTTTACCGGCGCCGTTCGGGCCCATCAGGGCGACGACTTCGCCGCGCTGTACGGTCAAGGTGATGTCCTTGACGACCACACGGCCCCGATAGGCCTTGCCGATATTATTGGCGGCCAGGCCAGTCGGCGGCGGAACTATAGCCGATTGCGGCACGGAATGTGGGTCAGCGTCAGCCATGGCGTGTCCCGATTAAGAGCGTCCGGCTTGCGAATTATTGCCGGTATTTTTCAAAAGAATACTGACGCGGCGATTGGTGCCGCATTTACGGCCCATGCAATCCGCCGTCACGCGGGCCATTTGCTGACCGACTTCATAGATCAATTTCGTGCCGGTCACGATGTTTTCATCTTGCAGCAAGATGACATCGCCGGTGACGGTAAACGTGTCGCTGGCGGCTTGATAGACGCCTTGATCACCGCGTACTTCCTGATCCGGCGTGATGTAATAAAAATTACCTGTGGCCACGATCCGGTCAATATCAGAGGCGGCTGCTGCGACAGAGCCGCTGCTGCTTTTGGAGTAAATCTTGACAGTGTCGGCCAGCATGCGGACCTGACCCTGCCGGATGTCTACCTGGCCGGTCAGAGTGGTCACGCCATTGCCGCTGACCGTGACGTCGGAATAAAGCTCGATGTCTTCGCCGGAATTGGCCGCAAATTGCGCCAGCGCTTCGGATGGCAGGGCCAAAGCGGCGCTTGTGATGATCGCTGCAGCAAAGATAGAACGCATAATTTTGATCCCTTATCTACCGCCCGAAATGACGGTTTTCGTCCGGCCTGTTTCTCCGCAATCCCGGCCTTGGCAATTTCCGGCAAAACGAATGGTTTCTGTTTTGACATTATAGGTCAGACGGTCTGTGTCTACTGTATTACCGCCGGGCTGTCGAACTTTTACATTACCTGTGACTGTGATCAGGCTTTTTGTCCGGTCATAAAATCCCTGATCCCCGCGAACATCGTTGTCTGCGGTGCGGTAACGAAAATTCCCCCGCGCAGCGATGGTTTGTATCGCGCCGAGTTTCAGCGTGCCTGCACTTGGCAGCTCTTTGGCTTCGCGGGTGATTTTCATAAAGTCGGAATTGATAATGGCCCCGTCCTGCCGGACATCGACCTGGCCCTCCAAATTCGTGATGTTGCCTTGATAGGTCGCGGTCTGGGCCTTCACGTCAATCGGGCCGTCTCCGCCGAAAGAAAACAAAGTTTCGCCCTCAGGGCCCGCGCTGTCTGTATTGGGGTCTTTGACGATTCTGGCATCCATACCGGATTTAAAGATGAAGACTTTGTAGTTCTCTTCAATGGCATATTGATTGCCATTGACCGTTCCGAAATTACCGGCGCAGTTAATCCGCTCATCACCCTCGATACGTTTATCCCGGGCAAAGATGCGGGCGTGGCTTGTCTGGCAAATATAACCGTCATCGGTTTCCAGCTGAACCTCTTTTCGCAGGTTCAGAATTTTTTCAACATCATTATAGGTACCGCTTATGGCCTCAACATAAGAGCTCTCAACCCCCTGCTCGCGAATGAATTCCAGCACCGGCGTGACCAATGCAACTTCATTACGATTGGCCAAAGTCCGGGTGGCTGTCTCTGCGGTCAGATAAAAGGGAAGACCGTCTTCGGTCCGGCCACTATAGCGCGGGCTAATCATTTTAACGGATTCCGTCGGGTTATCCGCCATGATCGTCGTTTGGCGTTGAGTCAGAAATTGATACAGGATTGACAGAATTATCAAGCCCGCCAAGATCGTCAAAGCCCTGCGCAAAAAGCGAATGCGCTCGCTGTGGCGACGGGCGGCTTCCAGAGTAAGCGTGCGCTTGGGTTCCCACAGGCCAAGCGCCTCACTGGCGGCATGTTGATGATCCGGCGATGTCGCGGCGCTACTCATATGAATATCTATAAAACAGGGTTACGCGGAACGCGATATAAAATCACCGCATATGACGCAATGTTAATTCGGCCTAGTCGCTGCGGCGCATACGGTGGGAGAATATATCGACGTCATGCCAACCGGCCAAATCCAAAGCCGCCCGCGCGGGCAGAAATTCAAAACAGGCCTTGGCCATGTTATAGCGGTTTTCCCGCATCAGACGGGCGCTTAAAATCGTCTTTAGCTGGTGCAGATATAATACGTCAGAGGCCGCATAATTCAGCTGCGCCTCAGTCAGCTCATCCGAGGCCCAGTCTGAGCTTTGTTGCTGCTTGGATAAATCAACTGTGAGAAGTTCCTTACATAAATCTTTTAGCCCGTGGCGGTCAGTATATGTACGCACCAAACCGGAGGCGATCTTGGTGCAAAATACGGGCGAGACATCAATTCCCAAATCGCGGGACAGAACGGCGACATCAAAACGGGCAAAGTGGAAAATTTTCTCAATCTTTGGGTCAGAAAGCACAGCCTTTAGATTGGGGCAATCAAATGTGGTTCGATCCACTTGCACGATATGGGCATTCCCGTCGCCGGATGAGAGCTGCACCAGGCATAATTTGTCCCGCACCAGAGACAGACCTTGTGTCTCCGTGTCAACGGCGACGCTTTTCCCGAAATCCATACCGTCCGGTAAATCGCCTTTGTGTAACGTCACGCTCATAAATCACCTATCTGTCAGCCCCCTGATTAAGGAGACCGCCCCAAAATAACAATGAGAAAATAATAATGCCTGATTTTCGGCGACAGGAGATTATTATTCTTGTTAGGTAGAATATATGAAATCAATGAATGACGATAAATGCTATGAAATTCTCGCGGCGCGAAATGCGGAATACGCCGATGTTTTCTTTGTCGGCGTTTTGACGACGCAGATATTCTGCCGCCCCGGATGTCCGGCCCGTCTTCCTAAGCGTGAGAATTGTACATTTTACGAAACAGCAGATGAGGCCCTGGCGGCCGGCTTTCGGGCCTGTAAACGCTGCCATCCGGCGCACCCGGTTTCAAGCGAATCCGCATTAGTGCGCCGGTTAATTGATCTGGTGGAAGAAGACCCCGATCGCCGTATGGGGGAAGCGGATTTGAAAGCTATGGGTGTTGACCCCTCTACAGCCCGGCGGCAATTTCAAAGACGTTTCGGAATGAGTTTTTCTCAATATGCCCGCAAGCGGCGATTGGCTCTGGCGGCTCAAAGCCTGACGAAAGGAGACAGTGTGATAAATGCACAATTAGATGCCGGATATGAAAGCGCCTCCGGTTTTCGAGCGGCGTTTGCCAAGACATTCGGACGGGCCCCAAAGGGAGCCAACCCTGACCCGCTCTATATAGACTGGATCACGACACCGCTGGGCCGCATGATCGCCATTTGTGATGAGGCCAGTCTATATTTGCTGGAATTTACGGATCGCAAAAATATGACGCGGCAATTCGAAAAGCTGCGCAAGATGCAGAGCCGGGCCATATTGCCGGGCCGGACGGCTGTTACGGATCAGATCGAGGGCGAGTTGACCGCTTATTTTAAAGGCGACCTAACGGAGTTTCTAACGCCGCTCGCCACTTCGGGGACGGAATTTCAAAACCGGACATGGGTGCAATTGCAAAATATCCCGCACGGAGAAACGCGATCATATGCGCAGCTGGCGGAAATGGTTGGCGACCCCAAAGCCGTTCGGGCTGTGGCGGGCGCAAACTCCAAAAACGGGCTGGCCATTATCATCCCGTGCCACAGAGTCATTGCCAAAGATGGCGGGCTGGGCGGCTATGCCGGCGGCGTCTCCAGAAAGGCAAAATTACTGGAAATTGAGAACCCGGATTGATGCTTTGGGTAAATCGTTTCTTATCGATAAACAAAAATAATTGTTGTTTTTCGATATGGGTTTTGGCATAAGGCCCATAATCTATCGTGCCAGAGAGAGGGGTTTACGATGCTGTCTATCAAAAATTTGCATAAGCGTTTTGGGGATGTTCACGCCTTGAACAATGTCAGCCTTGATTTGTCGCCCGGTCTGTTTGGCCTTCTCGGGCCGAACGGAGCGGGCAAGTCGACATTGATGCGCACTTTGGCGACTTTGCAGAAACCTGATGAGGGCAGCATAAGCTATAACGGCACAGATATCATCAGCAATCCGACGGTGATGCGCGAGACTTTAGGGTATCTGCCGCAGGATTTTGGCGTTTACCCGCGCATGAGTGCCCGGGCCTTGCTCAACCACATCGCCGTTCTGAAGGGCGTGACGGACAAAGCAGCCCGCGAAGCGCAAGTCAGCGCTTTGCTTAAGGATGTCGATCTATTAAAACATGCCTCTGCCTCTGTCGCGACTTATTCCGGCGGTATGCGGCAGCGATTTGGCGTGGCCCAAGCTCTACTTGGCGACCCAAAAGTGTTGATCGTGGATGAACCAACCGCAGGTCTTGACCCTTTGCAGCGTCAAATGTTTCTCGATTTACTATCCGAGGCCGGGCAAGATAAAATCATCATTCTGTCCACGCATATTGTCGAAGACGTTCGCGACCTTTGCCCGGACATGGCGATTATGGGTGAAGGCGAAATTGTTGCCCGTGGCAATCCCGAAAATCTCATCGATAAAATTCGTGGAAAGGTCTGGCGCAAAACAGTTGATAAAGCCGATGTTGACGCCGTGAAAGCTAAATATGAAGGCCGGGTGCTCAAAACCCGCCTGTTGATGGGCGGCGTTGTCGTGTCTGTTCTGTCAGACACCAAACCCGAGGCCGGTTTTGAGACGGCTGACCCGTCTCTGGAAGATGCCTATTTCGCTCATCTCTATCGCATGGTTTAGGAGCGCAACGATGTTTTCTAAACTTCTGAAATTTGAATTAAACCTGCAATCTAAACAAGTCGGGTTCTGGATCGCGGCGGCGGTCATGTTTATCCTGGGCGCGCTTACCCCTTGGCTGATTGATATTTTTCCATCCGGCGCAGGCGGAGAAAAATTCAAGGTCAATGGCGCTCAAATGGTTGCCGGACAAATTGCCAGCTGGGACATAGCTGCGATCTTCTTCGGAGCGATATTCGTCGTGACTGGTATTTTACGGGACAAGACATTTAGCAGTCTGGAAATCATTCATGCCACACCCGTCAGCACCCCGAATATGACCGGCACGCGTATGATCGGAATTTATTTGACTGTGCTGATCTGTATTTTCGCCAATACGCTGGGCGGCTTTCTGGGGCAGTTCAATCCGCAAATAGATGCTGAAGTACTCGGTCCAGTCAGGCCGCTTTATTACCTTCAGCCTATGGTGTTATTCACATTGATCAACGCCCTTTTCGTGACGGCATTTTATACCTTAGTCGCAGGGCTGACGCAGAACCGAATGCTGGTCTTTGTCAGCGCGATCGGGCTTTTCTTTTACTCGATCATGTCCGGTATGATTATGGAGTTTGACCCTCCTAAATGGATACAGGCATTGGTCGATCCATTTGCCAACATTGCTTATAGTCTAGACACAGAATTTTGGTCAGCCGAAGATCGCAACACGCGTATGTTGCCAATATTTAGTTATGTCGGATTGAACAGGCTGGTCTGGGGCGCTATTTCAATTTTGACTTTGCTGGCTGTCTTTGGCCGCTTCAAACGCGGGCTAATAACCGGAAAAACCAAACTCGTAAAAACGGATGTCTCCAAAGGGCCAATTAAACCTTATGAGGCATTCCCGCCCAAAAGCGGGTTGGCCGCAGACTTCAAAGCCTGGCTCGCACAAACGAAATTCGAATATATTGCCACAGTCCGCAGTATTCCCTTTTATATATTAGGCGGGCTGGCGGCCATGCTGTTCGCATTCATTACAATCGTGACCGTATTCTTTTCCCCGCAAAAACTGGTGCCCACCAGCAGCTTCATGTCGGCACTTGGCTTTACCAGCTTCTTGATCCCGGTGGTATTGATCATCGCTTTTTTCAGCGGCGAGATGGTCTGGCGTGAACGGACCTCCAAGATTATGGAACTTGTCGATTCGACCAAGGTCAGAAACTGGCCGCTTTTGCTTGGGAAATGGGCCGCTCTGTCAGGTATTCTGATCACGCTTTGCCTGATCGCAATTATCGTCGGAATGGTCGTTCAAATCGCCGCAGGCGGCCCGCCGGTGAATATTGGGCTTTATTTTAAATACGCCTTCTTAAATGTACTGCCCAATTATTTGGCCCTCGCATTCTTAGCGTTGTTTGTTCAGACATTTGCGCCCAACCGGATTGTCGGCATGCTGTTTGCGGCTGGCGCCATGGCTTTCACACTCACAGTCGTCAACAACCTCCCATTCTATCATCCTCTGATGGGATATAGTGGTACCTCCCCGGGTTCAGTGTCAGAAATCAGCCCTTATAATAACTGGATTTATTTCCGGTGGTTCAACATTTATTTCGGCGCATTAGCCGCTCTCTTTGCTGTCATCGGAACCTGGCTGTGGCGGCGCGGCCTGCAAACCTCTCTCTTGCAGAGACTGAAATCTTTAAAGGCCAACATCACCCCGGTCTCCTCAGGCGTGGCCGCCCTGCTGCTTGCCACTTTCATCGGCACGGGCACCTATATTTATCAGGCCTATGACAAGGTTGACTGGAGCAACCGCAAAGCCCGTGAGCTGCAACAGGTGAAAACCGAAAAGCTTTTAAAAGATGAAGCCAAGCTGAAAACGCCCCGCGCCAAAGCCGTGTCAATCAAGGCTGATATTTATCCCTATAAGCAGGAAGCCGTCGTGTCCGGCGAATTTTCCATGACCAACCCGTCCAAGGAACCGATCAAGGAAGTCTATATCGCACCTGCCAGCAGCCATGACGAAGACATCCGCCTGTTGGAACTCTCCGGGGCGACCCGCATCACTGAAGGTGAAAATATGGCCGGCGATAAGGTCAGTGAAATAGAAGATACAGGTCATTGGCTGTACCGCTTTGATCCGCCGCTTGCGCCGGGGGCGACAGCCACTTTAAAATTTGAAACTTATTTTCATCCTCCGCGTCTGGCCGATCGCAGCGTCATCAGTAAAAACGGCACCTTCCTGAATAATTACGGCACCTTTGGCGCCAGTTTCAGGGCCGTTCCTATGGTAGGCGCGCAATATCAGCCCATGACTAATCCGGATAAACGCCGCAAATATGAGCTGGGAGAGCGGGAGAAATTCCCAGATCGTACCGATATGGAAGCCCGTCAGAACATGTTTTTTGGGCCCTTTGCAGATTACATCGATTTCGAAGCCGATGTCTGTACGCATGAAAAACAATTCCCTATTGCGCCGGGCGATTGGATCTCTGAAACGGTTGAGGATGGCCGCCGCTGCCGCAGCTATAAATCCGACGCTAAATTTGTGAACTTTTATTCTATTCTTTCCGCTGAGCTGGCGGTGACCGAAGACAGCTGGACATCCCCGACCGGCAAGGTCATTCCGATCCGGGTCTATCACGGTGAAAACCACACCTACTCTATACCGGATATTATTGACGGGATTAAATTCGGCCTGTCCCATTACACGGAACATTTCGGGCCTTATCAGTTTAATTATGTCCGGGTCATGGAAGTGCCATTCATTAGCTTTGCTCAGGCTTTTGCCGGAACCATCCCTTATGCAGAACAAGGTTTCATCATGGATAATGGCGACCCCGAGGATGATAAGACACTGGATAATGCATCCCAGACAACCATGCATGAAATTGCGCATCAATGGTTTGCCCATCAAATCGTGCCTGCAGCCACGCGCGGCTATAATGTCCAGTCCGAGGGGCTGACGTCCTATGCGGCGCTGGACGCCTATGAGGCCAAATATGGTTTCGACAAGGCGCTGTATTCTTTGGAAAAAAGCACGATTGAAGGCATGATTGCCTTGATGTTTATTGATCGTAATAAAGAAGAGCCTCTCGCTCTGGCCAGCGATCAGCAATATCTGGTTTATAACAAAGCCGATTGGGTGCTTTGGAGCCTGAAACATTATATTGGTAAGGACAAACTTCGCGGAATTATGCGTCAATATATCGATCAATACGGCCAGAAAGGCGCGCCTTACCCGACAACTTTGGAATTGGTCGAAGCGCTTAAAGCGGGTGCGGGGCCGGAGTTTCATCAACTGATTGACGATCAATGGAACCGCATCACCTATTGGGATCTGAAATATGGCGATGGCGATATCAAAGTCTCCGCCAATAGTGACGGGACTTATAGGGTCGATATTCCGTTTAAACTCGACAAGAAAATCCAGACGGAAGATATGGATAAATCCGAATCCGTGACAGAGATTGACGGCGAGGCGTTAAATGAATGGATCGAGATCGGTTTCTATCAGAACGAGCCCAAAGATAAATGGAGCGCCTGGAGCGACCTAGAGCGCCTACGCGTGAATGAGGCGGAGAGTACGCTGAGTATCACGGTCTCTGAGGCCCCGAACTACATCGCCCTAGACCCGCGCCGCTTGCTGCAAGAGCGCAATGCTACGGATAATGTCAAAGAGGTGAAACGCAAACTCGCTGCAAATTAGCATTCATGCTTCAGATGTGTTCGTATTCAATCCCTGCAAAAACAGGGATTGAAACGCCAGACATGAATGAGTCTATGATTGATTACTGCTTTACGCCGAGCAGTTGCATGTGAAACAGCAAAGTGGCTTTGGGCGGTATTGGACCTCGGCCATTCTCGCCATAAGCAATGTCATAAGGAATATAGAGAATTCGGGCTTCGCAGACTTTCATTTCGGCCAAGCTTTCATTCCAGCCTTTGATGAAACCATTTGCGTTGTGAGTCATGGTTTCATCCCGATCGATGGAGCTGTCAAACACAGAACCATCTGGGAAAAAGCCATGATAATGCATTTCGACTTTCTGGCTACCAACCGGGCTCGCGCCTTTTTTAAGCCCCTCTTGAATTACCTTATATTGCAACCCGCTCTCTGTGGTTTTAACGCCATTGCGTTCGCCATTGGCAGCATGATAAGCCGCTAAATCTTCCATTGCGTCCAAACGGTCGGTATCAACATAATCAGCATTTGAGAGCCACTTATCTGCAGGGCAATCATAGATCGCTTCCGCCGGGTCAACCGGCCCATTATCTGCCGTGTCACTATTGGCGCCGGAACAGGCGCTTAGAAAGGCAACGGAAGCGGCAATAAGAAATTTACGGGTCATGGCTTATCCTTTGATACGAATCATTTGCGGTACACTACCAAACGCAACCCTATCGCGCGAGTTCCTTCATGGCGTCCTCAAGGCCGGACAGGGTCATGGGGAACATACGGTCTTCACCGATGATTTGCTGAATGATCTGCGTGCTTTGTGAATAGCCCCAATATTTCTCTTCGGTCGGGTTAATCCAGACCATATGCGGATAAATATCGGCCAGGCGTTTCAGCCAGATCGCGCCTGCTTCTTCGTTCCAATGCTCGACCGAGCCGCCGCGCATAGTGACTTCATAGGGGCTCATCGCGGCATCACCCACCATCACCACACGGTAATCAGAACCATATTTATGGAAAATATCCCAGGTCGGTGTGACCTCACTCATACGGCGGACATTATCTTTCCAGACCTGCTCATAGAGGCAGTTGTGAAAATAGAAATATTCCAGCCGTTTAAATTCAGACCGCGCGGCAGAGAACAGCTCTTCGACTTGCTTAATGTGCCCGTCCATAGACCCGCCAATGTCGAAAAAAGCCAGCACTTTGACGGCATTGCGCCGCTCGGGCCGCATTTTAATGTCCAGCCAACCTTGCTTGGCCGTACCCGCAATCGTGCCTTTCAGATCGAGTTCTTCGGCGGCCCCTTCGCGGGCAAATTTGCGCAGGCGGCGCAGTGCCACTTTGATATTGCGCGTGCCGATTTCCTTATCGCCATCCAGGTTTTTAAATTGCCGTTTGTCCCAGACCTTGACCGCCTTGCCGTGGCGGCCTTCCTTTTGGCCGATGCGCACACCTTCGGGGTTATAACCATAAGCCCCAAAAGGCGAAGTGCCCGCCGTGCCGATATTTTTATTGCCGCCCTCATGACGTTTGTCTTGATTTTCAAGCCGCTCCTTCAGGGCCTCCATGATCTTGTCAAAATCACCCAGAGCTTCGATTTCGGCCATCTCTTCAGGGGTGAGATATTTCTCCGCCATGGCTTTTAGCCAGTCCGCCGGAATGTCATGTTCTTCATGGCCAAAGATATCGCCGATATAATCCAATCCGCGAAACACATGCCCAAAGACCTGATCAAACTTATCCAGATCACGCTCATCCTTTACCAGAGCCGTGCGGGACAAGTAATAAAACCCGTCCAGGCTTTCATTGGCGACGCCTTTATCCACCCCCTCCAAAAGGGTCAGATATTCCCGGATGGAAACCGGAACTTTGGCTGCGCGCAGCTCTGAAAAGAAAGTTTGAAACATTAGATTTTACATTCAGCCATCGCGGCAGCGGACACGCCTTTGGCATTGGCCGCACATTCATTGGGATAAGTGTTGCCGTCACAACCGCAAACAGGATTATAATCCATCGTGCAGGCTTCCGGCTTTACGCGGCAAGTACCGGGTGCGTCCGCCGCCCCGCAAATATCTTTGACGTCGCGGTGACAATATTCATTTGACCCGCAAAGCTGCCCCGCTCCGCCGCGCATATCCCCGCAGTAACGAACGCTATCCCCGCCGGTTTCAGTAAAAGGCGGAGGCGGCAGATGTGGCTGGTTTTGCGTGCCTGGTCGCGGGGCCTGCGAAGACCCTTCAACCGGCGCGCAGCCTGCGATCAGAAGTAAAGACAAGAGCAAGACGACAAAGCGCATCAGCCTGTCCGCATTTCAGTTTCTATCTTGGCCGCCATCTCTGGATCGATACGCATGGCCATAGCCAGTTCGTCCAGATAATTGCGCTCACGGGGGTTAAGCCCATTGGCGATACGGCAGGACACCGCATAAATTTCCAGCGACATTTGATCCGAGCTTGACATAGCGGCAATGGTTTTAGGGTTGGGCGCTTCGGACAGAATAGATTGAAGTTGATCTTGGGATACATTTTCATGTGCGTCGATCAAGGCTTGTTCCTCGTCTGAAATGCGGCCATCGGCCTTGGCGGCAGCGACCATAGCGCGTAACAAAGCCTCGGCGCGCGCGTTGGCTGCGTCACCTTTTAACAAGCCAATTGCATCTTTGAAATCCTTGGGCATTTCTCCGCGCTGATGGGCGCGATAGGCAATCATACCCAGCGCGCCGAGACCGCCCCATGTGGCCAATTTGCGGGCAGATCGGGAATTAAGAAGCAAAGCCAGAGCCCCGGCGGCTCCGGCATATTTCGCGCCTTGGCGAATTTTTTCCCGGCTAAGTTCATTATCCTCCATGCCCAGCTTGTCCATGAGTACCTCTTCGCCCTGCTTGGCTAGCTCTTTCCCTTTCACGGTGAGCTCTTTGCCTTGGGCTTTGCCCTCCTCAAGCAGCCCTTTGCCCTCAGAAAGAATCTGTTCCAGCAATGCCTGAG
Organism: Hellea sp.; assembly: GCA_020631215.1. GTDB lineage: Bacteria > Pseudomonadota > Alphaproteobacteria > Caulobacterales > Maricaulaceae > Litorimonas. The sequence goes on along the minus strand of JAHDHS010000034.1, from coordinate 12,496 downwards.
CGTCAAATGTTTGATCTGTCATATGAACCTCCTGTTTCCCCTCTTTATAAGATAGGCGCGCGGGATGCACAAATGCTGCTTGATTTTTTCTACAGCTATCGGGCAGGACAGTTTTATGAAAAAAATACTCTTTTGGCTGGGCGGGCTTCTTTCCATCGGACTCATCGGGGCCGCGATATATCTTTGGACACCGGGCGGATCTAAAATTGATAAGACAGCCTTTGAAGCCGCCGCAGCGAGCTATGATGCCACTATATATCGGGACAGTTTCGGCGTTCCGCATATTCATGGCAAAACGGACGCCGATGCCACCTTCGGCTTTGGGTATGCGCATGCTGAAGATGATTGGGAAACAATCCAGCAGACCCTGATTGCCTCCCGCGGCATGAGCGGTCAATATTTCGGCAAGGATGCCGCCCCGCCGGATTATCTTTTTGATCTCTTCAGGGTAAAAGAGTCCGTGGATGAGAAATTCGGAACGCTTTCACCGAAAACAAGGGCGGTTGCCAAAGGTTATGCCGACGCCATTAATCTTTGGGGAGCTAAAAACCCTGAGCGTGTGCTGCCCGGCGTTCTGCCAGTCACGGAGAAGGATGTGATAGCCGGTTTCACTTGGGCGACGCCATTTTTCTATCGTATGGATTTGCATTTAGAAAAGCTTTTCACGGCCAGTGAGAAACCCAATGTCAGCCCTTGGCAACAACTTGGTTCTCTGAACCTGCCCTCTGCGCGCATGCCAAATACACTTCGCGGTTCGAATGCATTTGCTGTCGCCCCACGCCGCAGCACGGACGGCCACACGCGGTTAGTTGGTAACTCCCACCAACCCATGACCGGGCCCTATGCCTGGTATGAAGCTCATATGATCAGCGATCAGGGCATGAATATTACCGGCGGCACCTTTCCGGGCGTTCCGATCATTTCCCAAGGCGTCACACCCAATTTGGCTTGGACGCATACGGTGAACATGCCGGATCTGACAGATATTTACGCGCTGGATGTCGATGACGCTAAAAACCCGACCCGTTATAAATTTGACGGCGAATGGAGACGCTTTGAGACGTCGACCTCAGACTTTCGTGTCAAACTTTGGGGGCCTTTCTCTTTGCCCGTGAAGCGCGACATCAGATGGTCAGAACACGGGCCGGTTTTGGAAACTCCGACAGGATTTTATGCGATCCGTTTTGCCGGACTTGGCGAGGTCAGCGCTTTGGAACAATGGTATGAAATGGGCAAGGCCCGAAATATGGAAGAATGGCGCGAAGCGCTCTCTATAAATGGAGTCCTGTCTTTCAATATCGTTTATGCGGATAAGGACGGCCATATTGCACATGTCTATAATGCCAAAATGCCCAAACGGATTGAAGGGCCGAATTGGCAGGATGTTTTGCCGGGCGACAGACCCGAATTGACTTGGCGGGACTATCATGACCCCACCAGCCTGCCGCAAGTCTGGGATCCGGAATGCGGCTGGGTTTTCTCCGCCAATGCAACGCCATTTAAAGTGACGGATGACGCCTGTAATTTATCGCGCGCAGATTTCCCGAAAAGCTTTGGACTGGAAGACCGGGTCACCAACAGGTCTATTCGGGCTTTGGCGCAACTTTCCCAAGACGAAGCGATCAGCCGCGAAGAGCTGCTCCGTTACCGCGCTGACACCCGTTATGCCCCTTCATCAACACTCATGCAGTTTGTCGTGGAGTTGGTCACTTTGGAAACTGAGGACGACTTAATTCTGAAAGCGCAAGAAGTATTAAGAAATTGGGACGGTAACACCGCCACTAACAGCCGGGGTGCAGCATTGGCCGTAATTACAGGCACCCGCGCTTTGGGATATCAATATGAAGAAGATTTGATGAGCCCGGAAACCGCCCTGTCTGAAACGGCTAAAGATTTAATGCAGCGCTTTGGCAGCCTTGATCCCGAATGGGGCGAGGTCAACCGCCTGCAACGCGGCAATGCCGACTTACCACTTAACGGCGGCCCGGATGTACTGCGCGCGATTTATGCCGACCAAGACGGCGTGCGAAAAGACGGCGTGATGAACGCTTTTGCGGGCGATACGCATATCTTTGTGGCCGATTGGGACAAAGAGGGTCAATTGCGGCTGGATACAATCCATCAATATGGCGCGGCAACTTTGGATAAAAATTCACCGCATTACAGTGATCAAGCCGAAATATTCGCGCGAGGCGACTATAAACCTATGCCCGTCACACTGGATGAAGTTAAAGCCGCTGCCATAAAGCAATACCGGCCAAATCAATAGCCTTAAACCAAAAGTAAAGCGGCGCTCGGGGGAGCGCCGCTTCTTTGATGTCGCCGTTAAGTGTGGGGCTTAGGCGACGTCAAACCGATCCAACATCATGACTTTATTCCATGCGGCAACAAAGTCTTTAACGAATTTCTTCTGCGCATCGTCACAGGCATAAACCTCTGCAACAGCCCGTAAAATTGAGTTAGAACCAAAGACAAGGTCATTACGAGTCCCTGTCCATTTGACCTTACCTGTCTTGCGATCCTTACCTTTGAAAGTGGTTTCGGATTTATTTCCGGACCAAACAGTGCCCATATCCAATAGATTCACAAAGAAATCATTGGTTAGCTGGCCAGGGCGGTCGGTAAAGACGCCATCACCGGAGCCATCCCAGTTTGCGCCTAACACGCGTAGACCACCCACCAGCACCGTCGTCTCTGGAGCTGTCAACGTTAAAAGCTGCGCACGATCCACCAGAGCGTCTTCAGCGCGGCGGCCTTTGGAGCCACCCAGATAGTTCCGGAACCCATCAGCTTTCGGCTCAAGATAGGTGAAGCTATCTTCATCGGTCATCTTGGCTGTCGCATCCGTGCGTCCCGGTGTGAACGGCACTTTGACTTTCTGGCCCGCATCAGCCGCAGCCTTCTCAACAGCCGCGCAGCCGCCCAGAACAATCAGATCGGCCAGAGAGACTTCACCATCGAAACTCTTCTGCACTTTTTTTAAAGCACGCAGCACCTTGGCGAGTTGTTTCGGATTATTGACTTTCCAATCCTTTTGCGGAGCCAGTGCAATGCGAGCGCCATTGGCGCCGCCGCGCATGTCTGATCCACGGAAAGTAGAAGCTGAAGCCCAAGCTGTTGAAACAAGTTCAGACACAGACAGACCGCTTGCCATGATGGCGTCTTTCAGCGCAGATTGCTGTGATTTATTGATCTTCTTCTTTGGCGCAGCCGGAACCGGATCTTGCCAGATCAGCACTTCCGACGGTACCATAGAGCCGAGATAGCGCGCTCTTGGACCCATGTCACGATGGGTTAGCTTGAACCATGCGCGGGCAAAAGCGTCCGCAAATTGATCCGGGTTCTTGTGGAAGCGCTTGGAAATCTTGGCATATTTTGGATCCATTTTCAGAGCCATATCCGCCGTCGACATCATCAAAGGTTCTGACTTTGATGGATCGGACGCATTGGGTGCCATAGGAGCGCCCTGCCCTTTTTTCGGTGTCCATTGCTGGGCGCCAGCGGGGCTTTTCGTCAGCTCCCACTCATAGCCGAGCAAGACGTCAAAATAGCCATTATCCCACTGCGTCGGATTTGCTGTCCATGCGCCTTCCAAACCACTTGTGGTCATCTCGGCCGCTCTACCTTTGCCGTAGCTTTGCTTCCAGCCAAAGCCTTGTTCGGCCATGGTCGCGCCTTCCGGCTCACGGCCAACATATTTATCAGGGTCCGACGCGCCATGGGCTTTACCGAATGTATGTCCGCCGGCGACGAGCGCCACAGTCTCTTCATCATTCATCGCCATGCGCTTAAAGGTGTCGCGAATGTCATAAGCTGATTTCAGTGGATCAGGGTTGCCATTCGGCCCCTCCGGATTGACATAGATCAAACCCATTTGAACCGCACCCAGCGGGTCTGCCAGATTACGTTTCCCTGAGTAACGCTCATCCCCCAGCCATTCAGTTTCCGGGCCCCAATAAATGTCTTCTTCAGGCTCCCAAATGTCTTCGCGGCCGCCCGCAAATCCAAAGGTTTTAAAGCCCATCGTTTCCAGCGCGCGATTGCCCGCAAAGATCATCAAATCGGCCCATGATAATTTACGGCCATATTTTTGTTTGATCGGCCATAAAAGACGGCGGGCTTTGTCGAGATTACCATTATCAGGCCAGCTGTTTAGCGGCGCAAAACGCTGTGAACCTGACCCTGCTCCGCCGCGGCCATCCTGTAGACGGTAAGTACCGGCGCTGTGCCAAGCCATACGAATGAAGAAACCACCATAATGGCCATAATCTGCCGGCCACCAATCCTGACTATCCGTCATGATCTTATCAACATCTCTGGCAAGCTGTTTCAAATTGATCTTTTGAAACTCTTTGGCGTAATCAAAATCATCGCCTTCCGGATTGCCGGCAGGCGCATTTTGATGCAGCATTTTGACGTTGAGCTGCTCTGGCCACCAATGCTGGTTCGCGGATGAACCACCGGAACGCGGGGCATTTTGGCCATGCATCACCGGGCATTTGCCCTCTGTGTTGATATTCATATCATTCATATAGATCTCTCCCAAATGGTTCGTAAAATCAGTTATGCATTATGAAAGTAACGCCTTTAAAACCTTAGAGCCAATCGAAAGACTCGATACTTTCAATAGCCCCTACCTATCACGCAAACATAACAGTAATATGACCTAACGGCCATAGTCACGGCGGCATCGTTGGCCTAATCTTGTGAGCAACTCATAATTTAGCGTCCCGAGTTGCTCGGCTTCATGCTCTAAATTATCCCCGCGAAATACGGCCACACCGCCAATTTCGACCGATAAACGCGCTTTGGACACATCCAGCGCCGTAAAATCCATACTGACCCGTCCGACAATCGGCACTTCCATATCATGCAGAATAGCTGTGCCGCGATTGGATGCTCTTACGGGCACACCATCTGCGTAGCCAGCCCCGACAATGGCGATACGCATATCTTCGGATGCGATGAAGGTTGCGTTATAACCGACCGTCTCGCCTTTTTTAAGCTCGCGTATTTGCAGGATTGGCGCCAGCAATGACACGGCAGATTTGGAAACTTCCTCATCCGGCTTGGTGGTAGCTTTGCCGCCATAAAGCCCGATGCCGGGACGCACCATTTGAAAATGATATGGCTTGCCTAAATAAATGCCCGCCGTATTGGCCAGGCTCAGCGGCGTAAGCGGTAATTGCGCGGCGGCTTTACGAAACTCAGTAAGCTGTTTCTTATTCATCGGATGATCGGCATCGGGCGCGCAGGCCAGATGGCTCATCACCCAGTCAGGATTCAGGGCCTGCCATAGTTTTTTATCACGGCCCAGCTCGGTGACCTCAGCGGCGGTCATGCCCAAACGGTTCATGCCGGTATCGATGTGGATAGCGGTATAGGGCGGTTCATTGACCTCGCGCGCAACCGAGGCCCAAAACCGTGCCTGTCCCATGGAATTGATGACGGGTTTCAGCTTCGCGCCCAACAGCACACCCTTGTCGCGGGGCGCGGGCCCGCTAAGGACATAAATCGCGGCATTGGGCCCAATGCCATCGCGTAGGATTTTACCCTCCCCTGCGGTGGCGACAAAAAATATCCGGCAGCCCGCGCCATAGAGCGCTTTGCCCACAGGCACGGACCCAAGACCATAGGCATCCGCCTTCACACTCGCGCCGATCTTGGCCGTGCCCACACGCTTTTTCAGCGCCTCATAATTTTCCCTTATGGTCTGTAAATTAATACGGACAGTTGGCCGGGTCGAGAAGCTGGGAAAGTCAGGTTTCATGACGGCGGGTTAGCGGGGAATCATGGCAAATGAAAGGCTTGATTCTCGTAACCGAAATCGCCTTTTCATCGATGCGTGAAAGATAAGCTAAAGCTGCCAGGTTTTGACGCTGACTTCGTGTCCGTAGCGCTGGACGAATTTCCGTTTGATGCGGCGAACCCAATGATGCTCTTTGGCCGGGTCCATACCGTCAGCGATAATAACCCGATCCGTAAATTGTTTGGAGGTCAGGGGCTTTGACCCTGTGATGAAATCCTTGGCGGTGAGACCATGCTGTAAATCCCATTCGCGGGTTAAGTCCTCCAACAGGATATTTAAATCCGCCAAAAGGTCTGGATGAAGTCTGCGTTCAAAAGCCATAAGGCGCTCTAAGCCAGCGGATGGGCTTCTTCCACCAATTTCCGCATGCGTTCATCTAGAACATGGGTATAAATTTGCGTGGTGGAAATATCGGCATGGCCCAGCAAAGTTTGCACGGCCCGTAAATCCGCGCCGCCCTCCAGCAAATGGGTGGCGAAAGCATGCCGCAGGACATGGGGCGAGATTTTAGACGGCTGCAACCCGGCATCGCGCGCGAGGTCTTTGAGCATTTGCGCAAAGCGTTCCCGGGTCAGGTGCCCCTGTTTTGACCCGCTGGGAAATAGAAAAGCTTTCGCGCGGGCCCGGGCGAGTTCAGAGTTTGGCAAGGTCTCATCTCGAACAGAAAGCCAATCTGTGATCGCCTTTCGCGCAGCTTCGGTTAATGGCACAAGTCGTTCACGCCCGCCTTTCCCTTTAATCATCAGACAGCCATCGCCCCGATGGGTTGCAGCCAGTTTCAAACTGACAAGCTCCGTGACGCGCAGCCCGCCGGCATAGAGTATTTCCATGGCGCAGCGCATGCGTCTGCCTTTGACGGATGTGTCTTGCGCCAATTGCTGAAACAAACGGTCGACATCCTTGTGCGAGATGATTTTCGGCAGAGGCCGGCCCTGTTTCGGTCCCCGCAAGGCATGGGCCGGATTGTCCTTACGGATATTTTCTGTCTGCAAGAATAAATAAAATTGCTTTATCGCCGACAGTTTCCGGGCGGCGGTCGAGGGCGCGAGACCCTTTTGTGACCATTTTGCCAAGACAGATTCCAAGCTGCCTGTGCCGGCTTGCTCCAATTTCCGGCGCGGCATGGCCGCTTGCCAAGCCTCTAAATCCCGCCGGTAAGCCGCAAGCGTGTTCTCAGATGCGCCCCGCTCCGCGCTCATCATTTCCAGAAAGCTGTCGATCAAATTCACCTAGAGACCATCCAGAAAATCCCGCGCCGCAATCTGTCCGGCAAATTCAGCCTGCCCGCTGGCGCTGAGCGTCGCGACCAGAAAAGCGAGACTGTCCGTATCCAGCTTGGGGCCATTCAAAGCCTCGGCGACGAGCAGCGTCAGCTCCGCCAAGCTGCCATTATTGGCCGCGCTCCAGATGACGACGCGGTCACCACCTGAAACTGTGCGCCCATCAGAGAAACTCTGATCTTTCAACGCAATCACGGCGGCATCCGATAATTGCGCGCCGAGGGCCAATGCCAGAGACGCATCCCGTCTGGCCCGGTGGATGGCCAGTCCAGAGCTTTGCAAGCGGGCATCTATATCTTTACCAAGCGCACCTCCGCTATACCCATTACCAAGCGCATCCGCAGCCAAGGCGATGCGGGCTTGTTTTTCGCTACCTGGCTCGACTGCATTATAAAGCCCTTGCAGGGCTCCAAGGTCACGCCGCGCCACTGCGGCATGGGCGAACAATTTTAAATTCGCTTTGGCTTGTTGATCCACTGGCATGGCCGAAACCGCATCTGTCATTACGTCCATTAACTGTGTCGCTTTACCTCCGGAACGTTCGCTCAGTTCAGCCATCGCCTTGGCATTGCCAGAGCGCGCTAATTGATAAAGCTGCGCCGTGCCTTGCGGGCCCGGTTTGGCCATGGCCGTCGCGAGGTCAAATGAACTGGAGCCCGCAATATCCGCCTCATCAAACGCCAGATCGGACATGATGGCAGTCAATTCACTTTCGGTCAGCTCGGTCAAATTTTCCCAGACCGCTGTAATCCGGGCATCTTTGGCCGCGGCTGGATCCAGAGCCACAGACTTCCCGGACTGACCGGATATATGGCTGCGCATAAACCGAATAAGGTTATCGTCCTCTGCCGAGTGTGGCGGCGCGGCGCGGCGGCTGCCAACCATAATCGAGAGCAGCGCGTCATAAGAACGATCCTGATAGCCAGAGCTTTGCAGCAAATCCTGAGTGAGTTCTGCGGCAGGCAGTTCATCGCGCAGCACATGACACACTGCGCGCAGGCGGGCCCATTGCGGCGCGGCGCGGCCTTCGGTGATTTCATCAGATACGCCGCAAGCGGCCTGCCAGTCCCCCGAACTCAAAGCTAGATCAACCCGCGCAGCGGGCGTTTGGCCCAGAGCCGGATTACGGGATAAAAATGTATCAAGCGCCTTCTTGTCACTCAATCCCATCACAGCCTCAAGCCGGGCCGCTTCAAAAGCTTCGCGATCACCAGTGGGCGGCACCCCGGGCGATAAAATGGCCGCCCGAACCATGGCCCGAATGATCGGGTCGTCAGAGCGGGACGGGGCGCCCGCCAATAAAGACACTGCCCGGGCAGAGGATGTGTTTTGCCATAGCGAAGACGGAAGGGAAATATCATCAGACGTCAATGCCCCGGCATCAAAGGCTGTTGCAGCACCCAATGTTTCTGTGATGACATCTTGTGCCAAAACAGGGCTGGCGGCACATGATAAAAGCGCAGAGCAGAGAGCCAATTTCAAGGGATAGCGTTTCACGGCGTGCCCAATTCGATGGTTTTGACATCTTTTGGCGCATGATCAGGCGAAGCCCCTGCAGCCAGCCAGAAAAACGCAATAATCAGCAAAAGAGCGATCCCGCCTGCGACAATAGCTAGTTTCTTCATTTTATGCTCCGTGGGTCGTTTTAACGATTTTGCCCAATAAGTCTTGAGCATAAGTTGATTTGTGACCATATTAAGCCAAATTTCCGCAAAGCTGCCAGCATAAAGCGCAGCCTGCGAGACAGAGATGAAAAGGCAGGCACATGCCGCTGACAGAGATAACCTCTCGCCCCATCGCCCTTGTTGGTTTGATGGGCGTGGGCAAGACCACAGTGGGTCGCCGATTGGCGAAACGGCTTGATCGGCCTTTTTTCGATTCCGATGAGGAAATCGAGCAGGCATCCGGCCGCACTGTGGCCGGATATTTCCGTGATCATGGAGAGGCGGATTTTCGCAATGGCGAACGCCGGGTCATCGAAAGGCTGCTGGATGGACGCGAAATCGTTTTGGCAACAGGCGGCGGGGCTTTTATTCATCCGTCAACACATAAGATTTTAAAATCACAGGCTTTGACGATCTGGCTGCACGGGGATTTCGAAACCATTATGGAACGTGTCTCCCGTAAGGATACGCGGCCCCTATTACAGGTCGGCGATCCTCGGGCAAAAATGAAAGCTCTAATGGATGAACGTTATCCCATCTATGCCAAAGCGGATATTCATGTCGATGTCGCCAGCGGCCCCCATTTGCGCACGGTCAACCGCATCGTAAAAGCTATTCGAAAATATGAGTCCGAGCATAGAGATCATGCAAATGTCTGATCCACAAATATGCCATGTGGATTTGGGCGAGCGCAGCTATGATATTATCATTGGCGAAGGCTTGCTTAGCCGCCTTGGCGAGTTGATTGCGCCTTTGATGCGCGGGCAGCGTGTTGCGGTTGTGACCGATGAAACTGTGCACGGCCTATATGGGGCAGCCCTTGCGAAAAGCCTGTCAGACTATGAAACCCATATGATCGTTCGCCCTGCCGGCGAATCGCAAAAATCCATGGAAGGATTAGAGTCTGTCTTGGATAGTTTATTTCGGGCTGGCTTTGATCGATCCGATATGATCCTTGCCTTTGGCGGTGGCGTGATTGGAGATTTGGCTGGGTTTGCCGCAAGTATCTATAAGCGCGGCTGCCCCTTCATTCAGATACCGACAACTCTGCTCGCGCAGGTGGATAGCTCCGTAGGGGGCAAGACAGCGATTAATAATGCCTTTGGCAAGAATTTGGTCGGCTCCTTTTATCAACCGCGCATGGTGATTGCAGACACTGATGTTTTAAGCACCTTGCCTCTGCGCCAAATCAAGGCGGGCTATGCCGAGATCGTAAAATATGGTTTGCTGGGGGATCGGGCCTTCTTTGATTTACTGGACGCAGGACTTGGGGCGCGAGTGCTGGATTTAGACCGTGCGGCTTTGCGCGAGGCGGTGGCAAGGTCCTGCGAAACCAAGGCGCGGATTGTCGCCGCCGATGAGCGCGAGGCCGGACAACGCGCCTTACTAAATCTGGGTCATAGCTTTGCCCATGCTTTCGAACTCGAAGCCGGATATGATGGTGATTTACTGCATGGCGAAGCGGTCAGCGCCGGCATGGAAATGGCATTTGAATTCAGCTCTGCCCGAGGAATTTGCGATGAGGCAGATACCGAATTGGTAAAAGCGCATTTGGAAAAACTTGGCATGCCGCGCGCCGCACATATGGCACAATATTTGAAAGACACAGACCGCCTGATGAGTCATTTTTTGCAAGATAAGAAAAATGAGGCTGGCGCGTTGACACTTATTCTGGCCCGCGCGATCGGACAGGCCTTCGTACAAAAAGATGTCGACCCGGCCACTTTGAGAAATTTTTTAACTGAGATGAAAAACCGTCATGTTTGAGAAACTGCTTCAAACCGAAAACCTCATCATGCTGGGTGTTATCCTTTCGCTGCTGGTCTTTTCGGCTTTCTTCTCCAGCTCTGAAACGGCGTTGACGGCAGCATCGCGTGTGCGCATGCATGCTGAGGAAAAAGAAGGTGACAACCGCGCTACCATTGTGAGCCGCCTGATGAATATGCGCGAGCGCCTATTGGGCGGCATATTATTGGGTAATAATCTGGTCAATATTTTAGCGTCTGTCCTGACCACCGCTTTATTCACAAATGTGTTCGGCCAAAATGCAACGGCTTTGGCGGCGGCAACGGTCGTGATGACTTTGATGATTTTGATCTTTGCCGAGGTTTTGCCCAAAACCTACGCAATTTCTCAGCCGGATAAACTCGCCCTAGCAGTGGCCCGTCCGATCAGCTTCATAGTCAAACTGCTCGCGCCGATTGTCTTTCTTGTACAAGTCGTCGTCAATGGTGTGCTGCGCCTGTTCGGCGTAAACACCGATGCATCTGCATGGACAGCGGCGGATGAGATTAAAGGGGCTGTTGACCTTCATTTGCAAGAAGGCGGCGTGGCGAAACGCGCGCGGGATCAGATTTACGGCGTCTTGGAAATCGGCGAGTTGACGGTCGAGGAGGTGATGATCCATCGTAAGAATTTGAATATGATCGACATAGACAGCCCGCCGGAACAGGTTGTGAAAGACGTTTTAAACTCCGGTCATTCGCGCCTGCCTATCTATAAGGAAGATACAGATAATGTGGTCGGCGTGCTGCACATCAAGGACTTGATAAAAACTATGAGCCGGGCGAGCGGCGATGTTTCAAGCATAGACATCAAAAAAATCGCGCGCGAGCCGTGGTTTGTACCGGAGACAACATCCGTCGTGAAACAATTACGGGCCTTCCAGCAGAAGCGCGAACATTTCGCCCTGGTTGTCGATGAATATGGCGCGCTTATGGGCGTGGTGACATTAGAGGATATTCTTGAGGAAATCGTCGGTGATATTCAGGATGAATATGATGAAGAGCTGGCGGGCGTGACACGTCTGAAAGAGGGCGGCGCGCTGGTGCGGGGTGACGTTGCGATCCGGGATCTCAACCGGGCGATGGATTGGAAATTACCGGATGAGGAAGCGGTTACGGTCGCGGGCCTGGTGATCCATGAGAGCCAAACCATTCCGACATCCGGGCAAACTTTTGCCTATCATGGTTATCGGTTTGAAATCCTCTCGCGCCAGCGCAATCAAATCCAAAGCCTGCGCGTGACCAAAACCTACGAACCCGATCAACGCAGGCCGGATTAGTTGAAATTTCAAATTTTATATTTTGTTAAGGCTTTTCTCTAAGCCCTTATTAGACTTTCGCCCCTATCACCTTGGCGCGGCTGGAAATCATTCTCGGCTGCTCTATGTGTGGGAGAAAACTATGCTGAAACTATTCGCGCTGCCGATTATTTTGCTGCCGATTATTCTCAAGCAATTACTCGGCCTCTAATTAGGCCCTGTAACGCATATAAAAAGGCAAGCTGAGGGGCCTGCCTGTTTTACCTCATATAGACTGTCAGCCATAAGCTGACAGCCGTATCATTCTTAGAATATAGACTCTAACCCTAGCCGTAGAACTGGAAATCTGCGGCCGTGATGTCGATGTTTGATCCATCATCGCTCATCAGTGTGATCGTGTTGTTAGGATCACTGACTAATGTCAGTGTGACAGTCGATGTGCCATTTCCTGTGATAAGGAAATCACTGATATCCGTCGCCACGGCTGAGAAGATTTTCAGATAGTCGAGACCATCTTCGTAATCCATGATCGTGTCCTGACCGAAATTATCTTCAATGAACAGGAACTGATCGCGGTCTGAGCCGCCTGTCATCATGTCATTGCCGGTTCCGCCTTGCAGCGTATCGCGGGCCGCGCCGCCATCTAGGGTGTCATTATCCGCTCCGCCCTGCAGGAAGTCGACCGAGTTACCGCCGATCA
>JAHDHS010000080.1 GCA_020631215.1 Hellea sp. | reverse complement strand
TTTGAAACACATGAAATCAAAGTGTTGCGCCGAATAAAACGAGGATGAACCCCGGATAAATTCCCCATTCAGGCTGGTTTCAATCCATGATGTGTAGGGAATATAAAAACAGGAGGCGTAATAATGATGAAATTGCAAAAAATAGGAGCCCTTGTCATTCTACCATTCGCGGTCATTGGCTTGTCAGCCTGTGCGACGATCTCGGAGGATGAATGTATCGCCGGGAGCTGGCAGGATATTGGCTATAAGGACGGCCGAAACGGAAATTCGCGCGGCAAATTTGCAGACATTGCGAAGACTTGCGCGAAATATAATGTCAGGCCTGACCGGGCGGCCTATATGAGCGGTTATGACCGGGGCCTGCCGCTTTATTGCACCTATGATAAAGGCTACCGCCGAGGCGAAGATGGAAGCTCGCTTAATCAGGAATGCGTGGCTGCCGGATTTACGGCTTATGCTGACGGCCATGCGGATGGCCGCGTCTTTTATGAAATTAAATCCGAATATCAGGGCTTGATTGACCAACATGAAAACCGGATCGAAGCTTTGATGGATGTCCGCCGAAGATTGAAAGACGACGAGCTAAGTGATCAGGAAAATAAGCGTTTACGGAAGAAAGCTTACCGGCTGGAAAATGAGGCCGAAGATATAAGAATTGACATCCGCGCTATGGAGCGCCTGTACCCAGATTTGCCCCGCCACGACTTTGTTAGGTCTAACTAATCGCGGCTTCGCATTTGGGCGCTTCGCCTTTGCGGGTGCTGCGGGCGATCCAGTAATCGCGGTCCAGTTCATCATCGCGGCGCGGAATCCGAGTGCTGTAATAATAAAAGCAGTTTTCAACCCGGTAGACTCGGAAACATCCGCCGGTCATATTTTGATTTTCATAGGCAAAACACAGCGCCTCGCCCCGGATGAACCAGATGCCTTTGGATTTAAGCTCACCCTCTTGATAAATGACATCGCCATTAGGCTCATGGGTTTCTGTGTAAAATGACTGGGCCCTTCCGTCGCGGGAGAAATTATAAGCCCCGTCATGGGTGACGCCGGAGAAATAGCCTTGCAGCTCCTCCCCAACCACTTGATGGGCGAGGGGGCGAATATCCGTCTTCTGGCTCTGGGCCGTGGCCAGGCCCGGCAAAGCCAAGAGTGACAGAATGATCGATGACAGAGATATTTTAAGCCAGAGATGGTTCACAATTTGGCCTTTCGCCTTTTAACACACTGCGCGCGGTAAAGCCTGCATTCGGCACGCCGCGAACGCTGATTTGATAGTGGTAATAGCAGTTTCCGCGTTGATAGATCTTGAAGCAGATCGGATTGAAACGGCTAAACTGGCTATGGTCGTTATCTTCATAGCTAAAGCACAGCCGGTCTTTCGTGATATCCCATGTGCCGCTGTCAACGCGGCCTTGCTGGACATGGTGGGTCGTGCCATCCGCGCGGGTCGTTTCCGTAAACCCAAAACTCGTGAAGTTTTTGCGCTTAAAGGAATAAGTCCCGCGATGCGTTTGGCCACTGAAAACCTCTGTTAACTCGCTCTCGGAGAGCGGAGTGTCGACCGTCACATCGGGCAAATTATGATCCTGTGCTAAGGATTGGCCGGGGATCAAAACCATGGCGAGGGATATGACAGCGAGTCTTAACACACAAAGTTTTTAACATAGATCGCTGGAATATCTATGCTAAGTAGCAGCTATGACAGATACAGATGAGATACCGCGCGAAAGACGGGTCAGCCGCTATCAAAAAGCACAGGAACGACGGGCCCGACAAAAGGCGGCGGATAATCGGTTTTACGGCGCTATGTTCGGCTTGATGGGCGTCGTGGTCATGTTTTCTTTATTGGTTGCGGCTCTGGCCATGAATGGTGCCAATATTGACGCCAGCGGGACAGAAGGCTGGACCACGCCATGGCTCGGGCCGCTGAGCAAGGTCGAGTTCTTCGGGCTGATCGTGATCGCTGTTATCGCGGCACTGATGTATCGACGGCTTCGAAAACGTTAAGCCGCTATGCATAAACGGGCTTGCTCTGTCAGGCGCGATGTCATAGAGCGCGTCACGCAATTTTTATCCATTCGGAGGCCATTATGGGGTATCGTTTTGCAATTGTTGGCGCGACAGGCAATGTCGGCACGGAAATGCTTGCGATTCTGTCCGAGAGCGACATCGAAGTGGATAAGGTTTATGCTGTCGCTTCGCGTAAGTCTGTTGGCCGTGAAGTCAGCTTTGGTGATCAGGATATCAAATGCGTCGATCTGGAAACGTTCGATTTTTCCAAAGTTGATATCACACTGATGAGTGCGGGCGGGGACGTGTCCAAAGAGTGGTCTCCCAAGATTGCTGCGGCCGGCGCAATTGTCATCGACAACAGCTCCGCTTGGCGTATGGATCCGGACGTGCCTTTGGTCGTGCCGGAAGTGAATGCTGATGCCGCTATGGATTACGGCAAGAAAGGCATCATCGCAAACCCGAATTGCTCAACCATTCAGATGGTGGTTGCGCTAAAGCCCCTCCATGACCGCGCCAAAATCAAGCGGGTGGTCGTCAGCACCTATCAATCTGTGTCTGGTGGCGGGAAGAAAAACATGGATGAGCTTTGGCTGCAAACCAAAGGTATCTATTCCAATGACCATTTTCAGCCGATCAACTTCACCAAGCAAATTGCTTTTAACGTGATCCCGCATATCGATGTCTTCATGGATAGCGGCGACACCAAAGAGGAATGGAAGATGAAAGCCGAGACGAAAAAAATCCTCGACCCTTCCATCAAAGTCACAGCGACCTGCGTGCGCGTGCCAACCTTTGTGGGGCATGCCGAGAGCCTGAATATCGAATTTGAGAATGAGATTTC
>JAHDHS010000033.1 GCA_020631215.1 Hellea sp. | reverse complement strand
TCGCGGGCCGCCCCGCTTATCGCTTCAAAGCCGGACACTGGATTGTCGGCAGGACATTTATTCATGCCCGAAATTAATTATACCCCGCCTGATGCCTTAAAGCAGAACGTCCCGCCAGCGCTTCACCTGTTTCATCACCTCACTCGGGGCCGTGCCGCCATAGCTGGTGCGGGAACTGGCCGAGGCCAGCGGGGTAAGAACGCGGAAAACATCATCCGTAATTCCGGCCTCAACCGATTGCATATCCGGCAGCGAAAGCGCGTCCAAAGTCTTGCCCTGATTTTCCGCCATGGCGACAATCGTGCCCGTCACGTGATGGGCATCGCGGAATGGCATATTCAGATTCATGACCAGCCAGTCGGCAAGATCTGTCGCGGTCGAAAACGCCGCGCCAGCCGCCTCGGCAAGGCGATCCTTATTCGGCGTCATATCCGCGACCATACCGGCCATAGCGGCAAGACCCAATTCCAGCGCATCAAAGGCGTCAAAGACAGGTTCTTTGTCCTCTTGCATATCCTTGGAATAAGCGAGCGGCAGACCCTTCATAACAATGGTCAGACTGGTCAGCGCGCCAACAATCCGCCCGACCTTGGCACGGATCAACTCAGCGGCGTCGGGGTTACGCTTCTGCGGCATGATCGAACTGCCCGTAGTGAAGGCATCGGTCAGCGACACAAATTGGAATTGCGCGCTGGTCCAGATAACAATCTCTTCGGACAGGCGAGACAAATGCGCCGCACAGATAGAAGCGGCAGCCAAAGCTTCCAGCGCAAAATCCCGCGCAGAAACAGCATCGAGCGAATTGGCCATGGGGCGGTCAAAGCCCAAAGCCTCGGCGGTCATGTCACGGTTAATCGGATAAGGCGTCCCCGCCAGAGCCGCCGCGCCCAGCGGGCTTTCATTCATACGCGTCCGGCAGTCGGCAAAGCGGCTCCGGTCCCGCGCGAACATTTCCAGATAGGCTAGCATGTGATGACCAAAGGTGACGGGCTGTGCGGATTGCAAATGGGTAAAGCCCGGCATGATCGTGTCGGTATTCGCCTCGGCTTGATCCAGCAAAGCTTGCATCAGTTTCGTCAGCTGCGCCTCAAACATGTCCAGCTTGCCTCTGACCCACAGCCGGAAATCCGTTGCGACCTGATCATTACGCGACCGCCCCGTATGCAGGCGGCCGCCCGCCTCGCCGATTTTCTCTTTCAGCCGCGCTTCGATGTTCAGATGAATATCCTCAAGCTCGTCCGAAAAAGCAAATGTGCCATTCGCGATTTCTTCGCCAATCTCATCCAAACCCTGATGGATGGCATCGCGGTCTTTGGCCGTGATAATGCCTTGCGCGGCCAGCATATCGGAATGCGCCTTGGAGCCCGCAATATCCTGCTCGGCCAGACGCCTATCAAAGCCGATAGAGACATTGATCGCTTGCATCAACTCTCCGGGGGATGCGCTGAAACGCCCGCCCCACATCGTCTGGCCTTCGCCTGTCTTGTTCTTTATATCTTTGGTCATGTCGTCCATATTTTCTTTATCAAACGCGATCCGCATGATGCTGCTCATCGGGCTTGTAGCGGCAACCATCGTGATAATGCAATCCTGTCAGGGGCCGAAATCGGCTATGGAGGCTTATGCTGTCAAAAGCTTAAAAAAGCTTACAGCATTGGAAAATCCACCGGCTCAGCCCGGCATGGTGTTTCGAAATGCCGATGGGGATACGACCCGGCTGACCGCCTATCGCGGCAAGGTCGTATTGGTCAATGCCTGGGCGACCTGGTGCCCGCCATGTGTCGCAGAAATGCCGAGCCTGAATGCCCTCCAGACAGCCAAAGGCGGAGACGATTTTCAGGTTATCACAATCAGCCTCGACCGCACCGCTGCGGAAGCCGCCGCTTGGCTGGACAAGAAAGAGCTGACCGCCTTGGAGAGCTGGCATGACGGGACTTATCAGCTCAACAATGCCGCCGCCCTGCCCGGACTGCCGACCTCTATCCTTTATGACAGAGCCGGGCGTGAAGTGGCCCGTATTCCCGGCGAAGTGGATTGGGACAGCGAGGAAGCGGCGAAGCTCATCGATTATCTGCTCTCTCAATAGTCGATATTGTAATTTTATTACACAGCCCCATATGCGTCTCAACTTTAACAATTTGAGAGGCTATTATGACCAGACGAGATTTTGTTGTCGGCGGGACAGCCGCGACAACTTTGGGACAAAAAGCTATGGCACATGCTAGCAATAACCAGATAATTTTACGCCCCGCCGAAGCGCGTGGTAAAGTGGATATGGGCTGGCTGCAATCTGCCCATACATTCAGCTTTGGCTCCTATTTCGACCCGCAGCACCTGCAATTTGAAGCCTTGCGTGTGATCAATGATGACCGCGTTGCGCCTGGACAGGGCTTCCCCATGCATGGCCATGATAATTTCGAGATTTTCTCCTATATTCTGGACGGGCAGCTGGAGCACAAGGATTCCATGGGCAATGGTTCCGTCGTGTCCAAGGGCGGCGTACAATATATGAGCGCCGGCACTGGCGTGCGGCATTCGGAATTTAATCCGTCGAGCACTGATGCGGTTTCGTTTTTGCAGGTTTGGCTGCTCCCCAATGTCAGGGATGAAGCGCCCAGCTATGATGTGTTGTCTGCCGAGGACATCGACAAGGATGGCAAGCTGGCTCTGATCCTGTCACCTGACGGGCGGGACGGCTCTTTGCGGGTGAAATCCGACGCGGACGTCTATGCCGCCACACTGGACGGTGACCAGAAAGTTGGCTTTGACGTCCGTGAAGGCCGCCGCGTCTGGATGCAGCTGGCGCGAGGCAATATGTCAGTCAATGGCGAAGCCCTGAGGCGTGGTGATGGTCTGGCGATCAAAACGCCACAGGCCTTGAGTATCACCCAAGGTGAAGACGCAGAATTTCTGCTCTTTGACATGCCCATTTTGGAAAATAGCTAGACAAGTGTTACAGCAGGCCAGCGGCCTGCTGTTTTAAAAGAGAGTGTCATGGAAAAATTTTCGACCATCTTTCATCGCGCCGCCAATCGTCATGGCGGAGAAGAGGCGTTTCGCGAAAAGCTTGCGGGTCATTATTACGGCAAGATTGACAATATGGACGCGCCAAAGTCTGACGCGCAATGGCTGGCGGAATTTACAAAACGTGTCTTTCAGGCAGGCTTTAACTGGCAAGTCGTTGAGAACAAATGGGATGGGTTTGAATCTGCGTTTTGGAATTTCGATCCGAAAAAATGCGCCCAGATAGATATGGACGATATGGAACGCCTGACCTCTGATAAAGGGATCGTGCGCAATCCGGTCAAAATCAAAACAGTCGCGCCCAATGCGCGGATGATTTTGGGCATGTCCGATGAAGCCGGAAGCGCCGATAAATTTATCCGAAACTGGCCCGGTGACGATTATATCGGCCTGCTGGCTTATCTGCAAAAACACGGCTCTCATCTGGGGGCCAATACGGCCAGCTATGCTTTGCGTTTTTCCGGCGTGCCGAGCTTTATTCTGTCCAATGATGTTACCGCAGCCCTGATACATGCGGGGATCATCGACAAACCCGCGACATCCAAAACTGCCAAGAAATCTGTGCAGGATGCATTTAATCAATGGGCGGAAGAGAGCGGCGAAAATATCACCTATATCAGCCGCGTCTTGGCGCATTCGATCGATGCAGGATAGTCTATGCCCGCTTTGCGGCCGGGTTTTAGGGGCCAAGTCGGAAAAACACCATGTGATTCCCAAATCCAAGGGCGGGACCGAAACTGTCCTTGTGCATCCTATCTGTCACCGCAAAATACATAAGGTTTTTACAAGGATGGAACTTGTCAGATTGGGCAGTATAGAGGCACTAAAATCTCACCCGGATATGCAGACATTCATTCGATGGATCGCCCGCAAAGACCCTGATTTTTATAGGCGGACAAGATGAAAACGGCCCTCCGGGGGCGGAGAGCCGTGCACCAATCATCGGGGAAAATGACGGCGTGGGAATTTATCCGGGATTATAATCACCCGTTATCATGCAAGTGCCGTTCGGCTGTGCCGTCGTGCCTGCCGGGCAGTTCACTGCCAGACTTGTTGACGTTTGGATATTCGTCGAGCTCGACGCAGCAGGCGTGGATGTCTGAACATTGGTTTTCATATCCATCTCGGCATCGGTCTTCGCGCCTTTATGGATCATTTTACCAGCTTCTTCCTCGGCCCAGCCTTTGGCTTTCGTCTTCATGCGGTCTTTGCCGATTTCCATAGCGGCATCAGTCGTCGAACCACCTTTCGCAATGATTTTTCCGGCTTTGATTGTTTCACCCGTCGTCATGCCGTCAGTTGCAATCGAAGTTTTAGTGGTTGATTTAGCTTCACCTTGGACTTTGCCCATCACGGCATCTTTAGCGGATTGACCTTTCGCCATGTCCGCCCCGACTTCGATGGCCGCATCCCCGGCCACAGCGGCGTCGCCTGTGACCTGTTTTGCCATTTCATCTTTGGCTTTGTCTTCGGCTTTGTCGACAGCCATTTCTTTGGCTTTGTCTTTCATATCACCAATCTGCGCATAAGCTGGCACTGCGGCGAAAGCGGCGGCCAACATCCCGGCCGTTAAAACTGTCTTCAATTTATGGGTCATTCTTCTCTCCTTGAATTCTTATAAGGTAACATTTCGCGGGTTTAAGGCAAGATTGTGGCGAAGCCTTCCCTGGAAATTAAAAACCCGTCACCTTTAGGTAACGGGCCAAACGTAAATCACTTTCATTCCACTTCCGGCGCGACTAAGTCATCTTCTGCATCAGTGTCTTCCAAATCAGTGTCGGGTTCTTCTTGAACAGCCCCAACTTCATCAAGCGATAAACCGTCATCAGCATCCGCATCTTTGCTCGTAAACGCCATGTCATATTCGCCGGACATGATCGTGCCTTTGTAAGCCTCATCGCCCGCTTTGGCCTGCATCACGGCAAAACTGACAAACTCGTCCCGATCCAGAACATCATTTTGATCCAGATCGGCGGCAGCAAAACTTGCCTCTAATGTTGGCGGTGACGTTTTTTCTTGCGCTGATTCCTGCGCTATCGCCGTAAAAGACAGTCCGGTCGCGATGATCGCCGCGCAAGATATTTTCAAATAATTATGGTGCATGATAGTCTCCTCTAGTTCCATGCAGCCCCCAAAGCACCCTTACGCTGTCGTGGTTTGGTCGTTCGAACAAGTTACGAGGATTTTAGGAAATGGTTACGAGAAATCGGGCATAATTAGGACACATTCAGAGTTATGACTTTGATATGATTTGGATATGCCCAGCCATATTGCGGCCCTAATTTCGTAAGGCGCGGGAAAGGCTACATTAAATCTACAAACGCATGTTAACGTGTCACTTCAATCACCACTGGACGGCCCTCACGCTCCATTTGGTCTTTGATTGATACGACCGGATCCCAATTCGCCTCATAGCTCGCCATAAGCAGGATCGCGGCACTCGGCTTTTCAGCCAGAGCAGCCTGTACTCTTGGGCCAACACCCGAAAGATCAGAATATTCCTGCTCGACACTGATTTGGTTGGTTTCGTCAATGCGAACGAGGATTGTCGGTGCTATTTCGCTGGTCGGAGCGTTAGATTTGGGTGGCGTCGTAAAGTCTAGAGCGGTTTCATCTAGAAAAACGGCTGTCACAATGAAGAAGATCAACATGATGAAAACTATGTCCAACATTGGAGTCATATTAACTTCGGCATTATCTGCCTCGGCTCGCACAAAACGGCGGCGCAGTGATGACATGTGATCCTCCCGGTTTAATTTATAGCTTGAAAAATTATAACATAATAACATAACATATGCAAGAGGCAGGGTAATCACTCTAAAGAATAAAGTTGAGTTGGTAGAATTTAGCGCAGAGGCACATCCAAAATGATATTAATTCTCAGCAGTGCTCTCTTCACCCTTGTCATCATCACTGCATCTTGCGAATTTTGCGAGCATTTTTGCGTTGGGTGTGGGCATGAGTTTATATGGCCCTCCGATGATTTTCAGGCCATCTGCGCCCATTTCCTCAAGGGTTTCAACGCTGATCATAGGTTCATCGCAGAATGTGTCCGGCGTAGGTATATCAATCTCCGCCCCGTCCTTGATCGCTTTGAACATCGCAGGCGTATCTTCGGCGTCATAGGCAATCATGACATGGCTCATTTTCGGCACCATGAATGACATGGCACCCGCCATTTTCTTGTAATGCGACTTACCGTCTTTAAGGCCGTCCTTGAGCGTGGCCAGGTCGTGATAGCCTGTATTTTCCAAATATCGGATATCCATATCCATTGAGAACGAAATACTGTCATCCTCAAGGGGTGTCCCGGCCCGCGCAGGGTCATAAGAACATAAAAATACATCCTCACTCCCCTCAAATATCAAGCCAAAATTCGTGACATTCCCTTCGGCGTCAACATTCAGATCAGTCTCCACGCCGTTATCACGTATGAAAAGGCGCTCTGGATATGATGCGCCCTCTTCGTTTAAGGTTAGCTTCGCAGCCGGAGAGATACCGACCGTATCACGCTTTTCAGGTTTCAACTTGGTGAACTTATTCATCTGCTTCACAGCTCCGCCAAAAGGGAAACACTGTTCTTCCCCGCGTAGTTTCGGAGCATCTTCATCATCTGCAAAAGCCGGGATCGCCATCGCCAACAATATAGTCGCGGCAAAAGTTGATTTAATGAGACTACTCATCTTCTTGACCCCATCCAAAGCGTTTCATGGTTTTAACGCTGACGGTGGGCTGTAATTGATAAGCCCCGCCTTTAACGATCAACGCGCTAGCGTCCCAATCCTCTAAATCCTCGAAAGATATCACATGCATATCCTTATAGAGTTCGGGCTCCAATGGGCGTTCCTGCCCGTCTATCACAGCGAATATCTGCGCCCCGGATGTTCGAAAGTCATCATATCGCACAGCCAGATAATCCGTATCCGGCATAAACATCCGTACCGCGCCGGGAATCATCTTTTTGTAGAACTTCTTCCCGTCTTTCGTACCTTCTTTCAGTTCAGCCATGTCATAGCGGCCTGATTTATTGTGAAATAGCGGCGACAGCCCCATTTCAAAATACAGACCTTCATCATAGATCGGACGGTCAGCACGTGTGGGATCGAGCACACATATATCGGAGTCCGGATATTGCCTGACAGAGGACATAAAATTGGGTACTCGACCGTCCTCCTCGGTCATAACCGGCATATCGACAAGAATTGCGCCGTCTTTCTTTAAGTAGAATGCGTCCGGCCAAGCCCCGCGATCCTTGCGCAAAAACTTTGGATCGAGGCTGACATCCACCACATCACGGCGATCCGCATCCACGTCTGAGAGGTTGTCGACGAGCTTCGGGACATCTTTGGCCGGAAAACAAAACTCTTCCCCGCGCAATTCATCTGCCGCCAGAGCGGATGTCGCCGAAAACAATATAAGTGGGATAGCCAGCCAGTGTCTCATAACGGCTTTAAGCGGTATATTCTGCGTCGATGCTATTAAATTTTTTGTCATAACACAGCGAAGCATGAAATCATGACTCGACGGCGCGCTCTCCCGCTCATAAAAGAGTGTGGAATAAGAATGGATTATCTATGCCTGTCCTTGATCGCCATAAAACACGTCTCGCATTGCTGGGCTTTGTTATCACATCTTTAGCGCTGTCGGCTTGCGGAATTAAAGGCAGCTTAAAAACGCCGCCCCCTTTATGGGGTGAAAGCAAGGTAGAAACAGAGACTCAAAACCCTGACTCCGAACTTCCGCCCCCTACGCCCGAAAAAGAAGACTCCGGCTATCTTGAATATTAAGCCGTAAAGACTGGCTATGCGTCATTTCGATTTTAAAAACGGTGAGCTTCACGCCGAAGAGGTTGCCCTGAGTAAAATCGCCCGCGATGTCGGCACCCCGTGCTATGTCTATTCCACAGCAACTTTTGAGCGTCATTACCGCGTATTCGCCGAGAGTTTTAAGGGGATCAAAGCCTTGGTCGCCTATTCCGTCAAAGCCAACTCCAACATCGCTGTACTCGCCACACTCGCCAAGCTTGGCGCAGGCGCAGATGTCGTTAGCGGAGGCGAACTCGCCCGCGCTCTGATCGCGGGTATTCCGGCGGATAAAATTGTCTTTTCCGGCGTCGGGAAAACCCGCGCGGAAATGCGCGATGCGCTGGAGGCAGGCATTCGCGTCTTTAATGTGGAAAGCCTGGCCGAATTACGGGCTTTAAATGACGTTGCGACATCCATGGGAAAAACCGCGCCAGTGGCTTTTCGGGTCAATCCTGATGTCACGGCGGGCGGGCATGAGAAAATCAGCACAGGAAAAAAAGAAAACAAATTCGGCATTGCCTGGTCCAAAGCGGAAAGCGCCTATGCCGAAGCAGCGAGCCTGCCGGGCATTCAAATTGTGGGGGTTGATGTTCATATTGGCAGTCAAATCGATCAACTCGACCCTTTCGAAGCCGCCATCCGTAAAGTCGGTGATCTCATCAAAACATTGCGGGCGCAGGGACATAAGATTGAAAGTTTTGACATTGGCGGCGGGCTGGGCATTCCGTATGGCAATAATGCCAAAACACCCCCACCTCCGTCTGAATATGGCGCCTTGGTCAAGCGCCTGACCGCCAATATGGATGTTGAAATGATTTTCGAACCCGGCCGCATGATTGCTGGAAATTCCGGCATATTATTATCCGAGGTGCTTTACGTCAAAGAAGGCGAGGATCGCAATTTCCTCATCATTGATGCGGCGATGAATGACTTGCTGCGCCCTGCTTTATATGATGCCTATCACGACATTGAAGGCGTGAATTTGCCGCCGCGTGATGCGCCCCAGAATACCTATGATGTCGTTGGCCCGATCTGTGAGAGCGGGGATACATTTATGAAGGGCCGCGAAATGCCGCAACTCTCCGCCGGGGATTTGGTCGTACTGCATTCAGCCGGGGCTTATGGCGCGGCGCAGAGCAGCCAATACAACACCCGCCCCTTGATTCCCGAAGTGCTGGTTAATGGCTCGGAATTTGCGGTCATCAGAGAGCGGCCAAGCATAGCGGAAATCCTCAAATCAGAGCATATTCCTCATTGGCTGGGCCCCAAACTGTAGAAATCATTGGACATACAGATTTTTAACACGACACACCCTAAAGTCGGCTTATAGTGACATCAATGAAGACTGCGCCCGAAAAACTATTTGCAAGGCTAGGCCGATATAGCCGTTTTGCCCGCGCTTTACTCTTGTGGGAAACTTACGGGCCTGTTCTGGCGGCCGGACTCTTGGCGGCGGCTCTGTTTATTACAGGTGCGTTGACCGGGTTGTGGGAACGAATTGGCGATCCATGGCGGCTCATTGCTTTGCTCGCCACTCTATTTTTCATGGCCAGAAGCCTTCACAAGTCACTGAAACTGCGTTTTCCAACCCAATCAGATGCGCAGCGAAGAGTTGAATTCGATAGCGGACAAAAACACCGCCCGATTGATGTTTTGGCTGACCGCCCGGCGCTGGCCGTAGAGGCATGGCCAGCCCATTACCAGAAAGCCTATCAACAGGCCTCGCAGATAAAACCACCGAAACGGCGGGATGTTTTATCCCCGCAAGACCCTTATTTCCTCCGTTATGCCGCGCCCTTAGTGCTGGGTTGCGCCATGATTTATGCGGCGGGTTTTGGCTTTGAACGGATCAAACGCGCCGTAGCGCCAAGCTGGCAAAGCGCCATTCACCCCTCAAAAATCAGCTTTGAAGCGTGGATTGACCCGCCCGCCTATACCGGACGCCCGCCCATCTATTTCAAAGACGGCACAAAAGTCGCGGTGCCGGTCGGATCTGAATTTGTGGCCCGGATTTCCGGAAGCTCTAACCCGCCCCGTCCGAAATTATGGCAGCAGTCACGCGGCCAGTTTCTACCTCTCACCCAGTTGGGCCAACAAAGTTTTGAAGTCCGCGCCATGATTGATCATGACGCCAAGGCTGAATGGCGGATTGGAACACGCCGCAAGACGTGGACCCTGAACACTTCACCCGACACACCGCCCGAAGTCGATTTTGTTGACCCGCCCGAAGCGGATAAACGCGACCGGTTGGTATTCACATATCGCCTAAATGATGATTACGGTGTGGAGGATCTAAAAATTGAAATGGCCGAAATCATCGACGGCCAAAGCGAAGTCGAGCTGTTTTCCAATACCTTGGAATATGCGTCGGTTCCCCTTTCTTCCGGCTCGGTGAAGGAAACGGATAACACGTCAGCGGCCCTTGATCTAACCAAACATAGCTGGGCGGGCCGAAAAGTGATTGGGCGTCTGGTCGCCACGGATGGCGCCGGACAAACAGCCAAATCTGAGCCTGTCTATTTCACTGTTCCCGATAAGATTTTTGTTGAGCCTCTGGCCAAAGCCATCGTCGAGCACCGTCAGCTTGTGATTGCCGGTCAAAATATGGCCTATGAACCGGAACCCCGCCGAACGGCTGCGATGGGGTATTTTAACACCTATGAGCCGGAATTACGATTGGACCGGGCACCTGCCACCATACAGCGGGCCGCCTTATTGATCGATGTGGTCACCGACGCGCCCGATGACATCTTCAAAGATCCCGCAGTCTATATGGGTCTGCGCAATGTCCACGCCCGACTGCGCTATGCCGATGAAACCGCAGATTTAAAAGGCATTCCCGAAGACCTTTGGAAAATTGCGCTGCGGGCAGAATTTGGCGTTTTGGGCACAGCCCTAGAAGAAATGCGCGAGGCCGAAGCCGCATTACGCGAAGGCATCGCCCGCCGCGCACCGCAACGAGAAATCGATACGCTGTTCAGCCGCTATAACCAAGCCGTTGAAAACTATACCGAAGAGTTACGCCGCAAAGCGATGGAAGAAGGTAACTTCGCCGAAGGCGGCGGGGGCGGCGGCGGCGCGATGGGAAGTGTTGATGAAATACAGGAATTACTCGACGCCATTGAAGCTGCGAACAAAGCGGGTGACACAGAGGGTGCCCGCCGGGCCTTGGCCAAGCTGGCAGCCCTTTTGGAAAATATGGAAATTCAACTGGCTCAGGGCGGCGGCGGTGAAGGCGGCGAAGGCATGGAAGGCGAGATGAGCGAAGAGATGAAAAAATCTCTGGAAGACCTCGCTGATATGATGGGCGACCAACGTGACATCCAGGATGAAACCCGGCAAGCCGAACGTGATGAAGGGGAAGACTCACTTTCCCCTCAGGAACTGGCTGAACGCCAAGCAGAGCTTGAAGACTTGCTTGAAAAATTAGCCGAGTCTCTGCCGGAGGATCTGGCCAGCGCAGGCCAAGCCGGCGGCGGCGAGGACAGAGAAAATGGCGGCAATAGTCAAGGTGGCGAAAATCAGGGCGGCGAAACAGATGGCGGCGAAACTGAAGGCGGAAATGCAGGCCAAGGGCAGGAAGAAAGCCGCGCCGGTCTTGAGCCTGGCGGCAGTGAAAACGCCCAAGGCGGCGGCAATGAAGCCGGACCGCCCGGCTCTGGCCCCGGAAGTGCAGGCAGAAATGAACCTTCCGGAAAATCTGTCGAAGAATTACTGAACGATGCCCGCCGGGCTATGCGTGAAAGCGAGGACGGCCTGCAAGCGGGACGTCTGGGTGAAGCGGGCCGGGCTCAGGCAGAGGTCTTACGCGAACTACGCGAAGCCGGAAAATTATTGGCCGAAGCCGCAGGCGGTCAACAATCCGGAGAAGAAGGCGAAGGCGAAAGCGATGATCCTTTAGGGCGCTCGGATGACGGCTTCAACTCTGAAAACAGTGAGGCCGACATTGAGCTTAGAGACAATGCGACCCGGTCCAGAGAATTGCTGGAAGAACTTCGCCGCCGCGCCGGAGAGCAAGCCCGCGAAAAAGAAGAGCGCGAATATTTGGAACGGCTGCTAAATCAATATTAGTGGTTTAATCCGATGCAAAACTATATCGTAATTTGACGGCATCCACCGGCGGGTCTGGATATTGGGTCGCAAACTCCAGCCGAGCCTTTGGAGACAGGCGCGTTTCATTTGGCTCGACATACCAAGCCGCCAGCTCTTCGCCTGACCCGTTATGTAAAGTCAGTTGAACCAAAGGAACAGGCTGCGATTCCGGTGAAATATTCTCGATGACGGAATTAACAACCAAGACGGTTTGGCCATCGATAATAGCTGTGCGCGTTGTCGGGCTTTCTATTTCAAGCCCGGCGGATTTCACATTCACTCCAAAAGACTGGTAAAGCGTTGCGGTTCCCGGCACGCGGTTCACGATCACTTGCCGGAAGACATAGCCCAAAATCGCGGCGACACCCAAAATCGTCAGAGGCACCATCCAGATACCCAAGATAGTATGGCGGCGGCGGCGCAGTTTTTCTGCATCCGCTTTATCCCGCATCAGAACATGTGCGCCCTTCTCTGCGACCTCATCTTCTTTGTGCTGGCTAGGTTCACCCCCCAGATCAGAATTGATATTTTCGTGCAGGTCTTCCTCTAACGCTCTTTCTTCAGCGATGTGAGTTTCCGCATCTTCATGGCTGACAAACCAGGTTGTTTCGCATTTCGCGCAGCGCACGGTCCGTCCATTTGGCCCAATCGTTTCCGGCTTGGACAAATATTTCGTAGAACATTCCGGACAGGTCAGTATCATAGGGGTCCTGATTCGAGTATGATACTAAAGTGAACAATCCGTCGATAATGTCCAGCCCCGAAGCTATTTCCGGCCAAGAATTGGTGCGTTTTCAGCGCGTTGGGCTGCGCTATGGCCGCGGGCCGGAGGTTTTATCCGATGTGAATCTGGAACTGCCTCGCGGCAGCTTCACCTTTTTGACGGGCCCGAGCGGGGCCGGAAAATCGACATTACTGAAACTCTGCTACCTTCATTTGGCCCCGTCACGGGGCTTGATTAACCTATTCGGGCAGGATGTCGCCTTGCTCTCACCGGCAGAGCAACAGGCTTTAAAGCGGCGGATCGGAGTGGTCTTACAAGATTTTCGGCTCATCGATCATTTGAGTGTCTTTGAAAATGTGGCTTTGCCGCTGCGAGTCGCGGGGCAGCCCCGGGCGAGCTATGCCGATGATGTTGTCGAGCTTTTACAATGGGTTGGACTTGGCCACCGCATGCAGGCCCTGCCCCCTACCCTGTCCGGCGGAGAACAGCAGCGCGCCGCCATCGCGCGGGCGGTTATTGCCAAGCCGGATCTGTTGATCGCGGATGAGCCGACCGGAAATGTCGACCCTGTCATTGGACGCCGATTAATTCGCCTGTTCACGGAAATGAACCGAATGGGCACAACAGTGCTGATCGCCACCCATGATGTGACCACGATCCGGGAGCTGGACGCCCGCGTGTTACGCATCGAAAACAGTCATGTTTTCAAAGGCCTGGACCCTGACAAGCCGGGGAACACATTATGAGCTCGGCCAATCTTCAAACCATTCAGCCCTTGCTGCCGGAGCGGATCGAGAATTCCCGCAGCCTGTTGGTTGTATTGATGTTGATGGCCTTTTTGGCGGGCCTCGCCTTGCTCTTTTCTCGCGGGGCCAACCGGATGAGCGATCATTGGCGCGCGCAATTATCCAATACGGCTACCGTTCAAATCTTGCATAGCTCCCCGGATACACAGCAAGCCCAAATGCAATCCACGCTTCAAACTCTGCAAAGCCTTCTGCCGGAGGCCGACATTCAGCCGCTATCCATGGATGAATCCCGGTCTTTATTAAAGCCTTGGATCGGGAACACAGATTTACCGGAGGATATTCCAGTCCCCGGCTTAATTACGGTTACAAAAAGCTCCGGCGCGATCAACGCCGCGCGGATCAGCGCCGCTTTGGAGGCCGAGGGGCTACTGGTCAATGTGGATGATCACAGCCAATATGCGAGGAATATCCAAAGCACGACGCGCAGCCTTGTGGGACTGGGCATGGGGCTTTTGTCGATCTTGCTAGCGGCCGGTCTGGCGGTCAGCATTTTCGCCACCCGCGCCGGACTGTCGGCGCAGCGCGATATTATTTCGGTCCTCGTACAGGTCGGAGCCTCTAACCTATTCATTTCAAAGCTTTTTATCGGCCAGGCCGGACGCCGCGCTATGATTGGCGCCGCGATCGGGATCGGGCTGGCCGCCCTGTTCTGGCTAGGACTTTCCGTTTTGAAAGTCATCGGGGATGTGGGATGGCAAAGCCCGCAAATGGTGATTTTAGATTTGATTTGGCTGATTGGACTGTGGATTATCTTCGCGCTGATCTGTGCCTTGGCGGCGGGAATGACGGCGCGGCGCTTATTGGCGCGGGAAAGACGGCGGGCCTAGGCGATGGCTGAAAAACCCGCAAAACTCACCAAAAAAGAACGCCGCTGGGGCTGGATAAAATTCCTCACCTTCATCTTAGTCCTTGTTTTTGCTATGCTTTTAGGCGGCTTCCTGTCCTTCGCTCAACATGTGGATGGCCTTAAAACCCCCGCAAAAAACGACGTCCCCAAAGCCGATGGGATCGTGGTTTGGACCGGTAAGGGCGGCGGCCGTTTGGAAGCGGCGGGGCAGCTGCTGAGCGATGGCAAAGGCGAGCGGCTCCTTGTCTCCGGCGTCAATGCACAAATCGACATGGCACAGATTGCGGGATTATCGGGCCTCGGTCCGGATGAAACCGAGTGCTGCGTCGATCTGGATTACGCCGCCGAAAACACAATCGGCAATGCCAGAGAGACCGCCGCCTGGGCCCAAGCCCTTGATTACAAACACATAATTTTGGTCACTTCGGCCTACCACATGCCGCGCGCCCAAGTCGAAATCACGACGGCCGCCGGACGTATCCGCATCACGCCCTTCCCCGTTATGCGGGACAATCCGGCCAAATGGTATCAGGACGGCGCACGCTTTAAACGGCTTTTACAGGAATATTCCAAGCTCCTGCTCAGCTATTCCCGCGGCCGCGAACAAGCCCCCCAAGCCCCAATCATGCCCCCCATCACGGAAGCAACAGACTAAAAACGCCCATTTTCGGCGATTTTCGATGCATTTATGGTTAACAAACGCAGCGGTTTTGGTGTTAAGTAAACCCCTACAACCTTAGGGACAAACCACCTCATCACGCCTTCCAAGCACATGGAGGCACCCCAATCGAGGGTAAGGCGCGTGATTAATCCCGCGTAACAAACGCTTGCCACAGATTACTCGTAAAATTACGCAGTTCGAATTAAGCTGAGCTTTCATTTAGCATTGATTATGGGAGATTGCGTAAATAAAAAATGCATACCATGTTGCTCTAACACAGAGGAGTGACCAGATAAATTTGAGCCCTTCAGTAAAATGCACTTTTTGATCCGATGCTGTGCATTTAGTTGAGAAATTCTGCCTAATTGGTTCGCAATCTGTTACAATGAGACAAAAGTGCATTTTATGCGGATCAATAAGCGCAATTTTAATAGAATTATGCACTTGAAACGCACCCAATAAATGCTGTTTCCATATTTCAACAGGAGAACACATATGAACATTGACCCCAAGAAATTGAACGCAATTCGAACCGCTAAAGGACTGACCTTCAAGGAAATGAAAAAACGTTCAGGCTTGAGCTTAAGAAACCTTAAAAAGCTGGAGAGCGAAAAAGAGGGTAAAGACGTCAAGCCCAATAAACGAACTATAGACGGTCTCTGCAAAGCCCTTGGAGTTGAGCCCGGTCATCTATCTGGAGAACTAGATTTGCCCCCCGAGGTATATAAAAAGGCGGAAGGTGAACCAACGCGGCGAAGCGTGTCACTTAGATTTGGTCGCAAGCAAGAGCTCGAACTTATTCAGCGTGTTTATCGCGTTTCGGCAGAGCAGGTTATGAACATGGCCCCCTTTCTTTTTGTACTAATGGCCGAAGGAAGCCTTAAATGGCGCCGTGAGATGGTTCAAGACATATATGATACCCTTCATAAGTACAAAAACGCAAACCATCTTTCATTCGCCCACACTCGCAATAACTGGGGCGCTGATTTCCATATGTTCCTAGATTTTGAAGATGATTCGATTAGTTCGCGAGATATTTTCGGAGAAAGCCTGCAGGATAACGAAATAGTGCATGGAGTGGACACAAGCTTTAGAACTGAAAACGGCAATCCATTTTCCGACTATCTATGCAAATTAGCAAAGGAAATCTCCGAAGACTTTCTGGAAGTCTATTCCAGATATGGGGACGAACTTCCCAGCTACGAATTACTCAGAGGTGAGATGGAAAAAGTGTGTCGTGGAAACCATCTTTGTCGAGAGGCGATCAGGTGGGGTGATTTTTCGATCAAAGATATTCCAGAGGATTTAGACGACATCGAAGAATTCAATGCGTGGGTGGAAGCTAACACATCACAGAACACTAAAGATTTGGATGCGTCTTTCAGACAGCTTCGAGAAGAGATTAAAATATAGGAGGCTAATATGAATATTACTAATCATGCAGAGCAGCGATTTGCTCAACGCGGTATCAAAATCCGAGACCTTGAAATATGTATGGCAATCGGGGAGTTTGTCGGAGACGAAGAAATTTTCATCTCAAACAAAGCGGCAGATGAGGCCATTCGTAAATGCAAAAAAGTGATAAAGGCTGTCGAGCGTCTACGGAACAAGAAGTTTGTTGTAGCAGAAAATCATTGGGTGACAGCCTACTGCCCAGGCAAAGGAAACCTCAGCAAAATGATACGTGATGGCAGGGACAAAGGAATGAGACTCTAAGCAAGCAATATATTTATCTATGCAATTGGAACCCTAAGCTAAAAAAAACAAAAGCTATATTCTGTTCCAATAGACAAGTGAATGTTCAGATGGAATATGTCATCTCTAGGTTTAGCTAAGATGGTAATTTACAGAAAGATTTGAGTAAGTCTTATTGGTTGACGGCGAGCTCAATACATTCTGGCTTGGACGATCTCTTTAATCATCGCGTCCGAAATTGGGGGCGGCGGAGTCTTGGCCGGCGTCGACGATGCGTTGCCTTATGTCGCGGGTTTTGGAGAAATGCTCCAGCAGCGTATCGCCATCTTCCCAGCGGATCGCACGTTTCAGCGCCGAGAGGTCTTCGATAAAGCGGTCGACCACTTCGAGTGTCGCCTCACGATTGGCCAGAAACACATCGCGCCACATGATCGGATCAGAGGACGCAATCCGGGTGAAATCGCGAAAGCCCCCTGCGGAAAATTTTACGACTTCGCGGCGGGTGACGGTTTCCATATCGACGGCTGTGCCGACCAAAGTATAGGCGATTAAATGCGGCACATGAGATGTCGTGGCCAGTACCAAATCATGACGCGCGGCCTCCATAATCGCGACCTGACTGCCCATCGCTTCCCAGAACGCGGTCAGGCTTTGCACCGCCGTTTCATTCGCCGTCTCATCCGGGGTTAGCACGCACCAGCGATCTTCAAAGAGTTCGGCAAAGCCCGCTTCGGGGCCGTTAAATTCCGTGCCCGCAATCGGATGGCCGGGGATGAAATGAATATCATCGCGCATATGCGGCGTAACCGCATCAATCACCGCGCCCTTAATCGAGCCGACATCGGTCAGCACCGCGCCGGGCTTCATAGACGGGATGATATCGGCGGCCACATCGCCCATACGCCCGGGCGGCACACACAGCACGACCAAATCCGCCCGCGCCGCAAAATGATGCGCCGCCCCTTCGGCGACACCATCCGCAAAGCCCAAGCCGGAGACGGCCTTGCACACACTCTCTGATTTATCCGCGATGAGAACGACATCGCTCTGGCCGTAAAATTTCGCGGCCCGCGCGAGAGAGCTGCCGATCAAGCCGCAGCCAATAATCAAAATCGTATCAAATGTCATAGAGGGGCTTTAGGCGATGATCGGCAAATTGAAAAGCGGGGGCGGCGTTTTAAATCCCGTAACGTGTAAGGTCGCTTGAGAATGAGACCCCTGTGCCGGGACGGCCCGGGATCAAAAGCTCCCCATTTTGAATCTCAAGGGATTCGTTAAAGAGCGGCTCAAACCAATCGACATGCTCCGCGCTGATGCAGTTCGCCGCCGAGCCAGCAATGGACAGGCTTTGATGGATGAAAAAATGGGTCGAGATCGGCAGGTTATGCGCATGGGCCAAAGCGGCCACGCGGCGCATTTCAGTCAGCCCGCCTATGCGCTGTAAATCCGGCATAAGAATATCACAGGCCTTTTTCTCGATCATGGCCTGCATCGCAAAACGGGTATATTCAGTCTCGCCAGAGGCAATCGGCGTATCGAGCGCCGCAGTGACCCGCGCATGACCCTCCAGATCATAAGCCGCGACGGGTTCTTCGATCCAGATGAGGTTAAACTCTTCAAGCGCGCGGCCTAGGCGGATGGCGTCTTTGGGGCTCAGCCCTTGGTTCAAATCCACGAGCAGCCCGGTCTGCGGCCCCACCACATCGCGCACAGCCTTGACCCGGGCGACATCGTCGGCCTGATCCATTGAGCCAAGGCGGATTTTCATGGCGGTAAACCCTTGATCCAGAAATCCTTGCGCTTCGGCTTGCAACTCATCCAAAGAGTAAGAGAGCCAAAGACCGCTGCTGGCATAGGTCGGCACTGCCTCGCGGCACGCGCCAAAAATATGATGAAGCGGTTTACCGGCCACCTTCCCGACCAAGTCCCAACAGGCTGTGTCGATGGTCGAGAGCGCGGCAATCGTCACCCCCTTATGGCCTGTGGGGTTGATCTCTGCCCAGATGTCTTCCCAAATGGCCGTGACATGATGCGGATCCCGCCCGATGACAAAATCCTCAAAGCCTTTTACCATTTCATCAAAGGCTTTCAGGCGCACGGCATTTAACGTGAAAAGATAGGCCTCCCCCGTCAGCCCGGCATCTGTGCGCAAACGCAATAGCACACAGCCGACCGACCGCATGTCATGGATCGCCGTTTTAATCGGCTTAGGCAGCGGTAAATTGACAAGCTGTGTTTCCAGTTTGATTATTTTCATGTGCCCATCCTAGACGTCTTTAATGAAATTAGCACGTGATATGAGATTCATTTAAAAAACTTGATGTCCAAAATTACCTATGGGCTTACAGGGCTTTTCAGTTTAGCGCTAATCGACCGGACATGAATTGAGAGTGCATGGCTATATTGCTGAATAATGACGGGCAGTGGCATGACCAATGGCGCGCAGCGATAAAGGCGCATATGCCGGGCCGCGCCGTCATAGAATATCCTGATACCCCCGACCCGGACGTCATAGACTATGCGATGATCTGGAAACATCCGGCGGGTGATCTGGAAAGATATCCGAATTTAAAGGCTGTCTTTTCATTGGGCTCTGGTGTTGATTATCTGGACGCATTTCCCGCCCTCCCCGACGCTCCGATCTTTCGTCTTATCGATCCCAATATGGCCGAGGATATGGCGCTTTATACCCTCTATTGGACCATCCATTTTCAGCGTTTATTCGGGACATATCATGCGCAGCAGAAAAACGCCGAATGGGCGCGCTACCCAACCCCTTTGGCCCATGACTATAAAGTCGCAATGCTGGGCCTTGGCGCGATCGGGTCGCATATTGCCAAGGCACTTGCGCGAAACGGGTTTGATGTTTCGGGTTGGTCACGCAGCCCCAAATCAGTCGACGGCGTCAAATGCGTCTACGGCCCTGACGGCCTTCAGGCTATGTTACCGGAAGCGGATGTTTTGATCTGCTGCCTGCCCTTTACGAAAGCGACCTATGAGTTTCTGGATCATGCCATTTTATCGCAACTGAAACGCGGCGCGGCGCTGATCAATATCAGCCGCGGGGCGGTTATCAATGAAGATGATCTGCTGAAATTATTAGACAGCGGGCATATAGGCGGTGCGGCGCTGGATGTGTTTCACACAGAACCCCTGCCCCAAAGTTCGCGTTTTTGGACGCATCCAAATGTTCATGTCACGCCGCATATGTCCGGGGCGACCAATCCCGATACGGCCGTTCAAATTATCGCAAAAGAACTTGCAGGCTTTGAAAACGGCATCATGCCGCCTTACCCCTATAGAAGAGAGGACTGATTATGACGCTTGAGCAGGAGCAAGAACAGGTACGCATCGACCTCGCGGCGATGTTTCGCTTAACGGCGCATTTCGGCTGGGACGATACGGTTTGGAATCATATCACCGCGCGCGTGCCGGGCAGCGATCATCATTTCTACATGCACCGCTTTGGCCTGCATTATTCTGAAGTCAGTGCCTCTAATCTGATCAAGGTGGATGAAGACGGAAACGTCATTGAAGGCCCCAAAGACGTGAATACGGCGGGCTTTATCATTCACAGCGCGGTGCATCTGAACCACGCCGAGAGCAAATTTGTCTTTCATGCGCACCCGCCAACCGCCATTGCCGCGACGGCCTTTGAGGAAATCCCGCTCCTCGTTCAGGACAGCTCCATGCTCTACGGCAAGGTCGGATATCATGACTGGGAAGGTCTGTCTGTTGATCCAGATGAGCGCTTCCGGATTGCAGAGCAGCTTGAAGGCAATAGCTGCCTGGTCATGCGCAATCACGGCTTTCTGACCGTCGGGGCAACCGCAGGAGAGTGTTTCATGAATATGTATTATCTTATCCGCATGTGCGAAGTCGCCATTCAGGTCGGCGCGAGCGGGCTAAAGACCTGCAACCAGCCCGCCGTGGTCTGGCAAAAAGCCTCTGATCAATATGCCGCTTTCCCGCCCGGGAAATATGAATGGCCTGCGCTAAAGCGCCAGATCGATAAGCTTGATCCGTCTTACAAGCATTAAAAAGGAGCCTGCCATGTCGTCACTTGTCATTGACCCAAATGATAAACCTGCCGGGCCATCCGCTTATGCAGCGGCGGAGATTAATCTACATGATTGTATCGATTTGGACGAGTTTCCAATTCACGAGATCGGCAATCCAAAGCGTCAGGCTCTGATTGATCACGCACGCGACGGGCTGGAAGCCTTTGGCTGCGCCCATATCCCAAACTTTCTGACCCCTGATGCCGTCAAAGTCATGCGCGATGAAGCCACGCGCATCATGGACAAAGCCCGTCCGGCAGATGCCAAAATCAACCCCTATCTCACGGCAGATGATGACGCCCTGCCCAAGGATCACCCCAAGCGAATTTTTTCGCGGCGCACGAGCTCTTTTATCAACTCTGATGAGCTGGAGCCGGACTCGCTTTTGCGCAAAATCTATGATTCTGACATCATGGTAAATTTCATTTGTGAGTGCCTCAATGTTGGGCCGATCTATCGTTGGGCGGATCCCTTAGGCCGCAACCCTTACAGCGTCATGAAGGACGGGGATTATTTCCCTTGGCATTTTGACGGGAACGATTTCACCGTCAGCCTTTTGGTGCAAGAGGCTGAAAATGGCGGTGATTTTGAATATTGCCCCAATATCCGAACCGCCGCGAATGAAAATTTCGATGATGTCAAAGCGGCGCTGAAAGGCGACCGCAGCAAGGTCAAAGTTTTAAAGCTGAAAGAAGGTGACTTGCAAATCTTTCGGGGCCGCAATTCCCTGCACCGCGTTACCCCAACAGAGGGCGGCACGCCGCGTATCATCGCTCTGCCGACCTATGTCACCGACCCTTATCATGTGAACCGCCCGCACCATGCCAAAGCCTTTTATGGCCGCGCCATGCCGATCCATGTCGAACGCGAACGCACCCGGCTTGACGGTCTAACGGATTAGGGGCGGCTTATGCGCATTGGTTTTATTGGGCTGGGCAATATGGGCCAGGGCATGGCCGCAAATTTACTGGCTTATTGCAAGGCCCACGGCTTTGAATTTCGTGTATTTGATATCAATAAATCCGCGATGCAGCCCATTGTGACAGGTGGGGCCATGGCCGCGCGTACTATCGCCGGCATAGCCGAACAATCTGATGTCATTTTCACGTCCCTGCCCAGCTCAAAACAAGTCAGTGAAATTGCGTTTGGCCCAATGGGGCTTTTAGCCAAACTGCCCCAAGGCGCGACATGGTTTGAAACAAGCACCAGCGATTTGTCCAAATGGCGCAAATTATTGGACTCTGCGCCAGAGCATTTAACCCTGATCGATGCGCCTGTTACCGGCGGCACAGAGGGCGCGGCGGCTGGGACTCTGACGATGCTGTTAGGGCTAAACGCGCCCTTGACGGAGGCGCAATCATCATTGCTGCAAAGCTTTACAAAAAAACAGGTCGTTATGGGGCCGCCCGGGGCGGGATATATCGCCAAGCTTAGTCAGCTTCATCTCAACTATCTTGTCGCACAAGGGATCGGCGAAGCCTTGATGTTAGGCGCAAAAGGCGGGCTTGATCTGACTGTGTTAAGTGACGTCTTAAGCCATAGCTGCGCACAAAGTTACGTTGTCGATAATTACATCCCGAAAGTTTTGGATGGCAGCTATGATAATTCTTTCGCCTTGGGGCTCGCGCGAAAAGATATGCGGCTGGTCAAACAGCTCGGCGATCACTTGGAAATCGACATGCCGCTGGCACATAAAGTGACCGAGAGTTACGAAACCGCCGTCGACCATTACGGCCATGAC
Source organism: Hellea sp. (assembly GCA_020631215.1). Lineage (GTDB taxonomy): Bacteria > Pseudomonadota > Alphaproteobacteria > Caulobacterales > Maricaulaceae > Litorimonas. The sequence goes on along the minus strand of JAHDHS010000033.1, from coordinate 2,644 downwards.
GCCCCTCACCTTTCGGTCGTGCGCCTTATCGAAGATAAATCCGGCAAAAACCTACAGCCTTAACCCAATCCCTTACCCCAGCGGCATGGGCAGGCAGCCAAAGCGGCAATTACAGCCCTATGATATTAACACCCGTGCGGAAAGAATATTCGTCCCATTTCCGACATAACGCAAAGGGTGACCTGCATTTTCAGCTTTAAGCCCGAATGGATGCGTAACACGCCCAATCAGTAATAACGCCCCTGAAATATGCAGGTAAAGCGCAGGCGCCCCCATGCCCTCAGCCAATATCATTAGGATAAGGATGAAGCAGGACCATTCTGCACAATTTCCGTGTTGTCGTATTCTCAGTAAAAGGGTTTGGTCGCCTGCATCGCCAATTGAAATACCTTGAGATGAGCGTAATGCCGTAACCCGCATCCACAAAGCTAAGTAAATGACGGCAACTGCCAGTGCGTATATTGGTGTAACGGTAAATACTGTCATGATGCCTCCTTCTCTTTCAATAATTATGATTGTGTTTAACGCCTGATTTCCAAATGATGGATATAGGCTGATCCCATCAATGTTACGCCGCAAAGCAAGCCTAGATAATGGTCTGAAAAGGTGTCACCTCTGACAATTCCAAGCACAGAAACCAGCGTGCTAATGGTCCCGACAGCCGCGACTATGAAGACTGTGACTTTTTCTCTACTCACCTCTATCTCCTCTTGCTAACGAGACTTTTTGTACCTCGGTTCCAATCGCATAGACGTCCACACCCTGCGAGGTTGGAATGATACTAAAATTATTTGCGGCCCGCGCGATTGGAGCAGGGGTAAAGCTTAATCCGCCATCCTTGGTGTAAAACCCGCCGGCCATAGTCCCTACCCAGCCATGTTTTTCATCAACAAAGCCAATTCCAAATTGTCTGGCCCCGGCATTTTGAGTCAAAGATTTTTCAGTCCATGTGTTCCCTCCATCGGTTGTTTTAACGATGAGTTGCTCAACCCGTTCGGGATCATAACTTTGAACAGTGGCATAACCGACATTCGAAGTCGGAAAAGACGCTTTCCAAATAAGCTCTCCAGGGCGGCCGGATTGATAAACATTAGACCATGTTTGACCGCCATCTGTTGTTCTCAATATCAAGCCTTCATTGTCTCCAGAGCGAGATGTGCTGGCAAAAACCAAGCCTGTCATGTCGTCAAAGAACTTGATGTCCAAAATCATGCCCGCATGATCAGCCATATCAATAACCGTCCAGCTTTCACCTCCGTCAATTGAGCGTAAAATGCCAGTTGGGCCGCCGACTCTGCCTGCCGCATGAATGACTGTGTGTGGCCGGAGCTTGCCTTGGTAAATACGTTCGGTTTTAACAACATCAATGGCACAAACACCTTTGATGGTTTGGCCACCCAGATCAACGGCCGACCATGTCAAACCTCCATCATCTGTTCGGTATAAAGGGGTTTCGTCTTCAACCCCGGGATAATATTCCGTCCCAACATTTCCAATGAAACCGGTCGTCTCATCCAAGAAAGCAAGCGCGCGAATAAATGTCCCTGGACGGCTTGTGATGAGGGACCAATTTGCACCACCATCTTGCGTCGCAAACAGATCGCCTTTTCCTGTGCCGTACCATCCATGAGTGGGGGATGAAAAACTAATGTCGTCCCGCTTTCCGCGATATGGCTCAGTTGGAAGCGTATTCCAATCATTTGTATAGACAATCGACTGAGCCTTATCCCCCGGATGATCCGCCTGTGAGCAAGCCGCTAGAAGAAATACGAGTGTGAGTGCAGACTTTTTTACCATAATTGACGGACTCTTTGAAAAATTGACTGCCGTTTTAGTTACATACTGCAGGTATGTAATATAACCTTAGAGCCCTTTGTCAAGAATTTTATTGTTAAACAATATGACATTAAAAGAATATTTGACATCGAAAGGCTTCAAAGCTGGATTTCAAACAATCCAAATGTAGAATAAATCCATGGTATCTCAGAATCTTAGGAAAGAAAAAACGAGAGCTGCCATCTTGTCATCTGCCCATAAGTGTTTTGGAGAAGATGGATATTCTAATGTAACGATAGACGATATTGCGAAAGCGGCCAATGTTACTAAGGGTGCCGTTTATCATCATTTTTCCTCCAAGGCACAATTATTTGAACAGGTCCATGAGCTATTAGCGATAAAATTGTCGCAATCTGTCATGGCAACGTTAGGGTCGAATGACAATTTGTTCCAAGCCGTAAGGACTGCACTGGAAGCCTTTTTTTATGAGTGCCGCGATAAGACTATCATAAAGATTATATTTGAAGATGGGCCTCCTGTTCTAGGCGAAGAACGTTGGCGTGAAATAGATCGTCAGAATTTCGGCGGCCAAATTCAAGCCGTACTCGCAATGGGGATGCAGGCTAACCTGATCAAAACCCACCCACTTGAGCCCCTCACCAATTTATTTAACAGTGCTATCAATGAATCTATTCTACAATGCATGCGCGCCGAGAATTTTGAGCTGACCTCTCAGCACTATATAGATACCATCATGTTTTTACTTTTAGGGATTTCAAACGTCCCGTCAGAGTAAATCAAGAACCGTCCTACCCCAGCGGCATGGGCAGGCAGCCTATGATTGTGCCGTCCTCAATCGGGCATGTCT
>JAHDHS010000007.1 GCA_020631215.1 Hellea sp. | reverse complement strand
TCCGCGAGCTTTTCGGTCATGGCGCCGCCGAGTTGTTCTACGTCCATGATGGTGACGGCGCGTTTATACCATCTTGTGACGTCATGGCCGATGCCGATGGCCACCAATTCGACCTCGGAACGGTTTTCAATCTTGTCGATCATCATGCGTAGGTGATTTTCCAGCAGCCCGGATTTATTCTGGCTTTGGGTGGCGTCATCCACGGGCGCGCCGTCGGAAATGACCATCATGATGCGGCGCTGCTCAGGGCGGCGCATGATGCGTTGATAGGCCCATTCCAGCGCTTCGCCATCGACATTTTCTTTCAGGAGGCCTTCGCGCATCATCAGGCCGAGATTTCGCTTGGCCCGCCGCCACGGCATATCCGCGCCTTTATAAATAATGTGGCGCAGATCATTCAGCCGCCCGGGCTGGCTCGGCTTGCCCGCCGCCATCCAGTCCTGGAATGACTTGCCGCCTTTCCAGGCGCGGGTGGTAAAGCCGAGAATTTCCGCCTTCACGCCGCAACGTTCCAGCGTGCGCGCCATGATATCGGCACAGACGGCCGCAACCATAATGGGCCGTCCGCGCATGGAACCGGAATTATCAATCAGGATCGTGACCACCGTATCGCGGAAATCGGTTTCCTTTTCTTCTTTAAAGGTCAGGGCCGACATAGGATCGATGATCACGCGGGTCAGGCGGGCCGTATCGAGCATGCCTTCCTCCAAATCATAGGTCCATGATCTTTGCTGCTGCGCGAGCAGGCGGCGTTGCAGACGGTTGGCCAGCCGCGCAATCACGGCGGACAGCCCCGCCATATGCCCGTCCAGATAGCCGCGCAGCCGTTCCAGCTCTTCGGGCTCGCATAATTCCTCGGCCTTAATCACCTCATCATGGGTGGTCGTATAGACCGTGTAAGGGTCGGGCAGGTTGGTCGGCTGCGGGCGCTGCGCATTGGGGTTGGGCGTTTGGTCGGCGTCGTCGCCTTCGCCGTCAATGTTTTCGGCATCGACCATGTCTTGCGCGTCTTCGCTGTCCTCTTCCATGGCGTCGGCGTCGGAGACTTCGGTTTGGCCGGGCTGTTCTTCCTGCGGCGTGTCGGGGGTCTGATCGGGTTGCTGATCTTCGTTCTCAGAGGATTCCTGATCCTGCTCATCGCTTTGTTCGGGTTCGGCCAAATCCTCGCCCAGATCAAAATCGGCAATTAATTGCCGCACCGTTTGGGCGAAGGCGTTCTGGTCTTCCAGACGGGATTTCAGCACCTCCATGCGCAGTCCGGCTTTGACCTCAATCTCTTTGCGCCAAGCGGCCATGATGCCTTTCGTGCTATCGGGCAGATCGCGCCCCGTCAGGACTTCGCGCGCATACAGGCCAACGGCCTCGGCAAAGCTCTGATCATCCTTGGCGATGTCGGGCGCGTCAAAGCCTTTTTTGGCTGCCCGTGCATCCAGCGCCGCCATGAGATTATCGCCGACGCCTGCCAGATGTTGCCCGCCCAACGCTTCGACCCGGGCCTGCTCCATGGCTTCGAACATGGCGCGCGCCGGGCCGGATTGCGGTTGATTTTTCGCGTGCACAGCTTTGTCATGCAGGGCCAGACGCAAGGCCAGGCCGTCCGCTTCGCCGCGCGCTTTGGCGATTTGTTCGGGCTTTAATTTGGGCGGCAGGCTCGGCAGCATGATCTGATCCCGCACAATCCCCGCCACATCTCCGCCATAGGAAACCTCCAGCTCAGTCTCCCCCGACAGCGCCTTGGTCGCCGCGCTCAGGCTTCGCTTAAACTCATCTATGGGAGTGCGGGCGGTCATTGGGCTATACTATACCCCGCTCATCCCGGCGAAAGCCGGGATCCAGAGCCCCACAAACTGTATTTTGCAATACTGGACCCCAGCTTTCGCTGGGGTGAGCGGAAGGAAGGGGATGCCCCACTACGCCACCATCACAGTCGTGCTGCTCTCGGGCAAATCTTCGCCGAAAGCGCGTTGGTAGAACTCGCTGATGATCGGGCGTTCCAGCTCGTCGCATTTATTTAAGAATGTCAGGCGGAAGCCCTGCGCCAGATCGCCGTCAAAAATGCGTGTATTCTCGGCCCAGTTAATCACGGTGCGCGGGGACATAACGGTGGAGATGTCGCCATTGATAAAGGCGTTGCGCGTCATATCCGCGACCCGCACCATAGAGGCGATGATATCGCGCCCTTCGGCTGTGTCATAGGTTGGGGATTTGGCGAGGACGATTTTTTCTTCACTGTCATGGGGCAGGTAATTGAGCTGGCACACGATTGACCAACGGTCCATCTGGCCTTGGTTGATTTGCTGCGTGCCGTGATAAAGCCCGGTTGTATCGCCGAGGCCGACCGTATTGGTCGTCGCGAAAAGGCGGAAGGCATTATGCGGCGTGATGACTTTGTTTTGATCCAGCAATGTCAGGCGGCCTTGCGCCTCAAGCACGCGCTGGATCACGAACATCACATCGGGGCGGCCCGCGTCATATTCATCAAAGGTCAGCGCGACCGGATTTTGCAGCGCCCATGGCAGCAGGCCCTCGCGAAACTCCGTGATTTGCTTGCCGTCTTTCAGGACAATTGCGTCCTTGCCGACCAGGTCAATCCGGGAAACATGGCTGTCCAGATTGATCCGCACCAGCGGCCAGTTCAGCTTGGCCGCCACCTGTTCAATATGGGTGGATTTACCCGTCCCGTGATAGCCCTGGATCATCACGCGGCGATTATAGGCAAAGCCCGCCAGAATGGCCTGCGTCGTCGGGCCGTCAAACAGATAGGCGTCATCCACCGGCGGAACAAATTCCGATGGCTGGCTAAAGGCCGGAACCTCCATGTCAAAATCCACGCCAAAGACCTCGCGCGCCGAAACGGTTGTGTCCGGTTGAAAAATCGGGAATTGCTCACTCATGTCGGGATACTTTCTGTGGCGGCTTCTAGCCGAGCTCTGTTGTTTTCAGGATTTTATAGGCCTTGACCACGCGCTGCAGGCTTTCTTCGGTGTTACGCTTGCCCTGATTGGCATCGGGGTGAAGCTGTTTGACCAGTTGCGTATAGCGTTTGCGGACATCTTCTTTGGTGGCCATATCGTCCAGCCCCAGATCGTCCAGCGCTTTTAATTGCATTTTGGACAGGCTGCGGCGGCGCGGGCCGGAGGTTTGAGGCTGACTGCCATCGCCGAAAATATTATAGCCTTCGGCGGTCGCGGCGGTGTGGCCTGCGCGGCGTTTCTTTTGTGCCTGCGCGCGCTCGCCCGTATTTTTGCGCACGTCCCAGGTCGGGCGGTGGCCGTGACGCGCGCCGACCTGCCATTCGGCGATGTCGGCATCGGTCATGCCGGAAAAGAAATTCCAATTCTTATTATATTCGCGGGCATGGGCCGTGCAGAAATTATAATATTCCCGCAGGCGGTCCGGCCCTTTAGGGGCTTTACAACCGCCCTTGGACACGCAACCTTCCCAATCACAGGGTTCTTCGGTTGGCGGTTTCTTCTTCTTCGTCCGGGAGACGCGAATATCGATGCCTTTGGGTTTATACTCGTAATTGGATGCCATGGGTCCTATATGGTTCCTGTTGGGCTAGAATGAAAGGACTGCGCAAAATGGGCTTAATCGCACGCGCAATCAAGGAAAAACTGACGGCTTCGTTCAATCCGTCGCAGTTACAGGTGATCGATGAGTCTCACCTGCATGCCGGTCATGCCGGGGCGGCCGCGCACGCCGCCGAATTCGGCACGCCCGATGATGGCCAATCCGCCGAAAGCCATTTCAAAGTCATCATCGTCAGCGAAGCCTTTGCCGGCATGTCCCGCCTCAAAAAACACCGCGCCGTGATGGAGGCATTGGCCGATGAAATGCCTAAGATACATGCGTTCTCTCTGGAGGCGCGGGCGGCAGAATAATAGTCTTGGCCGGCATTATTGTTTTGGATTTTCTGCAGCTCCATTGTGATGACTGATGGGCCAATCTGCGATGGGGTCACATAGGTAATATCATTCACATAGGAATTTGAGGCTTGGAAACCAAATTTAGTCCCAAATGAACTTAGCCGATCTAATTCATTGAAGTATCTGTCCGGCGTCAGCACTAATGTCACAGATTTAGGTCTGGGCTAAGAGAGACTTTTGGCTCATCTTTAATCTCATGGAGAGAAAGATGAGAAGAAGTAAACAATCTGATGGCGAACGGATCGTCAAAGACATTAAACGTAAAACACGCAGGCAGTATTCTGCTGAGGAGAAGATCCGCATCGTACTGGACGGTCTGCGCGGTGAGGACAGTGTTGCTGAGCTATGTCGCCGCGAAGGTATCTCTCAAGGCATATATTACAAATGGTCAAAAGACTTTCTTGAGGCCGGCAAGAAACGGCTGGCGGGTGATATTGTCCGCCAAGCTAACTCGGCCGAAGTCAAAAGTTTGCGATCAGAGGCCCGCGACCTGAAGGAATGTGTGGCTGAACTCACGCTTGAAAACCGCTTGCTCAAAAAAAGCATGATCGGGGATGGGGAGGATATCGAATGAGATATCCGGCTTCCGAGAAGCTTGAGATCATCCGTTTGGTGGAGCGCTCACCGCGCCCTGCCAAGTGGACGCTGGATAAGCTGGGCGTTAATCGCCGTACGTTTTACCGTTGGTATGACCGTTACCAGCATTACGGAGAAGACGGCCTTGTTGACCGTGCTCCGCATCCGGGGCGGGTATGGAACAAGATACCGGATAAGGTAAGGGCTCAGGTTCTAGAGATGGCGCTCGATATACCAGAGCTATCACCCCGTGAGCTGGCTGTGCGTTTTACGGATACCAAGGGCTATTTTATCTCTGAAAGCTCGGTGTACCGCCTTCTCAAGGCCCATGACCTGATCTCCAGCCCGGCTTTTATCGTGATGAAGGCGGCTAATGAGTTTAAAGACAAGACCACGGCTCCCAATCAGATGTGGCAAACAGACTTTACCTACTTCAAGATTATGGGCTGGGGTTGGATGTATCTGTCGACAGTGCTTGATGACTTCTCACGATACATTATCAGCTGGAAGCTCTGCAAGACTATGAAGACGAGTGACGTCACAGATACGCTCAATATGGCTCTCGTGGCATCAGGATGTGATCAAGCTAACGTCGTTCACAAACCACGCCTGTTATCGGATAATGGCGCCAGTTATATCTCTGAAGATCTGGCCAATTATATCAAAGATAACGGTATGAGCCACGTCCGAGGCGCACCCTATCATCCTCAGACCCAAGGCAAGATCGAACGCTGGCATCAAATTCTCAAGAACCGTATCCTGCTGGAAAACTACTTCCTACCCGGAGACTTAGAACGCCAGATTGAAAGCTTCATCGAGCATTATAATCATCACCGTTACCACGAGAGCCTGAACAACGTCACACCGGCTGATGTCTACTTCGGCCGGGCACAATCAATCATCAACAAAAGAGAAAGGATCAAACAAAAGACAATCGAGCATCGACGCTTGCAATACCGCAAAGCCGTCGCTTAATATCAACAAAAAGGGTGAGCAGAATCTCTCTTAGTCCAGGCCTAAATCTGTGACAAATTATATGACGACGGACACGCTTTGATGATGCCTGCAAAGCTCTGGAATCAGCTATCACTATGCATAACGATGATATTGAGATGGTATTAAAAACGATGGTAGAAAATTTTCCACATAAGTGGGTCGCCATCGATAGCAACTTCACAAATGAACTAAAAGAAAAATTGCCAGAAGGAAGGGTCAAGAAATTTTACGAGTTAATTTCTGACGGTTACAACAATGAAAGATTACCAATTGGCGATGTGTTTCACAATGTTGTTAATCATGCTGCCAGACAAACAACAATTCATTTTAGAGGAAAATTTGAGGGAACGGAGTTGCACGTTGAAGGCATAGATAGACTCTTGAGATCAGCTCCTGGGCTCTTTATTCACCTATATCCAAATGTTCACGCTTATCCTGTTGATTATTTGGTTCAGATTCAGCCGGGAACATGTCTCATACTTATGCATGTGTTTGACAGGCCACTGTCTAGCGCAGATTCACTAAACCCATATAAAGCTCAAGGTTTGGATCAATTTGTGGCCCAAGTTCCAATTACTGTGTTGCCGGAGTTGTTACATAAATTTTTTAGCCATTCAAAAACCATCGTGGTCATTGATCCGTCGTTTTTTGACGCTAAATCAAATTCCGTTTTTGGAGTGGAAATACCTGAAGGAAAAAAGTAGTTTTATATGATCCAATTGGAACTATTAGATCAATAGAATACTTTTTGGCGAGACTCCACAAGCTTTCTTATCCTACAGCCTTTAACATAATTTACGAAAGAGAAGGTGGAACCCATTTCGCCTGTATTAAACCACATAATGATGCATGGTTATTGTTGTCGCCATATTTTGTTAATGAAGAAATTGATGAGTTCATTGACGGAATTAAGACCATTTTTCCAAAATCCTGTAAAGTTTGCTCGTCGAATGATGAGTTTGGTATGACGTGGGCTATTGAAGAACCCATAGTATTCTGTCTTAAGCATAATGAACAACATGGATGGTAGAAGTTGCAAGAGAAAGCACAGATACTCCAAGGTCTATTCGGTAAATATGGTGGAGTTTTAGATACTCAAAAAATCACTAACTCCGAATTGAAGTTTAGTGCCAAAGGCATTTTAGATATTTATCGACATTGGATAAAGACCTCTGGAGAAAAGAGTACGGCCGATGAGGAACCTCAAGGTCTTCCTTACAATAATATTCACATCGAACTTATTGACAATCTTAACGTAAATGCTGTCGCTACGGTACATGATGATGAAGATTATGTTGGCGTCTTTTGGGGCACACTTCATTTCTTTGCTTTTTACTTTAATGCATTTTTTTCCGACCCAGATGTATTTTCAAACATAGGTGATACAAAGAAGGAATTTGTAGACAAACGAACTATGGATTTTTTACGAGTACCCAACGCGAAGTTCTATACTCAATTCCCGAACGATATTTTTCGCCAAGAAGTTACCAAAAAAGTAAATTTTATGGCGTGTTCCATGATATTTTATCATGAGGTGGCGCACATAGTTAGGTGTCACATAGACTTTCTAGCTCAAGACCATGCTGTGAATGAACATATCGAGTATTCAGCTCTTCCAGGAACAGATGAAATGAATGAAATAAAAAAGGCCCTAGAGTTCGATGCAGATAGGTCTGCCGTTCAGAATACTCTGTCCACATTAGATGCACTCTTAAAACCACTAACTAAAGAAAATAATTTTCAAATTGACCCGTTAAGCCTATGGGCAGTTTCTTTAACAATAATGTTTTTTATTTTTGAAACTCATACAGGAGAAATAAACCAAGGGAACGTGGCCGTTTCACATCCGAGGTCTTGGTCGCGGTTAGCAATGTCGATAGATTGTGCAGAACAACACTTAGAAATGTACACAACAGAAGAAAATGTACATGAACGAATAAATGCGGGTGTTACGGAAGTAATTAGGTGGTGGAAGCGTCATGAATTGCCGACCATCTTAAAGAAAACTGACTATGAATTTATATACAAAGAAATGGAAGACATTTCCGTGACTTACAACTCGTTAAATGACAGATTATTAGAGTTGCAGTTGCTTCGTAAAAAAAAATTGATCGCAAATATGGAGATTAGAAATGCCAAATGAAAATTGTCCGTTTGTAATAAAAAAGGATGAAAAAGAGCCTACGTTTTTGACCATGATAGTTGATGTTCCAAGATTGAACGAGTGCAATGTCTGTAAAAAGTCATTCGTGAAAGGCGAAGATTTACCGTGTGATCAGCATGACTAAGTTGTCAGGTGAACAAATATCCGAAGCATATAAAGATTGGGCACGGGACCAGATTAGTGGTTTAAATCGTTCTCGTCTTGATATTGGAAAATTTCTACTGGGAGTAAGCGTAGCATCTGTTGGAGCGTTCCTTGGAATATCAAAAAGCATTGCAAATGGAATCACGTGTTTAGATTGGTTGGCAATTGTGTTTTTTGTGATTTCCGCGCTTTTAGGCATTTCAATTTTTCTGCCCTGGCGAGTCAGTCTATCCGGCGACTATGACCTGCAGAAATTGCACTCACAACAGGTAAAACGCCTACTCATCTTTATTTATGCTTGGATATTTACCTGGGTCATCGGATTGGCTTTTGGAGCTTTTGCGCTCGTTTGATCAGTAAGGCGAAAAAATGCCAAATTTCGGATATGACCGACACTGAACCAACTGAACTCTGGGAAGCTTACCTTCCTGATAAAAAGCTTGGGAGGGTGGAGTCCTTTTTACAACGACAAGCTCCCGCTTTGGCGGCCCCAATTCGATCGAGAGAAGAACTCAACGATGATTTAACTTTAAAAATTTGGTCAAACGCCACCGACGCTTGTATCAGAAATATTACCTATCGATTTAGTGACGGCCCCACATATTTTTGTTTAGTTGCTACAAAAACACCAAACGCATTAATCGTAAAATTTGATGACTTTCAGTGTATCGTTATTCCAGAGGCACTGCCCGGGGCCAATTTAGGGTTAGCTTTAAAGCTACTCAGCTCGCCTTCTTTTTTCGATTTTCTTGAGTCGGGGACGTTGCCTGATGATCCCAGTGACATACCGTCTAAAACCCGGGATGAGGCCCTACAATCACTTTTCAAATTTGAGCAACATGATCCATTCAAATATAACCATGCGACCTTTTTCCTTTTTTTTGGGGCGTATTTTCTTTGTTCTCACGAGTTAGGTCACCTTGCTTTGGGCCATCTCGATCGCAGCGATGGTTCAGAAGCAGCAATTGTTGAAATGGATGTTGTCTCCGACGACAGGAAGTTAGAAAGCAGGGCTAGAGAATGGGATGCTGATATTTTTGCGAGTGCAGCTACACTATGGCACATCGGGCAATTGCTCGGGGAAGAAGGCTGGTCGGAAGCTCTCGGATCTTATTCGAAGTCATTACGTTATTTTCTGGCTACAACTTATCACTTTTTTACGATCTTTGATTTCTCGTCGCCGTTAAATAGAGGCCAGGCTAATCCGACCCATCCAGAACCATTGGTGAGAGCAGGTCTGTTGCTTCCTGCGATTAAGGAGCTGTTTGTTAGTTGGAATACCGATCAAGATGAAGATGTAATGGAAGTAGGAAGAGAAACGATAAGGGCTTTTGAGATTGCTTTATTTGAGTTGACGGGTGGTAATATGTCTCGAGCCGAAGCGGAGCGACTGCAGGCTAAAGCAGAATTAAATTTGCAAGAAATTGGAGAGGCGTTTCAAGTTATGAAGCCGGACTTAGATAGAAGCCGATTAGCTGACTTATTTTTTGCAAGAAATCTTCAGTAACATCCTAAGATTATAGCTTTCCAAATGAAACGTGCCAAGGCAACCGGTAATTCCGAGGGATTTAAACTCGCCGAAAGATAAATAAAAGCGTGGTTGATTAACGACATTGCCCCGATTTAGCGAAAACTCATGTAGGAGCTAATGTCCGCAATGGGGATCAAGATGGCATTCCTTTGATTTGACCGATTGGCCGATTCCTAAGCAAATCGGACATAAAATCTGCCGCGCTTCGCTTGCCTACTTCAAAACATCAATCCGCAAACGGACCGACGTTTTGAAGTCAGAAGATACCAGAACTACATGTCAACAATCAGAATACCCCTGCACCCGTAAGAACAACGAGTCACCATAGCCTGGAACACTTGGTCAATTCTTCTGGAATCTGCAGTCCTCGTGAGGATTAGAGATAAATGGAACCAAATCACCAAATAGAGCCGTAAAGGTTGCCGCTAGTCCTGTGAACACGCCTCCCAAAGGAGGGGCAACCATCGTTCCTGCTGCAGTTAAAGTTGATATAAATTGCGCTTCTCCAACAGTTTGAATTACCGTCAAGATTATAGCCTCAAATGCCTTATGAATTTCAGCTAGATCAACGTCTCCTAAATTAATAGCAGTTGAGATTAAGTTTGTTAGCGAACTTAACTTTTTAGCCGCTAATTTAAACCCAATAACATTCTCAGCACTTGCCCCCAACTGTTCTCCCAAATCTCCGATTACTGAAAAATATCCGCAAATGTGTCTACAGTGCGATTCACTATTTGGGCTGTAGCAATCACTTCATCCTCTGGAACAGGGCCGTCCAATCCAGCGACAGTGTAACCCGTCGCGATATCATCGCCGGCCTCAGACGAGCTCCAAAAGTAGAAATACTCAAGGTCTGCTGAGTTATCAGTTTGAACAGCACCCGTAGATACAACCTCATCGACCTGTCGCAGGACAGCATTCGGGTCATATTTACTATTATCTTCAGGCGCTGCGTTGAGAGCGTCAAAATAATCATCAAACTCATCGAAATCAGAAAAGCTTCGATATTTTGACTCTTGGATATCCGGTATTTGCGGCCCAATGTCTTCAACGATATCAGGCACGAGCGGTGCAGCCTCTATAGCGGTAGAAATCTCGGCTAAATCCAAGCTTTGTCCGTCACTCATGTGGTTCACTCAAATAAACTAATATACCTTAAATCGTATGCGAAACTGTATAAGTTGATTCAAGCTGGTCGTGCAAAAAGTTCACGTTCCAGATGTTGTTTGGGTATCAAGGCTTAGACTGAATCATTGTGCGTTCTCCGTAACCATCACGCTCGATGACGGGACGGGGGAGAGTTTCATTACGGTGAATAGTGGTTGACAGTTCGGCGATCACGATCACCGAGGATGATTTCGACTTTTACGGGTAAGCGGGCAGACTGCGTTTTATTTTGAGGTTTTGTTAACCATAAAAGCCTCGAAAATCGCCGAAAATGGGCGTTTTTGGCGTTTAAATCGCGTCGAAAAACGCCTCTGCGGCGGTGGATTTAGCGCTAATCGAGGTCAAATTGACATCGTGATGGGTGAAGAAATAGAGCAAAAAACCCTCGGATGGCCGGGGTGTTTCCGTCTTTAGAATTTGGTTCAATCCACGTTTTAGCGCTTCAGTGTTTTGACAGTAAATCGTCCCCGGGCGGTAGTCGGATCGGCCCGTCGTGATGACGGCTTTCCCCGCCAAAAGGGCCTCAAACCCCACGGCGGAATTGGCCGTGACGACGACGGCCGCTTGCTCGATGATAGAGTCAATTCGGTTTTGGGTGACGTGTAAGTTTTTGTATTTAAGCGCAATTTTGGAAAGGCCCTTTTGCGTGTGTTCGCTGCGGTCATGGGGGTGGCGTTTGGTGACGACGCTATGGCCGGATTTGGCCGCGAATTCACAGACAATTTCCAGGGCGGTGAGGGGAGACAAATCATGCCAGATCGAGGCGCTGTCAAAGGGCACTTGCAGGGGCACGAAAATGTAACCCTTGTCCGGGAGGCGGCTATCGTCTTGAATTTGCTCATATTTCGTTGTCGTCTGCCCCAGATGATTGGCGACAAAATCGGGCCAGTTTTCGCCGGATTGACCATTGAGCAGACCGAAACCATCGGCGGCGATGGAGGATCCGCCGCTATAGCCTTGGCGGTCAAAAAACAGATGGCCGCGCAGGCTGCCCTCTTTCCAGTGCAGGATATCGTCGCGGGGCCCGGCGAATGTGTGATAGGATATAAGCCGCGCGCCCGGCCAATCGGCATGGGTCAGGTTTCGCCCCTGTGACGGGGGCAGGGGGATGAAGCTGACGGTTTCGCCCCAGCGGCTGAGGATATAATCCAGCCCGGCGCGGATGGTTTTTGGCGCGCTGGCGGTCTGAAACCACAGGCCCATATCAGGCAGGAGCAGCGTCACAGAGCGCTCTGTGGCCGGGACTTCCTGCCAGCTATCTCCTTGTTTTATAAGGGCTGTGAAGCCGCTCTCCCGGCAGGCATTGCGGGCGGAGACGTGTTGGAATTGGACGTAGGTTTCATCGCCGGGCTGCCGCGCTTTGGGCGCGCGATCCTCGAGCCGGAGGGGCAGCAGTCCGCCTGCGGCAAGCGGGGAGAGCGTCGCTTTACGCCTGTCCAGCCGGGCTTTGATGCGCTGATTGATGCGGGCGATCTCGGCCCATGGATGTCCGGCGGTGAAGGCCAGATCGCGGTAGCGGATGAGGTCCTCGCTATGAGCAAAGCTTTTGCCGTTTTCTGTCCGGGTTTTCAGGGCGTTGACGTGATCTCTAAAGCCCGGGAAATTCGGTACAGCTCGCAGGGACTTATGCAACAACCGCAGGGCAAAAAGCGGGCCGCTTTCCTCCATTTTCGCAGAGGCGGCCTCAAAGTCCATGGCCAGATAATGTGAAAGCGCCTCATATTCGGCGAAAACCAAACCGCTGTCTCGGCAGAAAGTTTCTAAGTTATTGTTATCATGATGAAATTTGGTTTTTTTGGCGAGGGCGGGCGGCAGGTCTCCGGTGGTGACTTTTGGCAGCAGCCACTGCTGCAGAACATGGCCGCCCGGATTATAACCGGCCAGATATCCATGTTTGACCCAGTGATAAGTTCTTGTAAATCTTGGATTTGTGATGGATGGATTCTCGCTTATATAAGCCGCGCCATCAAACAGGCCGCTGCGCCAAACGCGCATGACCGCCGGAAGCTGGCTGATGGCAGACCACACATTCATCCCTCGCTAATGTCCGAACCATGAAGAGGGGTCAACAAGTGTTTATTTTCCCTCATTTTTTAGGGCTGTATAAATTCTTCAAAAGGGTTGAAACAAGCTTGTAAACCCGTTAGGGGGCACGGGATTTTAACCATATAGCTGTGGGGATATTCGGGTATTTAAGTGATGTTATTTACCCGTGGGAGACAACATGTTTGATAATGCATCTATCCTGATAACGGGCGGAACCGGTTCGTTCGGGAAAAAATACACCAAGACAATTCTGGATCGCTTCGACCCTGCCCGTATCGTGATTTACTCACGGGACGAGCTGAAACAATATGAAATGAAGCAGACCTATAATGACCCGCGCATGCGTTATTTTATCGGGGATGTGCGCGATGAGCACCGCCTTAACCGCGCCATGAAAGGCATTGACTATGTCATCCATGCCGCCGCTTTGAAGCACGTGCCGGTCGCAGAATATAACCCTATGGAATGTATTAAAACCAACATTCACGGGGCGCAGAATGTGATCTCAACGGCCATTGAAAACAATGTCAAGAAAGTCGTTGCGCTATCTACAGACAAAGCCGCCAACCCTATCAACCTTTACGGCGCCACGAAGCTCGCCTCAGACAAGCTCTTCGTTGCCGCCAATAATATGACCGGTGACAGCGAAACACGCTTTGGTGTCGTGCGTTACGGCAATGTTGTCGGGTCTCGCGGGTCGGTCGTGCCATTCTTTAAAAAGCTTTTGGCGCAAGGCACGGATCATATTCCAATCACGCATGATGAAATGACTCGTTTTTGGATTACCTTGCAGCAAGGGGTTGATTTTGTTCTGAAAAATTTCACTCGCATGCATGGCGGCGAGATTTTTATCCCGAAAATTCCATCTATTCGTATCATGGAGCTGGCCGAAGCCTATGCGCCAGGGTTGCCAACGAAAATCATCGGCATTCGTCCGGGCGAGAAGTTACATGAAATCATGTGTCCCGCCGATGACAGCCATCTGACGCTGGAATTTGACGATCACTTTGTGATCTGCCCAACGATTAAATTCCACAGTATGGAATGCGACTATGCTGAGAACCGTATAGGTGAAAAAGGCAAGCCTGTACCTATGGGATATGAGTATCATTCAGGTAACAATCCGCACTTCTTAAATGTTGAAGAAATCCGCGAATTTGATAAGCTTGCTGAACTATGATCCCTTATGGCCGCCAGTCGATTTCTGAAGAAGATATTCAGGCGGTTGTTGATGTCCTGAAATCAGATTTCCTGACGCAAGGGCCGGCCACGCGGCGGTTTGAAGAGGCGCTGGAAGAAGCCTGTGATGTGCCCCATGCCATCGCAGTCAATAGCGCGACATCGGCGCTTCATATTGGGTGTCTGGCCTTGGGTGTTGGCGCGGGGGACCTGGTCTGGACAACGCCAACATCTTTTGTCGCGTCGTCCAATTGCGCGCTCTATTGCGGAGCGGATATCGATTTTGTTGATATTGATCCAAAAACGTTCAACCTTTCTCCGCAAAAGCTGGAAGAGAAGCTGAAACAGGCCAAAGCGAAAGGGCGTTTGCCCAAGCTTGTTATCCCTGTTCACCTGACGGGACAGCCCTGCGATATGGCCGCCATTCATGCATTAGGGCAGGCATATGGCTTTGCCATCATGGAAGACGCGTCCCATTGTATTGGCGGGAAATATAAAGGCGTGCCGATAGGCGCCTGTGAATATTCCGACATTACGGTGTTTAGTTTTCACCCCGTAAAAATTGTCACAACGGCGGAGGGCGGGGCCTGTACGACGCAGGATAAAGGTTTGGCTGAAAAACTAAAAATGCTGCGAACTCATGGGATTACGCGCGATGAAACGTTGATGACAGAGGCCAGTCACGGGCCTTGGTATTATCAGCAAACGATGTTGGGGTATAATTACCGGATGACGGAATTGCAGGCGGCGCTGGGTGTGTCCCAAATGCAACGCGTGCATGAATTCGTCGCCCGCCGTCACGAGCTGGCCGCGCGCTATGAGACGCTGCTGGCTGACCTGCCGCTGGACCGCCCCTATCAGCACCCTGACAGCTATTCCGGCTATCATCTCTATGTGATCCAACCGCATTTTGATAAGCTGTCCAAGACCCATAAACAGGTCTTTGAAGAGTTGCGCGCGGAAGGGCTGGGCGTGAACTTGCACTACATCCCAATCCACACCCAACCCTATTATAAGGGCCTGGGTTTCAAGGATGGCGACTTCCCGGCGGCGGAGGATTACTACGCGAAATCTATCTCCATCCCGCTTTACCATGCCATGACCGAAGCGCAGCAGGACGAGGTCACCGCGATCTTAAAACGCGTTCTGACCTGATCCTGCCATGCGGATTGCCTTGATACCCGCCCGTGGGGGCAGCAAGCGTATCCCACGGAAAAATATAAAGACTTTCCACGGACAGCCGATCATTGCCTATTCCATAAATGCGGCCAAACATAGCGGCCTGTTTGACCATGTTATCGTCTCCACCGATGATGAAGAGATCGCAGAGGTCGCCAAAGACGCGGGCGCAGAGATCCCGTTCATGCGCCCCGCCAAGCTGTCCGATGATTATGCCACAACGATGGATGTGCTGGCCCATGCGGCTGAGTTCTACAAAAATTCGGGCGCGGCCCTCACGGATTTATGTTGCCTTTACGCCACGGCCCCCTTTGTGCGGCCCGTTGATTTGATTGAAAGCGCGCGGCTTTTTGACGACCCCGCGCTGGACTATGTCTTCAGCGCCACAGAATTCCCATTTCCGATCCAAAGGGCGTTTTATCGCGATAAAAATGGCCGCACCGCGATGTTTCAGCCGGAACATGTGGCAACACGGTCACAGGACCTGACCCCGGCCTTTCATGATGCGGGGCAGTTTTACTGGTGCAAGGCCGGCGCCGTCACCGCCCGCAGGCCAATTTTCTCAGATAAATCAATGCCTTACATCCTGCCCCGCAAACGCGTGCAGGACATTGACACCCCCGAAGACTGGGATTTCGCCGAAGCGCTTTACAAATTGACTGATCATAAGGCCCCCGCGCCGGACACGGATAAATGACTGATCCACAAGTGTTTTTTCGCATGGACGCGAGCCAGACCATCGGCTCCGGCCATGCCATGCGCTGCCTCTCTCTGGCCAATGAGCTGAAAAAGCGTGGCATAAAAGTGACGCTATTTTCGGCGATTTTGGAGCCATTTATGGTTAACAAAATCCAAAATGCCGGCCACAGCGTGGTGATTCTGCCCGAAGTCACAGACCCAAGCCCGGCCGGCACAGATTATGGCCATTGGCTCGGCGTCAGCGAGGGTCAGGACGCCGCGCGCTTCATCGCCGCCGCCGCCAAAATTCCGCCCGGTGATTTACAGGCCGTGGTCGTGGATCATTACGGAATCGGCGAGGCATGGGAGCGGCCCGTCGCCGCCGCCCTGGACGCGCCGATTTTCGCCATCGATGATTTGTCCAACCGCGCCCATCATTGCGCGGCCCTGATCGATACGACCTATGGCAAAAGCGCGGCAGATTATGCCGGGCTGATCCCGGATAATGCCCAGACCTATATCGGCCCGGATTACGCTTTGCTGCGTCCGGATTTTGCCGCCGCCCGCCCGGCCTCACTCGCCCGCCGGGATCAGATTTTCGCGGATGGCGGGCCCGTCCAAAACATTCTCATCGCTATGGGCGGGGTGGACCAAGGCAACCTGACCACCCAAATCCTGACCGCCATAGAAGAGCGCTGCGCGGCGGCGAATGTCCATATTCACATCCTCATTGGCGGGGCGTTCGCGCATATGGGCGCGCTGAAATCCGCCATGATCCAAAGCCCGGCCAAAACCCGTCTGCATCATAATATATCCGATGTCGCTGCTCTGCTCTCGGAGATGGATTTATGTATTGGCGCGTCGGGCTCCTCGACCTGGGAAAGATGCTGCCTCGGCCTGCCGACGATTAATCTGGTCATCGCCGATAATCAAACAACCATCGCGGATAAACTGACCCGCGCAGGCGCGATTGTCGATGGCGGCACCGCCGATGAATTTAACGCGGCCGTCTTTAATGCGCAGATATTCACCCCGCTGCTAAGCGATACCGCCAAGCTGCAAACCCTCAGTCAGAACAGCCGGGATATTTGCGACGGGCGCGGCGTCACCCGCACGGCCCTGACTCTGATCCGGCGGGCCGTAAAGGGGGGCCGAAAGGTCACGCTCAGGCTCGCGGAAACAGGCGACATCCGGCAGGTCTATGACTGGCAATGCCTGCCCGAAACGCGGCGCTACGCTAATAATCCAGAGGTGCCGACATGGGACGGCCATCAAGGCTGGATGGCGGGGAAACTCACCGACCCGGAGTGTCATTTCTATTTAATTCAATGCGATGGCCGGGACGCCGGCAGTGTCCGCATAGACCGCCAAGCCGGGCCGGGCCAGCAGCCTTATACGGTTTCTATTTTCATCGACCCAAAATATTTCGGCTATGGCGTCGCCAGCGCCGCACTCTCTATTCTGGCCCAATGCCATCCGGACAAGGAAATCCACGCCAAAGTCCATAATGACAATACCGCCTCAGTGCGGCTCTTCACCACCGCAGGCTACGCCCCGCAGGGCGACGAGTGGTATGTTTTATCCAAAAACCAATAGCCATGATTACGCCAAGGCGCTAATTTGCATGACAGGTTAGGGGGCAAAGCGGACATAAAGCGATTATCTTAGATTACCGTCTCTCGGTTACAAAAACTAAAGGACGAGATGTTTCATCTAAACTTGTGTTGTCTATTTGTTTTAGTACTCCAGCATAGCTTGCTGCACCTGAGGATGTGGTCGGAAAACCGAAATTCGATAGAACGCTTGCAGCATCTATGCATTCTTTATCTGTGATGGTCAGATACTTTACATCGCTGGCTTCAAGAACATGCCACGCCACTAGTGAGGGCGCCTTACAGTCCAGACGTCCCATATCTGATATAGGCCCCGTCACAGTGACCATTTCGCCGGCCCGATGACTTTCCTTTAAACAGGCGGCTGACGCCGGCTCGACGATAATGATCTCTGGCTGTTTGCGCCAATTATGGCGGATCATCCAAGTAATCGCAGCGGCTAACCCGCCGACACCAGCTTGCAAAAAAACATGGGTTGGCCATTGATTGGATGTTTCAAAACTTTGGCGAAGTTCTTCTGCCATAACTGTATATCCTTCCATCACCAGTTTCGGGATATGGGTGTAACCTGGCCATGATCCGTCGCTCAATAATATTGCATTCCAGTATTTGGCTTCATTTCTAGCCGCTGCGACGCTTGCTTCATAATTATGGCCCGCTCTTATGACCTTTGCGTCAAAAGCAGCTAAGCGGGCTTCAAAGTCTGTTGGCACGGTTTCCGATAAAATGATAACAGCTTTTGCGCCCAGCGCCTTAGCACCGGCTGCAACGCCGATACCGTGATTTCCCGCGCTTGCGGTCATAAATGTTTGCTCTGCGCTGAACGCGCGTACATCTGGATCATGTAGTCGATGTGATGGCAGCTCTTCCCCTTTTTCCATCTGCCATTTTTGCAAGATTAACTGCGCCGCAGCATAAGGACCGCCAAGAGCCTTAAACGAGCCAAGCCCCATTCTACCACTTTCATTTTTAATCCTGACCGGAAAACCGAGACCGCTATCAAGAGTCTCGAGCGGCGTGGCCGAATAAGTATCTATGCCGCGTATATAGTCGAAGGCTCTTTTGAAATTCGGATAAAATTTTATGCCTGTTTCTAATTCCATTTGAAAAACATATCACAATTTAATAATGCAAATTCTCATAATTTAAGATATTAATGACAATTGTTTACAAAGAAATCCCATAATGTGAGGTAAAATGAAATGAACGACAGCATTGATGACCGCGATTTGCAATTGATCCGCTTGATGCAGGAAAACGCCCGAACCAATCTGGATGTACTATCCGATGCGTGTAACCTGTCTGTGCCGTCCGTCCAGAGACGCCTTAAGAGGCTACGAGATAATGGCGTAATAGAAAAGGAAGTCGCCCTCATATCTCCGGGAAAACTCGGTTATAAAATGTCATTTATTGTCATGGTGGAGCTAGAACGAGAATCTCTTGATAAACTAAACGCGTTCAAAAAGCAGATTGATTTAGAGCCGCGGGTTCAACAATCCTATTATGTAACCGGAGAATCGGATTTTGTTCTTATCTGTCTGGTTCGTGATGCTAATGACTTTGAAAATTTGACTCATACTTTGTTTTTTGAAAATTCAAATGTGAGACGTTTCCGAACATCCATGGTCATGGGAAAGCACAAGATAGGATTGAGAGTTCCGGATTTACCTTAGCAGTCCAATCGACATACTACCTTTGTCCGCTATGGGGATTTCTTTCCCACACGTCTTTCGTCCCAACCTCCTGAATCTCCCTCTTTTTCACAAACTTAATCCGCACCTTTCCAAACGGCCGTAATTTGATCGCTCAAAATATCGGAATTGTTGCGTGATTGTTCTTAAGGTTAAATGACACGACTCAAGTCTTGGGGGTGATAAAATGGGCCTTTAAAGCCAGAGCCAATCCGGCCAGTGTTATCAGTAAACCTGTTATAAAGAGCGCAAGCTTGATGGGTGTTGCGATCAGTTTCACCGTCATCCAACCTTCATGTCCGGTCAATAACATGATTTGCGCCAGACCTTCGGTCAGGTCGGCCGGAATGCAAAGCAGGCTTGGGATCGCCAAATATATTCCGAAACGGCCAAAATACCGAAGCGCAATGCCGATGAAAAAGGCCCCATAAGCAAAGGGGTAAGCTACATCCAAAGTGCCTGTCATCCATGCGTGAACGGTTCTTTGTTGCTTTGTCATGCCTTCTATGTGTTCGCGGATATCTTCGGCGATATACATCTCGTCAATAATGCCGAATTGCCAGATAAACATGACGAGCCCAAAGCTGAGCGTCAAAATAAGCGTGAGGGCAAATGTGGCCCAGAGGGTTTTCGTCTTTGATAAGTAACTCAGCATATTGCCCTCGACCTCATGATGACACTCCTCGTTATGATTGCATTTGTCAATCAAGCCTACAGGACGCCCTGCTCACGCGGAGTAATTTTGCCAAAGCAAGTTTTCGGGGTGGGGACTTCTTTCCCGCACTTTGCCCATCCCAAACCCCTGAATCTCTGCCTTTTTCACAAATTAAATCCGCAGCTTTGAAAACGGCCGTAATTTGACCGCTCAGAGCTTTTGAGAGGTTTTATGTCTGAGTTGTCTTCGAAATTAAATTTGCCTTATCTGATGCCCGCCCAGGCGCAGAAACATGTTACCCATAATGAGGCGCTGCGGCGGTTGGACGGGATTGTGCAATTGGGGGTGATGGGGGTTGTGGATGATTTGCCCGTGCCGGTGGAGGGCACCTGTGTGATTATCTCCGCCGCCCCGAATGGCGGCCTGCCCGTCCATCATGTCTATCACTATGCGGATGGCGCATGGGAAGGCTATGCGCCGCAATCCGGCTGGCGGGCCTGGGATATGGAAACCGAGATTTTGCTCGTCTATCATAATGGCGCGTGGCAGGCGGCCCAAGCCATAGATACCGCGCCGGAATTTGAACGCATCGGGATCAATACAGGTGCTGATTTGGTGAACAGGCTTTCCGTTAAAAGCCCGGCCTCCCTTTTTGATCATGACGGAACGGATCACCGTCTGGTCATCAATAAAGCGGCGAGCGCCGATACAGCCAGCCTTGTGTTTCAAACGGCCTATACGGGGCATGCCGAAATGGGCTTGGGCGGGGATGATGATTTCCGTTTCAAGGTCAGCGCAGACGGCACGGTGTTTCATACGGCCTTGAAACTCGACCGCCAGACCGGCGGGGTGGAAATGCCCGCAGGCGTAAAATTCACCCCGTCGGGGACGATGCTGGGTCACTATGAGACGGGCAGCTGGACGCCGGTGCTGTTCGGCAGCTCAGCGGCGGGCGCGCCCAGCTATACGGGGCAGGCAGGGCGCTTTGTCCGCATCGGGAATTTTGTGTTCGCCTCTTGTGAGCTGAAATGGAGCGCGCTGGGCGGATTGGCCGGGCAGGTGCGGGTAGGCGGCCTGCCGCATCAAATCGCATTAGGGATTGAAAACCGCGCGGCGATTACGGTCAGCTGGATGAATGACTTCCCGCTGCCCATGGGCAAAACCGCGCTGATGGGGTTTGGTCACCCCTATAGCGATTATGTGCGGCTGTGGCTGGCTGCCGCCCCGCCCAATGGAAACAGCACCATGCTGACCCATGCGGATTGTCCTGCCGCCGCAGAGCTCTATTTCAACATGTCCTATTGCTGCGAATAGGATGTGTGTCTGGCGGCTTGATTACAGGAAATCGACTGGTAAAATTCCGCCCGCCGTGTATAGGAGCGCGCAAAGGAGACCCGCATGTTGGAAATGACTGTAGCCGGCCGGAAAATCGGCCCCGCTCATGAGCCCTTTATCATCGCCGAAATGTCCGGCAATCATAATGGCTCCTTGGAGCGCGCCAAGGATATTGTCCGCGCGGCGGCGGATACGGGTGTGGATTGCCTGAAATTCCAGACCTATACCGCCGAGACCATGACGCTGGATTTGGACAGCGATGATTTTGTCATCCGCGACCCGAACAGCCTGTGGGATGGGCGGCAGCTTTATGACCTCTATAATGAGGCCCACACGCCGTGGGAGTGGCATGAGGAATTGTTCAAGATCGCCAATGATCTGGGGGTTCTGTCTTTCTCCTCGCCCTTTGATGAAACGGCGGTGGATTTCCTGGATGATCTGGGCGCGCCTATGTTCAAGGTGGCGTCTTTTGAGCTGACCCATATTCCGCTGATCCGGAAAATCGCCCAGACGGGCAAGCCGATGATTATGTCGACCGGCATGGCCTCGGAAGAGGATATCGCGCTGGCGATTAAAACTGCGCAGGACGCCGGGGCCACAGAGATCGCGATTTTAAAATGCACCAGTAATTATCCGGCCGATGCGTCCGATGCCAATCTGGCGACGATTCC
The DNA here is from genome assembly GCA_020631215.1 of Hellea sp. Taxonomy (GTDB): domain Bacteria; phylum Pseudomonadota; class Alphaproteobacteria; order Caulobacterales; family Maricaulaceae; genus Litorimonas. The sequence continues at coordinate 73,340 of JAHDHS010000007.1, read as the reverse complement.
CGATATGCGCGAAAAATTCGGCGTGCAGGTCGGCCTGTCCGATCACACGCTGGGCACAGGCGTGGCGGTCGCCTCGATCATGTATGGCGCGACCATTGTCGAGAAGCACTTCACTTTGTCACGCGATGATGGCGGTGTGGATTCTGATTTCTCACTGGAGCCATGGGAGATGAAACTGCTGAAGGAAGAAACGCGCCGCGCCTTTAAATCCAAAGGGCAGGTGACTTATTCCGGCACGGCGAGTGAGCAAAAATCCAAACAGTTCCGCCAGTCCGTTTATCCCAAGGCCAGTATCAAAAAAGGCGAGGCTTTCACGGCGGAGAATCTAAAGATATGCCGCCCGGGCTTTTCGCTCGCGCCGAAACATTGGGATGATCTGATTGGCCAGACAGCCAAGCGCGACATTAGCGTAGGCGAGCGCCTGACAGAGGCGGATATCTAGCGCGTCATGGTCGACGTCACTGACAATTCAGATTTGCCGGAGCTGCGCCTTGACGGGCCGATTGCCGCCGGTTGGCGTGACTTGACGCTGGGCATCAAACATTGGCGGATTTATGTCTCGCTGGCCTGGCATGGTTTGTTGCTGCGATATAAACGATCCTGGCTCTCCATGGCGTGGATTTCGATTGCCTTTGGTTTGTTCGCGCTGGTCAAGATTGCAATTTTTGGCACATTGACCGATACGCCGATTGCGTTTTTCGCGGGCTATCTCGCGCTGGGTTATCTGGGGTGGCGGGTGATTTCCAATTTTGTTGTCGGCGGATCGAATGTCTTTATCGGCGCGCAAAACTGGATCAAATCAGAGCGCCTGCCGATCTCTATTCATCTGTTCAAGCTCGTCGTGAATAATTTCATTACGATGGGATTTCACCTCATCCCGGCGGTCGCGATTTGTGTTTATTTCGGCATGATGACCAAGGAGTTCTTTTACAGCCTGCCTTTCGTCGTAGTGATTTTTGCGCTGAACGGAATTTGGGTGTCTTCTATTGTGGGCATTGTCTGCGCGCGTTTTCGCGATGTCATGCATTTGCTGGTGACCATCGTTCAGGTGCTTTATTTCGCCACACCCATCCTATGGGTGCCGTCGGGTGACGGGATCAAGGCGACGGTCGCGAAATATAATCCGCTGACCTATTATCTCTCTATTCTGCGCGACCCGGCGATTGAGGGAACGATCCCTTGGCATAGCTGGCAGCTGGTCGGTATGTTTACCTGCGCCGGGCTTGTCCTGTCATTTTTCGTCTTTGTCTATTCGCGTAAGAATGTGATTTACTGGCTTTAGGCATGGCATCCATTATCGCAAAAGACATCTCGCTGGTCTATCCGATGATCGGCTCTGACACACGGTTTAAAAGCCGTGTGCGCAAAGGCTCTGTGCCGGATGGCAAACATGTCGGCGGGCGTATCATCACGGAAAAGGGCAAACGTCCGGGCGTGGTGGCCGTTGATAACCTTAGCATCACTTTAAGGGATGGCGACCGTCTGGGTATTTTCGGGCATAATGGCGCGGGCAAGTCCACGCTACTACGTATGCTGGGCGGTATATATCCGCCGACCTCCGGCCATATTGCCATAAACGGCAAAGTCACCGGCATGTTCAGCCTGGGTCTTGGGATCAACAAGGAGGCCTCCGGGATTGATAATATCAAGCTGAAAGGCATGCTTTACGGCCTGCGCCGCCGCGAAGTCTCGGAGCTGATCCCGGAGATTGCGGAGTTTTCCGAATTGGGCGAATATCTGCATATGCCGGTCAAAACTTATTCGGCGGGCATGATCATGCGCCTGTTATTCGCCACGGCCAGCGCCTTTAAGCCGGATATCCTGCTGCTGGATGAATGGATTTCCTCAGGCGATGTCAGCTTCAAAGAAAAAGTCGATCAGCGCTTGGACGCCATGCTGGAGACCACACCCATTGTGATCATCGCCAGCCATAATGAAAACCGGCTCTATGGCTGGGCCAATAAGGTTCTAACCCTACGCGGCGGGCGCGTCCTGACAGAGGAAGAAGCCGGATATATCCCGCCCCCCCCGCCGAAATTTCAGCCAAATCCTGAAGATGTTCAGGCCCTACACAAGGCCATGAATTTTGAGCGCTTTGAAGAGGCGCTGGATATCAGCGGCAAGGTTTACCCCTTTGAGGAAAATCCAGCCATTCATTACTCACGCCGCGCGCCGATATTACTGCGCATGAACCGTCAGGACGAGGCGATAGCCTGTTTCGAAAAGGCTTTGGAAGCCGACCCGAATGACCCCAAAATATATGATCAGCTCAGCCGTGTTTATTTTGTGATGAAAGAGTTTGAAAAAGGCATCACAATGCTCGAAAAAGCTCTGATATTAAGTGAAGGCACGCAAGGCCAAATCGCGAAGCTGGCAGCGGCCTATCAAAAGGCAGGACGGCCGGATACAATCGACGAAATTGCGCGCCGGATTGAACAGGAAACCAAAGCTTACCACGACGCTTTAAAAACTGAACAAAATACGGTAGATAGTACGAATTGACGAGTTTGGCGGGCAGAGTAAGCCGCCAATCAATGGGATCAGCAGAAAGCCATTATGACTCTTAGACAGGAATTTGATAAAGCTCTGGCCGCCCGTGATTTCACGGTCGCCAAGACGATGCTGGATGCGGCAGTTCCTGTGGACACGCATCCCGTTTTGCATTTTCAGCGAAGTGCGCAAATTCATGAAAATCTGGGCGATGTCCAATCAGCCGCCCGCGATTACGCAATTTTGCTGGAAACAGAGCCAAGCAATGCCAAGCTTTGGGATCAGGCGGGCCGGTTTTTTTACCGCTTGGGAGAAAATGAAAAAGCGGCAAATCATATTGAACGGGCCAATGAGATTAGTAACGGGAAGATTGGCTGTAAGAAAACACTTATTGCCAGCTATCGCAGAGCGGGCAATGAAGCAGCGGTTGACGTCTTCACCGAACGCTTAATGTTGCGGGATGATTTAACTGGGAATGACAAACTTATTCTTGCGGAGTCGCTCTTACAAAGCGGCAAGCGGCTGGAGGATGCCCTAAGCTATTTCGAAGCGGGTTATGACGTCATGCCGTCATCCGACAAGATGGACAGTCGATATGGTCAATTTATGCTAAAACTTGCGCATCAAGCCAATAAGGTCAAAAAACTGGGATTGGCGAAACAAGCTTTCAAAAAAGCGTTTCAGACCAACCCTGATGATTACAAGCAATATATTCATTACGCGCAATTACTCGCGCAAAGTGGAGACGCGGTTGGCGCCAAGAAGGCGATGAAAACGGCAGATAAGATCGCGATGAACGCGCCCATGGATTATCAGACAGCCGTGAAACGCACCCAAATATTTGAAAAATTAGGCGCGGATCAAGACGCGATTGCGGCTTATAATGTGCTGCTGGATATTGCGCCGGAAAATGCCAAGGCCTGGGATCAGGCGGGGCGTTTCTATTTTCGCCGTAAAATGGATGTTGAGGCAGTCAGTCATATCGAAAAAGCGCTGGAGCTTAGTGACGGATCAATTGGATGTAAAAAGACTTTGATCGCCGCAACACGTCGGCAGGGTCACAAAAAAGATGTCGATAAGTTAATTGCGGATTTCAAGGGCCAAGCTGACAAAGCACCGAAAGATTATTATGTCCTGGCCGATATTTTAGCGGGTGATCCGCGTAGCTTCAAAGAGGCGCGCGAGATTTTTGAAACCGGCTTGGAGCTTGATGATAAGTCGGCAAATTCGAATAAAGCTTATGCGGCGCTATTAAATAAAATTGCTCAGCAGGCATCCCGAAAAGGCGATATCGACTACGCGTCCGAACATTATGAGCAAAGCCTGAAGATCAATCCGGATGATTATCGCAACACGGTTCGGTATGTGGCGTTTTTGGTCAAACAGGAACAATTTGTCCGGGCAAATGAAGTTCTGAAGGCAGCGATATCTCTCGCAGATGAAACCGATATAGATCATTTAGGATATTTGGGCGTCACACAATTACGACTGGGAGACGCCAAGGCCGCGAGGGAAACATTCTTGCTGGCGCATGAAAACGACAATCGCAATGAAGAGGCGTCACTCATGCGCCTCGCCGATGTTGAAACAGCTTTAGGCAATCATGAGGGAGCCGTATCTTATCTGACACAGCTCAATGCGTTGAATGACAATCGCACGGCGAACCGCGAACGCCGTATCCACGTGCATAATATCCTACAGGGTAAGTTTAATGATCAAGATAAGGCGCGTATGGCCACATGCGTAAATTATTATCAGAAAAATCTGCCGAAATTAGACCAGGAACAGCAGCGCATTCTGGATGAAATCATCGACCGCGGTATTTGCATGACGGATTTCGACAGCCTGTTCGGCGCGCAGCATCAGGATTTGTGGGATGAGGCGGAAAAATTTGTTCAGAATTTCGTCAATGATCCGGAAACCAAGGCGCTTGAGAAAAGAATTTCAGAATGCGATGATTTTAACGCAGACCCTGAATTTGCCGGATCGTTCAAACCCTCCATAATTAATTATCGCCTGTTAAAAGGGGAAATGTATGCGACGGAGGCAGCGTATCAACTATATTTGAATAAGCGTATTTTGGATATCACTAACTCCTATCATGAGATGCTGTCGAAAATCCGCAATGTGGCGCTGTGGGTCAACCCGCCGATTGGCGGTAAAAACATTGGCGAGCGCAAGGGTTCCCAGATTTGGCACAGGGATCAGGAAGACGCGAATATTCTAAAGTGTTTCATCTATTATTCCGACATTGATGAAAGCAGCGGCGCGACGGAATATATCCCCTATAGTAAAGTCAAACCGACCCGCAAATATAGTGATGTGCTGGCCTATCCTAATTCCTCCGGCTACCCGGGTAAGTTCTTAATTGATACGCGCATTGACCCCAAAGATATGCTGAAGGCTGAGGGTAAGAAAAAGTCGATTATGTTTTTTGACACGAATGGATTTCACCGTGGCGGTTACGTCACCGGGGATAAGCGCATTCTCACCATGGCGACATTTTTGCGCCCTATTACCCCATATGCGGATACGAATACCAAACTGTCCATGGAAGGCTTTAATGAGGATGATTACCCGTTTGAAGCCGTTTACGGCGTAAAGAAATAGATCACATGCCAGAAGCTGTCACCGGGTCAAAGCCTGTAATCGGGCAGCGCGTCATTGGTTTCGATTTGCTGCGCGGATTGGCGGCGCTGGCTGTGGCCATCCCGCATTTTTTCCTGCTTTTCCATCACAATGCGATGATGGAAAGCATTTCGATTATTGCGGTTGAAATATTCTTTGGCCTGTCGGGCTATGTTCTGGCGCCGCAGGTCATCAAGCTGCACCGAAATGCATCTAATTATAATCTTTGGGTGTTTTTCCTTAGGCGGTGGATCAGGACGATCACGCCTTATTTATTTGCGCTGGTGTTGATTGCTTTCCTGACGGCTAATTTGTTCACGGGCGAATTTTTCAAAAAAATAGTCTTTGTCGACACCTTTACCAGCGTCAGCAATACGGATTTCTTTGCCATTAGCTGGAGCCTGGCCGTTGAGGAATGGTATTATGTCACGGCGGCGCTCCTAGTCTTTATTTTCCGAAAATCGAAAGTCAGCACAATATTTATCGGGGCCTGTTTGATGTTCTTTATCATCAAGACGGCGGGGATGTTTCTGGATGCGGACTGGAACGTCGCGGTTCGCCGGGCGACCATTTACCGGCTGGATGCGATTGCCTTCGGGTTTTTGATGTTTCTGTTCAAAGACAGAATAAATTTGAAATGGCCTGCGGCAATCCTGGCGGTGCTTGTGACACTGGGGATTACGGTGGCGTTTTTGGCGGCCTTTAAAAACGGCATTGCCGGGTTCAAGAATGTTTTCATGTTGGGCGCGATTTATGCTCTATCGGCCTTTTCTTTATCCGTTGTCTATCTGTTCGGTTTGGTCGATCCGTTAATTGCGCGTTTGAAGATGTTCAAGCTCAGCGAGTTTTTGGGCAATATTTCCTATCCGGTCTATCTGTTTCATTTGCCCTTTGCCTATGCGTTCGCCTCTCTGAAACTTGATATGATGACGGCGGTGCTTCTGGCGCTGGCCTCAACGGTCCTGTTTTCATGGCTCTTCCATGAGTTGATTGAACGCTCTCTGATATTTGGCCGCCCGAGATATAAGGATGAGTATGAGGCCCGGCTCTCTGACGGCCGTCAGGCGGGCCGCACGCCGTGGTCCATCCTGCAAGGCTGGGCCATGGGATTGGCGGGTTTCGCTTTGGTGGCTGCGCTGGTTGAGGTTGGCGGGAAAGCCTATCTTAAGCAGAAAAAACCTACGCTCCAAGCGGAGTTATTTAAGACGGAAAAAAACTATACGAAGACTGGCACGATGCATGTATTGGGGGCACTTGACCCGCAACTCGGATATGCACACCCAAGACGACTTGACTTTGAAACTAAACCTTATGCGGTTTCACAATGGGACGGCTATGGTGTTCACAGACCCAAACAAGGTGACTTTTACAAGGTTTATATTTTGGGTGGTTCCACCAGTGATCCCTTCCTTTCTATTAAAAAGAAAGAGGCACCATGGTCGAAATTTTTCTATCAGGAGTGCCGGACGTTGAAGAATTGTGGTGTCTGGAATGCTGGTGTTGGTGGTTATGGTTCCCCGCAAGAACTCTTGAAGTTGGTAAGAGATATTGTGCCTGAGCGGCCAGATTTGGTGCTTTCCCTGCATGGCCCAAATGAACTCAATCGATTAAGGCGCGCGCCATTCACTACCGGCTTTAGCAATGAGCAAATGATTAAAGAATCCCGGCGGGGGAAATTGTGGTTAAATAATTTATGGCCAAACACATTTGCGGCCTTGGCATATTTGCGACGTAACGATGATCAACCCACTCGGCCAAGAGAAATACATTATGGCTATAATTATTCAAAGCGCACGCCATTTGAAAATTGGAAAACCAATGTGGAAATGATGCATGCGATTTCCAAGAGCCAAGGCATAACTTATATTACGGCGCTTCAACCATTGATCGGCTATAGCAATTATCAACCCACTGAGAAGGTGTTGGCCACCGGAAGCAAGCGCGGCAAAACCTATTATAACACGGTAGCTGAATTCTACGAACAGGCGACAGAGTTTTGCGCGACAGTTGAATATTGCGTCGATCTCTCGCTCGTGTTCGAGGGTCATCCCCCCGGCTTGTATACAGATATTCGCCACCCTAATGAGGCGGGCAATGAGATTATTGCCAAAGAACTTGCCACGGAACTGATCAAGATGGGCGTGCTAGAGAGTAATGAGCCTCTTGTGTCTCCTTAAATCGAGGCCCTACCATGGGATTAAGTAAGGCCTCTACATCAAGACGATATTGGATCGTCCGGCTATGTCTTTTTCTTAGTCGATGATTTTATAATATTGAATTTCTTGGCCCGCGTGGTCTTCGTTTTCCCGCTGGTTTTGGTTTTCGTGCGTTTTGAAGCCGGTTTTTTTGTTGTTTTCGGTGCAGCGGCTTTGACGGCTTTGACAGGGCTCTTCTGATCCGGATTGAATGTCATTTCGATGTAAGAGCAAGGATTGGCTGCATTCACATTATTATTATGAGTGAAGTCATAATGTGCGTAATCAATGCGTAGTTTTCCTGCTTTCTCAAAATGCTGTATATGAGACATTGTGTTGCGATTATACTTCACGCGCCAGGAGTTAATGGCTGCATTCATAACCCCGGCATGCGGAGCATCCAGATCCGTGAGGCGGTTAGTGATCAGGGCTTTGAAAAAGTCATCATCATTTTTCATTCGTGCCGCAACGATATCCGGGTATCTTTGCCAGCCTATCGGTTCCACGTGGATAAGTTTGGTGGGATGTTTACGCTTGGCTAGCTGATTATATAAATCGCGTGAAATATCTTCAACTTGTTCGATAGACAGGTGTGAATAGAATAATGTCGGCCCGTTATCAGGGATCATGGAAATATCAGGTTTAGTGTAATCAAATTGATATCCTTTGATAGGCATCTTTTCATGTTCGCCGAGCATATTGATAATCTCAACGCCCGCATCAGAATATTCCAATCCAAAAAGAAATCTCTTGGTCAGTTTATGCTTGCCTAAATATATGCCAATATCGAAGAGATTCCAGCCGGGCCCGGCTCCCAATTCCACTATATTTCGGAAGTCATTTGTCATCCGCTTAATGTTCACCAAAGGATCAAAATTGGGCATCACGACATAACGGCCTTCTGTCATACCGAGGCGTGACATGGATTTCCCATCATGTGTTTCCGTAAAGCCGCTAAGCTTTTGTTTGGCAATGTGGCCGCCCACCCGGTTATATGCCGTGATTAAATGCGGGGAGGTTCTTAGGACGGCCATCATATGGGCAACGGATTCCCCGCGCTCCATTCGGGCTTTCAACCCTTCTATTTTTTTACCCCAGTGATGTTCATAGCTGTCTTTTACATATTCACCATCATTACCCGCTTTTTCGTGCGGATAGAGACCCTTCATTTCCTTAGATTTGAAAATTGTGTCTTTGAGCCAGTCTGCCATGATATGCCTATGTAACTATAAGGTAAAATTTCAGCGTCTCTTAACGGCATAAGGGGCGCTATTCAAAGGCTTTTTGTAGGAATTAGCTGCGCCAAATCTGAATTGGGCTTTGACCCTCCATATTGCCATGTTAGTTACGCTCTATGAAGACGCGTGACCCAAATCGTAGCAAAGCCTTTAAATGGGTGATTATGCTTGCCTTGGTCGGTTTTCTTCTGGTCGTGCTATATGACAAGCAAATCAATATTTTTGAGTATAAAGACTTTTAAGACCGCCTTGGTGGTTTGCCCTCAAATTTCTCGACAATGCGCATGGCGATGAGATCCATTTTTGGATCGCCATGCTCTAGGAACTCTGCGATTTTGTCTTCGCGCCAGCGCGGAATACCAACCTTGTCATTTGTCACCTGACGCAGCGCGTATTCGTTTAAGATAGAGATCTCTTCTGTTCCCATATAGGAAATCAGGAAGGCGGCCTTTTTGCGCAATGACGCGCTGGGCGTCTTGTAGTTACCGGCTTTCAGATATGTTTCATATTGCTTGCGTGATTTTGGATAAATCAAATCGACAGGGTAGTCGTGATTGCCGAAATGCGAACACATCATCACCGGAATGCCAAGGGCCGTCAGTTCCAGTGAGCTTGATCCGTTCCACAAAACAGCCAGATCAAGATAGGGCGCAAGCGCATGGACATTGATGTCTCTGTGGCCCAGCAATTTGACGTTGGGTTTAATCTCTGTGTCGATCAAATCATGAAAGCCGCCGATTAGATCCAGCGCAATTTCAGGGCGTAGCTCATGCGGGTGAGGCTTCACAAGCAGGATGATATCCTGGCTTTCTCCGCAGATTTTCGCCGTATGCGTAATCCAGTCCGCCATATCCTGATGCGCCGGTCCGCCGTCATAAGGCACATTCAGATCAACCGGCACCTTACCGAAACAACAGACAATCTTTTTCCCAGCTTTTTTCTGCGCTTTGAAGAATTTGATGAGTTCTTTTTCGGTGCTGTTATCGGTCGAACTGTTACGATTGACCTTAATCATCTTATCCGCGCGTTCTTTAAACTCGGAATTGTTTTTATTTTCGGCATACCAAGCTTCAAAGTCTTCGCCGAGTGCCATAAAAGGTGCGCGCCTGTCTTTGTGCAGGGTCATATCCGTCACGCACATAGTCGAGGCGAATTTACTGCCCAGATTGGAAAAATAACTCTCATAGGCGACATTGCAATTAATAAAGGCCAGCCGAGGGTCATCCGCCGCGCGGCAGAAATCCCGAATGCCGGAAAAGGGCGTGACATGGCTGTTACCTGTGACGAAGGCAACATTGATATCGCGATCAACAACCGCGTCCTTGATGCGCTGGCAGATAGAAATACACATATCCGTCCGGCGTAGCTGCGTCATGAAATCCCGGTTGATCGCGTCCTGATTAATATCGACGTGATATATTCGGTGGGCTGTGGAGAGCCGTTCATAAAAGCCTTGGTAATAATTGACATCGCGGCAGATAACCTCGCGCTTTTCCCAATTCACTTCCCACGGATTTTGTAGATCATGTTGATAAAGCGTTGCGGGCAGGCAAGCGGAGAATTGATCGATGTAATCAATGCCTGTCGGGTCATTCGGGGCCATGCCTTGCATGATATTGATCACCGCATAGCCTTTTTTCTTCAGGGCCAATAGGGCCGGCGTCATCATTGCCATCGTATTGAAACAGGTCTGTGATGCCAGAAAGATCACACCCTTGGGGAGTTTGGGCTGTGGGTAGGATGCCAGGATTTGGCCTGTGCGAAGGGAAAAGGAAATTTTGTCGATCTCGGTTTCAATCGCCACACGTTTTTCAGGCGTCTTTAATTGATCGCGGTTTTCCTGCAAAACATCCCGGGCCCGGTGAAACTCACCAAAGCTTTTCAATGCCTTGGAATAGCCGATAATGGTTGTCTGAATTTTCTGCGTGGCCGGGAGCGAGACGCTTAGGTCACTGACATAACCGCGATAATCGGCCTGCGCGGATTTAATCATAAGTCGTAGATTTTCCATCATGACCTGTTCATTGCTGCCATGTTTAGCAGATGATTTGAAAAAATGCTCATCCAGCATTTTAGTCACTAGATCATACTCACCGGATTTTAGCAGGTAATTAAACAGCTGATAAAAATGAGAATGCCGCCTCTTAAGCGCCCCCCATTTCGGAAAGTCAGGGTGATCAAAAGAAAACTTCCCTTTGAACATGTCCAAATGTAAATCATAGGCGTTTTTCACACCGGATAATTCGTCCAGAGCCACGTGATATAAAGCCGTATTTAAAAACAGATCATAGCGGCTTGGGTAGCTTTTGCTTAGACCGTTTTTATATTGATCCGCTGCGCGGTAGCGTAAAGCCCGTCGGCGGGAGTGGTTGCGCTCGCTACGCGTGGGCCTTGCAGATAAGAGCGAGCAAAGTCTTTGCGCGGCGGCGTGGTTTATGTTTTCTGCAGTCTCAAGTTCATTCAGTAGGTTTTCCAAGGCCTGATATTGCAAGTTGTTTGACTGCACACGTGCATATTCTGTGACTGTCGGCAGATAAGCAGAGTCTTCATCAAATAAAGCAATCAGTTCTTTGCCAATGTCATCAATCGAGTCGATAACGCGGCCATTGGAGTTTTTCTGGGCCGTGCCCAGGGCTCTCAGGAAACTGTATAGCAGTGTTTTATTGCGTCTTAATTTTGGCCATTCTTTTCCGAAAGTTTTGACCGCTAAATTAGAATATTGCTGCAAAGCGTCATAATTAGAGGATTGAATCAAAAGCTGTGAGAATTGTTGAAATTCCGCCAGTTTGAAATTCTTTTGCGCAATGGCCATCACCTTCTCTGTGTCGGCAGACCCGACAAAAGGCGTCTCGTCCAGATACATAAGCAGTCTTAAAGGCGCAGGCAGATCTTTTTCATGGCCGCGTAACGCTTCGAAATTTATCACCTCTTTAGGTATCGTCAGGACATCGCCAAATTTGACCTTCTCAACCATGAAATATCCGGCGACGTCAAAAAAGCTGCAAAGCTCGTCACTGGCTGGATGAAGATAGCGGGGATATAGCAGATATGCCCCGGCAAAAACGTCCTGAACGGAAAGCTTGGCCTTACGGCGTTCAGATTTCATTTTTTCTGTCGCAAGGCCCCAACCCGCATAAAATGGCAAGCCATGAATGGTGACGTCATGCCCCATGACCAGAGCCTCAAAACCTGCGAGCGATGTCTGTGTGTGAATATTGCCAATTTTTGCCATGGCATCATGTAAGGAGACAGCATCTGGAATTTTGTTCAGGGATACATTTTCGTGCTGCTCTGGATAGGCGGCTTTTTTATACCGTTTTGAATCCGGATGCGGGCGGTAAAGGACTTGCCCGGTTTTATGAAGTTCTGCGACCGACGTCAGAAATTTCTTATTACTAAATCTATTGTGCCGACCTTGTTTGGAGTTGCGGCCATATTTAATAGAGGCATCGGTTTCGATCTGTAACAGGGCCAAGGTGGCCGGGCCTTGAGAATCGTCTATGTCCAGTTCTGAATCGCTCTCGACCAAGGGGTAATATTTGGTCAGCTTACCCGCTTTCACCATGGCTATGGCGGCCTCTGCTTGAGTCTGTAATTTTTTATCAGAGGCAAAGTCATGCGTATTGAGCAGGGTCTCCAGATCGGATGGGCGGGTGCCGTCAAAATACATACCGGTTTTATCCAGCACCAGCGAATGTGGTTTGGAATGCAATTCACCCGGTCCGAAAGACCGCAGAAAGCCGTCTTCCATGTTAAATACCGGAATGTCATTTTTCTGGGCATAACTCGCCGGGGCGCCTGAAAAATTCCGGCCCCAGCCGATAAAGACGACAGAATCGATATCCCAATCTTGCCCCAGCTCCGTTTTGACTTCGCCGACATTCGGCCGGCCATTGGCAAAGGCCAGGCGGTATTCAGGTAGGTAAGACACGATATATTCGCGTTTCCATCCGCTGAAATCCCAAAGAACAGCGACGGGCAAGTCGGGCTTGTCTTCCCAATTCGCGCCCAGGCAAGTCACCGCTGTGGCGGGTTTGGGTTTGATACCCATCATGGGTTTGACAAAGGCCAGCTCTCGTTTCAGCCTTTTCGGGTCATTGATGACGCGTTTGGCCTTATTAACGGCCCGCGCCGGGATAGATGGAGTTGTCATATCAGCCCATTCATGCTGTGGCGATTTCAAATTTGGCGCAAACTATGCAACTCGTCGGCAAACTGCAACCTGATTCCCCCGTTAAAACAGGTAGATAACAGTCATTCTATGCGCTGACAGCTAAAGTTTAACTCATTTTGATTTTCAATAAATTATTATTGTAAAACGATAATTATTGTGTTAGCTTTGAAAAAATGCCCGGCGTGCCAGCCGGAAGGGAGGCTATTATGCAGGAGTCTGCACAGACCCGGAATCCGTCTATGGATGATGGGCAAGACACGACACAATCGCGCGGAAAGCGTAAATTATGGTTTTGGCGTTTGGTGACCTTCGCTTTGCCTGTGATTGTGATTGCTGCGGCGGTGATCGTAACCATCGCCATGAGCGCCCTTAAGCCCAAGCCCGAAGAAAAAGAAGAGGTGGCCAAAGCCATACCCGTCCTGACTGCAAAAGCGAAAGCCGATGATGTTACGCTGAAAGTGACGGCTCAGGGCGAGGTGCAGCCGCGTACCGAGATCAATATTGTCCCGCAGGTCAGCGGGAAAATCACTTTCATGTCCCCGAAATTCATAGAGGGTGGGCGTTTCAAAAAAGGCGAGTTGTTGGCCCGGATTGATCCGGCGGAATTTCAGCTTCGCGCGGTGCAAGCCAAAGCCAATGTCGCGCAAGCAGAGACAGCTCTGACCCGTGAAAAATCCGAGGCAGCGATTGCCCTGCGCGATTGGCAGGAAATCGGGAATGGAGGTCAAGCCACGCCTTTGACTCTCAGAGAACCCCAAATGGCCGAAGCGGCGGCGCAGTTAGAGGCCGCACAGGCGCGATTAGGCGAAGCCGAATTACAATTGTCGCGGACCTCTATCTATGCGCCCTTTGATGGCCGCGTCACCATGCGCCATATTGATCAGGGTGAATATGTCACGACGGGCACACGGCTGGGCGAAGTCTATGCGACGGATGTCATGGATGTACGTTTGCCCTTGACCAATCAGGATCTGCGGCAGGCGGGCTTATATTTAGGTTATGAAGCCAAAGCCGGGCAGGGCATTCCCGTTACTTTATCCGCCGATGTTGCTGGCCGATTCAGCGAGTGGCAGGGCCGGATTGTACGAACCGATAGCCGCTTTGACAGTAAGACGCGGGTTCTGTTTGCCTATGTCGAAGTGCGCGATCCGTTTGGCACAGGCGCGGATGACGGCACACCCCTCGCGCCGGGTATTTTTGTCGATGCTGAGATTGCGGGACAAATATTGGATGATGTGATCATTGTTCCCCGCGCTGCACTGCGCGGCAAAGATAATATCTATGTCGCCAATGAAGATGAAACCCTGAGCATAAAAACTGTGTCTGTCATGTCATCGGATCGGGATCAGGCGATCCTGTCAGGCGGCATTGATGTCGGGACACCGGTCATTATCTCGCCCATTCGCGGCGTCGCTGACGGAATGAAAATCGCCATTGTCGAGGATGGAGCGATCAAGACCAAAGCGGCCATGACGGGAGACACGCCATGAGCTCTATCGTCAGATGGTGGGCCAAAAATCCCGTTGCAGCAAATTTGCTCATGATTGCGCTGTTTATTGGCGGTGTGGTGAGCTTCCTCACCATAGAGCGGGAAATGGATCCTTATGTGGAGTTTCCAGGCGCGAATGTTTTTGTCGCTTGGCCGGGCGCCTCCCCTCAAGATGTTGAAGAACAGATTGTCGTCAGGCTCGAAGAGGCTTTGTCCGAGGTTCAAGGCGTCAACCGTATGTGGGCCTTTGCCGGAGAGGGCGGCGGCTCGGTAACGGTGCAGGGCGAGAGTGATCTGGAAGAGGCCAATTTTCTTCAGGACATCAAGAGACAAGTCGATGCTATCAATACATTTCCTGCCGCGGTTGAGCGCCCACAAATCAATCTTTTCCGAAACCGCAATGAGGTCATCCGCGTGGCGGTCTCGGGCGATGAAACCGTGTCCGAGCGCGAGCTGAAACGATTTGCCGAAAAAACCCGCCGTGATCTGGCATTGCTCTCCAGCGTGCCCGCTGTCGATCTGTTTGGCGTTCGGGGTGAAGAAGTGTCTATCGAAGTTTCTGAATCCGCTTTGCGCCAATATGGGCTGACTTTGGGCGATGTCGCCGCAGCAGTCCGGGCCTCATCCATCAACAGCTCTTCGGGGCAGGTTCGCACGGATGTCGGCAATATGCAGCTACGCACCCGCAACCAAGCCGACAGTCAGGCAGAGTTTGAAAATATCATCGTTCGGCAAGAGGCAGGCGGCGCGGTTATCCGCGTCAAAGATGTTGCAGCTGTGGTTGACGGATTTGAACAAGTCAATCTGCTTGCAACAGTCAATGGGCAGCGCACCATCCTTGTGCAGATTATGAGCGGCCCGAAAATGGATATTGTCAGCATGTCCGAAGACGTTCTGGCCTATCTGGAGAAAGCCGAAGCTGATGTCCCCGCCGGTATCTCTATGACGGTTTGGAACAATAATAATGACGATTATGAAGGGCGGATTGACTCCATCCTGAACAATTTCATTGCGGGTCTTGTTTTGGTGTTTCTGATGCTTTGGCTGTTCCTGCGGCCCAAAATCGCCTTCTGGGTATCCGTCGGGATTGCAACGGCTTTTGCGGGCGGCTTGGCGCTGATGCCCCAATTTGGCGTCTCTTTTAACATGATTTCGACTTTCGCCTTTTTGCTGGTGATCGGCGTGATTGTTGATGATGCCATCATTGTGGGCGAAGCCATCCACCACAAAACTGAAGAAGGTAAGACGGGGCTGGACGCCGCTGTCAGCGGGACGTCCATGGTCATAAAACCGGTTATCTTTGCAGTTTTCACTACGATGATCTTCTTTGCGCCTTGGATGTTTCTCTCTGGCGGGACAAGCGAATTTACGCGGTCAATTTCGCTGGTGGTCATTTTAGCGCTTGTCTTTTCGCTGGTGGAATCGCTGCTTATTCTTCCGGCCCATTTGGCGCATTTGGAGCCCGTGAATCCGAAAAACCGTTTCACGCGGTTTCAGGCTAAAATCTCCAATAGCGTTGTTTGGCTGGCCGAACGTGCCTATCGCCCCTTAATGAAAGCGGCCCTTCGCCGCCGTTATCTAACGGCCTCTGTCTTTATCGGCCTTATGATTTTGACCATAGGTGTTATGTCCAATGGTCTCGTGAAATCAGAGTTCTTTCCATCGGGCGAGACAGACCAAATTGCCATCACGGTCGATCTACCCGAAGGGACGCCCTATACGCGAACGCTGGATGTCCTCAAACAGATTCAGATCGCAGAAAAAGAATTGGAAGAAGAGATTCGTGAACGTGACGGCGCGCTTATTGAAAACTGGTACACGCGCTCCCGCGACAATCAGGTTCTGGCCCTCGTTAAGCTCGTCCCGCCTGAAACCCGTACATTGACGGCCAAAGAAACGGCGGAGCGTCTGCGTGAATTAATCGGCGAAATTCCCGATGCCGAAACCGTGTCAGTCGAATATCGCAACCAGAATGGCGGCCCGGCGATTCAATATGTTCTGAACTCTAAAGAGCCGGAAAAATTACAGGCGGCCGCCGATGATCTCATGGCTAAATTGCGCAGCTATGAAGGTGTTTTCAATGTCGTCAATGACAGCCAAAGCGCCGCCGAAGAAGTGCAATTTGACCTGAAACCCGGCGCAGAGGCTTTGGGCGTGACGACAACGGATATAGCCCGTCAAATCCGTCAAGGTTTCTTTGGCGATGAGGTGCAGCGCTTGCCCCGCGACGGCGAAGATGTCCGTGTTTATGTCCGCTATCCACGGGCGGACCGGGAGTCGCTGGACTTCCTAAAGGCGATGCGCATCCGTACAGTCGATGGCCGTGAGTTACCGCTCGAAGCGGTCGCTGACTTACGTTTTGAAAAAGGCGTCTCACGCATTTTGAGGCGGGAGCGTCAACGCGCTATTGTCATCAGCGCCGAAGTCGCGGGTGAACGTGTTCAAGAAGTCCGTGATGCGTTGAAGTCCGATTTCTTTGAAACTTTTGATATTCGTCATCCGGATGTAGGCCGGGGTGATGTCGGACGATCGCAAGATGAATCGCAAATGATGCAGGAAATTACCTTGTTTCTGCTGATCGCAATCGGCGTGGCCTATTTCCTCGTGGCCGTATCGTTCAAATCTTATTTCGAGCCAATCCTGATTCTGCTGGCGGCGATACCATTTTGCTATACTGGAGCCGTCGCAGGCCATATGATTATGGGACATGCCATGTCCGTCTTTTCGTTGACAGGAATATTTGCCGCGGCCGGCGTGGCGGTGAATGATAATCTGGTTTTAATCGATTATGTACACCGATTGCGCGAAAAAGGCATGGACGGCGCTGAGGCCCTGGTGGAGGCTGGCACGCGCCGCTTCCGTCCGATCCTGCTGACTTCTCTGACAACCTTTGTAGGTTTATTGCCGCTGCTGCTGGAGCGGTCTTTGCAGGCACAGATGCTTGTGCCCATCGGGATCAGCCTCGCCTTTGGCGTACTCTTCGCGCTCTTTGTGACTCTCTTTTTTGTGCCCGCTCTTTACGGCATCGGCGCGGACATAAGACGGTTCTTTATCTATCTTATCAAAGGCCAGCAACAGCCCAAATTCACGGCTGCGCTGTCTCACGCATAGGCGCTTGCGGGATATAGGCTCTTTACCTGTAAATACATCCCGCTATGGTGCGGGGCTGTATTTGAGGATATACGATTTATGGCTCGAACCTATCTTGATTTTGAACGCTCTGTGGCCGAGCTCGATAAGCAGGCGGCAGAGCTTATTTCGGCGGATGGTGAAGCCGCGAATGGCTTGGACGCCATCCGAAAAAAGTCAGAAGAAGAGCTAAAGTCGCTCTATGCTAAAATAGGCCCATGGGAGAAAACGCAAGTCGCGCGCCATCCCGGTCGTCCGCATTACTCGGAATATGTTGACGCGCTTGTCTCGGATTATACGCCGCTGTCAGGAGACAGAAAATTCGGAGATGATCATGCTTTGCTGGGCGGGCTGGGAAAAATCCGCGGGCAGAGTGTTGTGGTCATGGGGCATGAGAAGGGCAAGGATACGGACACACGCCTGAAACATAATTTCGGCATGGCGAATCCAGAAGGCTACCGCAAAGCTGTGCGCCTGATGGATTTGGCCGAGCGCTTTGACATTCCGGTCATCAGTTTTGTTGATACGGCGGGTGCCTTTCCCGGCCGGGGCGCGGAAGAGCGCGGGCAAGCTGAGGCGATTGCGCGCTCTATAGATCGAGGCTTGTCGCTGCGCGTGCCTTATATCTCTGTCATTACCGGTGAGGGCGGCTCCGGCGGCGCCGTGGCGATTGCCACAGCGGATAAGGTCATGATGTTGGAGCATTCAATTTACAGCGTCATTTCACCTGAAGGCTGTGCGTCCATTCTTTGGCGTGACGGAGCCCGGGCGAAAGATGCGGCCAAGGCTATGAAAATCACGGCTCAGGATCTGGAAAAACTGAGCATAATTGATCAGATTATTAAAGAGCCCGTTGGCGGCGCGCATCGGGAGCCTGATGTCGCGATTAAAACTGTCGGGGCCTCTATCATGACGGCACTTGAAGAGCTGGCAAGTATCGGCGCAGATGCTTTGGTACGCAGACGCCGTGATAAATTTCTAAGTATCGGCAGAAGCCTGAAAACGTAAAAGCCCTGCCAAAGGCAGGGCTGATAGGCGGCATATCTTTCGTTTCTAAAACCCGGCAGAAATACCTGTCCCGACCCACAACAGGCTGTCTTTTCCTTCATCGGTCAGCAATTTTTTGTAATTGAGCGAGTCTTCAGAGCTTAAAGACAGGTTCGCGCCGACATAAACACCTACATCGTCTGTTAGTGCGGCGCTCAGCGCCGCAGAGACCAAACCATATTCATAGGAAAAGCCGTCACCATCGACATAGCCAGCCGTGCCGCCCAAATCCAAGCTTGTTTTTTCCCCGACAGGCACGGAATGCCCCACGCTCCCTTCCAGGGTTAGGGCCTCTAGAGTGAGGTCATAATAGGCGGTTACAGAAGGAGACAGCGCCGTATCAAAGCCCAAGGATCCATAGACCTCATATGTACCAGCCAGACCGTCTTTGGTTTCTAAAAAACTACCGCCTTGCGGGTAGTGATAATATGTGGCGCCGACATTCAGGCCGACTGTGTCCGATAAGGCGAAACCATAATCAGCATAGAGATCAAACTCATCCCCGGCGAAAACGGATGTGTCGCCGATGCCCGTCGAGAACCATCCTCCGACTGTGAAGTCGCCTTTACTGACTTCGACTCCGGGCTGAATGGCCGTATCGGCAAGACTGACGCCGCGAAAGACATAGTCTGTAACATAATCCACGGAGACTGAGACACTGACATCGTCCCCGGCAAATGCAGTTGAGGGAAGGGTTCCTGCCAAGACAGCGGCGGAAACGACATAGAGATATTTTTTCATGTTTAGCTCCTTAAATCTCGTCATCTCCGCTATCTTGCGATAGCTGTCAGAGCGACAGGATTCAGAGCTGTCATGGCATATGTCAGACCCATGCCACGTCATTGTGCGCATTTGCACAAATATAAAGCTACTCAGAGATTATTAGGCCGCTTTGCCGTGGCAATGCTTCACTTTCTTACCGGAGCCGCAGGGGCAAGGAGAATTACGCGGGATACCGTCTAGGTCAAATTCGACATCGACCGGATTGCCTTGAGGCGCGGCTGATCCGCCGCTCATCATTTCCATGGGAGAGCGGGCAGAACTGGCTGCGGCTTGTTGCTGGGCCATTTGCTGTTCCTGACGCTGCATCTGCGCATTAAGCAACAGCCGCATCATGGCTTTGGTCACATCCTCACGCAATGAGGTCAATAATTTATCAAATAGCGTAAAGGCCTCGGATTTATATTCATTGAGCGGATCGCGCTGTCCATAAGCCCGCATCCCGATAACGGATTTTAAGGCGTCCAGCTGCTGAAGATGCTCACGCCAGTTTTTATCAATGACTTGCAAGAGAACCTGTTTTTCAACGCGCTGAATTTCCTGATTTTCAATCCCTTCAGAGAGTTGCGTGAAGGCCTGATCAGTGGCGGCCTTCATCCGTGTCAGCATTTCTTCATCAGCGATGCCTTCTTCGGCGGCCCATTGTTTGAAGGGCAGTTCCATCAAAAGACTGTCTTTAGCCGCCTCGGTTAATTCATCGACTTTCCACTGCTCGGCATAGGCCTTGCGCGGAATATATTCTTCGATCAAATCCTCGCAAAGTTGATGGCGGAAATCCTCGACCACATCGGATACATCCTCATCGGTCATAAATTCCATGCGCTGTTCGAAGATGGCCTTACGCTGATCATTCATAACATCATCATATTTCAGAAGATTTTTACGGATGTCGAAATTGCGGGTTTCGACGCGGACCTGCGCCCGCTCAACCGCTTTGGACATAAATCTGTTCGTCAGCTCTTCGCCCTCTTCCCAGCCCATTTTGCCCATCATATTTTTCAGGCGGTCGCCGCCAAATATGCGCATCAAATCATCTTCGGTGGATAGGTAGAATTTAGACCGGCCCGGATCACCCTGACGGCCGGTCCGGCCCCGTAGCTGATTGTCAATCCGGCGGGATTCATGGCGCTCAGTGCCCAAGACGTAAAGACCGCCTGCCGCGAGGGCTTTGTCTTTAAGTTCGGCGATTTCGGCTTTAATCTCCTCCGTGCGCTTTTCTTTTTCGCGGCCGGTCATACCCTCGCGCAATTCCTGCTCCAGACGCATTTCCAGATTGCCCCCAAGCTGGATGTCCGTGCCTCGGCCCGCCATATTGGTCGCGATGGTGACGGCGCCGGGCACGCCGGCTTGCGCTACGATAGAAGCTTCTTCTTCGTGATATCGGGCGTTCAAAACCCGGTGTTCAATGCCGCGCTCTTTTAGGAAGTCAGACAGGCTCTCAGATTTCTCAATAGATACTGTGCCCACCAACATAGGCTGACCTTTCACCTGACAGGTCTGAATTTCGTCGACAATCGCGCCGAATTTCTCACGTTCCGTCCGGTAAATGGCATCTTCTTCATCAATTCGCTGGATCGGGCGGTTGGTCGGAATGATGAGAACATCAAGGTCATAGGTTTCGCTGAACTCAGAGGCTTCCGTCTCGGCCGTCCCTGTCATCCCGGATAATTTTTCATAAAGCCGGAAATAATTTTGCAGCGTCACAGAGGCGAGTGTTTGGTTTTCCGGCTTGATATCGACGCCTTCCTTGGCCTCGATGGCTTGATGCAAACCTTCGGACAGGCGGCGGCCATCCATCATGCGGCCTGTAAATTCATCAATCAAAACCACCTCGTCATTTTTGACGATATAGTCTTTGTCACGCACATAAAGCTTATGGGCTTTAAGGGCCTGATTGATGTGATGCACGATCGTGACATTTTCAACGTCATAAAGGCTCTCGCCTTGCAACAAATCCTTCTCGCGCAGAATTTGCTCGATCTGTTCATTGCCGTCTTCGTTAAATGTCGCCGTGCGGGCTTTCTCGTCCAAATCATATCCATCTTCCTTGATGGATGGGATAAAGGCATCAATCGTGCGATATAGCTCTGATTTGTCATCGGTCGGGCCGGAAATCACCAGCGGCGTGCGGGCTTCGTCGATCAGAATGGAGTCAATCTCGTCAATAATTGCGTAAACATGGCCGCGCTGATCCATTTCTTCGACGGAATATTTCATATTATCGCGCAGATAATCAAAGCCAAACTCATTATTCGTGCCATAGGTAATGTCGGCTCTGTAGGCGGCTTGCCGGCCACCGCCATAGGGTTGGTGATCATTGATACAGCCAACGCTCATGCCCAGGAAACTGTAAATTTGCCCCATCCATTCGGCATCGCGCCGCGCGAGATAATCATTCACCGTAACAATGTGAACGCCGCGTCCGGATAATGCGTTCAAATAGGCCGCCAGAGTAGACACGAGCGTTTTACCTTCACCGGTGCGCATTTCGGCGATTTCGCCCCGGTGCAGGGTGATCCCGCCAATCAGCTGAACGTCATAATGGCGCTGACCCAATGTGCGTTTGGCGGCTTCGCGCACGGTCGCGAACGCCTCTGGCAGCAAATCATCTAGGCTCTCACCGTCTTGATGTCGCTTTTTATATTCATCCGTTTTCAGACGCAGCGCGTCATCAGTGAGCTTTTCAAAGTCGGGTTCCATCCCATTGATTTTCTCAACCAGCGGGCGCAGCTTTTTCAGCTTGCGGTCATTTTCTGTACCGAAGATTTTCTTCGCAATCCCTAACATGGGGACTCCTGAATTTTAGGGGACTTACGTGATTGCCCGGGACGTTTGTGGTGACTTAGGGATGGTGATGCTCTAAGTCAATGAACGGGCTGGGAATTCCTGCCTTACAAGACGGTAAAATTATGGCTCGTATATCCAGTAAAATCATACTTCTCACCGCCATTTTGGGCTTGGCGGCTTGTGATACAGGGGCAGACCCACAAACAGACCCCATGATCGACACAAAAACCAAACGTGCCGGCGATAAAGCCGTGGCGCAGGTAAATGGCACAAGCATTTATCAATCCGATTTGGAACGCGCCGCCGCTGCGCAAGGCCTAATCGCTGAAGGTGTCCCGCTGCTTTCGACGGACGCAGCATACAAGACCGTGCTGGAAGAGTTGATCGACCAAAGACTATTGGCGCTGGATGCGATGTCGCAATCACTGGATCAAACCCCGGAGACAAAGCGCCGTTTGCAGGCGGCCCGCGAAAGACTGCTGGGCAATATCAGAATCGAAGATCATTTGAAAACGCAAGTCAATGAGACGACCATCCGAAAGATGTATGAGGCACAGGTCAAACTTGCTGAACGAGGCCAGGAAAGGCGGGCCCGGCATATCCTTTTGCGGGATAAAAACGCCGCGCTGGACGTATTTGAGGCGCTCCAGGGCGGCGCAAATTTTACGGAATTGGCCCGCGAGAAATCCATCGATAGCGGCACGGCCAATAAGGCCGGTGATTTGGGGTATTTTTCCCGCGACATGCTGGACACCGCTTTCACCTCTGCCGTGTTCAAGGCCGATATCGGAGACCGGATTGCGCCGTTCAAGACAGAATATGGCTGGCATGTTACCGAAGTGATGGATGCTCGCACACCGCCCAAAGCCAGCTTTGAAGAGATGCGGCCGCAGATCGTTAATTTCATGACCTTTGATGCCATTCAGAGCCTTCTTAAAGACCTTCGCGAATCCGGCGAGGTGACGCTCTTGGAGCCATCCCCGCCAAATCCGGCCGCGACAGAGCAGGAGACATCTCAGCAGGATACATCTGAGCAAGACACTTCAGAACAGGACACATCAGATGAGTAAATACCCCGTTTCGCCTTTCGCGCCGGAGTCCTTTCCCGACATGCCGCCTGTGCCCGGATTTGACATGGCCACGGCAGAGGCGGGCGTTCGATATCAGGGCCGCACGGACCTCTGCGTTCTGCGCGGTCAGCCCGGCACGGAAATCGCAGGGGTTTTTACGCGCAATAAATGTCCCGGCGCGCCGGTGGATTGGTCGCGGGAGGCGTTGGCCAGATCCAGCGATGCGGCCCGGTTGATCGTCGTCAATTCCGGCAATGCCAATGTCTTTACCGGGCAGGCGGGCCGCAATGCCGTCATGGAAACCGCCTTGGGCGCTAGTGATATTTTCGGCGGTCCACCCGAAGCCGTCTTCCTCTGCTCGACCGGCGTCATTGGTGAGGCCATGGACGCCTCTAAAATCACCGCGCAATTTCCGGATATGGCCGCCCGCATGACCCCGGGTGGCTGGGGGCAGGCCGCCAAAGCGATCATGACGACGGACACCTACCCCAAAGGCTTCACCATCACCGCCATGATCGACGAGACCCCCGTCACGATCAATGGCATCGCCAAGGGCAGTGGCATGATCGCGCCGGATATGGCGACTATGCTCGCCTTTATCGCGACGGACGCAAAGCTGTCCCAATCGGTGTTGCAGGCCCTGCTGTCCGACTATGTCGATGACAGCTTCAATGCCGTGACAGTGGACAGCGACACCTCGACCTCTGACACTGTCCTTCTGGCCGCCAGCGGCTCGGCGGATCATGCGCCCGTGACAGAGGTCAACGATCCGCGGCTGATGCTCTTTAAGACGGCTTTGCATGCACTTATGAAAGACTTGGCCCTGCAAATCGTCAAAGACGGGGAGGGCATTAGCAAGTTCATCACGGTTCATGTCTCCGGCGCGGTCAATGACATGAGCGCCAAACGCATCGGACAATCCATCGCCAATTCCCCGCTGGTCAAAACCGCTATTGCGGGGGAAGATGCCAATTGGGGCCGCATCGTCATGGCCGTTGGCAAGGCGGGGGAGCCGGCGGATCGCGATAAGCTTTCCATCTCCATGGGCCCGCATCTTCTGGCTCAAAGCGGGCTGCCCGCCGCGGGCTATCAAGACGCGGAAGGGGCGGCCTATATGAAAAGCCCCGAAATTACCATTAAGGTCGATCTCGGCCTCGGCGACGGCAAAGCCACGATTTACAGCTGCGATCTGACCCATGGTTATATCGACATCAATGCGGATTATCGGTCTTGAGCGAGCGGTCTCTCCTACTCGTCGCAGCCTGCGCGCTGATCGACGCGGATGGCCGTGTGCTGATGAGCCAGCGCCCGCCCGGTAAATCCCATGCCGGATTATGGGAGTTTCCTGGCGGCAAGGTCGAGCCGGGCGAACGCCCCGAAGCCGCCCTGCGCCGTGAATTATTCGAAGAGCTGGGCGTGGAGCCCTGCGAGAGCTGCCTGCAACCATTTTCTTTCGCCTCCTATGCCTATGAGGATTTTGATTTGCTCATGCCGCTTTTTCTCTGCCGTCAATGGGACGGCTTTGCCCGCCCCCGCGAAGGCCAAAACATCAAATGGCTCTGGCCCGATAAAATCCCGTCCCTGCCGCTCGTTCCCGCAGATATTGACCTGGCCCGCGAACTCATGACCCGCCTACCCAAAGGCCGAAGATTCGCCGATTGATCTGCCAGGTATATAAATGGAAAGCACGCTTGACATGTAAAGTTTCCTTGTCTATGTAAAGTGTCATTGACAATTTCGAAAGGAGATCGAGATGACACCGAAACAAGCCAATCGGCGATATGTTAGACTGATGCTGGGTGGGAGCTTCGGCTATGCTGTGAGTTTATTGGGAATAACCTTCCTGCTGGGTAAATCAGATACCATCACTTTTGGGAGCGTCGCTTTTGGCCTGATACCCGGAATATTTGTTCTGATAATGCTCTATTCCATATGGCGTTTTTTGAAAGAAACAGACGAGGCGGCTCGGCATTTCGCCAGTCAGGATATGATGTTTGCAACTTTTATCATTCTGGCCATTAGCGGAACTTGGGGATTGCTGGAGATGCTGCTCGATAGCCTTCCGAAATTACCGGTCTTTTGGTTATTCCCCGCCTTCTTCATGGCATTTGGCGCGATGTCCCTGTTGGGCCCAAACCGAAATCAGAGAGCCCATTGTGCCTAACCTAAAAGATATATGACAAAACAAAACTTTCTGATCACCGCCTTTAGGCTTTGGAAAATCAAAGTGATTAGAAGAAAAATTGATGGAGAAGTAATATGAAGCCCAAGGATGCTGCCAAGCGTTACATGGCGGTCTTTATTCCGGCCATAATTATTTATGTTTTACTACTGGTTGGCGTTGTCGCACTGCTCAACTCAACACGTTTTGAGCAGCCTATGCAGAGCATTTTGGCCGTCAGTCCAGCGTTACCGATGTTTATCATATGGTGGGCGATGATGCGGTTCTTGCGCGAGTCAGACGAATTCATGCGCAGTCAATTTGCACGCCATTTGCTGGCGGGTTTAAGTATTATGGCTTTGGCTGCATTTCTTTACGGTTTCGGCGAAGAACTTGCAGGGTGGCCGCATATACCCCTCTATATGTGTCTACCTTTTGCGTTTTTCTTCATGGGTATGTCGCAGTTTTGGGACTATCTGACCGTGGGACGGCTTGATGCAGAATAAGTTAAAAGAACTGCGGGCGGAGCGGGGCTGGTCACAAGCTGCGCTCGGTGACCGGCTGGAAATTTCCCGGCAATCCGTCAACGCCATAGAGACGGGGCGTTATGACCCGTCTTTGCCGCTGGCTTTTAAGATTGCGCGCCTGTTTGATATGGCGATTGAGGAGATTTTCAGCGACGCTTAAACCTGCCCAAAGCGCGAGCCGCTCATGCGGCGCACGCCAAACACATCGCGTAAAACCTGATCGCTCAAGGCCTCCTGCGCAGGGCCTTGGGCCACAAGCTCTCCGCCGGACATCACCCATATTTCATCGGCATAACATTCCGCCAAAGACAGATCATGCATAGCGGTGATGACGCAGGCTCCGCTTTTCGCGGCGTCTTTGAGAGTCCCTAAAATTTGTAGCTGAAAAGCGGGATCCAGCGAGGCGATGGGTTCATCCGCCAGCAGGATCGGAGCCTGTACGGCCAATGCCCGGCCCAGCAGAACCCGCGCCTGTTCTCCGCCGGAAAGCTGCCCGAAACTGCGGCCATCAAAACGGCGCAGGTTCAGCTTTGCCATAACGACTTCAATCGCAGCCTCATCGCTGTCTGTCAGTTTTGAGAGTCGCCCCAAATGCGGGACACGGCCCAGCGCGACGACATCGCGAATGGGCATAAGAGGTGGGCCGATGCGTTGCTGCGCGAGGTAAGCGACATGGCGCGCGCGGGACTTTCTGTCAGCAAAGCCCGTCCCGAAATTGACCTCCCCGCCATGCCGAATGACGCCCGCTATGGCTTTGATCAGGCTGGATTTGCCGGACCCGTTAGGGCCGAGCAGAGCGATAAACCGGGCCTGAGCCGCTCTTGCAGAGATGGCTTTGACGGCTTCGTGGTCGCCATAAGTAACTGATATATCTCGTAATTCCATCAGACGCTCCGCTGCCGCACGGCGAGATATAAGAAGAAGGGCACCCCGATCAGTGACGTGACTATGCCCAGATAAAGCGGCGTGCCGGGGCCGGAAAGCAGGCGGGTCAGCGCGTCAATCGCGACCAGGAAAGCGGCCCCTGCGACGGCGGATATCGGGATCAAACGGGCGGGATCGGTGACGCCCAAAAACCGTAAAATATGCGGGATGAACAAGCCGACAAATCCAATGGCGCCGGCCACGGCGACGCCGCTGCCAATCGCCAGGGCCGCGCCCAGAACGATGAGCATTTGTGTGCGGGGCAGAGAGATACCCAAACTGGCCGCCGTGTCTTCACCTAGGCTGAGCGCGCGCAGGGACGGCCCGGAAACCATCAATAAAATCAACCCGATAGCGGTCAGCGGCCCGGAAATATAGAGCGCGCCCATATCGGCATGTTTCAACGATCCCATCAGCCAATAGATGAGTTCAGACAGCGCCCAGGGGTTCGGCGCGAGGTTCATGAGCAAGCCGGTCACGGCGGTGGCGAGCGCGCCAATGCCGATCCCCGCCAGCACCAAACCGCTCGCGCCGGATTGCTGGCGGGCAATGATCGAGATCAACGCCGCCCCGAGCAGCGCGCCAATAATCGCGGCGGGGATCACTAAGTTATTGATTCCAAAGTATAAAGCCGTCACCGCCCCCAGCGCCGCGCAGGCCGTAAAACCCAATAATCCCGGGGCCGCCAGATCATTCCGCGTGAAACCCTGCAAGGCTGCCCCCGTCGCGCCGAGCCCGGCCCCGATAATCGCGCCCAATAATGTGCGCGGCAGGCGAAGCTCTTGGAGGATTACCACATGTAGCGGGTCGCCCCGGCCGGCCAAAGCGCGCAGGGATTGGGCGAGGGTCAAATCGCTCGCGCCTAAGCTCAGCGACACTATCCCGGCCACAAATAGCGCCAAAAAACACAGCAACATCAATAGCTTATAAGATATCCGCCCGCTCATAATGTCTCCGCCCGCAGCGCCACTGACAACTGCTCTGCCGCCTCAATCAGGCCGGGCCCGGCGCAGGGCCAAAGATGGCCGGGCAGGTCAATCCGCGGATGGTCGGCGATAAAATCACGGACGGCTTTGTGGCGGTAGCTCTTATCATTGACGCTGGCATAATCGCTGTCAAAGAAACTGGTCATGATGAAATCGGGTTTCTGCGCGAGCAGGGTTTCCGGGTCCGGCGTGAACCAACCCTTTGTTTTTATGATGTTTTCTCCGCCCGCCGCCGTGATGACCGCATCGACAAATGTGCCCGGCCCCGCCGTGCCGCCCGCCCGGGAGAGATAAAGTATCTTGGGCGCGGTTGCAGGTTTTTTGATTTCTGACAGCCGGGCCTTCCACAGATCGGCACGGCCCGGCGCGACTAAGTCTATGTTTTTAAACACAGTTTCAAAATCCTCCCCCCATGTCAGGGCGATAGACCGATCCGCAAATTTTCCCGTCTGAAAGCCCTCACCGGGGCCAAACAGGATGATATGATCCCGAAAGCGCAATATATCTTCGGCCCGATCCGTGATTTGCGGCAGTTTTTGCTGCGCGGCGCTCGCGCGGGAGAGATCATCGCGCGACTGCCAGGACAGGGCCGCAATGCGATCCGGCCGCAGCGCCAAAAGATAGCTGTCCCCACAGAGCGAGGTACTGGCAAAAAAGGTCGATTTTGGGCGATTTTCGATGCGTTTATGGTTAATTTTTGACGCGTCATCCTCCGCCCCGCAGCGGCCAAGCCAAAGCGCCAACCAAACCCCCAAAACTCCCCGACCCAAAACCATCACCCCGCGCTATAGGCTGAATGATGGGTGAGGGGAAGGGGTGAGTGGGGGTGTATAGTCGATGAGGTTGAAGCTCTTACAGCCCCCCGGCGTCTTCTATGACATCCGCCATGTATGTGCCCGCATCGTCCAAAATTTCTTGTCCAGAGCCGCCACCCTTTTCTGGCATAACGACGTAGTCACGTAAGAATGGTCCGGTTCCATCTTCAGGAATACCAGTTAAAGCAAAATCATCTAAAGAGAGTTCAGCTAATGTCAGCCCTTCTAACCTGATTGAATGCCCGTTTCCCATTTCTAACAATGTATAGCCATCATAATCCGTGAACATTGCAAACACTTCGTCAATGGACAAATAAGGTGAAAGTGCGAGGTCAAGTATGTCTTCGCCAGGGTTGAAATCCATGATGACGTCCTGTCCAGCATTTTCTCCAATTACAAATATATCAACACCATCCCCGCCAGTCATCGTATCATGCCCTGCGCCTCCTGTGAGAACGTTGCCATTGGCATCACCGACTAAAGTGTCGTCAAAAGATGATCCCATTATATTTTCTATATTGGTTAAACTGTCATGAGAGGCATGATGACCTGAAGCTTCGCCAGTTGCCAAATTGATGTATACAGCCCCATCAGATGACCTATAACTAGCAGTATCATTGCCGTCTCGGCCATTTAGGATGTCACCTCCGGCGCCACCTTCCAATACGTTATCATTCTCATCACCGCTTAAAGTGTCACTTTGATGACCGCCTATGAGGTTCTCTATATTTAATAATAGATCACCAGACGCGGGGCCATTAGTTGCTGTGCCTTCACCCAGATCAACCTGCACTGAAAAGATTCCTGAATTCGTGTAATCGGCTGTGTCTATGCCATCTCCACCATCAATATAATCGCCTCCGAATCCACCTTCGATAATGTTATCTCCATCATCACCAATGAGAACATCTTTGTAGTCACTCCCTCTAATATTTTCGATATTGGTAAAGTTGTCCGCATGGATATATCTTGTACGCATAGTTCCGGTAACTAAGTTTACAACTACGCCGACATAATATGGTGCGTAAATAAGCCAATCGGTACCGTCTCCACCATCAATGATATTTACGCCAAGCCCACCTAGTAAATAATCATCGCCTGCACCCCCGGTTAGGGTATCGTTTCCGTCGTCGCCATATAACACGTCACCGCCTACGCCACCACTTAAAGTGTCATTATCTGCGCCGCCATATAAATAATCATCCCCATCACCGCCAAATAAACTATCTTCTCCAGATCCGCCATATAAACGATCATTTCCTAATTCGCCAAAAATGATATCGTTGCCAAGCTGACCATGAATATGATCGCCTCCTCCCGCGGCATGAACTATATCGTCGCTTTCATTCGCAAAAAGAACATCAATCTCATCTGTAAATACAAATTCATCAGGATCAGTTAAGTAGATTAAAGTGCCATCAAGATCGATGATTTCAATGTCAATGAGTGTGTCAACCCCAAGAGATGTTTGGAAGGTAAGAGGGCCATTGCCATCGATTAATCGAACAGTTCCATTGAATAGTATTGAGAAGTTGTTGCTAATGTTAGCATACTCACCTGGCAGGTCTCTATACACTGCGACGTCAATACCGTTTCCTCCGTTAAGTATGTCGCTGTGCTCACCGCCTTCAAGGTAATCATTTCCGTTACCGCCATATAAATTATCATCGTCATCGCCGCCATAAAGGAAGTCATTACCGTCACCGCCATCAAGTTGATCATGATGAATGCCGCCGTGAAGTATATCGTCGCCGTGACCACCGTTAAGGACATCAAAACCGCCTCCTCCATTGAGGATATCATTCCCGGCTCCTCCAAAGATAACATTGTTACCGTTTTCCCCTGAGATATTGTCATTACCGGCTAGTCCATCTATGTAGTTATCAGAATTATCCCCTGTAAAATCATCACTGCCGTTTGTTAATGTGACAACATCCGTAAGGGTAACCGCGTCGATAAAATAACGGCCTATAGCGTCTTGAGTGCCTGTATACCGGATTTCGATAAAGTATTCTCCAGCATCAGCAAAGACATGATCTAAATGATATTCGCGTCGGTTAAAGAACTCATGATTTATAAGACGAACCATTTCACCAGCATTATTATAGATTGCTAATGTTAATGCATGGCCGTTGGAACTAAGTGCATTAAACTGTACATGTTGATCGTCTTGCGCGATGTCTAGACGAAACCAATCTCGGTCGGTTTCATACTGAATGTTTCCAAACACCCTATCCCCATCAACCGTAATTAAACCTGTTGTATTTGCGTTGTCTAAAAAATCATCATCTGCCAGCCGAGTCGCGCTGAGGGTGTAGCTTTGCAGATGATATACGGGGCTTCTTAGTTCAACAAAATATTGCCCAGATTCAGAAAAACCCAAATCGTATATTGTCTCATTGCTTGTCCGGTATCTTCGTGAGTCAACGAGCTCCCCGGAAGAGTTATATATGTAAATAGTGGGGGTGAAACCACCATACTCGGTTTCAGTTACATTGTCTCTGTTGAGCCGGAAACGGAAAATACTGCCATCTTCCGTAACGTCAAATGTCAACCAGTCACTATCTAAGAAGTGCTGCAATCTTCCTGAGACTAATTCACCCGTTGTGGGCAGTATGGCAGTCGTTGAAATGTCATTGGCAAAGTCATCAGTTATTTGTGTTGTGGTGATCTCGTAATCACCCTGTCTGGACGTGAAACTTATGAAATAAGTTCCCGGCTCAGTAAATTGAAAGCCTATCTCGGCGGCAGAACGACCAAAAGCCGAATATACTACTACGCCGGGCGCGGCGTATGCTATTCCATTATTGGCTTGAAAAAGCTCTAATTTCGCATCGGTCAACCTCTCTCCATTCGCGCCTTGCGCGAAAAAATTATAAATTTCGCCAGCATTTTCAACATCAATGCGGAACCAGTCCCGATCGTAATCAACCTCCATTCGACCCGATGTAATTCCATTAATTACAAGAACACCTTCCGTATTTCTGTCACCTGAAAAATCGTCATCATCCATTCGCAAGATGCCATCAGGTTTAGAATAAGATGGAGCAGTATCTGTCGGTGGATTCAAAATATAATGTTCAGATTCAACAAACTCTAAAGCTCCTTGAATCGTATTGCTGACAGCCCAAAAATTTAAGGCCTCATCCAATCGCGTTTTGAAATACATTTATAAATTACACTCTAGTTCTCTGTGATAGGTTTGAGTATTTTGTGATATGTATTCGAGTCAATAAGTGATCATGGGTTGGCAGATAAAAAACACTAAAACTAATTGATATTTCAAATGTATCTTTGAATATTCAAGGAAGTGGTTGAACCATCAACAATCATGTTAAATCATTCAGCAAACATATGTTTTGAATATCGATTAAAGACTTAACTTTAAGGCGGCTACGATCAACGATTTACGATGAGATTCAGAGCTTCAAAAGTAAAAACCTAAATCTTCTGATCAAACTCCCCTATGTCGTCATACTCCGCCAATCGCCGTTCTATGTCTCTGAACATGGCGGTTTTGTTGGCTTCGCTGGTGGGGGATTCGACGACGACGACGAGGTTGGGTGTGTTGGAGCTGGCGCGCACCAAACCCCATGTTCCGTCCTCGACGGTGACGCGCACGCCATTGACGGTGTTAATATCGGTGATGTTTTGGCCGATAATGTCTTTGCCTGCTTTGGCGTCTTTTTCATAATCCGCCACGATGCGCGCGATGACGCCGTATTTTTCCTCATCGGCGCAATAGGGGCTCATGGTCGGGCTGCCGTAAGTGGTCGGCAAAGCGCGGCGCAGGTCCGCCATGGTCTTGCCGGGGTTACGGTCGAGCATTTGCAATATGGCCACGCCGCTGGTCGGGCCACAATCATAGCCGCGGCCGATGGGCGCGTTGAAGAAATAATGCCCGGATTTCTCAAAGCCGACCAGCGCATTTAAGTCCTTGGAGCGGCGCTTGATATAGCTATGCCCGGTTTTGTAATAATCGGTCTTGGCGCCGTTTTTAATCAAGACGGGATCGGTATGGAACAGCCCGGTGGATTTCACATCGGCGACGAATTGCGCGTTCGGATATATGGCGGATAAATCACGGGCGAGCATGACGCCGACCTTGTCCGCGAAAATCTCTTCGCCTTCATTATCGACCACGCCGCAGCGGTCTCCGTCCCCGTCAAATCCCAGCGCGACATCCGCGCCATGTTCTTTGACGGCATCGGCCATGGCGTGGAGCATTTTCATATCTTCGGGATTGGGATTGTAATTGGGGAAGGTGTAATCCAGATCGCATTCCACAGCGATGACGTCCGCCCCGATGCGGCGCAGGACTTCGGGCGCGAAGGCCCCCGCTGTGCCATTGCCGCAGGCGGCGACGACTTTGATCTTGTTCTCTAATTTTATGCCTTTCACGATGTCGTCAATATAGGCGTCTTTGACTCCGTCGACATAGCGGTATGACCCGCCCGCGCGGGGCTTTGATTGGCCTTGCAGGACAATCTCTTTTAAGCGGCTCATCTCATCCGGGCCAAAGGTGAGCGGCGGCTCTATGCCCATTTTCACGCCCGTCCAGCCATTGGAATTATGGCTCGCTGTGACCATGGCCACACCGGGGCAGTCCAGGTGGAACTGCGCGAAATAGGCCATGGGCGAGAGCGCGAGGCCGATATCGAGCACTTCGATGCCTGCATTCATCAAGCCCACGATCAGGGCCTGTTTGATGCCCAGCGAATAATGGCGGAAATCATGGCCGACTGCGATTTGGGGTCTCACGCCGCGCTCATGCATCAACGTGCCCAGCCCTTCGCCCAGCGCCTGTACGCCGTATAGGTTCAGCTCGGAGGGTTTTTCATGGCCGGGCAGGCCAAACCACCAGCGCGCATCATATTCACGAAAGCCTGTGGGCTTGACGAGGGCCTGTGTTTCAAAGGCGATTGTATTGGCCGGGATATCGGGCTGTGGTTTACGGGTCATATGGGTCTCACATCATCTGTTTCGCGCGTCATAGAGGATAGAGCTTAAAGTTTTGTGACGCAAAGCCCTAAGACGGCCGCAAATGTCATATGACTGTGACATCCGCCCTATAGGCTTTACAGCGAATAGGCCTATCTGTCATGACGGGCGTAAGTTTTAAGAAGGATATTCCATGCGGATTGCCATGGTGGGTACTGGATATGTCGGGCTGGTTTCCGGCGTGTGTTTCGCCGATTTCGGCCACAGCGTTGTCTGCGTCGATAAGGATGCGGATAAGATCGAGACTTTGCGCGGCGGCGGGGTGCCGATCTATGAGCCGGGGCTGAAGGATTTGATCGCGAAAAATATGCGCGGAGGGCGGCTGAGTTTCACGACCGATCTGTCCGAGGCGATGGACGGGGCGGATGCCGTCTTTATTGCTGTGGGCACGCCCATGCGGCGCGGGGACGGCTATGCTGATCTGAGCTATGTTTATGATGCGGCCAAGGAAATCGCGGCGCAGATAAAGGGCTATACCGTTGTCATTACCAAATCCACCGTGCCGGTCGGGACGGGTGATAAGGTGGAAGAGATTATCCGCAAGGCTAATCCGGACGCGAAATTTGACGTTGTGTCCAATCCGGAGTTTCTGCGCGAAGGCGCGGCGATCAATGATTTCAAACGCCCGGACCGGGTGGTGGTCGGGACGGAGTCTGACCCTGCCAAGGCGGTGATGCGGGAGCTTTACCGCCCGCTTTACTTAAATGAAACGCCGATCATGTTCACGACGCGCCGCACATCGGAACTGACCAAATATGCGGCCAATGCCTTTCTGGCGATGAAGATCACCTTCATCAATGAAATGGCGGATCTCTGCGAGGCTGTAGGCGGCAATGTGCAGGAGGTCGCGCGGGGGATCGGGCTGGACAAGCGGATCGGGCCGAAATTTCTGCATGCCGGGCCGGGCTATGGCGGGTCATGTTTCCCCAAGGATACGCTGGCCGTCATCCGCACGGGCGAAGAACATAATGTGCCGCTGCGCCTGATCAATACGACGGCGGATGTGAATGAGGCGCGCAAGCGGGCCATGGCCGATAAAATCATCAAGGCTTGCGGCGGCTCTGTAGACGGGAAAACCATCGCAGTGCTAGGCCTGTCCTTCAAACCCAATACGGACGATATGCGCGACAGCCCGGCCATCACCATCATCCACCGATTGCAGGACAAAGGCGCGATCATTCGCGCGACCGACCCCGAGGCGATGGAAGAAGCCAAAGCCCATTTTGACGGCATCAGCTATTTTGACACCGCCTATGATTGCGCTCAGGGTGCGGAGGCTTTGGTGATTGTGACGGAATGGGATCAATTCCGCGCGCTGGATTTCACACGCTTAAAGGCCGTGATGAAAACACCAAAGCTGATTGATTTGCGAAATGTTTACCGGGCGGGCGATCCGCGTCTGGCCGGGTTTGACTATGAAAGTGTGGGTCGGGGTTAGCCCGCAACTTATTTCAGGGTCTTTAGGTATTGCGCATAGCCGCCTTCGCCGAGACGGCTGATTTCCGCGTCCAGCTGCGCCCGGTCAATCCAGCCTTTTCGGTAGGCGATTTCTTCCGGACAGCAAATTCGCCGGCCCTGCCGCTCTTCCAGGACGCTGACAAATTGCGCGGCTTGAAACAGAGATCTGTGCGTGCCGGTATCCAGCCAGGTCGTGCCGGAATGAAATAATTCCACGGCCAATTCGTTTTTGTCCAGATAGGCTTGGTTAAGGGCGGTGATTTCCAACTCTCCGCGTTTGGACGGCGTCAAAGACTTCGCGAATTCCGGCGCGCGGCCATCGTAAAAATAAAGACCTGTCACAGCGTAATTAGACGGCGGGTTTTCGGGCTTTTCGACCAGCGAGATCACTTGCCCATCCTCGTCAAATTCAACCACGCCGTAACGCTGCGGGTCATTGACGTAATAGGCGAAGATCGTCGCGCCCGTCGCCATACAATCTGCTTTTTTGGCTGCATTGACGACGGCATCCCCGAAAAAGAGGTTGTCCCCCAGGATCAGAGCTGAGGGCGCGCCGTCCAAAAATTCCTCTGCGATAATCAGGGCCTGCGCAATGCCTTCAGGTTCCGGCTGCACGGCATAGGCAATATTCATCCCCCATTGCGATCCGTCGCGCAGCAAAGTCTGAAAGGCCGGCTGATCATGGGGTGTGGTGATGATAAGAATATCGCGAATATTACAATCCATGAAGGTCGAGAGCGGATAATAGATCATCGGTTTGTCAAAGACCGGCATTAACTGCTTGGACACAGAAATAGAGCTGGGATAAAGCCGCGTGCCTGTCCCGCCTGCGAGTATGATACCTTTACGCTGCATCGCTGCCCTTTACCGGAGAGGCGGCCTGCCACCAAGCCTGATTATCCAGATACCATTGCACCGTCCGGCGCAAGCCATCCGCGAGATTTGTTTGCGGCGTCCAGCCAAGCTCAGATTTGATCTTGGCTGCATTGATGGCGTATCGGCGGTCATGGCCGGGACGGTCTGTGACAAATGATATGAGGCTTTCATGGGGCGCGCCGGCTGGGCGGAGTTCATCCATGATCACGCAGATTTCCTTGACCAGATCGATATTACGTTTCTCGCAATTGCCGCCAATATTATAGGTCTCCCCGGTTTGGCCTTTGGTAAATACCTGCCACAGGGCCTCGGCGTGATCTTCGACATAAAGCCAGTCACGAATATTCTCGCCCTTGCCGTAAACCGGGATTGGGTCTCTGGCCAATGCCTTGGCGATGACGACAGGGATCAGCTTCTCCGGATATTGATAAGGCCCGTAATTATTGGAGCAATTCGTAATCAAAACGGGTAAATCATAAGTCCGCCCCCACGCCCTGACCATATGATCTGACGCGGCCTTGGAGGCTGAGTAAGGCGAGCTGGGCGCATAGGGTGTGTCTTCGGTAAAGGCCGGATCGCTATCGGAGAGGTCGCCATAGACCTCATCCGTGGAGACATGCAGAAATCGAAAACCGCCAGGTTTATCTTGCGCCTGCCAGTAATCATTGGCTGCCTGTAGCAGCGCCGCCGTGCCCATCACATTGGTTTGCAGAAAGGCTTGCGGCCCCTCTATGGATCGGTCGACATGGGACTCCGCCGCTAGGTGCATAATGCCGTGCGGCTCATAACGGGCTAAGACCGCGGATATGGCGGCATGGTCGCATATATCTACTTTCTCAAAATCATAATGCGGGTGATCATCCACATCCGCCAATGTGCCGGGCAGGGCGGCATAGGTCAGGCAGTCAATATTGACGATCTTATGCCCGGCTTCCAAACCGGCGCGGATCACGGCCGAGCCGATAAAACCGGAACCGCCAGTCACGCATATTGTCGGGATAATTGACATAGCAAAGCCATATTAAACTGTCGGTCATGGCGCAACGGGCAATTCACATCTGACGCAGTGTCAATTGATACCTATGCCGCCTGAAAGCTGCGTCGATGATGGGCTGCCGTGATTAAGATGGATGAACCGTCAGATATTGCTGCCATGCCAAATCGATCATATCGCGCCAATCGGGAAGGCGGGTTTGGTAATCCTGCTGGAATTTGCGATTATCAAGCACGGAATAAGCGGGCCGAACTGCTTTGGTTTTATAGTCTTTGGCCGCAATATTTGTAACAGCTATGTCAGGCAAAACCGCAGGCGGGGCGGCGCGGAATATGGCTTTCGCAAAACCCGCCCAGCTGGTTTCCGCGCCGTTACAGGCTATGTGGTAAATGGAATGTGAGTGATTACTCACAACACTAAAGCAGGCTTTGGCCAAACTAGTCGTATCGACAGGCCGTCCAATTTGATCTGAGACTATGGATAGCTCTGATCGGGTTTTGGCCAATTCGATCATTTTGGTGAAAAAATTATCTCCATAACCGTCAAACAGCCAGGAGGCACGTAAGACCGCCCCCCCTGCATAGGCCATAACGGCCTTTTCGCCTGCCCGCTTGGAAAGCCCATAGGCGTTCATAGGCGCTGTGGGGTCAGAGGGTCTATAAGCCGTCCGGCCCGAGCCGTTCCTGCCCCGGCCGTTAAAGACATAATCCGTGGATATATGAATGAGGGGAATATTAAGCCTTTGGCAAAATCCGGCAATCACGCCCGGGGCATGCCCGTTTATTTGCATGGCCAAATCGGGCTCGTCCTCGGCCTTGTCGACCTGTGTATAGGCAGCGGCATTGATGACCGCGCAGGCGGTTTTATAGGGCGCCAAGGCCTCTAAAATTGCGGCGTTTGGCCCGCTAAGATCACAGATATCCCGCCCTATGCAGGTGACATGATAGGGCCAAAAGGCGGATTCAGCCTGTAAAACCCGCGCCAATTGCCCAGACTTTCCAATGACCAGGATTGTAGGATGGGCGGTAGGAGACATCGCCGTCCCTAAAAGTAATGGCCTAAGTCCCCGAAAGAGGAGGCTTCGCGGTCTTTTTGTGACAGAATGACATCGGCTTCGCCTATGCCCCAATGGATGTTCAGGTCAGGATCCGCCCAATGCAAGCTGCGTTCATGGTCGGGGGCGTAATAAGCCGTTGTTTTATACAGGATTTCGCAATGATCCGCTAAGGTCAGATAGCCATGCGCAAATCCGGCGGGCACCCACAGGCTTTGCGCGGTGTCTGCCGTCAATTCCACAGCGATATGCTGCCCATATGTGGCGGAGTTTTTGCGAATGTCGACGGCCACATCCAAAATTGTGCCTTTTGCGCATCTGACCAATTTCCCCTGCGCATGGGGCGGGATTTGAAAATGCAGACCGCGCAATGTGTGTGCTTTGGTGGATCGGGCCAGGTTTTCTTGAACAAAATCAATGTCTTGACTGTATTCCCCTGTCAAATCATTCAGGCGAAACGTTTCCATAAATGCCCCGCGCTCATCCGCAAAAACCTTGGGCGTCAGCAGTAGCGGCCCGGCAATGTTAAAGCTCTGGAAGTTCATAGCCGCCCGAATGGCATAGTTTCTGCAAGATGAAAACTTGGAAATTCACGCCCCGCTCACGCAAAGTTTAAGCCATGTTCAGCTTTTATACAGCTTAAATGGATTTTATAGTTATACATAATTTATGTGGCAGTATATACACGTCTCAAAATCCCCGCAGTAGGGATAGATATAGTTGGGGACTCTGTTGCGTGCCAATCGCTTTTGATTGGACAGAAAAGAAGGAAAGCTCATGTATAAGCCATTTAACGACATAATCAATGATGCTCGTATTGTAGATTCAACTAGCAGCATGATGACAGGAATAGAAATCGTCCCTAATACAAATGCGTTAAGTTTTGACTTGGAGCAATTTTACCTGCCAGATTTTTCTGTCGATAGGCAGCCGATTGTTGCGCAACGAAATTTCGATCAAATTTTAATAGAAGCTGCAATCACAGCGTCCATTAATAACGGGCATGTTTTTATTGCTTCCAGTGATGGCTGTGCATGTTGTGGGCACGATCATGGCCTCGAGCATAAGCAAGCGATTGCATCCTTGTCCGAGAACTTGAAAGCGGCTTTTGAAGCGGGCCTCGTGACACAAAGGCTGGATTCTATTGCGGAATTTTTGTCCGACAGTTTGAGCGTTTCTTCTGAGCTAATCATTGAA
Source organism: Hellea sp. (assembly GCA_020631215.1). GTDB lineage: Bacteria > Pseudomonadota > Alphaproteobacteria > Caulobacterales > Maricaulaceae > Litorimonas. The sequence continues at coordinate 34,320 of JAHDHS010000007.1, read as the reverse complement.
ACATTTAAAGCGAATTTAGACACGTTAAGTGCGGAAACCACAACAAAGCTTTACATGGATTCGGTGCCGGGTAACAGTAGCACTACAGCATCTGTGCAGGTTGATGGAAGTGTGTCGGGCACGCGTGAAACTGGCACTGATGCGGATTGGTACCGCGTAGATCTTGAAGCCGGCCAGACTTATACCTTTATCATGCTACGAGACGGAAACAATCCTCATGAAGACCCATTATTGAAACTGATCAGTACTGACGGGGTAGCAGTCTTAGTTGAAAATGATGATTTGGATACAGATGGTGATGGAGTCGGTAACAATCAAAACTCGCTGATTACTTACACTGTTCCTATGGGGCAAGGCGGAACATATTACCTTTCCGCTGAAGGTTTTGGGGATTCAACAGGGGACTACACTATCTATGTTGAGCCTGGCAATGACCGCCCAGATTTTACGTTGGACCAATCCGCTTATTTCTTGACACATCAGTTTGCAACACCGTCCGCTTGGGGCGGAGATTTGGTCATCTCTTACGATGTATCGGCTCTGTCAGCAGGAGCACAAACACTTGCACTAAACGCAATGGCCGCATGGGCAGAGGTTTCAGGCCTAACTTTTGTTCAACATACTGCCACTACAGGGGTGGCAGATATTCGTTTTCAAGACACGGAAGAAGGTGCTTACGCGCAGACTTTTGACACGAATGGAGTTATTTATAGGTCGGTTGTTAATGTAAATGCTCAATGGGACGGAGGTAACACAGATCTAAATTCTTACGCATACCAAACGTATTTACATGAAGTAGGCCACGCGTTAGGGTTAGGTCACGGGGGACCATACAACGGATTTGGTAACTACGCATCTGACCGCGCATACAACCAAGATGCATGGAACTATACTGTCATGTCCTATTTTGACCAAGGTGAGGCTAATAATGGCACTCCGAGATTGGTGCTAGGCTTGCAATTGGTGGATTTGATCGCAATACAAAGTCTATACGGATCCAATACAGGCGGTACAAGGACCTCGGACACAGTCTATGGTTTCAATGTTACAGCGGACATTATCAATAGCGTTTTTGATTTTGAAAATAGCTTCGATGATGAGGGTATTAGACCCCCGTCAATATCTATCTATGACACCGGTGGTGTAGATACGTTAGATTTTTCCGGGTGGAGTACCCTACAGATAATAAATCTAAATCAGGAGACGTTTTCTTCTATAGGTGACAATTACGTGCGAACTGGCGTGGATCCCGACGGCAATGATATAAACCCCATTGATGATCCATTGGTCAATAATATTTCAATAGCGCGCGGTACAGTTATTGAAAACGCAATAGGCGGAAGCGGAAATGATCAATTAATTGGCAACGAAGTAGATAATGAACTCACTGGCGGCCTTGGTGATGATATCATTAATGGCGGTGATGGTGATGATGTCGCTATATATTCAGGAAATCAAGCTTCATATACCATTACAGAAAACAGTGATGGCACCTGGACAATCTCAGGTGCAGACGGAACTGATACACTTACTGATGTTGAATATGCGCGCTTTGCGGATGGCGAGGTTTTACTTGGCGCCCCTCCAGGCCCGACCTTCACTGAAAATGCCGATATGCTGGATGGCACAGAAAATGATGACACGTTGAATGCTCTTGGCGGGAATGATGTCGTTAATGGTCTCGGCGGCAATGACACGATCAACGGCATGGGCGGTGATGATACGCTGAGCGGTAATTTGGGCAATGATATCATTTCCGGCGGCGATGGTGATGACACTCTTTATGGTAATGATGGCGTCGACACCATCAATGGTGATGCCGGCTTTGACACGCTTTATGGCGGCTCTGGCAATGACACGCTGGATGGCGGGGCTTTGAACGACACGCTTTATGGCGGTGATGGCGATGATACGCTGCGTGGCGGCACTCAGAATGATACGCTGTACGGCGATGCGGGCGTGGATGAGCTGCACGGCGATGTCGGCAATGACATGCTCCATGGCGGCGCTGGCAATGATGAGCTTCACGGCGGCGCTAATAATGACTTCCTTTATGGGGATGCCAATAATGACACCTTGCGCGGCGGAGACGGAACTGACTGGCTTTTTGGCGGCACGCAGAATGATACGCTGTACGGTGATGCGGGCACGGATGAGCTGAACGGCGAGGACGGCAATGACACGCTCTATGGCGGCACGGATAATGATGAGCTGAATGGCGGGACGGGTAATGACTTCCTTTACGGTGAGGCAGGCAGCGACACATTAAATGGCGGCGACGGCATAGACTGGCTCTTTGGCGGCACGCAGAACGACATCTTAGACGGCGGGCTTGGTGCGGATGAGATGACGGGCGGGTCCGGCAATGACACCTATTATGTCGATAATGTCGGCGATGATGTGATTGAGCTGGCTGGCGCGGGTTCCGGCTATGACATCGTCAATGTGACCCTGAACACCTATTTGCTGACGGTTGGTGACAATATCGAACGCGTCAATTTCCAAGGCACGGGCAACTTTGTGACAAGGGGCAATGAGGGCGATAACCGCTTTACAGGCGCGGCAGGCAATGACCGCTTTATCCTGGATGCAGGCGGGAGCGATATTTTTTCCGGCGGCACAGGCCGTGACGCTTTTGATGCGCGCTCCAGCACGAACGGCATTACGATCCGTCTCGATGATCAGAGCCTGCATGCAGGTGATGCCGCGGGCGACACTTTCGCCTCGATTGAGAGCTTCTTCGGCTCCAATACGGCTGGAGACTATATGGTCACAGGCGCAGCCAGAGCAAGGTTCTCCGGCTTTGGCGGCGATGATACGCTGATTGGCGGTAACTCGGTCGACTTCCTGCAGGGCGGGGCGGATAATGATACGCTCGATGGCGGCGCGGCCCGCGATACGCTGCAAGGCGGCACCGGCAATGACATGATGACCGGCGGATCAGACCGCGATCAGTTCCTCTTTGTGGAAACCGCTTTTGGGCAGGATACCATTCTGGATTACGAAGATGGTCTGGATTATCTGCGGGTCTTTTCCACCGTGGCAGATGATATTTCCGACTTCATCATTACGGGCAATGGCACATCGACCGTCACCCTGACGCTCGATGACGGGACCGGCAACAACACCATCACCCTGATGAGTCATGACGGATCAAACATCGACATTACGGCGGCGGACTTCCAATTCTACTAGGATGGCCGTTTATAGCTGAGTCTTAAGGCGCTATATACAGGCATAAAAAGCCGCCTCGTGTTTTTGCGTGAACGCAAATTGCACCAGGCGGCTTTTCTTTTGGCTATAGCAGCAGATTATGCGCTGGCGGTTTTTATGTCTGGAATGCGAAGCACCTGACCGGGATAAATTTTATCGGGGTCTGACAGCATCGGTTTATTGGCTTCGAAAATTTCAGGATATAATTTCCATGTCCCGTAATATTTTTTGGAGATCGCAGAGAGCGAGTCGCCCGACACAACTGTGTGGAACTGAGACTCACGTCCGCCAACGCGGCTGGAGGCTTCGTCTGTCACGCCGCCAACGCCTTCGACATTACCGACGGCCAGAATAATTTTCTCTTTCATTTCCTGACTGACGGCTTCGCCTGTAACAGACACATTGCCGTCCTCATCGACATTGATATCCACGCCTGAATCGTCAAGACCGAGATCCTTCACTTCTTTTTCCAGCGTTTCCTTGCCTTTTTTGCCTCTGATCATATTGCCCAGGCCGCGCCCGGCAGCTTTGACGAATGGAATCATTCCAAACATATATATCTCCTGTTCAAGAATTTGGTGTTTAAGATTTCGGCTCTTGCCATAACTCTATCTTGTAACCTTCCGGGTCAATAAACCAACCGAAAATTCCATATTCTGTGTCTTCAATGTCACCCGCTATGGTGGCTCCGCCTTTGCGGGCGCGCTCGATCATGCCGCGGACATCATCGGTGCGCAGATTAATCATCACACGAGCGTCGCTCGGCTCGAAATAAGTCGAATCATCTGCAAAGGGGCTAAGCATTGTGCGGGAAGGAAGATTGCCTTGGTCATGTTCCCATTCCAGAGTGCCCCAATCGGTTAAATCGGCGCCCATATGCTCCGCCCACCATGCGCGGTAGCCTGTGACATCCTTGCAGCGCAGAAAGATACCGCCCAAACCGAGTAATTTTGTCATATCGCTGCCTTTTCGCTTCAACTTTGCTGCATCACTGTCTATATAGCGGCAAATCCTGCGCTGCAAACAGCGTCATTATGAGGACATATCATGATTTCATTGATCCAAAGTGGCATTAGTATCTTCGGCCTGTTCGACATGAATCCGGCTTTGTTTGCTTTTGCATTGGCTTTTTTGGCTTTTGGTCTTTTGAACCTGCTTGAGTTCAAGCGGTTCGATTAAGGGCATTTCGCAACTATGGGAATTTTGATCCCGATATTACTGCTGACCTTCGGCCTGGTGGTGTTGATCATTGCCGGTGACCTTATGGTGCGCGGCGCGGCGGCATTGGCGCGGCATTGGGGCATTCCGGCCTTAATCGTCGGTTTGACCATTGTCGCCTTTGGCACATCTGCGCCCGAGTTAGTGGTGGGTGTGCAAGCCGCGCTGGACGGCACAGGTGAGCTTGCGGCCGGGAACGTCATTGGCTCGAATATTGCCAATGTTTTGCTGGCTCTTGGGCTTCCGGCCATGATCATGGCGATCCCGACCAATATATCCGGCGTTGCGCGCAATAGTTTCGTCGCGTTGGGCGCGACTGTGATTTTTATCGTTCTGGCGTTTATCAATAATCCACTGGCGCAATGGCAGGGCGCCATCCTGTTCGGGGGGATTATCATATATTTGACCTGGATGTTCCGCTTGGCCAAGGCGGGCGTCGAAGACCCAATTTTGGAAGAGATGACAGAAATTGATGAAGGCAAGGACGGCCTGCCCAAAAGTGTCTGGCTCGACCTGGTCTATGTTATTGGCGGCATGATCGGTTTGGTGCTGGGCGGGAGCCTGATCGTCGATAATGCGCAGGTCATAGCGACTGCTGCGGGCATATCTGAAACTATCATTGGTCTGACAATCGTCGCCATTGGCACATCCCTACCGGAAATTGCCACCGTTGTGGTGGCCTCTTACCGGGGGCATTCAGAAGTCGCCATTGGCAATGTGTTGGGGTCTAATGTGTTCAATATTTTCGCCGTGATGGGCGGGTCTGCTCTGGCCGGGCCGATTATGATTGAAAAGAAGCTGTTTGTTTTTGATTTTTGGGTCATGCTGGTTGTGACCTTGGCGTTGTTTGTCTTTATTTTGACCCGTCAGCCCATTGGCAAGAAAACCGGTATCGCCTTTGTGATCGCGTATATTCTTTATATGTTGGCTCTGGCGCGCGGCGTTATGTGAGCTGCCATGCAGTTCGAGATCGAAAAAGACTTTCAGTTCGAAGCCGCGCATTATTTCGGCCATGCCGATGCCAATGACCTGTTTAAGAAGATCCATGGGCACAGTTTTCGCGGGACTGTGACGATTACCGGTGACGCACAGGAAGATAAAGGCTGGGTGCGTGACCTTTGGAAAATAGAGACGATCATCAAGGACACCATAGCGCCGCTTGATCATGCTTTGCTCAATGAGGTGGATGGTTTGGAGCAGCCGGCCTTAGAGCAAATCGCGGGCTGGATTTTTGAACGCTTGGCCCCGCAATTACCGGGCCTGTCCTGTGTTGAGGTTGGCCGCCCATCTTGTGGTGAACGCGCCCGGGTGAAGCTTGGGGCTGAGCGTTAAGTGGCGCAAGACCGGGCCATTCTAATTACGGGCGGGGCGGCGCGAATCGGGGCGGCACTCGCCAAAGGCTTGGCGGCAGATGGCTGGCCGGTTTGTATTCATTATCGCCGCAGCGAAGATAAAGCTCATGCCCTGGTCAAAGAGATCACAGAGGCAGGCGGCAAAGCAGCCTGTGTCAGGGCTAATCTGGCGGTCCCCGAGGATGTAGAGACCCTTATAAGCCGGGCCAGTGATGCGCTGGATATGCGCCTGACGGAGCTTATAAATAACGCATCAACATTCACAGATGATCGCGCGGAGACATTCACGCCCGCGACGATGGATCATCATATGGATGTTAATTTGCGCGCGCCTCTAAGGCTGTCACAGGCTTTGTGGCACCAACTGCCGAAAGGCATGACGGGCAGCATCATTAACATGATCGATCAGCGCGTGTTAAAACCGAACCCGTTATTCTTTACTTATGGCATTTCCAAATCGGCTTTTTACTGGTCAACGAAGACACTGGCGCAATCCCTTGCGCCATATGTCCGCGTCAATGGGATCGGGCCGGGGCCGACTTTGCAGAATACCGGACAAACGGCCGAGGAGTTTGAAGCCGAATCCAAAGCCACTTTGCTGGGCCGGGGCTCCCCGCCGGAGACAATCTTGCAGGCGGCCAGATATTTGCTCGCGGCAGAGTCTGTGACCGGTCAAATGCTGGCGGTGGACGGTGGACAACACCTGACATGGCGTACGCCTGATTTGATTTATGGAGGTGATGATGGCGCGTAAATCCATGTTACGCATGTTTGGCGCGAAGCCGAATGAGGTCTCAACACGCATCTTTGTTCGGGGCCTCCTGATACAGGCTTCTATCGGGGTTCATCCGCATGAATATGAGAGTACTCAGCCTGTGATTATCGATGTGGAACTGGATATGGGCGGTATGGAACTGCCCAAAGACGACAAGCTGGCCGAAACGCTTGACTATGGATTGGTAGCCGAGAGAGCCGAAGAAATCGCCTTGGAAGCGCATGTGCAGTTAGTCGAAACTTTGGCCGAGCGTATATGCGACTGGGCGCTGACTACGGATAGCCGAGTACAGCGCGTCGCCGTGTCTATCGCCAAGCCACAAGCCTTATTAAAGGCCGACGCAGCAGGCGTAGAAGTTATCAAGACCCGCTGATTGCGATTATAACTCGGCATGCCTATGTTGTGGCAATGTCGCAATCTGATTCACCCGATCTGCCTGACAAGCAGATAGACGGCCCCGAGCATGGGCCCGATTTGATTGCGGATTATGTATTGCGTCTGCCGGGCAAGCCCGGCGTCTACCGAATGTTGGATGAGCATGGGACAGTGCTTTATGTAGGCAAGGCCAAGAATCTGAAGAAACGGGTGAAGGCCTACACGAAATATAAAGGTCACTCTGTACGGATCGGACGGATGATCCGCGCGACCCATCAAATGGAGTTCGTGGTCACACAAACGGAAACCGAGGCGCTTTTGCTCGAAGCGAGCCTGATCAAAAAGCTTAAGCCGCGCTATAATATCTTGCTGCGTGATGATAAAAGCTTCCCATATATTCTCGTGCGAAAGAACCATGAAGCCGCGCAGGTGACCAAACATCGAGGGGCGCGTAAGATCAAAGGCAGTTACTACGGCCCCTTTGCCAGTGCGGGCGCGGTCAATTCCACACTCGATACATTGCAGCGCGCCTTTCGCCTTCGTAATTGCTCTGACAGTATTTATGAAAGCCGCACGCGGCCTTGCTTGCAGCACCAAATCAAGCGCTGCTCTGCGCCATGTACAGGTGTGATTTCACTGAAAGACTATAATGAGTCGATTGCAGACGCTGAGGCGTTTCTGACCGGCAAGTCCGATCGTTTGTTGAAACGGATGCAAACGCAAATGCGGGCCGCGTCTGACGCCATGGAATTTGAGCAGGCGGCCGATATTCGTGATCGTATCCGGGCTATGTCGAAAGTGACGACGAAAAGTGATATGACGAATCCGACCACTTTTGCTGATGGGGATGTTATCGGGCTCTATACGGGGGGCGGGGCAAGTTGTGTGCAGGTCTTCTTTTTTCGGAATGGGCAGAATTGGGGTAATCGCAGCCATTTCCCGCGCCACGCCAAAGACGCAAATCCCGAAGATATTTTGGACGCATTTATTGGACAGTTCTATGCGGACAAACCTATCCCGAAAGAGGTGTTTGTCTCTCACCCTGTGCGCAGCCATGATTTGATCGAAGCCGCATTGTCGGAACGTGCCGGATATAATGTAAAGCTTAGCTGCCCTGCGCGCGGCGAGAAGAAAAAAATCATCAAGCAGGCAGTACGCAATGCGCATGAGGCTTTGTCGCGCAAGCTGGCGGAAACCGCGTCGCAGGAAAAGCTCCTCAGAGAATTGCAAGAGCTGTTTGATATGGATGAACCGCCCCAGCGCGTTGAAGTCTATGACAACAGCCACATTCAAGGCAGCCATGCGATTGGGGCTTTTATCGTCGCCGGGCCAGAAGGTTTTCGAAAACGCGATTACCGGACGTTTAATATCAAAGACAAAGAGACGATTTCCGGCGATGATTTCGGTATGATGCGGGAAGTATTTGCGAGGCGGTTTAAGCGGCTTGTGAAAGATCCGAATCTGGAATGGCCTGATCTGGTTTTGGTCGATGGCGGAAAAGGGCAGCTATCCGCCGTCACAGAGGTGCTGGAAGAGATCGGCATTATTGACCGCATCACTCTGGTCGCAATTTCCAAAGGGCCGGATCGTAATGCTGGTCGTGAAATGTTTCATATGAATGGCCGGGAGAGCTTTACTTTACCGCAGAGAAACCCCGCCATGTATTTCTTGCAGCGCCTGCGTGATGAGGCGCACCGCTTTGCGATTGGAACGCATCGGGCGCAGCGCAAAAAAGAGATGAAAAGTAATCCGCTCGATGGTATTCCCGGCGTAGGCCCGGGGCGTAAACGGGCTTTGCTTGCGCATTTTGGTTCTGCTAAAGGTGTCAAAGGCGCAGGCGTTGAGGATTTGGCAAGAGTAGAGGGGGTCAGCCAAAAACTGGCTCAGAATATACATGACTACTTCCACGAATGAACCGAATAGGGATCAAATGTCCGGGGCTGAGACCGGCGGAGCCTTTGCAGATGTCCTGACCTTATTGCGGATATTGCTAACGCCTTTGGTCATCTTTCTGATTATCAAATCATGGCCAGACGCCCAAATGGCGGCTTTGGCATCTTTCCTGTTTCTAATCGCGGCCTTGTCAGACATATTTGATGATTACCTTGGCGGCAGCTCCCGGTCAGCCAACCGCAAAATGGGTTATCTGGACGACATAGCGGATACGGTTCTGGTGGTTGGAACGCTTGGCGCGCTGCTTTTTGTCGTTCATCGCGCAGGTATTATGGGATGGGCTTTTGCTATTCCGGCCGGCATCATAATTTTTCGCGAAGTCATTGTCGGTTTGTTCAAGGGATTCGAGCTCTCCCAATACGGATTTCCAGATAATCTTCTATCCAACGCTAAGAATGGGTTCGTTATGTTGGGCACGTGTCTACTGCTGGCTTCGCCATGGTTGACCCAATGGATTGATATGAGCCGTGCAAATGAAGCGAATGTGATGGATGTTTTCGGATCAGCATCACCTTTAGTCTGGATCGCGGGACAGGTAACGCTTTGGATTGGGGCTTTGTTCTCTATCTTAAGTGCCGTAAAAATATTCCGCACGAAATTTGACGCGGTTGAAACAGACTAAAGTGGCCGCTACGCCTGATCGACATCGCCTGTATTGGCTGCCCAATGCTCTGACGATTGGGCGTATCTTGTCTATTCCCGTTTTGATTTACGGTATTCTGGCCTTTGGGTTTCGCTGGCAGGGGCCGCTCGTTAAAATCTGGCTGATCGCGGGAATTTATGTGGCTGCCGTTCTGACGGATTTCTTGGACGGCTATTTTGCCCGCAAATGGCAAGTCACATCCGGCTTTGGGCGTATGATAGATCCGATTGCGGACAAGCTGCTTGTCGCGGGGTGTTTGATCGCTTTTATGATAATTGCTCAAGGCAGTTGGCTCTTCGTCGTGCCGGGATTAGCGATTATCTTCAGAGATATTCTCGTGTCCGGCGCGCGGGAACATGCGGCGCTTTCGGCGCGGGCTATGCCGCCAACCAGCCTGGCCAAATGGAAAACCGCTTGCGAGATGTTGGCAATTGCGGCGCTCTTGGTCTGGGCATTCGGCAAAGCCTATTTGCCAATTGACGACATGCAAAGCGACATAGGCGGTAGCGCGAAGCTTATCGGTCTTGGACTGTTATGGCTGGCAGCTGCTTTGTCAGTCTATACAGGGCAGCTTTATTGCCGGGCTGCGCTTCGGGATTAGATTTTAATCTTACCGTGCACGCAGTCATTATAATCGTTTAGCATCGCTTCGCAGATTTTTCCGGGTTTGTAATGTATGCCGTCGATTTCACGCACGGGCGTTACTTCCGCAGCGGTGCCAACGACAAAGCATTCGTCAAAATCCTTCATCTCCTCGGGCATGATATCACGTTTCACAACTTTATAACCGCGCAGCTTTGCCAATTTGCAAATGCTGTCATGGGTAATGCCTTCCAGCAATATATCATTGGTCGGCGTGTGTAGTTCTTCGCCCTTGGCGAAGAAGATATGCGCGCCCGTGCATTCGGCGACGCGGCCACGATAATCAAACATCAGCGCGTCGTCCCAGCCCGTAGCGGTCGCTTTATCTTTGGCAAGTGTGCAAATCATATACAGTCCTGCCGCTTTCGATTTACAAGGGCTGGTATCAGGCGCAGGGCGTTTCCAATCAGAAATACACAGGCGAATGCCTTTCATCTTATCCGTGAAATAATTTCCCCAATGCCAACATGCGACAGCAAAGTGAATTTGGTTATTCTTAGACGCTACGCCCATCATATCGGACCCGCGCCAGGCGACGGGGCGCATATAGGCATTGCTCAGGCCGGATTTTTCCAGCGTATCAAGACAGGCCTGATCTATTTCTTCGACTGTATAGGGAATTTCATAACCTAATAGCTTGGCGGAATTGACCAGCCTTGTGGAATGGTCCGTCAGGCGGAAAATTTCACCCTCATAGACTTTATTGCCTTCAAAGACGGCTGATCCATAATGCAGCGAATGCGTCAGTAAATGGACTTTCGACTCCCGCCAATCGATGAACTCCCCATTCATCCAGATATGGCCGTCACGATCATGATAGGCTTTTTCGATCATAGTCTTTCCACTTTTGCTTACGCGGCCTTGCAGGGGCCATGGTTTCGCGGCATTCTTAGTCTGAAAGTCGGGAAGTTCAATAAGCATCATAGGGTGATTAAAGAAAATTCTTCCTTAAATGAGTGATTTGGCAAATGAGTATGCAAGCGACATATCTGGACCGGACGGACACCCATGTATTGGTCATCGATGATGATGACCGTATCCGGCAGCTGTTACAGAAATATTTGGGCAAGCAGGGTTACCGTGTGTCTGGCGCTGCGAGTGCGGCGGATGCCAGAGCTATGATGAATGGGCTGCGTTATGACTTGCTGATACTCGATGTCATGATGCCCGGTGAAGACGGGCTTAGCTTCGCATCGTCTATACGCGAGCATCACGATGTGCCGATTATTATGCTAACGGCTTTGGGCGATCCTGAGAACCGTATTGCCGGATTGAAGACAGGTGTCGATGATTACCTGCCCAAACCCTTTGAACCTGAAGAGCTGCTTTTGCGCATGGACGCTATTTTTCGTAGAACCGGACGCCAAGCGGCCAGTGATGTTGTTAAATTTGGCCCCTATGAATTTGATACTAAACAAGGCCTGCTAAACCGAAATGGCAAACGCGTGCAGTTGACGACAGGGGAGAGAACTTTGCTGGGGCTGCTGGCCCGGCAGGCGGGCGCAACGGTCTCGCGCTATATATTATCTGAGAATATCAAAGCCAATTCCGAGCGGGCGGTGGATGTACAAATGACCCGCTTGCGCCGTAAATTGGAAGATAATCCGTCAGAGCCGGAATATCTTTTGACTATTCGCGGTGAAGGCTACCGCCTCGTTTCGGAAATCGGGTAATGCCGCTGAAGGCCTATCTCCCCAAAAGCCTGTTTGGTAGGGCTTTGCTGATCATTATCCTGCCCATTGCGATCATGCAAATGGCTGTGGCTTATTTCTTCTTCAACGCTCATTGGTCAACGGTGACGGCCAGCCTGTCGGACAGTGTAGCGGCGGATGTAGCTGTGGCAACTCAGCTCTATAAAGATGCCCCCAGCGAGGCCAAAGCCTCTGAACTGGATGCGCTGCTTCGGCCCGACATGCAATTATCGGTCAAACTTCGCCCCGGCGATAATCTGCCTGATGTCGACCGGAATGCATTCTTCTCCTCGCTTGACCGAACGCTGCGGCGGGCCTTGGGCAATACGCTGGATGATCCGTTTTGGTTCGATACAACCCGCTATCCCAATTACATCGATATCCGGGTCAAAGTGGATGAGGGCGTTTTGCGGTTCATCGCGGCGCGGGAGCGGGCCTTTGCCCCAACGGGGTTTGTTTTTATCTTCTGGCTCATTACCGCGACTGTGTTGCTGACCTTGGTGTCGATCATCTTTATTCGTAATCAAGCGAAACCAATCAGAGAATTGGCAGATGCGGCGGATGCGTTTGGGATGGGGCGGGACATATCAAATTATAAACCGTCCGGCGCGTCGGAAGTGCGGCGTGCAGGGCAGTCATTTATGAAAATGCGGGGGCGCATCAAACGCCATCTTCAGCAAAGAACCATGATGCTGGCCGGTGTGTCGCATGATCTGCGCACGCCCTTGACCCGCCTGAAATTGCAACTGGCCATGCAGGAACAAACAGATGACGTTATAGCTTCCCGCCGCGATCTGGATGAAATGGAGGCCATGCTTTCCGGCTATCTGGATTTTGCCAGAGGGCAGGGAAATGAAGATGTCGATACTGTTAATCTGCCTGAGTTTTTAGAGGAAATTACCGCCGCCTATCAAGGCGCTAGCCTTTCTGAAATACCAAATATTATGGTTCCGCTTAGTCCGGTCATGATGAAACGTGCCGTGGATAATTTGATTTCCAACGCGCTGAAATATGGACGCACATGTCAGGTATTCGCCGAACAAACGAACGCCCATATCAGGATAATCATTGATGATGACGGCCCGGGTATCGATGAAGACCAGCGCCTTGAGGCGCTTAAGCCCTTCCAACGTTTGGATGAAGCCCGGAACCAAAATATCGAAGGCATCGGTCTTGGCCTGGCGATTGCGCGGGACATTGCGCAGATCCACGGCGGACGGCTGACACTTAATGATGCGCCCATGGGCGGTTTGAGAGCCATCATTGAATTGCCGGTATAGCTAAGCCTTTTTCGCAAGCGCTTCCGCGCGTTTATAAGCTGCCCGGCAGGCCTTTATCATCAAAGGCGGCAGTCCCTCCGCGTCCATGAGGACTTCTAGCGCCGCTTGAGTTGTCCCATTGGGCGAGGTCACATTTTTGCGTAATTGATCTGCTGGTTCCGGACTTGCCTTTAACAGGCCCGCCGCCCCGATCAGGGTTTGGCGCGCAAAATCGGACGCGCTTTCTTTCGGCAAGCCCAAATCTTTGGCCGCAGCTTCCAAAGCCTCGCACAGCAGAAACACATAAGCCGGCCCTGAACCGGATATTGCCGTGACAGCATTGATCTGGTTCTCATTATCCACGCGAATAACCTTGCCCACAGCGGCCAATAAAGTTTCAGCCATCACCATATCAGCCTCTGCGACTTCACCGGTTATTGCCGTCATGCCTTCCCCAATCGATGCGGGTGTATTGGGCATGGCCCGAATGATAGGCCGCTCACCAAAGAGCCGGGATAGCTCCGCGATAGACGTCCCCGCCAAAACAGAAATCAACCGCGCGCCCGATGGAATTGCGCCGCTGATCTGCTGCGCAATTTCGGCGGCCATTTGCGGCTTCACGGCCAGTAATACGGTATCAATCGTGTCGGGCGTTTCCTCCGGCCTGCTGATATGGGCCGCCCCTTTTTCGATGGCGTAGACAGCATCATGGCCCGGATATGGATCGAAGACAGCCAATTTTCGCGGCGGCACAGTTCCGGCATCCAGCCAGCCCCGGATCAGGGCGCCACCCATTTTCCCCGCGCCAATAATTAAATGAGTCGCGCTCACGGAGAGGCCTATGCGTGAGAGGCGAGATCAACCAGCGCGGAAGTCAGAGCATCCTCCGGTGATTTTCCGGCCCAGATCACATATTGGCAAGCCGGGTAGCCGCGCTCAGCTGCGTCCAAAGCTAGCGCGATCAAATCCATCGCCTGTTCTGTCCGCAAGGCCGCGCCGCCACGCAGGGAAAGGGTGTTGCGATAAACCAAGGCCTGATTTTTTTCCCAGTAATCGAAATGACCCGCGGTCAGTCTTTCATTGATCAGGGACATGAGGCGGCAAATATCATCTGATCTTCCGCCAGGCGTGCGGCCTTCAAAGACCAGGAATATCTGTACCTGTTCAAGCCCGGCATTCCATGTCACGGACACATCGTGATCACACCAGGCCCCGTTCACGGAAAGATGAATTTCGCTGTAATCCAGCCGCTCAAAATCATAATTCTCTGCAATGGCCAGCCGCTCAAATACATCCACCGGATTGGTGCGTATGGGCGCGGCGCCGCTCAGGCTCGGATTTGGCCGCATACAACGTTGATCAGAATAGGACATATAGCACCAGAATCATCTTTCTTAAGTTCAGGCTATGTGAATGCAAAAATTATACAAGATATAGTCGCTCCGACGGTGTTGATAACTACTGATAGTGGTGATGCTTTTTGTTTTCCAATCACAGAGGGCTTCGCGAAACACTGTGTCTCTTTCTCTGTCCTCCCGGACAAGCCGCAAAGCGGCGCGATCCGGGACCTCTTGACTGTTTGTGGGTCAAGAGGTCCCGCATCACCACGGCCTTGACGGCCGTTTGTGCGGGATGACATGTGAGGTTTAGACATACGATTTCTCCCGCTGGCGATCTGGCGCTCAGCCTTTTTCGCGTGAACCTCATAAATGGGGCGGTCCGCAGGGTTGGCGTCCGCGATGGAACACCAAAAAAACTAACAATTTTACGCGGGGCCAAGCCCTGCGGCGGCGTCTTCTACCAGCGGCCGAACTAGATAGTCGTGCTCTAATCAGCTCGCGCTGAACCGGCCGCCCTCGGGATCATTACCCCCGAAGCTACACCGGCAAACGCCGTCCCCTCACCAGCCAGTCAATTGATCACTTGCCTGCCCCTGTGAAAAGAACAGCTTTAATATAGGGCGGGTTTGAAGGGGGAGGATTATAAAACCTAAAATTCTATGATTTCAGGGCGTTAGATTCGTCAATGCGTGGAAACAAGCTATTTGCCTTCCTGTCGCCAACCCCAAGCTATGAACAGGAAGAAGAGGGCGAAAAAGAGCAAGCCGGGGGCGAGGGAGGTGCGTCGGCTTTGAGTTACCGCATAATCACCATGTGCCACCAATCCGGCCCAACTATTGCCGGAGGTATCACGCCCGGGAGCCGTACGGCGCAGATTAGGCAGGTTGCTTGCGTCGAGCCCTATAAATTTGGTGAGCCCGTCACTGGCTTCGGTCAGGGGAGCAAGGATATCCTGTGTGGGCAGGAGTTCAGAATATTCACGCGGGTTAAGCGCCCCGATCGCTGTGATGGTTGTGACTGTGCCATTTTGCAGACGATATGCGCCTTGTTGTTTCAGCGGAACATCACCCTGAAAGACACCGTCGGATGTTTCGGTCAGGCTTGTACGGGCCGTGGAGCCGTCCGGATATTGGATGACAACATCGTCCGTTATATCCTCCAGTGACCGGCGTTCAATTTTCAACCGGCCATTTTCTGATATCGCTTTCAGGGTCTCGGCCTCAAGATCAGGCTCTCCCATCAACCAATGGGCTGTACGGCGGAACATTTCGCGGTAAGGCCCGCCGCCATCATGGCCCTTGGCCCAAAGCCAAGCATGATCGCTCATCAACATGGCCACACGGCCTTCGCCGACCTTATCAATGACGAAAAGCGGCGTGCCGTCAGGCCCGTCCATCAGGATGTTGCCGCTAACCGGATTGTTCTCGATGGCGCGGTACCATTCACCCCAGCTTGCAGCAATTTCGCCCTTGAACGAAGCCGTGATGGGATGGCGTTGACCCTGTGCATTTAGAACGGGGCGGTAGGCTTCGGTTGATGTTTCGCCAGTGGGCCGCGTGGGCAGGATGCCGGCCAAAGCGGTACGAAACAAGCTGTTTTCTGTTGCAAAGGCCGGGCCTGTCGCCAGAAGTAGCGCGCCGCCATCTTCGACATAATAGGCGATGTTCTGAAAATATTGCGGCGAGATAGTCGGACGCGCACGGCCACGGGAACTACTCATAGAGCGCCGCTGATATTGATCGAAAATGATCAAATCAAATTCATCGAGCTTTTCTTCGAAGAGCTGCCGCGTGGGGAATTGAATCAGGGATAATTCCGTTTCCCGCGCATTGGTGCGTTTGACGCGTGGTACCGTCAAAATGGTGAATTGAACGAGGTCAAGGGCTGGGTCGCTTTTTAAAAGATTACGCCAAGCACGGCCTCCATTATGCGGTTCCCCGGTAATTAACAAAACGCGCATGCGGTCTCTGATGCCGGAGATTTCAGAGACGAAGAGATTGTTATTGGTTGTCAGCTCGCCCGGCACGGCCTGCACACTCATTTCAACAGTATTGCTGCCGCGTTTTTCGATCTCCAGAGGAATAGAAATTTCATCCCCTATCGTGATCGGAAAGCGGGCCTTCAGCGTACCGTTTAGTTTGACTTCAATCCGGGCACGTTCACCTGCAAAGCCGGGATCATCTACGCGCAATTTATATTCGGCTTGTTCGCCCACAACACCGAATTTCGGCGCAACGGTTGCTGATATACGGCGGTCTCGGGCATTTGGATCTCCGATAATCAGGCTGTGAAAGGGAACGCCCTCCGGCATAATATCCGCTGCCGCTTCGGAGACATCATGTACCCGCCCGTCGGTCAAGGCAATAACGCCCGCCAGCCGAGATGCAGGCGTTTGACTAAGGGCTTCGGTCAGAGTTTTTATAACCTGTGTACCGTCTTCGGTGTCCGGTATGGTCACGTTCAAAATATTGAGGTTTTCCATGCCGTTAAGCTTGGTTGATAAAGCGGTCAGACTATCTTCCAGCATAGCCTCGCGCTGTCCAATCTGCATTGATTGCGACTTGTCCGCGATGATGATGACCGTATCCGGCAGGGCCTCCCGATCCTCGGTCACATATTGAGGGTTGAGCAGAGCCAAGAGCAGCGCGCCTCCAGCCAGTAGTCTGGGAATGTAGGATTTCAAACGTCCGATCAGAATGACCAAAGCGGCCAATAAAATCAGAGCGGCAAGACCGATTAGCCAATTTTGCGGCAGTAAGGCATCATAGCTGAGACGGGAGAGCAGATCACGGATCATGGTGTATCATCCTGATCAATTTGGGGGTCTGCTTGTCGTCCCCGCCCAAGCCGCTCGACCAAGGCAGCGGCGTGGACTTGGTCGGCTTTGTAATTGCCTGACAGCGTGTACATGGCCACATTGATTCCAAACCGCACAGACATTTCCCGCTGCCGTGGGATGTCCTTGTTCAGCTCAACCAGGCTTCCAGCATCCGGGTCAATGGCCCAGCCTGCGGCCCAGTCTTGTGACCCAATTATGACGGGACTAACGCCGTCCCGTCCGCCGGAGCTGTTACTGCCGCTCTGGACATAGACGGGGCCATTGGCCCAGCGTCCGGGAAAGACTTGGAGCAGATAAAAAGATTTGGTCAGCACATGATCTTCCGGCACGGCGGTCAGGCGGGGAATGTCTAAATTTTCAGTGATGCGGGCAAGGCCCGGATGCGGCGCGCCGGCCCGCAAAGCGCGGTCACCTTCATCTGCGGTGTCAAACACTATGGTTCCGCCAGCCGCCATATAGGTGTTGAGCTTTTGGGTTGCCTGTGGAGATAAGGCCGGGCTGTCCCGCCTGACAGACCAATATAGGAAAGGATACATTTCCAGACCATCATCATCTGGCCTGACGCCATGAACGCCGACGGGTTCTATCGTCGTTCGTAAAGTTAGTTGCGTTTTCAGGCTTTCCAGCGCGGTGCGCGAGAGATCATCCCGGCGTGCATCGCCTGTTTCAACATAGGCCAGGTGCAGCCCGTTCGCGGCCTCAGTAATACGGTTATTCTCCTGAGCCTCTGCGATTTGCGGCAGGCTGATCAGAGCCGCCAATGTCAATCCGGCCAAAGCGCGGGAGGGACGCAAAAAACGCAAATGGCCGGACACCCAAAGCGCGAAGAGAGCGTCCAAGGCCAGTAACAACACGGCCAGGCCCAGCAGCTTCCCTGCCAGGGATTGCGGCGCTGAACTCCCATAACGCTTCAGCTCAGCGCCCCGGGGCAAGGTGATAGCCGAGAGCGAGCTAGGGTCTTGTATCACGGGCAGGGCGCGTTGCCGCGTGCCTTGGCGGTAATATCCGGGTAGGTTTTTCGCTGTCGCCACGGCGGTTGCAAATTCACTGTCACTCAGGCGTTGCTCGGTCAGGGGCGGGGATTGTAGCTGCCCATAACCATCCATCGCCCGGTCTAAAATCCAGTCGGCCTCGGTATTTGTGACCTGCGGCGTGCGGCCTTTGGTCAGCGGCAGGACACGGCGCAGCATGTCCACATAGAGCCCTGACAGGGCCAAATTAGACCATTCCGGCCCGGCTGTGACGTGAAACAGGATGATACGGCCATCGCCAAGGGTCTTTTGCGTGACAACTGGCGAGCCGTCTTCGAGCCGTGCCCATGTCCGGCTGTCCGTTTCTATGCCGGGTTCGGCCATGACCTGTTTGGAGACGGTCACGTCTTCGGGGATGCTCAAGCCGAAAAACGGGCTTTCTTCGGGGAAGGCTGCAAGGCGCTGCGGCTTCTCCCATGCCAGCGCTCCGCCAATCGCGCGGCCACCATCGCGAAGCAGCACGGGCAATAATTCATCCCGCCGGGACGCCAGTCTTGATCCGGCAAAACGGATGAGAACGCCTCCGCTCTCAACGTAATCTTTGATGGACTGACTGTCGCTGCGCATGGAGTCCGGCATGATCAGGATGGAGGGTTGAAGGCTGAGCAGCGTCTCTTCACCCCCTTCGAATATATCCGCATAAGGCCCAAGCGCCTGTTTGGCGTAGAAAGGTTCAGTGAGCAGGGGGCTGGAGCTGTCAGCCGTCGGGCTCATGACGCCAACCAAGGGACGCCCAAAGCTATCATCAAGCAATTTGATAGATGCGGCTGAGCGGACGCCTTGGACACGAAGCCGTGTGACTTTGGCGCGGAGCTGAGGCGGTAGAGATATGGAGACGGTCGCCAATGTTGCGCCGGGTGCAAAATTAATCGGCTGAACGGCGAGTACGGAATTGTCGCCCGCCACCGCTTCGATCACGGCTGATCCTAAGCTGTTGGCAGAGGGTTTGTACCAGTCCGTATCAAAGCCGTCAGAGGTTTCGCGGACGTCGCCGGGCAGCAAGATTGGTTGCGTGACGGGTATGAAAATTTTGGGATCGGTGCCTTGCAAAATATTGCTAAAAACATCCGGCTTATCGATGAGTCCCGATGTTAGGGCGACAATATCGGTCCCCTCCAACCCGGCTTGATTGAGCTGCAGAGATACATCATCCGCCGGGACAACATAGGAGACAGGCTGTAAGGATTTGATCAGGCGCAGGGCTTCATTGGTGGGGACAAAATCTGTTACCGCTTCCGCGGTCGGGATAAGGCGCACGGTAAGATTATCCCGTCTGGCGTCTTTGATCTTGGACTCGCCCTCAGATATGATGTCATTCCACATCGGCGCAGATGTCACGCTTTGATCAATGATCAGCGTTAAGGGCTGATTGCTTTGCGTTTCAGTCGATTTCAGGAAAGGCTGCGCCAGCGCGAAGATCGCCAGCGCGACCAAGAACAAACGAAAGAGCAATAACCAGAGCGGCGTTTTCGCGGGTGTTTGCTCTTCTGTTTCAACATCACGCAAAATTCGCAAAGGCGGGAAAGCCTGCCGTCTTGGGCGGGGCGGGGAGACTTTCAATATCCACCAGACCAAAGGCAATGTGATCAGCCCCAGAAAGGTCAAAGGGGCCAGGAATGTCAGTGCGCCCCAGCTCATGCCAACTCTCCGGACATGGCCAGATAGAGGGCGGTCAGCGCCTCTGTCGCTGGCCGGTCAGTACGATGCCGGATTAATGTCCAGCCAAGCCGTTTCGCCGTATTCTCCAAAGCTTCACAATGAGCAAGAAATTTTCGTTGATACTCTTCCTGTGCTCGTTCTGCCCGCCCAACGATAAAAGGCGCGACTTTGGACAGGCCCGGCAGGGTCATTTCCAACCGGCCCTTATAGGGGAAGCTCTCTTCAGCGGGGTCGATAATATGCAACAAAACCCCGCTGACCGGGCGGCCGGATAAACGCGAGATTCTCTGCCGCCAGATATCTTTGTCTTCCAGAAAATCAGAGGCGATCACCATTTTGGCATGGGCCGGAATTTTTGCATCCAGATGCTCACTCGCGCCTTGCGACTTTGACATGCGATAGGACAGGCGCTCAAAGCCGATTCGTCCTGCACGGGGGCGCTCAGTCTCGCCGATAATCGCGCAGCGTTCGCCTGCCCGCATTAACAGGCTAGCTAGCGCGAGCGTAATGACAGACGCCCGCTCATGTTTGCTGGGCAAACGGTTGGAGGATTGCCACTGCATACCCGATGATCCGTCGCGCCAGAAATAGACCGTATTGGCGGCTTCCCATTCATTGTCGCGGACATAGACCTGATCACCTCGGGCCGTGCGCCGCCAATCAATCAGCGTGGCGGAGTCGGAACTGTCGTAATTACGATATTGCCAGAAAGTTTCGCCTTGTCCAGCGCGCCTGCGCCCATGCACGCCGCCTGCCACAATATTGGCCACACGTTCGGCCTCTGCCAAAAGCGCAGGAAAACCCTTGGCGAGGTTTTCCGCGGATTGGCGCAGCTGTTGATGGGAAAGCGTCTGGACAGGCATTTACCGGATACGGTCTTTCAGGGTCGCAATTGTGCCTTCAATCGTTTGGCCCTCTGCCCGTGCGGCAAAGGACAGCGCCATACGGTGTTTTAGGACAGGCTCGGCCAGCTCCAGCACATCATCAATTGATGGCGACAGGCGGCCATCTAGCAAGGCCCTCGCGCGTGTAGCCAGCATCAAAGCCTGTCCGGCGCGCGGGCCGGGGCCCCAGGCAACATCGTCCCGGATGGTATCGATGGATGACTGGTCCGGACGGGCTTCACGGACAAGCGTCAAAATCGCTTCTAACACTTTTTCTCCGACTGGCAATTTACGGACGAGGCTTTGCATATCCATTAGCTGCTTAGCCGTCATGGCTTTAGCCGCCGTGCCGCTCTCTGCACCTGTTGTGGCCAGCAGAATATCGCGCTCTGTGTCCAATGTCGGAAAGCCGACATCAATTTGGAAAAGGAAGCGGTCCAGCTGCGCCTCAGGCAGGGGGTAGGTACCTTCCTGCTCAATCGGGTTTTGTGTGGCCAAGACATGAAACGGTTTGGGCAGATCATGACGCGCCCCGGCGATGGTCACGAATTTCTCCTGCATGGCCTGCAGCAAAGCAGATTGCGTGCGCGGGGAGGCCCGGTTGATTTCATCGGCCATCAAAAGCTGCGTAAAAACAGGGCCGGGGATAAAACGAAACGACCGTTTGCCCTTTGCGCCCTCTTCAAGAACCTCAGAGCCGACAATATCGGCGGGCATCAGATCGGGCGTAAATTGTATGCGCTTATTGTCCAGCCCCATGACTGTCCCGATGGTTTCAACCAACAAGGTCTTTGCCAGACCCGGCACACCCACCAGCAAGGCATGGCCGCCCGACAGTATGGCAGCAAGCGCCAAATTTACGACCTCATCCTGTCCGAACACCACCTGCCCAATATTGGCTTTGGCGGTTCCCAGCTTCGCGCTGGCTTTCTCTGCCGCTGTTTCGATATTCCTCGGAATGTCCTGCGATACTTGAAGGCTCATAAAAATAGTCCATTTATAAGGCGAATATGTTACTGCTATCCATGAAAGGCCTTAAAAACAATGTCCAATGAAAACACGTTAAATGGCAGTAAGTCGCAGTTTTCTCTCCAGGATTTGATGAAGGCCTTGGAGGACACGCAGGACGGTCAGCGCCCGGTTGAAAATTGGAACCCCGAAAATTGCGGCGAAATGGATATGGTCATTAAGGCGGACGGGTCTTGGTGGCATGAAGGCACGCGCATCACGCGGCAGCCTTTGGTGGAGCTATTCGCATCTATTTTGCGCAAAGACGAGGATAGAATCACTTATCTGGTTACCCCGATTGAAAAAATTGAAATCACGGTTGAACGCGCCCATTTCATAGCAACTCGGGTTGATATTGAGGGCAAGGGCAATCAGCAGCGTGTTTTCTTTCAAACAAACATGAATGAAACGGTCGAAGCCGGGCCGGAGCACCCTATACGCGTTGAGACAGACCCTGACACGATGGAGCCATCACCCTTTGTGACGGTTCGCGGACGGCTCGAGGCGGCCTTGGCCCGGCCGGTGTTTTACGAGTTGGTCGATTATGCCACGGAAATTGACGGGCAATTGGGCATTTATGCAGGTGGCAGCTTTTTCCCGCTTGGGCCAAAAGGCGCACATGAAATCTAGCGAAACTGATTCCTGGCTGTCGAAGATCGTACCAGCCCTATTACCGGTCGAGATTGCCGATGGTACAGATCGCGTGCAACGGGATGGGCAGCGGGGAGCGGCTGTGTTGATGCCATTGGTTTTGCGGCCCACAAAGGATGGAAAAGACTGGTTCGTGATCCTGACCCAAAGGCCCGAGACGATGCTGTCTCACGCCGGGCAGATCGCGTTTCCGGGCGGCAAACGTGAAAAGGGTGAAAGCATTGCAGAAGCCGCCTTGCGGGAGACCGAAGAAGAAATTGGTGTCACGCCGGATCAGATAGAGCTTATCGGCAGGCTGCGATCCTTCAATGCCGTCAGTGACTACCGCGTGACACCTTTTGTCGGGATCGTGCAGCCGGACGCTGTTATCGCGCCAGACCCGCGTGAGGTCGCCGATGTGTTCGAGGTGCCACTGGATTTTTTGATGGATGCAGCCAATCATGTCGCGCGCGATGTCCATTTCGAGGGTGCCACACACCGATTATGGGATATGCCTTATGACGGGCCGGATGGCGTGCGCCGCAATATTTGGGGTATGACCGCGATGATGATTTACCGGCTATATCAGCGTGCCATACTTGGCGTTTTTGAAACAGAGTTCTAAGAGAGCGCATGAAACTCGATTCAAAAGATCATGGATGGATGCGAAGCAATGCGATTGCAGCGATTTTTGAGGCTCTGCCCGAAAACAGTCTGCGGTTTGTTGGCGGGTGCGTTCGTAATGCTCTGATGGGTGTGCCGGTCGGTGATGTTGACTTAGCAACGCAATTGGAACCTAACTTAGTGGCTGAGGCGCTAGATAAGGCAGGCATTCGTTATGTCCCGACAGGCATAGAGCATGGAACTTTGACAGCCGTCATCGGCAAAATACCCTTTGAAATTACAAGCTTACGAAAAGATGTTGAGACAGATGGCCGCCGTGCCGTCGTCGCTTACACGCAGGATTGGGCCGAAGACGCCCAGCGGCGTGATCTGACGATCAATGCGCTTTATGCAGATTATGACGGGCAAATTTATGACCCCACAGGACAGGGGCTGGATGATATTCAGGCAAAGAAATTTCGTTTTGTGGGTAAAGCGGATCAACGGGTCAAAGAAGATTATCTGCGTATTTTACGGTTTTTCCGGTTTCTGGCTTATTATGGCGGCGCTGAGAAAGTCGATGCAGCCTCGCTGAGAGCATGCAGGGAGAACCGCGCAGGCTTGAAAAAATTATCCGCTGAACGTGTTTGGATGGAAGTCAAGAAGCTGCTCTCTGCGCCTGATCCGGTACGGGCTTGCCGGATTATGCTGACCAATGAAATTCTTGATGTGGTTCTACCGGAGGCCAGTAATGTTGAGGGGCTGGAATGTTTGGTGGCATTGGAGAAAGCAGAAGGCTGGACTGTGGATCCATTATTGCGGCTTATGTCCATGGCGGCGCGGGATGCTTTATCCATGGCGCGTTTGTGCAAACGCCTTAGGCTTTCTAATAAAGAGGCGGTCCGCTTGCGGGGGTGGGCGGAGGATGACGCCCAACTTTCGGCGGACATGTCTGAACGCGATCTGCTGGCCGCTATCTATAATTCAGGCAAACAGGTCATCACTGACCGGGCGCATTTGCGCGCGGCAGGATCAGAGGATAATCGTCAACCATGGTTATCCATCGCCAACACGGCGCAGGATTGGGAGGTTCCGAGCTTCCCGCTAACCGGGGCTGACATGAAACAGGCCGGGGTAGCGAGCGGGCCGGAAATGGGCCGTGCCTTGAAAGCCCTGGAGGCCCTCTGGGTGCGCAGTGGATTTAAAACGGAAAAGCCGCAATTGCTCGCGGCGCTGAAAATGTTGGGACATTAAATGTCAGCTTTGAAACTCTATATCGGTAATTATAATTACTCATCCTGGTCACTGCGGCCTTGGCTCGTCCTGCGCAAGGCGGAGCTGCCCTTTACCGAAGAGGTCATTGATCTGGATATTCCCGGCTATAAGGACAGGCTGCTGGCTTTATCAGATGCCGGGACGGTTCCGGTGTTGATGGTCAATGGGGAGGCATTGTCGGATAGTCTGGCGATTTCGGAATTTTGCGCCAAGGCTGTCCCGAATCTTTGGCCTAAAGACCCGGCTCAAAAGGTTGAGGCGGAGCGTGTTGTAAAGCTGATGCATACGGGCTTTGAAGCCATTCGGCGCGAAGCGCCCATGAATCTGCGTCGCCGAACATCGACAAAGATGCCCAAGGATTGTCTGGAAGATGCCGCGCAGATCGTGGAAATGTGGGATGACTTACTCGGGCGGCATAACGGGCCGTTCTTATTCGATGATTGGTCAATCGCCGACGCTTTCTACACACCGGTTGCCACGCGCTTTGCTAGCTATGATCTGCCGCGTACGGCGCGTTCTGATACTTATATTTCCGAACTTATGTCCGACCCTGACTTTCAGGATTGGGAAATGCAGGCCTTTGCCGAGACGCATATATTGCCGGACACAGATAAGGTGAACCAATGAACCTGAAAGACACTATCCGCACCATTCCTGATTTCCCCAAGCCTGGGATTATGTACCGGGATATCACGACGTTGCTGACGAACCGCCGAGCCTTTGCGGAGGCGGTCATACAGCTCGCCGCGCCTTACATGACCCAAGACATTGATAATGTCGCCGGAATAGAGGCGAGGGGTTTCACCTTTGGCGCGGTAGTGGCCTATGAGCTAGGCGCAGGCTTTGTGCCGATCCGCAAGAAAGGCAAGTTGCCCTTTGATACTTACGAGCAAGACTATGAACTAGAATATGGCACGGACACGGTCGAAATTCACGCTGATGCTATCCGAAAAGGAGAGCGGGTCTTGCTCATCGATGATCTCATCGCCACGGGCGGCACCGCTGAGGCTGCGATTAAGTTACTACGCCAAACCGGCGCCGAAGTCGTCGGCGCGGCTTTTGTGATCGATTTGCCGGATTTGGGCGGCCTATCCAAGATCACCAAAATGGGTATTCCTGTGACCGCGCTGGTGGCATTTGAAGGGCATTGATGCACAAATTTTGATGAGTATATGCCGCCTAGTATTTGTTGTTTTACTGTGTGTTTATGTAGCCACTATCTTTATCGCTGGGCCAGTCTCGTCCAATATTACTAACGGCTTTACTTCCGTAACTTCCAGCGCTGCTGCAACTCTGCTAATGCCGTTTTTGGCCATAGTGCTAACCATAATGTCGAATATGGCTGTTTTCTTTGATGCCAAAGGTAAAGTAGGAGTCTTCAAGCGTTTCGTTGCTGCAATGATTGATCTCCATATCTGTTGTGTGTTCGTGATAGTGCCTGCTGTATTTTTGACCTTGGTTATAGAGTATTGTTACACTGGCCTGTGGCAATGGTCTTTCGAACGGAGCTTTAATCGATATACAGACTGGTTCGTTACCCTTTTTGTTTTTGCGGGATTATACTGCATCTATCTATATTTCCATAAGCACGTTAAGTTATCCAAGCCGACGGCAGGCCAGTTCATTATGGGTTACAGGATCATAGAAAATGAAACAGAGCTTCAAGAGCTACGTTACAAAAATTATTTATTTATGTCTGCATTAGCCGGGTCATTGTGGTTGTTTAGCATGTTCTCAAAACCGGACCGTGAAGGACTATATTGGTGGGAGCGAAATAATGGCTATCGTGCCCTGCCAATTAAATCGAAGTCAGATGGTGTCTAAACGTTAAATTTGAACAGCATGATGTCACCGTCTTTGACGACATAGTCTTTGCCTTCCTGGCGGACTTTGCCGGCTTCTTTCGCGCCTTGTTCTCCGCCATTTGCGACGAAGTCATCATAGGCAGTGGTTTCCGCGCGGATGAACCCTTTTTCGAAGTCCCCGTGAATGACGCCGGCACAGCGTGGGGCTTTCCAGCCTTTCTGGAATGTCCAGGCCCGGGCTTCTTTTGGCCCGACAGTGAAATAGGTTTGTAGGCCCAGCAGGGCATAGCCTTTTTGGATCAAACGGTTCAGCCCCGGCTCTGTTAGGCCGATGGCATCCAGATATTCGGCCTGTTCTTCATCCTCCAGCACGGCCATTTCGGATTCAATTTGGGCCGAGATAATGACCGCCTGTGCGCCTTCGGCCTGTGCATGGGCGAGCACTTTGGCGGAGAAATCATTGCCACTGGCCGCGCTGTCCTCATCCACATTAGCGACATAAAGCACGGGCTTAGAGGTCAGCAATTGCAGCATACGCCAGGCCTTGGCGTCATCCTCATCAATTTCAGCGGTGCGGGCAGGCTTACCATCTTCGAGGACGGCAATCGCCGTTTCGATCAGGCGCATGGTTTGCTGCGCGTCCTTGTCATTTTGTTTGAGCTTTTTCTCAAGCCCCGGCTTACGTTTTTCAAGGCTCTCCAGATCGGCGAGCATGAGCTCGGTTTCGATAGTTTCAAAATCGCTCATCGGATCAATACGGCCATCGACATGGGTGATGTCTTCATCCTC
The DNA here is from genome assembly GCA_020631215.1 of Hellea sp. Lineage (GTDB taxonomy): Bacteria > Pseudomonadota > Alphaproteobacteria > Caulobacterales > Maricaulaceae > Litorimonas. The sequence continues at coordinate 7,336 of JAHDHS010000007.1, read as the reverse complement.
GAAACAGCGCAGTACATAGATGATGGCATCCGTTTCGCGGATATTGGCGAGGAACTGATTGCCCATGCCTTCGCCTTTGGAAGCGCCTTTGACGAGGCCCGCAATATCGACGAAATTCATGCGGGCAGGGATGCGTTGTGCGGATTTCCCGATCTCTGCGATCACATCCAAACGCTTTTCTGGAACGGCCACATCGCCGACATTGGGCTCAATCGTACAAAATGGGTAATTGGCCGCCTGCGCATTGGCGGTCTTGGTCAAAGCATTAAACAAAGTCGATTTCCCGACATTGGGTAAGCCTACAATTCCGCACTTAAATCCCATAACCCAATCCTAATTCCTGTCGTTTATATATTCAGAAACACGTGTCTGAAACAAATCAGCCTTGCCGTCAGCCAATAAATCCGCAAACCGCGCTGAGCCGTTAATCATGTCATCGCGCAAATCGTGTTCGTCTTTGGCAAAGTCAGACAGGACGTAAGCTGAAACACGGTCTTTGTGGCCAGGATGCCCAATCCCCATACGCACGCGGCGAAATTCATTGCCACAATGCTGTTTGATCGAGCGCAGGCCGTTATGACCAGCTATGCCGCCGCCTATCTTGATCCGGTATTTGCCGGGGTCGATATCCAGCTCATCGTGAAAAACGGTCAGGTTTTCCAGCGGAATTTTATAAAACTGCATAGCCGCCTGAACCGATTGTCCGGACTCATTCATGAATGTAGTCGGTTTTAGCAGCAAGACTTTAGTGCCACCGATGAGTCCAGAACGCACAAGCCCCTTGAATTGACTCTTTTCAGCGGGAAAATTGTGATCATCACCAATGGCGTCGATCGCCATGAAGCCGATATTGTGGCGGTGCCCGGCATATTTTGCGCCGGGATTGCCTAATCCTACCCAGAGTAACATGTCAGGCTCCGCGGCATCTTGGCCGAGCAGCCTGCTGAGCCAAGAAAACAGGGACTAGTCTTCCGCTTGTTGCTCAGTAGCCGGAACTTCATCCGCGGCAACTTCGCCATCAGCGCCTTCACCTTCTTCGCCTTCACCCTCAGCCAGTTTCGATGTACGAGACGCCAAGACTGTTGCGATTGTAAAGTCACGATCCGCGATAGATGGTTTAACATTTGCAGGAAGGGTGACTTCGGAAATATGAATGCTGTCACCGATCTGCATAGCGGAGATATCGACGTCAATCTGATCCGGAATAGATCCAGCCGGACATTTGACTTCGATCGCATGACGGACAACGTTCAAGACGCCGCCTTCTTTCAGGCCCGGAGCCACATCGTCGCCAACAAAGTTCACAGACACTTCCACTTCAATGATGGATTTGGCCGTCACGCGATAAAAATCGACATGCATCGGCTGATCTGTGACCGGATGGAATTGAACGTCTTTGGTAATCACTTTTTGCTTTTTGCCTTCATGGGACAATTCGATCATATTTGACAGGAACTGCCCTGAATTGATGGCTTTCAGAACTTCATTATATTTCATAGCGACAGACACAGAGCCTTCATCGCCACCATACAGCACGCCGGGAACCATACCCTGACGGCGGGCTTCGCGGGCATTTCCTGTGCCAGTTTCTTCACGTACGACAACGTCCAGAACAACACTCATGATCTTATCCTCGATCTCTTCAATGGCCTTTTGAAAACAAATCAACCGCCCAAACCAATATCAGGGGCGGCCGCTTTCAAAGGATTCTTTAAATTCGTGGCGGCTATTATGGGAAAAACCCCAGCTTTGCAAGAGGGAAAGCGGAGGAAAATTCAGGGCTTGGGATGTCACCCAAACAGTTTTGAAACACTTTCGTCATTGGCAATGCGCCGGATCGCTTCACCCAGCAGGGTCGCCGTGTTGCATTCCCGGATTTTTTTACAGTCTTTCACGGCTTTTGGCTGTGCAATTGTGTCCGTAATGACGACTTCAGCCAGCTCGGACTTGGTAATCCGCTCAACCGCTGGGTCGGATAGAACTCCGTGGGTAATATAGGCTGAAACACTATTGGCCCCGTGATCTTTCAACGCTTTGGCTGCGTTACAGATTGTTCCACCTGAATCGATAATGTCGTCATAAAGAATACAGCTGCGTCCGGCGACATCGCCGATAATATTCATGACTTCGCTTTCACCAGCCTTCGGGCGGCGCTTATCGACAATGGCGATATCGGCGTTAAACTGCTTGGCGATTGCGCGGGTGCGAACGACCCCGCCTGTGTCCGGTGACACAAATAAGAGATTTTCCCGATCCTTGCGTGAGAATGTCTCTTTGATGTCATCGACAAAGACGGGTTGCCCAAACAGATTATCCGTCGGAATGTCAAAGAAGCCTTGGATTTGACCAGCATGTAGATCAATCGTCAAAACCCGGTGTGCGCCCGCTTTGGAGATCAGATTAGCCACCAGTTTGGCGGAAATTGGCGTGCGGCCACCGGTCTTGCGGTCCTGACGGGCATAGCCGAAATAAGGGACAACGGCGGTAATACGTTCAGCAGAGGCTCTTACCAGAGCGTCAATCATAATCAGCAATTCCATCAAATGGTCATTGGCCGGTGCTGACGTCGGCTGGATGAGGAAGATGTCCTCACCCCGGACATTTTCATTGATCTTTGCAAAGATTTCCTGGTCGCGAAAACGTTCTATATCGACAGAGGTGAGGGGCACGTCCAGCACATCTGCAATCCTGCTCGCCAGAGGTTCATTGGCGGTACCGCTGATCAATTTCATGTCTAAGGTATTTCCCTGATCTGTCGTGAATGTGTCATATATCTGCCTTGCGGCGAAAGTAAATCGTTAACGCAGGATTATCGTTGATAAATTGCGCCCATAGCCTTTGATTCCGTCATGCGTGTTACGGCGATAAGAAAAATAGGTGTCTTTATCGGCATAAGTGCAATCGGGCAGGGCGGCAACATGTTCAAGCCCGGCCCGCCTCAGCTTCTCAAGGATAAACCCTTTCAGGTCAAAATGGGGTTTGTCATTTGGGCCTAGTCGAAAGAAAGCATCGAAACTGTCCCGTTCGGCGACAATGTTATCCCGAAAATCATGCCCGACCTCATAGTTCTCCTGACTGATACAGGGGCCAAGTACTGCCCTTATGTTATTCCGATTGGCACCCAGTTTTTCCATGGCTTCGATTGTGCGTGTCGTGACACCTGAAAAAGCCCCGCGCCAGCCGGCATGGCACGACCCGATAACTCCGGCGTCTATATCTGCGAACAGGACCGGCCCGCAATCTGCCCCCAGGGCAGAAAGTCCCAGGCCTGACACATTTGTGACCAGTCCGTCGGCCTGTGGACGCTCCTTGAGAGGCGACGTTAGGGTGACAACTTTTGTGCTATGAATTTGGTTCAGGCTTTGTAGGTGAATCGCCGAAATATCCATCTGTTTGGCAATACGCCGACGATTTTCTGTCACATCATCCGGATTGTCATCGGAGTTTTGTCCGGCGTTCAGACTGTCATAGGCTCCGCTTGAGACCCCGCCACGTCGTCCAAAAAAACCGTGAGAGAGGCCCGGTACGTCCAGCAAATCATGGGTTTTAAAAGGCGGTGTCATCGCAGTCCCAATGGCACAGGCAGGCCGGGCGATTGAACCGCTATAGCTTTGAATAATACGCCCATCTCATCCTCTGCCATCAGGCGGCGCAGTTGCCGCGTGAGTTTTTCTTTCGCATCGGGTTTTGCGCGGGTGAGGGCGACGGCCCGCATCTCTATCCCCAGTTTGGATAAAAACTCACGCTGAGGGACGGCCTGCGTAGTTTCGAGCCCAATCGCCTTAGCTGTTTCGGCCAATGCCTGAAAATCCACACGCGCCGTGAGGTCTGTATTGCCGGGATCAGAGAATACGCCGACTTTTTCGTGGCGGTTGAGGGCTTGGAGCGTGTCGCCAAATTCTGTGACCTCCGGCCCGTAATCAATAAACAAAACCCGGCCCGGGTGATCTTCAAACCGGGTTTTAATCTGATCGAGTAATTGCGCGGCTGATGGATTGATTTCCATGAGATCGTCATTTCTGGCGTTTTTCGCCTCGGAGGGGAGGGATTGCGCCAAGACGTCACTGATGGGAGCCGGGGATTTGACGAATTGTAGCTCTTTGTCGTCATTTATCCCGACCAGACGTTCATGCCATCCGGCTGCACCTGCGAAACGATCTTCACAAATCAATTGCCGGATGGGTAAACAGTCCAGAAATTCATTGCCGATAATAATAGTCGGGCCGGATGACACGCCTGACAAATCCTTGGCCCAACTAACAGGCACGCCGCAACCCCCCAATGTGCGGCCCTGAACAGCTTCAAGAGCCGCAGAGGCTTCGATCAGAGTAACATTGACGGCCTTGGCGAAACCTTCATCCAGCTTGGCGGCCCGCAACATATCGCTCATCATGATACCCCGGCCCGGGCCAAGTTCGACCAATTGCACGGTCTCAGGCCGGCCTAGATCAATCCAGCTTTGGACGCACCACAGTCCTAGGACTTCTCCGAACATCTGACTGATTTCCGGGGCGGTGATAAAGTCACCATCGCTGCCCAAAGGGTCACGCGTTGGATAATATCCAAGAGTTGGATCGAGCAGACACAGAGTCATATATTCCGCGACGCTGACCGGCCCCGCCTCTTCTATGCGCTTAATCAGCTTAGTTTTTAGCGGATTCATATATAACGTGTTTCGGGGCCACGGGCGGGCGCTTCTTCGCCCAATAGATGACGAAAAGACCTACAAAGATCATCGGCAAGGAATAGGCCATCCCGCGTGTAAGCGGTTCGAATTGCGGGATATTGTCTGGCTCGCGCACAAATTCGACACAGAAACGGAAAAACCCGTAAAGGAACACAAAGGCGCCTGTGCAGAGCCCCGGCTTGGTCAAGGCTTTGTAGCGTGTCGACATAATGCGTAAAATCAGCCAGATCATGATACCTTCCAGAAAGGCCTCGTAAAGCTGGCTGGGGTGTCGGGGCAGGCTGTCAGGCGCTTTGGGGAAGATCATGCCCCATGGCACTTCGGTGACGCGGCCATAGAGCTCCTGATTGATAAAATTGCCCAGGAACCGCACGGCTCCGAGCCCAATCGGTGCACCTATACAGGCCAAATCCGCCAGCCGCATATAGGACAAATTCTTGCGCCAGGCCATATAGCCAACAGCCGCGCAGACGCCCAAGAATCCGCCATGGAAACTCATCCCGCCCTTCCAGACCTTGATGATTTCCGCCGGCTGTAGGAACGTTTCGGGACTATACAGGATCAGATATCCCAGCCGCCCGCCGGCAATGATTCCAATCAGGCAGTAAAACATCAGATCGGACAGCATTTCCTTATTCGGGATCAATTCAGGCCCGCGCGTGACTTGACCGGAAATCCAGACATCTTTGCGAGCGACCATTTTGGTCGCGTACCAATAGGCTCCGAACAGGCCAATCACATAGGACAGGCCGTACCATTTCAGCGTGATCGGCCCAATGGAGAAAATATCCTCGGACAGCCAGCTCGGGAAGGTTATCGCATCAATGATGATCTGCATGTGACAGTAAAGCTCTCTTTTCCTCTGGAAAAACCCATAGCCTCTCCCTATCTTGATTCCAAGAACTGTGAAGACGAAAGAGCCTCGCTATGCCCAGTAAATCCCGCCCGATGGACGATCTGTCCAATCTTTTGACCAATGCCGCCGGGGCGCTGAAGGGCGTCGGCGATGAGGTTAAGGCGATCCGCCAGTCACAGGCAGAGAAATTTGTCGCCGATATGGATCTGGTTGGCCGCGAGGAATTTGATGTCCTAAAGGCCCTGTTGCAAAAATCCCAAGAGGAGATTGCGGCGCTGAGTAGAGAGGTCAAATCCCTTAAGACCCAGCTTAAAAAGGCCAAAGCCAAATAGCTATTGCGGGTCGATTTTCTCGGCTGATTGCAACTTATTTCATATTCTCTGCGTTCTCTGTTATAGTGGTCTACATAACCGGAGGACATCATGCTTAAACCCTTTATAGTTCTAACAATTGCGGGCCTCACCCTTATGGCCTGTGCAAGTACAAGCGGCAGCGATGATAAAGCGTTGCAAGAGCTTCTTAATGATCCTCGTGTGGATGAACAAGTTGACCGTATTTGTTTCAACCGAAATATTGATGGATTTTCCATGAATGCACGCCGTTCAGTTGTTTTGCGAAAAGGAGTTCGCGACAAATATTTGGTAACGGTCAGCGGTGGGTGCCCGTCTCTACGATACGCGCAAAGTATTGGTATCGACTCAAACACAAGCTGCATCGGGCCGGGTGACAGTTTGATCGTATCTGAGTCGGCTTTCTCGCTTGACGATGGTGGTATTGGGCCTGATCGTTGTTTCATAAACCGTATTTACAATTGGAATGAAGATGCAAAACCAATGGATGACGTCACATCCGCTATGATTGAAGGTTGATTCTAACCTTACCAATTTCTCATTTAGATGAGCCATTCCTGAAACCTACGCTCAGCTAAAGTTCAGCTTCTTTTCGCTAATCGGATGATGCGTGCGTCCCATCTGTGATTCACTCCCTAGGCTTCCCCTAAAGCCTGTTTGGTCGAAGCAAATCCCAGGATTTGGCGAAATGGCCCACAGAACACGCAGCAGGGCGGTGGCTATCCAGTTTCTCTCTCCCGGATAGCCCCGCTTCTGTCTTTAATGTTTCCATGATGTTTCTCTATTGTCTCAAATAAATTCCCTTCGTGAATTTATATCGCGGCACCAGCCCACTCCCCCTCCCGACCACCCATAAGTGTGACCCTGTGGGTGGTCGGGAGGCGGAGTGGGATTTCACTCTCTATCATTGTCATCACGGAGGAGGCCCTAGGCCGACATCCGGGGCCTCTTAACCCACAAACAGTCAAGAGGTCCCGCATCTTCGCGGCAGGCCGCTGCGTGCGGGGTGACATGTGAGTGACAGCCGAGTTTCCTTTGCTGCTGGCCATCGTGGGCTCAGCCTTTTGAGTTTAACAAAGCAGGACATGCCCGCGAAGCTTAAGCCTCCGATGGAAACCAAAGGAGGGAATATATTTTTACGAAGACTTTCGCTTCGCGGCGATGCGTTTTCGCTGACGGCCGATATATACGCAGACAGTCAATGCAGATGTTGTAAATATCTACACGTCTGGTCAGCTCTCGCCAGCAGGCCCGGCACAACCGAATGTGTCACCACCCGGCGCTCAACCCGCACCGTCTTCTGATCAGGTAAGTGACGTCTCACCCGTCCCGTGACCAAAAGAACGAGTTCAATATAGGGCCGTTTTCAAAGGTGAGGATTTAAAAAGTTTGAAACACATGAAATCAAAGTGTTGCGCCGAATAAAACGAGGATGAACCCCGG
>JAHDHS010000032.1 GCA_020631215.1 Hellea sp. | reverse complement strand
CCGATGGAAACCAAAGGAGGGAATATATTTTTACGAAGACTTTCGCTTCGCGGCGGTGCGTTTTCTACTGGCGGCCCAAGGTTACCTCGCAGTCGTGGCAAGTGGGGCTCTCACCAGCAGGCCCGGCACAACCGAATGTGTCACCACCCGGCGCTCAACCCGCACCGTCTTCTGATCAGGTAAGTGACGTCTCACCCGTCCCGTGACCAAAAGAACAATTCTAAAATACACGCATTTCCAAAGGTGAGGATTCAAATGGGTGATTATTTTACAATTGGTTGAAATCGCTCATGAAAATATAATAAAACTGAGAATTATATGGTAAATCCTCCCCTTTATGGAGAGCGCCAACAGACTTGGCGGTTAGGATTCTGCGATGGCAATTGCCTCTTTGGCTAATTTTGTAATGGCGTCAAAGTCTTCATTCTCGATTGCATCTTTGGGGGTAAGCCATGATCCGCCGCAGGCCAGCACAGCCGGGATGTCCAAGTGATCTTTTAAATTAGCCGGGCTCACGCCGCCGGTTGGCATGAACCGAACGTCTCTGAATACCGAGGACAGAGCCTTTAACATTTTAGGCCCGCCTACGACGGATGCCGGGAAAAGTTTGACCACACGCAATCCCATATTCCAAGCGCTTTGCAATTCTGTGGCCGTTGATATACCCGGCAGGATCGGAATATTTGCCTCTTTGGCGACATCAACAGACGCCTGATCCAAACCCGGAGAAACAATAAAACCAGCGCCCCGGCGAATGACCTCTTGGGCCTGGTCGGCGCTGAGCACTGTGCCTGCCCCGACATGTGCCTGCGGAAATTCCTTCGCGATGGCTTCAAGACAGTCCATCGCAGCATCCGTTCTTAAAACCACCTCAAGCACATCAAGCCCGCCCGCCAGCAGCGCTTCGGAAATTTTCAGCGCCGTTACCGGGTCATCCGCTTGCACCAGCGGGACAACCCGATTGGCCTGTAGAGAAGAGATAAGTTTGTCGGTCATAAAAACACCTGATGGGGTAAGACCCGTCAAAATGAAAACGTTTATTTATTCTGACGGCGCAAAGGCCAAACCTCATACATTTAATATATGAAGATTATGGCGGAGACGAAGGGATTCGAACCCTCGATGGGCTTTTGGCCCATACTCCCTTAGCAGGGGAGCGCCTTCGACCACTCGGCCACGTCTCCGTCGGCGGAACTACAGAAAACCAGTGGAGCGGGCAAGCCTTTATCGCGCTTTGCCTGACTTTTCTGTGGCCCGAACGCGTGAAACCGAAAATTAACCATAAATCGGCCCGAAATGCGCCGCCATAGGACAGCTTAACCATATTGGCGCGGAATGCGCATGACTCCAAAAAATGACCCCGCGTTTACCAGATATTTGGGGTCTGTGTGTAAAGTTGAGACAAATTATAAGGTGGGATAAAATGTCAATACAGGACTCAGTGCAGCGCAGGAGCGGTGATTTTGCTCGCCGTCAAGCCCGAAAACAGGATGAAAAGCGCGGACAGCCGCCTGCTGCCGAGGCGCTGGACAATTTTGCCGAGCGCGTGCGCAAGGACAGCACAGCGCCAGTAAAAGACCGCAGACGCAAACGTAAAACCACCGCTGATATCCATGTGCCCAAGCGGCAAACGAATATGAACGCCCTGCGTTTTGGTCTGCAATCCATCGATATTCTGGCCGTTTGTAGCATCATCGCCATCGGTATATGGAACGGCTATGTCGGGACAAATAATCACGGTGTCTTAGCGCCTGTTGCGGCCGCTACGCTTGGCAGTTTGATTTTTATTGCGATGATGTATGCCTGCCGCGCCTACCGGTTCAATCCGGCCGAGCGGCTGAGTGAACATTTAAAGACCGTCGGCATAGCCGCCATGTCAGCCTTAGGGCTGTGGTTGGTGATTGCTTTGATCAGCCGCCCGGATACTTTCCTTCCGGATGCGCTGGCCAAAGCCGGGCTGGCGGCTTCTGCAGGCTTGATATTGCTGCATACGCTTTATCATGCGCAGGTCCAGAGACTGCATAAACGCGGCGCGCTGGCCCCGACCATTGTTATGCTCGGCGCCACGGACTCGGCCCGCCGCATCATCGAGGAAAATGCCAAGACTAAAGAGCTCAATATCCTGGCGATCTTTGATGACCGTTTGGCGCGCGCCCCGCATAATATTCACGGCGTGCCCGTGATCGGCCATGTCGATGACTTAATGTCGTGGGACGCCCTGCCCTATATCAACCGCATTGTGGTCACTCTGCCCAGCGCGGCCAATCAACGTAAAAAAGAATTTGTCGACCGCGTAAAATTACTGCCCAACCGTATTGCCTTTGTGGTGGATGAGTTTGAAAATCTCAATCACGTACAGCAGCGCCTGTCAGAGATCGCAGAAATTTCGCTGCGCGATGTGACCGGCAATCCTAAAAGCGGGCGTCACACCGCTATTAAACGGCTGATGGATATTGGTATCAGCGCGACCGCTTTGGTGCTGGGCGCGCCGGTATTGGCACTGGTCGCACTCATCATCAAACTCGACAGCCCTGGCCCGGCTTTGTTCAAACAGCCAAGGCATGGGTTTAATAACCGGGTCTTTGACGTTTACAAATTCCGGTCCATGCGCAATGACGCCGCCGATCTGAAAGCGGCGCAACAGACCGTTGCAGGCGATGCCCGGATTACAAAAATCGGGCGCTTCATTCGCAAAACATCCATTGATGAATTGCCGCAATTACTCAATGTTTTAAAAGGCGAGATGTCTCTGGTCGGGCCAAGACCTCATGCGGTCGGCATGCGCACCGGAGAGATTGAAAGCTATAAGCTTGTCGAAGAATATGCCCATCGCCATAAGGTTAAACCCGGCATGACGGGCTGGGCACAGATCAAAGGTTCTCGCGGCCCGCTTCATAATGCAGAAGATGTTGAGCGGCGCGTCAGGCTGGATGTCGAATATATCGAACGATCCAATGTGATGCTGGATATTTATATTATGCTGAAAACCTTGCCTGTGCTTTTAGGCGATAGCGAGAACATCCGCTAATGAGCTTAAAGCATACATATCAAACCATGGGCACGATCTCATGATGGGCCGCTCTATTCTGGCCTATATTCCTGTGAATATAGCAAATATCGTCGTGAGCTTTGGCGCGATCGCCATTCTCACGCGGCTGCTTACGGCCGCTGAGTTTGGCCGCTATGCCGTTGCTATGATTACGATGCTAGCCTTGCATATGGCCTTTATGACATGGCTGGAGGCGGGCATGGAACGGTTCCGGGCCCGGGCCGAACGTGAAGGCAACATCGCCACGCATTTGAAAACACTCTATGTCTATGGAGGTGTCGTATCCTTATTGACGTGGATTGCGTGTATGGCGGTGATATTACTGCTGCCGATACATCCGGGTCTTAAGTCAGCCCTGCTCTTTGCCGTAACCTCAACGGCGCTTCAGTTCTTTTTAAACCTTGGACTGGAAGCCCATAAGGCCTCTCACAGAATTGCCCGCTATAGCGCGACCTTTACGGCCAAGCAGATTTTGGGCTTTGTTATCGGGATCGGCTTAATCCTGTTCACACCCATGCGTGAAGCCGCGCCTTATCTGGGCATTGTGATGGCCGTGATTATATGCCTTTTCTTTGACTTACCTTTCATGCTGAAACGTATGAAAGGCGGGGAGGTTGAGCGCGATCGGATCGTCAAATATTTCAAATATGGCATGCCGATTAGTATCTCTCTTATCCTGACCTACGCGCTCGCCTCCGGGGATATGTATATTATCTCAGCGATGATGGGGGACGCCTCTGCCGGGCAATATAATGCCGGTTACAATCTGGCCAATCGCTCTTTGGACATGATCTTTGTTTGGATTGGCATGGCCGTCACCCCGATTGCCATCACAGCTCTGGAAAAAGACGGCCTTGAAACCTCGACCAAGGTTATGCGTGATTACGGGGCGGCTCTGTTGTGGATCACAATGCCAGCGGCGACCGGTATTGCCCTTATTGCCGAACCTGCAGGCTTTATTCTGGGCGAGGCTGTTCGCGACGAAGCGGTAAAAATCATGCCGATTATCGCATTTGCCGGCGTTCTGAATGGGATGATTTCATATTACGCTCAGCGCGCTTTCATGCTCAGCGGTAATACAAAAATGTTCGTTTGGGCGATGGTGCCTCCGGTCATACTGAACATTGGTCTGAACATAGTTCTTATTCCGGTTTACGGACTTATGGGCGCGGTCTATTCAACCTTTGCCGCCTATGCGATGGGATTGATCATCGCCATCTTAATCGGGCGAAAATATTATCCCCTGCCCCTGCCTATCAAAGCGTCTGGCCAGATTGGTCTGGCTTGCCTGATTATGGCAGGTGTTGTTTTGTCCGTGCCGGTATCCGCCGATATGCCAGATATCCTAGAGATTATGCTAAAAGCTTCCGTCGGCATCATTGTTTACGGCATTCTCAGTTTCGGGATGAACACAGCCAATTGCCGCGTCATTATCTCTGAACTCTATTCCAAGATCTGCCGCCCCAAATTCGTTGAGGTGGCCGAATGATCTCTGAAATCACAACGGCAAACTGGGCCGCTACGCAGCCAAAAATGTCTTTGCTCATCCCCTTTTATAAAGATGACCCTAGCGGTCTGCTAACAGCTTTGTCGGCGCTCTGCGTTGATGAAGGCGCCGTTGAGATCATCGCCTATGATGACGGAACCGGCGACGCTGAGCTATCCCGTCAAATCAAGGCCTGTCTGGCGCAACTTCGCCTGCCCGTGAAAATCATCATTGATACCGTAAATAAGGGGCGGGCCGCAGCCAGAAATGCGTTGCAAGACGCGGCGCGCGCCGAATGGATATTATTTTTGGACGCCGATATGCGGCCGATGTCGGTGGATTTTCTGAACAACTATCTCGAGCTCATTAATGCCGATGTTGCCGATGTCTTATTTGGCGGCTTTCATGTCGAAGCCAAAGCTGCAGAGGCGGAACGGGACCTGCACAGAGCTTTATCAGAACAGTCTGACTGCCTCTCTTTGGGAGACCGGATTGCCGCCGGGCCGCAATATGTCGCCACATCAAATTTATGCCTGCGCAAGTCAGTGATCGAAGCCGAACCCTTCGATCCCGGATTTTCCGGTTGGGGCTGGGAAGACAGTGAATGGGCGGCGCGTATATCGGAGCGTTATGTCTTACAACATATCGATAACCCGGCCCTGCATATGGGTCTGGAAACTACCGACACTTTGTTAAGGCGCTTTCAAACCAGCGGACCAAATTATGTCCGCTTTACACAAAAGCACCCACAATTGGCGCAGCGCTTGAAACTCTTCAGAGTCTCAACGCGGCTTAAAGCTCTGCCGGCTCAAAAATTGATGCGGCCTTTCCTAAAGCTGGTTGTCAAAGCCCATTACGCCCCTATGAAATTGCGTCTGGCCGCTCTGAAATTATGGCGCGCCTCATGGTATGCAGAAGCGATGTCATGACCGAGGTCTACACACCCAGTAAATCCTTGCCGCAACGCCTGCGCCGTCATGCTGCCAGATATGTGCATAAGCGCATGATTGCCCCGTCACTTGACCAGCCCGTGGTTAGTTTTTCATTTGATGATTGCCCAAAATCAGTTGTCACAAACGCGCTGCCCCTGCTGGAGCAAGAAGGCTGGACATCAACCATCTATATCGCGGCCGGGCTTTGCGATACCGTCAACCATATGGGCCTGCAAATGAGCCTGGAGGATGTGAAGTCTGCCGCAGATGCAGGGCATGAAATTGGCGATCACACTTATCATCATGTGGACGGCAATGCCGTTTCAGTTGATACTTATCTTTTGGATATTGATAAAAATCAGCGAGCTTTAAAAGATTTGGACATCCCGCCCAGCCGGAGTTTTGCCTATCCCTATGGCACGGCAACGCCTGCTTTAAAGCGCGCATTGAATGACAGATTTGAACTCGCGCGCGGCGTCATCCCCGCCGGAGATAATCAAATCGATTTGGGCCTAAGCCCGTCGACCTGTCTCTATCATGGGCCGCTTATGGACAGGGCGCTCGGCCGAATTCAAAAATTGGCGACCGCCCCCCGCTGGGAAATCCTGTTCACCCATGACGTCAGACACGACCCGAGTGATTATGGCTGTACAGTGAGTGATCTGAAAAACGTCATACAAGCTGTGAAAGATAGCGGCGCGATTGTTTTGCCCGTGGCCGAGGCGCTTGATTATGTCAGAGCAACCGCATGAGCCAGCGTGATCCAAAATGGCAGGATGGTGTATCTATCATCATTCCGACCTATAAACGCCCGCATGGCATCTCCACTGCCCTGCCCAGTGTTGCGTCTCAGAAGGCCGGCACACGGCCGGTAGAAATTATTGTTGCCGATAATGACCCGGCAGGCAGCGCCCGCGAATATGTCGAGTCTTTCGCCGCAAAATCTTCAGCGAACATCTGTTACGTGCATGTCCCGCAGCCCGGAGTCAGTAACGCCCGCAACGGTGCGATAAACGCGGCCCAAGGCCGTTTCATTGCCTTTCTCGATGATGATATGGAAGCGCTTCAAGGATGGCTTGAGCCGCTGATAAACGTCGCTGAAAAATTCGGCGCCGGAGTAGTATTCGGCCCCATCAGAGCCACAGTGCCAAATGATGAAGACCCTCTGCAAGCCTTGATGGTACCAATCTATTCAAGAGACATGAACCAACCGGACGGGCTTTTGGATGAGGGCATTGGCACAGGGAATAGCCTTTTGGATCTGGACCGCTGCATACTTCCCTCACCCATATTTAACCCCGATATGAACCAAACCGGCGGTGAGGATGATGCGCTCTTTGGATATATGCAGTCCAAAGGCGTCAGCTTTGCCTGGGCCAATGAGGCAAAAACCTTAGAACATGTTCCGGCTGACCGGGCCAATATGAGCTATGTCTGGCGACGGAATTTTTCCTGGGGTCAAAGCCCGTCACAAGACGCCGCTGGACATGGCATAAAAGGCGTGTTCAGCCTCAGTTTTTGGATGCTGATTGGCGTTGCGCAAGCCATAATTTTCGGCACATTGATGTGTTTTTACAAGCTGATCAAACAACCCAAATATGTGACCTTTTGGGCGCGTTTCGCCCAAGGCCTTGGTAAGGTATTCTGGTGGGACAGCTTTACGCCCAAACTCTATGGGAATTAGCTAACGATAATCAGTTCGTTGGCGGCGGTCCAAAAACGGGCGGCACGTCTTCGGGCTGTTCATGAGCGTTCTGCTGCGGGGCTGTATAAGGATTATGATAAGCATCCAACGCCGCAGACCCATCAGCCGTATAATATGGCTGCCCCGCGACTGGGTTTGTTTCATAATGCCCGGTTATTGCATCCGTTTGATAATGCGCTGAGGCAGCCTCGGAAGCCTGTTCGGGTATCCATTCCGTCGGGGCATATGCCGGGGCACTGCCCGCAGCCGCTATGCCGCCATACGCAGGATGGTTTGTATAACCTGCTGCCGCAGGTCTGTATTCATCACCTTCATGGGCAGGCAGGGGTGTATTGGGCTGATACGGCGTCACGGGTTCAGGAATATGATCATCATAATCATAGCTGCGGCGACCGCTTCTCTGGCGCGTCACTGGGCCCGGATTGGAGTATAGTTTTGGATCCAGGAAGACCCGTAAGAGAGCCAGCATGAATAATGTGCCCCCCCATGCAATCGTGGCCAGCGCAAACATGACCAAACGCATGTTCCGGCCTTTGACCGGATAAATCGCCCGGTAAATTTCGCGAATATTTTCACTGCTGGCTTCGGCCTGTGATTGGTTGACCAAGGCTTCCTGTTCTTTGGCATTATAGTTTCTCAGACGCAGGCTCAGTGTTTCGCGCTCCCGTAACAAGTTCTGGTATTTCGGGGACAAGGACGTCAGTTTTTGAATCTTATTGTCAGCACTGTTCAGCTGGCGCTGGAGCGTAAATTCGCGCTCACGGAGCGAGTCAGCTGTGGCGGCCAGATTATTCCGGCGCGTCACCAAAGCCTGCTGTACCGGGTTGGGGCCAACGCGGCGGCCGCCTGCTGCTTTGCCATTATATGAGTTTTGCAAGGCTTTCAGCTCAGCCAGTTCAGTTTGCTTTTGCCGAACCGGGTCTGAGGACGGCAGATATTTTGCCAGAAGCTGTTTAAGTTCCAGCTCGGCTTGGGCCACACGCTGAGAGGCACGATCATCGACAAACAAATCAATTGTCTGGGGTGTTTGCCGAAGTTGATCTTCGACTTCAGCCAGTGATGCCTCGGTTTCAGCAATAGAGGCCCGCGTCGTGTTCAGGGACGCCTTCAAATCCTCAGTGCGCTCCCGCAGACCCGTCTGTTCAGATTCAAAATCGGAAATTCGGTTGTTTTTCAGGAAATTCGCCAAAGCGCGCTCATTTTGACCCAACTGCTTTTCAGCCTCTTCACGTCGCTCGGAAATAATGTCACTCGATCCCTCGACAAATATTGTCCGGCGGTAGGACTTATAATGATCCATAAACGCATTCAGCGTGTCGACAGCAATTTGAGGGTCCTCATGCTTAAATGACATATCTATCAAGGATGATTTGGGTTGCGCCGCGACAGAAAAACTTTGATCCACGAATTTGCGCAGCTCAATATAGGCATCCTGATAAGCCCGTTCGTCACCGCGCTGTCTCGCTGCAGCCATTTTCGCAAATAATACCTTATTAAAGCGTGTGGCGCGGTCCTGTGACATTTCACCAATCACAGCATCCATGACTTCAGCGCTTTTGATGATGCCGATTTCATTGAGCGTAATCGTATCTGGCGTTTGCAAAAGACCACCAGAGCCGCCATTGCCCGTCACGGGATTATAGACATATTCCTCCCCCAGCTGCACCATGATGCGGCCTTCGCCGGAATAGCTGCGCTTAAAGTCCTTTGTCAGATACCACGCCCCGGCTGTCCCGATCAGGAAAAGCGGAATCACCCATTTTAATTGCCGCCCAAAGCTTGCAAACATTTCGGACAGGCGGATATTGGGGACGCCCGTCGCATATTCGGCAAAAGTCAAATCCCCCATTTGAGAGCGAGCAGACGCTCCGCCATAAGTGCCCGTTGCCTGAGGATATATTTCCTCTTGCAAATGTGCATTTTTCGATTTTCGCCTGAATAAGGCCATACGAATCCCCTGTCCCGCAGAATTATGGTTAATTGACTGCCTAAATTTTAATAATTCCTTATCCATTCTTGTTAACTCTTGGAAAAAGACGGTTTTTATCAGCATTGAGTCCAATTCATGCCCAAACGCAGTACAATTCTTAGGTTTTCAGCGGTTTTCATGGCGGTAACGGCTATTTCTTTGGCCGAATCAGATTCCGAGGCCCAGAGCCGCTATGGCCATCAGATGCAGCCCCGTCACGCGCAGCCTCATATGCCGGGCTATCAAAACCCCTATGCGCCGCAAGCTAAGCCGCCCAAGAAATACAAAAACATCTTCCACCGCATGCGTGATCAGCGCCATTTGATGTATCAAACACCCCCTCCGCCCGGCATGTTTCAGCAATGGGTCGAGTGGGAACCTGAATATCGTTTGGTGCCCGGCGATCAGCTGGATATCGTTGTTTCATCTGCGCCGGAGCTGTCGCGTACTTTGACGGTCGGGCCGGATGGCCGGGTGGTTATGCCCATGAGTCGGCCAATCATGGCGGCAGGGCGCAGTTTTTCTCACCTCCAAACGCAGCTAATGGCGGAGCTTGGTAAGCAGCTGCGCGATCCGCGTATCACGGTCACGCCGCGCGCTTATGCACCTGAGCAGATATATGTCGGCGGTGAAGTCGGGCAGCCGGGCACTTACACAATCCCGGGCCGGATTGGCGCGCTGGAAGCAATTTTGATGGCGGGCGGCATGCGCCCAACGGCCAAAACACGTCAGGTGGCGGTGCTCCGCCGTGCGCCTAATGGCGGGATGATGATGAGGACGGTGAATATTCGTAACGGCCTGCTGAATATCCGTGAGTATAATGATAATTTACAGCTGCGCCGCGGGGATATCATCTATGTGCCGCAATCGACGATGGCGGAAATCGGCACCTTTATGCAGAACTTCCGCAACACATTGCCGGTTGATTTCAACCTGTCATATCAGTTCGGTAATAATGGCGGTGGCGGCGGCACGACGACCGTCATTTCACCATAAGTTTCAAGGTCTTACGCACTCTGTAATAGATGATGGCTTCGATGATCAACGCGATGATGCGCCACATGAAACCGGCCATAATATCAAAAGTTTTTGCGCTGACAGTCTTGTTGGATTGACCTGCCGCGCGCCGGGTCATTAAGCGGCTTTGGCGGCTTGTAACAGCTCTCTGTTTTCTGCCATCCAGCCCCGCGCTGCGCGCTGTGCCAGGGTCAAATCTTCACCGGACATCTCCAGTTTGATTTCGTCCCGATAGGCTTTTGCCGGACGGTTGCCCAACATAGCGGCCAGATTGAACCACTTATGCGCTTCAACATAATCCGGACCGCGATCCTCAAGCTCTGTTGAATAAATCAAGCCCAGCCGGAAAAGATCTTCCGCATTTGCACTGGCCGCGACGGCTGCCTCGGCTTCTTTTACTTCTACATCAGTAAAGGCCATAATCGCCTCCCCATTTTTGCTCACCTAATACCGTTCGGGAAATTCCGAGCGGAGCGCCTCGCCGCAGAATTTTATCTGTCTCTCGTGACGCTTGAAATGACTTTGGGCTGGGTGTGATAAATATTCGGTTAATTACAGCAAGTGTTAACCAGATTTTATTTAAGTTAAATCAAGTAAATATGAGTTACTAAGCCGTTTATACTGAATTATAACTAAACTATTACAACACCATTACTTAAATATATACAGTAAAACCAAGATAGAAATGGTAGTAAAGCCGAATATAAAAAAATTCAAAAAAATCCCAAAATGGGCAATTTTCGGCAATTTTGGGCCCGTTTAAGGTTAATTTTCTTATCGAATGACAAAACTAGCCCCATTTAGCCTAACAAGACACATTTCCAGCTTGGTTTGTATTTTGCTATATTTATCATGATATCGCGATTTTAAATGTAAAACGCGAGTACTGCCATTTTTGACGATATTAAATTACAAGTTTTCGGTTTCCGCCGCCTTATCCATGGCTTCACATTTCGGATAGTTTTCAAACTCATATCGGATGACAAGATATCCGAGCTCTTCCGACAGAGCCTTGGTTCGCAGCGAAATGCTGTTGATCTTCGCCGGTAATGTTCCGCCTTCCGGTGCCCACCAATATCTTTCACGGATTTGATCTCCGTCTAATAGGCGTTGCATATAAGAAATCGGCTTGCCTTTTTCGGGGTCAGAACCATCTTCTTCACGAAAATCATCCGACTCCCCATATTTTTTATCCAGCCCTTCAGCGAAACGATCAAATTCAAATTTCAAATCACCACCCGCCGCATCAGTTTCGACGTCAATGCCAAGAGCTTGGATCATGCATAATCCGTCTTCAGCGAAACTGACTTCATAAAATTCAAAGGCCGTATTCGAACGAGGCATATTATAGGTCTTGTAAAGGTTAAAATCAGTCTCCTCCAGCCTGGCGAACTCAGATTTCGGCATACCCATATAAGCCCCGAATGGGCCATCGCCATATTCCTGTTCAATGATGATACCAGTTTGCGTTTCAGGCGCGGCCTCATTCTGACAAGCCGCAAGACCTGTCATCACCAACACTATCAAACTTAGCCGCGCACCCATCTTAATCATAAAACTTCGCGACCTCATCCAAACCCGCGCGGTCGGCATAGAGATTATTTACGGGCGCGTCGGGATTGCCATGGCCGAGCGAGAGGCCGACCAGGACTTCTTCTTCCTCCGGGATATCGAGGAGCTCGTGACTGACCGATGTCCAGTTGCGCCACCAGCCTTGCGGTGCGGTGTGCAGCCCCTCTTCACGGGCGAGCAACATGATGGATTGCAGCAAAATTCCGATATCCATATATTGCGGCATCTCCAGACCTTTATTACCGGTCACGATGATGCCGACCGGGGCCTCAAAGAATTTGGCGTTTTGCGCCAGCCAAACCATACGGCCCATTTTATTATCACGCGGGATCCCGATCAGGCTGTACATATCCTCGCCCAGCTTATATCGCCAGGACCGCTGCGGCTCCCAGAGCGGAGATGGATATGGCCGGTAGGTCGGCTCCTCCAGCTTACCCGCCAATGTCCGCTCTGAGGCGCGTTTTTTAAACTCGGCCAAAGTTTCGCCGGTCATCACATGTAATTTCCAAGGCTGTAAATTTCCGCCGGACGGGCTGCGCATGGCGGTGCTTAAGATACGCTGCAACATATCATCGTGGACGGGCGTATCCAGAAAATCACGGCAGGTAATCCGGCTGTTCAGCGCATCTGTGACCGCGGGCGTTTTGTTCGTATTTAATGTCATAATTATTTCTTCTTAAATGATTGTATCCAGACCAGTAACATATAATCAGCCGCCGCCACCCCCATGCCCAGAGCCAAGGCCGCAGGCAGGCTTCCGGTTTTACGCAGCATCAAATACCCCACACCCCCGCCAATAATCAACGCCCCAAATAACGGCCCTTCCTGGAGTTTCATAGCGTTGCCATTCCGTCTTCATCACTGTCCAACGGCAGCATGTAAGGCCCGGAACAGGGCGCATTGAGGATGAAGGGTTTGGTTTCGTCTTGGCCTTCATATTGGAAAAATCCTGTATACATTACATCACAGGATCGCCGCATTTCCTTTTTGGGCGCCTCTCCTCCTCTGGTGTTCCATGTCGGTTTTACAGGGCACATCTGCTGGTAGAGATTATATGTCGTCAGACCAACGCGCAATTCATCGCCATATCGCTGGACGAATTCGTCATGACTTCTGGGATATCCAAATGTGCCATGTATCCAGCCAACCCGAATCACCTTGTCCGTCAGCTCACCCCGCAAAACTCTGCTGACCTCAAATGATATATCAAATTCCGTCACTTGATCATTATGAGGCCTCTTATGTTTTGAGCGCTGGTTAATTGCTTTCAAAAGCTGTGGGTTCAACGGCTTAAATGTGGGATGCACTGCAACGGGTATTCCTTCAAATACGATGTCCGCCGCGGCGTAATCTGCTTTGCCCAACGGTTGATCGGTCCAACATGCGTGTGCACCCGAGAACGCTCCAGCTACCGCTATGGCAAAGATACCGACAGTTAATGATCGCATCCAAAGTTTCATTCGCGATCCCCTAATCGCTGCATCAACCAGGTCAGGACAAAATAATCGGTGATCGCAACGAAGGCGGCGATTAAGCCCGACACTTCCAGACCGAGTGGCGTAAAGCGGTAAAGCACAAAAAACAGCACCCCAAACACAAAGACCGGCCCGACCATGCGGTTGATGTTCATGAATGTACGTTGTTGTTCGGTCATGGATTACAGTCTCTCTTATTCATCCTTCTCCCTTGAGGGAGAAGGTGGCTGGAGCGTTTCCTTAGCAAACGCGGAAGTCGGATGAGGGTGTACCTGCCTAACGACCATTGGCTGCTTCCAGAAATTCATAAATGGCCTCTACACATGCGTCTATATCCTCGTAAATGTCATCATTCGTCAACCGCATAACAACATATCCGCATTCCATGATTTCGCGGCTTCTTTGCGCGTCATAGGACTCACGACCCAAATGCGTCACACCATCTAGTTCGACAACAAGCTTTGCCTGGCGGCAGAGAAAATCGACCACATAGCCTGCGATAGGTTGCTGCCTTACAAATTTATAGCCTCCGCAACGTCGATCACGCAGCTCTTCCCAAAGCAAAGCCTCGGCGGGAACGTCTTGTTTGCGTAGGTGTGTGGCGAAGTCACGGCTTTTCATTGATGGCTCCGTACACCCTCACCCGCTGCTTCGCAGCACCCTCTCCCTCAAGGGAGAGGGAAGTTTTAAATCAAAGCCCCAACTTCTTCCTGAGTATCTCATTCACGGCTTGCGGGTTGGCTTTGCCCCCGCTAGCTTTCATCACTTGGCCGACGAAGAAGCCGAGGAGTTTGGGGTTGTCTTTGGCTTTTTCAGCCTGAGCAGCATTCGCCTCGATGGCATCATCGACCATTTTTTCAATTGCGCCCATATCAGTGACTTGCTTTAGGCCCTGAGCCTCGATGATCGTGTCGGCGTCGCCCTCCCCGCCAAACATGCGTTCAAAGACTTCCTTGGCGATTTTGCCGGAGATGGTTTTATCCGCAATCCGGTCGATCAAGCCGCCGAGCATATCCGCACTGACCGGGCTGTCCTCTAATTCCGTGCCCGCCTTATTGAGCGCGCCGAACAGTTCCACCATGGTCCAGTTGGCGGCAATTTTGGCGTCGCGGCCCTTGGCAACAGATTCGTAGAAATCGCTCTTGGTTTTATCCGCTGTCAGGATGCGCGCATCATATTCGGACAGGCCATATTGATCCATAAAGCGCGCCTTGATCTGATCGGGCAGTTCCGGCAGTTCGGACTTCACGCGGTCAACAAAGCTTTGCTCCAGCTTTAGCGGCAGCAAATCCGGGTCCGGGAAATAGCGGTAATCATGCGCGTCTTCTTTGCTGCGCATGGTGCGGGTCTCGCCTTTCTCTGAGTCGAACAGCCGCGTTTCCTGATCAATCGTGCCGCCCGCCTCGATGATCTCGATATGGCGGCGGGCTTCATAATTAATGGCTTGACGAATGAAGCGCAGGGAGTTGACGTTTTTGATCTCACAGCGCGTGCCAAGCTCTCCGCCCGGCTTGCGCACAGACACATTGACATCGGCGCGAAGGTTCCCTTTCTCCATATCGCCGTCACATGTGCCGAGCGCGCGGACGATCCCGCGCAGCTTATCGACATAGGCGGAGGCCTCTTCGGGGCTGCGCATATCGGGTTTGGAGACGATCTCCATCAGCGCAACGCCGCAGCGATTCAGATCGACATAAGTCTCATCAGGTGACAGATCATGCACGGATTTCCCGGCGTCCTGTTCCAGATGCAGGCGCTCAATCCCGACGGTGACAGGCTCTAATGTGTTGCCATCCGCGTCAATCGGCAAGACGTCAATCTCGCCCTCTCCGACAATCGGATGTTCGAATTGCGAAATCTGATAACCTTGCGGCAGATCGACATAGAAATAATTTTTGCGGTCGAAGCGAGAGAACAAATTGATCTGCGCGTTCAGGCCCAAGCCAGTTTTCACGGCTTGCTCGACGCAAAATTCATTCACGACCGGCAACATGCCCGGCATGCCTGCATCGACGAGGCTGACCTGGCTATTCGGCGCCTGCCCATATTCCGTGGCCGAGCCGGAGAACAGCTTGGAGTTCGACGCGACCTGCGCATGGACTTCCAAGCCGATAATGATCTCCCAATCCCCGGTCTCGCCTTTAATATAATCTCTCGGGTTCCCGACCCGCTCTGCCGTGAACATATCTAAAACTTATCCTCGAAGAAAATTTCATCGTCAGGCAGATATCCGCCTTTACCTTGAGCAGGCGTTTTTGCTTTGCCGACCGCGATCATCATACCGATGACATGATCTTTCGGAAGGTTGATGATCTCGCCGACGGCATCTGCGTCAAAACCGATCATCGGGCAGCTGTCATAGCCCATAGCCTTGGCGGAGAGCATGATGGTCTGCGCCGCGATCCCGACAGAGCGCATAGCTTCGTCGCGCTGTTGCCACTCGCGACCACCATAAAAATCACCAATGGCCGGTACGAGGAAGTCCTGCGCTTCTTTGGGGGCATCTTCCCAATAGCGAATAGGCTCCTTCGCCCAGGCCTGAACATCCGCGCATAAAACGATCAGATGCGAGGCATCTGTCATTTGCGCCTGATCCCATCCGACAGCGCGAATTTTGGCTCTCAGGTCTTTATCCTTCACAAAGACGAACCGCCAATTTTGGATATTAAAGGATGTCGGTGCCTGACGGATGATACTCTTAAGTTCAGCAATTTCCGCCTCTGACATAACCACATCAGGGTCATAATGTTTCACGGCGCGCCGGGCGCGAATAGCGTCTAAAGTGTTCATCATCTTACTCCTGTTTTATTTCCACCATTTCTCAGGCTTGGCTGTAAACCCGGCAGCTTTCTCCAGAGCACTCGCCGCTTTAAACACCGTGTCTTCATCCAGCGCTTTGCCGATGATTTGCAGGCCGAGCGGGAGACCGTCTGCATCCAGACCTGCCGGGACAGAAATCCCGGGCAGGCCAGCCAGATTCGTTGTCACGGTGAAGATGTCATTAAGATACATTTTCACCGGATCGTTGAGCTTGCGGCCCACAGCAAAGGGCGCGGAGGGCGCGGTGGGGGTCAGGATGGCGTCGCATGTCTGCCAGGCATTTTCGAAATCCTGCACGATACGCGTGCGGACCTTTTGCGCGCGCAGATAATAGGCGTCGTAATATCCAGCAGAGAGCACATATGTGCCGATCATGATCCGGCGGCGCACTTCTTTGCCGAAGCCTTCCGTGCGCGTGCGGTCATAAGTATCTGTTAGGTCTTTGCCGTCGACCCGCAAGCCGTAGCGCATACCGTCATAACGCGCCAAATTAGACGAGGCTTCGGCGGGCGCGACAACATAATAGGCGGGTAGTGCATATTTCGTGTGTGGCAGGGTGATCGGCACGATCTCCGCCCCGGCGTCTTTCATCCACGCGATCCCCTGATCCCAGAGCGACTGAATTTCGCCCGGCATGCCGTCAATGGAGTATTCCTTGGGGATGCCGATGCGCAGGCCTTTGACGGATTTCCCGCAGCTCTCCGACCATTTCGGCACATCAATATTCAGCGAGGTCGAATCCTTCGGATCATAGCCCGCCATGCTTTCAAGCAATATCGCGCTGTCCTTCACCGTCTTGGCAATCGGCCCGGCCTGATCGAGCGAGCTGGCAAAGGCCACCACGCCCCAGCGGCTGCAGCGGCCATAGGTCGGCTTGATCCCGACCGTGCCGGTAAAGCTCGCCGGTTGACGGATAGAGCCGCCCGTATCTGTGGCTGTGGCGCCTAGGCACATATCCGCTCCGACCGCTGCGGCCGAGCCGCCGGAGGAACCACCCGGCACGAGGTCTTCGCCTTTGCGCCATGGGTTGATGACGGGGCCGTAGTGAGACGTCTCATTGGAGCTGCCCATCGCAAATTCATCCAAATTCAGCTTACCCAGCATCACCATGCCGTCTGCCTTCATATTGGCAGTGACGGAGGACTCGTAAGGCGGGGCGAAATCACCAAGGATTTTTGATCCCGCCGTCGTCTTGACGCCTTCGGTGCAGAATAAATCTTTCACGCCTAAAGGCGCACCCTCTAGCAACCCGACCTCTCCACTTTTGCGGCGCGCATCTGACGCCTTGGCACTCTCAATGGCGTCTTCAAATGTCGTCGTGATGAACGCGTTCAAATCCGCCCCGTCCATACAGGCATCGATGTGCGCCTTAGTCAGCTCTTCGGATGAGAAATCCCCAGCGGCCATCCCCGCTAGGGCGGCTTCGAGTGTCAGCTTGGTTAAATCAGACATGGCCTACTCCACCGACCGTGGCACCACGAAGAAGCCATCATCTTTCTTGGGCGCGTTTTTCAAAATGTCGTTACGCTTGTCGCCGTCGGAAATTTCATCTTTGCGCATGGGCGCAGCCATATCCACAGCCGAGGTCATCGGCTCCACGCCCTCCACATCAACTTCGTTTAGCTGTTCAATCCAGGCCAAAATCCCGTTCAGGTCTTCGGCCAGAGGTTGCAAGCGATCACTTTCAACATGCAGGCGCGACAAACGCGCGATTTTTTTGACATCTTCGGCGCTGACCGCACCTTTGGGCTGGCTCACATGAGTCTCCATCTTTATAGGAGTGCGCGGGTTAGCAGGGGCAGCCAAACCCCGCAAGTAAATGAAAGAGTTTCAACTAAAAATCTTTCTTTCCTTGGAAAAAAAATAAGAAAAAACATCGTTTTTGCACAAAAAACTGCGTAATCATTGGGATTGTTATCAATCTGTAGTAGCTACAGAATCGTACGTAGCCAGTACAGATTAACCATTTTTGTCCATACTCTGTTAACGATAAAAAGTCTAAGTAAAGTTGAAATTTCAACGAACATGTTGATTTTTCAAATATATAAAACGGCGCACAAAATAGATAGCACTGCTTTATATAGACAGGGACGAGTAGACAGGGGAACGGGATGTAATCTTGTCGTGTGGACGTCTGTGGCTGAACATCTGGCTCACTCTGATGCATGACTCTAAGTGGAGCCTGCGTTGTGAATATTGTATCATTGGATAAATCTCAAATCGTCCTCAAAGGATGGATGATGGCAGACCTCAAACCTAACCCTTTCATTCAGAATATTGCGGATAGCATATCCAAGCGCAGTCTGCTCAACCCCCTCACCGTGCGGGTGTCCGGATCAAAATATGAAATTGTTGACGGCATTAAACGGTTTAAAGCGATCAAAGCCCTGACCCGGAAAAATTCACTTCCTCGCACGCTGCATAAAATCCCCTGTCTTGTGCAGCGTGATATGGCGGGCGTATCTAATACGCCCGCCAAACCGCTCCTGCTAAGCGACAGCCAGCTTGCCGCGGATATTCTGACAGAATTTGACAATGGCATGTCAATCCATGCTTTGTCAGAAGCCTTTTACTGCAGCGCTGACACGGTCATGAAAGTTCTTAGCCTGAAAACGCTCCACCGTGACATTTTTAGCTGTTTTGCCCGGGATCTGCTCAGCCTAAATCAAGCTGCGGCTTTTGCAACAATCCCTAATAAGGCCGCGCAATGGCGGTTGCTGCAGCAGCTCGGCCCGTTTGCCAAAAGCGCAGAGATCATCGACGCCATCGAAAAAGGCGAGACGGTTGTTACCTTGCCGGACGGCCAAACGCTTATCCTGCCATCCAGAGGCACCCGCCCCAAAACGCGCAAGCCAAAAACAAGAATATATAAAAGTAAGACAGAGCCAAAAGTGGATATCCCCATACCCCATGACATCGCTATGGCCGCGTAACGGATTCTTCTCTTTTTAAATTAAGTTCCAAAACAGAAAGGCATTTAAGGACTCCATTGCGGGGTCTTTATTATATGCCGGAAAAACAGTTTTTGATTGCGCCCATGGCTTTGGCTCACCTATAGCCTGCCTATATGCCATACCCGCAAAGTCCACATATTTTCCCGAGCGCGCCCAGAACCGGCAACCGTCTGACCCGCTGGATGGGTCGGGCGCTGCTTAGCGCGATGGGCTGGGAACTGATCGGCACATTTCCGGACAAAAAGAAAGCCATTATCATCGGATTTCCGCATACTTCTAATTGGGATTTATTTCTGGCGCTTGGCACCATGATGGCGCTCAGCGCGAAATTTTCTTGGATCATGAAAAAAGAAGCCTTTTTCTGGCCAGTTGCCGGCATATGGCGTGCGCTGGGCGGCATTCCCATCGACCGCAAAGCCAAGACAGACATCGTCGAGCAAATGAAAACTCAATTTGATGCCAATGAAAAACTCTGGCTGGGCATCACCCCCGAGGGCACCCGCTCAAAGGTCGAAAATTATAAAAAGGGTTATTTACGCATGGCCTATGGCGCTAATGTGCCGCTTTTCATTGTGGGGGTAAACGCGGTAGAAAAGAAGCTGATACTTGATAAGATTTTTCCGCTCACGGGTGATATAGAAACCGATAACCAAGCCATTCAGGATTATGTCCGCAAAACATATAACGGAATAAGACCCGAACTCGGCTAAGACATTTATTTTACTGACTATGAAATATGACAACCCCCACATGTCCGAACATTCGCCGCGTATGGGCAATGGCTTCACGCGGGCGATGGGGTCTTTGGGTCTGAAACTCACGGGTTGGAAGTTAAGGGGCCGCATGCCGGATGTGCCCAAATTCGTGATTGTCGGCGTGCCGCATACGTCCAATTGGGACGCGGTCTCGGCGTCTCTCGCCATGCTGGCCTCGGGTTTTAAATATACATTCCTGATCAAGAAAGAATGGTTCTTCTGGCCTATGGGGCCAATCTTTCGCGCGCTTGGCGGCTATCCTGTGGATCGCGGGAAAGGCGCCAATGTCGTTGAGCAAGTCGTCGAACTTTTCGACAGCGCAGATAAAGTCTGTGTTGGGTTCCCTCCCGAAGGCACGCGCAGCCTCGTTTCGAAATATAAAACCGGTTATCTTCGCGCCGCCTATGCCGCCAATGTTCCGGTCTTCATCTGCGCTTTTGACGGCCCCAAAAAAGAAGTCGTCCTGGACCGCCTCTTTCCTCTGACCGGCGATCTGAAAAAAGACAATGCCGCCCTGAAAAAATATGTCGATGAGAACTGGGTGGGCGTCCGACCCGAGCGGCAAAAGTAAAGCCATGCCGTCACGCGCAGAAAAACTAACCGTTTTCAAAGGCATAGTTTTGGCGTGGATCTTAAGCGGCGCGTTTATCAGGATTGGTTACAAATTTTTCCCGGAATGGGAGGTTTTGGACTTTGATTCTTCAACACACGCACTAGGTTTTGCCTTAGCGTGCGGCGCGCTCTCACTCATTTTGGGGGTTGGTTGGGGGGCGCGAAGCCGCCATATGATATCCAATATTGATGGCAGCGCGCCAGAGCCCGGCAGCCAACTCGACATTACACTGCGATATAACAAAAACACCGCCGAACAATTACTTATTTTTGCGCTGGCAGCCTTTGCTTTTGCTTCGGCCTATCCGGAAATATCCAGAGCCCTTTTACCCGTCATGGGCATTTGGTTTCTGATTGCCAGAGCTTTGTTCTGGTGGGGATATCACAAACACCCCTTAAAACGCGCCACAGGGTTTGCCGCAACATTTCATCCAACGATTATCCTTCTGATTGCCGCTATATTTGGTTTGATAAAAGGATGAACACCCCTACCCACTCCCTCCTGGCCCTCGCCCTGCTTTCAAAGCGCGGGGAACCGAAGAGGAATCGGGCCGTATTTATTGGATCGTTGATTCCCGATGCAGCGATTTATCTTTGGGCCCCTTATCAGATGTGGGTAAAGGGGGTGAGCGGCGAGGTGCTGTGGCGGGATTTGTATTTTCAGCCGCCCATGCAAACCGCGATTGCTCTGTTTAATTCCATTCCGATTTATCTGGTGCTGGCCGGCTTAGGCTGGGTCATGCGGGCCAAATTATGGGGCAAATTATTGCTGGTCTTTGCCCTCGCGGCCCTCATCCATATGGCGACAGATTTACCTGTGCATGGCCATGACGCGTATCGTCACTTTTGGCCTCTGACCGATTGGCGCTTTCATTCGCCGGTCTCTTATTGGGAAGCAGACCTACATGCCGGATGGGTCAGCCTGATAGAAGCCCTGATCGGGCTGGCCTGCATCATCGTCTTGTGGCGGCGCTTCCCTCGGCTTTGGGTTAAAATCATTCTCGGCCTATTGGCCGCCGCCTATATCGCCTTGCAAGTGATGATGCGGCTTGCCGCGATTAACATCCCCAGCTAAAGCCGCACTCATGGCAATTATCAATTTGGACGAGTTACGGGCGAGCTCCGGCCCGCTGCTGGGAGTCGACCCCGGCACCAAGACTTTGGGGCTGGCGATTTCTGATCGGACGCGCCTGATCGCAACGCCGCTACAAACGATTAAGCGGACAAAATTTACGCTCGACGCGCAATCGCTCTTAAAGCTTTGTGATGAAAACGAAATTACCGCGCTTGTCATAGGCCTACCCATGAATATGGACGGTTCAGCGGGTCCGCGCGTGCAATCGGTGAAGGACTTTGCGGCCAATCTGCTAAAGCTGCGCGATCTGCCGATCTTCTTCTGGGATGAGCGCCTGTCCACCATGGCCGTCACCCGCGGCATGTTAGAGGCCGATATGAGCCGCAAGAAACGCGCTGAAAATGTCGACAAGCTGGCGGCAGGTTATATTCTTCAGGGCGTTCTGGACCGTCTGAGAACTTAACCCCTAGACATTTGTCGTATTTATTGTATTTATCGTATAACGATAATTTCAAAATACATAAAAGGGTGACTTCATGACGTCTTTCAAAACTTTCCTGCTTTGCGGGGCCGCCGCCTCATTTTTACTGACCGGCTGTGATAGCAACCAAACAGCCGCCAATACGACCCAAGCCATAGCCGCTGCGGCTTCGGTGAGTGGCTATCGTGTAATCAGCGAGTCTGAGGCTTTGGCCGCTGCGCCGGATATTGATATCCCTTATGATAGTTTTACATTGGATAACGGTCTGCGCGTGGTCGTGCATGAAGACCGCAAAGCCCCCGTTGTCGCGGTAAGTGTTTGGTATAATGTCGGCTCCAAAGATGAAAAACCCGGCAAAACAGGCTTTGCGCATCTGTTTGAGCATCTGATGTTTAACGGGTCTGAAAATTATAATGATGAATATTTCGGCCCGTTTGAACGCGCCGGCGCCACCGGCATGAACGGTACGACCTGGTTTGACCGGACGAATTATTTTGAAACAGTTCCAACCCCAGCGCTGGATATGGCACTATGGATGGAATCCGACCGCATGACCCATTTTGAGGGCGTTATCACACAAGAGCGCCTGGATGAGCAGCGCAAGGTCGTGCAAAATGAGAAACGTCAGGGTGACAATCAACCCTACGGCACGGCCGAGTACCGGGTTCTGGAAGGTCTCTTCCCGGAAGGGCATCCTTATCGCTGGTCAACCATCGGCTCTATGGACGATTTAAACGCCGCCTCTCTGGAAGATGTCAAAGAGTGGTTCAAGGCGTATTACGGCGCGACGAATGTGGTCATCGTTTTGGCGGGTGATATCGACGCCGAAACCGCCAAGCCCATGATGGAGAAATATTTCGGAGACGCGCCAACGGGCGATCCGCTCTATCAGAAAAAATCATGGGTGCCGGATCGTACGGAAACTGTTCACGAAGTTATGTATGATCGCGTCCCGCAAGCCCGCCTTGACCGGTATTGGGCCGTCCCCGGACGGATCACACAGGATAATGCCGTGCTCGCCCTCGCCGCCCAGATATTGGGCAGCGGCAAGACCTCCCGCCTTTACAAAGAACTGGTGCATGAGCGCGAAATCGCCACCAATGTCTCGGCCTATGTTGAAGAGCATAATCTGGCCAGTACCTTCACCGTCCAAGTGACTGTCAAACCCGGCGGCGACACCGCCGAAGTTGACCGGATCATGCGCGAGGTCATGAATGACTTTATTCAAAACGGCCCAACCGCAAAGGAACTTGACGCTTATAAAACCCGTATCAATGCCGCGAATATTCGGGGGCTGGAGCGCATTGGCGGCTTTAGCGGCAAAGCCACAGAACTGGCTAAAGGCATGCTTTATGCGGGCGATGCCGGTTTCTGGAAGAAACAATTGGGCTGGATCAACGCGGCGGACAAACCGCTTGTCACGGCGACCATGCAAAACTGGCTGTCTGATGGCGCTTATGAGCTAGATATCCTGCCATTTGGCGAACCAAAATCTGCCAGCGAGGGCGCGGATCGTTCCAAACTACCCGATATTGGCGACAGCCCGTCGCTGAGCTTCCCCGCCATTCAAGAAGCCACCCTGTCCAACGGCATGAAAGTCGTTCTGGCGGAGCGGAGTAATGTTCCGATTGTTAATCTGGCCCTGCAATTTGATGCTGGCTATGCGGCTGACACCCCCGACACATTGGGCGTATCCAGCTTTGCCATGTCTGCCATGGATGACGGCACGGAGAGCCGCTCCGGTATCGAGATCAGCGAAGAACTCAGCTCTCTGGGCGCGACATTATCATCCGGAGCCGGGCTGGATACTTCGACCGTGCGGATGTCAGCATTGAAAGACAAGCTTGATCCATCTTTGGATCTGCTGGCCGATGTTATCAAGAATCCCGCCTTTGCCGAAGATGAGGTGGAGCGCCTGCGTAAACGCTGGCTGGCTGCCATTGACCGCGAAAAAGCTCAGCCGGTGCAACTGGCCCTGCGTTTGCTGCCGCCTTTGCTTTACGGCAAAGGACATGCTTACGGGATTCCGTTCACAGGCTCCGGCACAGCCGATAGCACTCAGGCCATCACGCCCGAGGCGCTTAAGGCCTATCACAGCAATTTCATTCGTCCCGATAATGCAACGCTCTTCGTGGTTGGCGACACAACCCTGGACGAGATCAAACCCAAGCTGGAAAGTCACTTTGGAAAATGGAGCGCGCCGGACAGTGCGGTTCCGGTAAAGCGGATCGGCGAGGTCGCGCGCACTGGAAAAACCCGGATCATCATCATCGATAAGCCGGACAGCCCTCAATCTATGATCTTAGGCGGTGATCTGATCCCGCCCAAAGGCGCGGAGAATAATCTGGCCATTGAATCAGCGATTGACGCTCTGGGCGGGCAATTTTCATCGCGGGTCAATATGAATTTGCGTGAGGACAAAGGCTGGGCTTACGGCGCATATACATTCACGCAAAGCGCACGCGGGCAGCGGCCTATGCTGGTCTACGCCCCTGTCCAGACAGACAAGACGAAAGAGTCTCTGATGGAGCTGAAAAAGGAACTGACTGATTATGTCAGCGGCCGGCCGACCACTCAGGACGAACTGGACAAAGTTCGCGAAAACAGTGTGCGCGCTCTGCCCGGACAGTTTGAGACAGCGGGCAGCGTCCTGAGCTCCATGATGAGTAACGCCAATTACGGCAAGCCCTATGATTACGCCGCAAGCCTCAAAGAGCGTTATGACGCGCTGGATGTTGGTATGATCCGCAGCACCGCCAAAGATGTCATAAGCGGTGACGGTATCACCTGGGTTATCATCGGTGATCGTGCTGAGATTGAGGGGCCTATCCGGTCATTGGGGTGGGCCGATCTCGAATTTCTCGATGCTGACGGCAATCCGGTCGAATAGAACCGCCACCAAAATTAAATATGCTGACTGCCTTCATTTGGCGGTCGGCAATGACGCGTAGCATATTGCATAGCGGGGCCAAAAATGGTTCATTGCGTCTATCGTAACGGGGGAGCGGGGTGATGCCAAAACATGGCCGTAGCTATGCAGCATTCATATCCTATGCGCATAGTGACGAAGCCATTGCGGGGCGACTGCATAAAGCCTTTGAGACCTACCCCCTGCCCCGCTCTATGTCGCAAGAAGGGCGAACGAAATTATCGCCCATCTTCCGCGACACAGCGGAGCTAACCGCGCATCACAGCTTATCAGAGAAAATCCGTGACGCCGTGGAAAACTCCAGATGCTTGATCGTCTTATGCTCCCCGGCCGCCAAAGCCTCACATTGGGTGAATGAAGAAATTCGCCTGTTCCGAAAACTGCACGGCGAGGCAGCCATCCTTTGTGTTATCGTCGACGGCATTCCAGACACGGCCTTCCCGCCGGCTCTAACGGAAAATGGCCGGGAACCCCTCGCCGCCACTTTGGGAGACAGCCGCGAAGGATTTAGATTGGGGGTCACACAAATTGCGGCATCGCTGCTGGGCGTTGGGCTGGATGATTTAATTCAGCGGGACCTTCGCCGCCGCCGCCGCCGCTTACAAGCCGTTACACTGGGTGCACTGGCTTTCTCAGGCATTATGGGGGCCACCGCCTATACCGCCGTGCAGGCTCGAAACGACGCCCAAGTCAACCGTGCCCAAGCCGAAGATTTGGTCGATTACATGATCACTGATTTACGCGGTAAATTAGAGCCCGTCGGGCGGCTGGACATTCTAGACGGCGTCGGTGAGAAAATTCTGGATTACTATGAGCAGCAGGATTTATCCGATCTCACCGATGACAGCCTGGCGCTACAGGCACGCGCCCTGCATTTGCGGGGGCAGGTTGATTTGCAAGCCGGGGGTATTGATGAGGCCAGAATTGATATCGAGCGCGCCGCAGAATTGACCAAAGAAATCCTCATCCGAAACCCCAACGACCCTGACGCCATCTTCGCCCATGCCCAAAGTGAGTTTTGGGTGGGTAAGCTCTATTTTGATAAAGGTGATTATGAAGGCGCTCTTCCATTTTGGACTACCTATCGCGACTTGGGAATCC
>JAHDHS010000031.1 GCA_020631215.1 Hellea sp. | reverse complement strand
TGATGTTCCTATATTTTATCAAAGAAAGAGGCTGATTCATGCTCCCACGCTCACTGTCTATTCCTAAAACCTGGAAAACGCTAAATATCGGAAGCCTGTTCGCGGCTTTCATATATCCGGCCTTGGGGCTCATTCTTTTGACGGTCATGATTATGGTGGGGATTTTCGTAAAGTCCCTGGATTTATCGTGGTGGTACATACCCTTGGGTTTGATGACGGTCGCTCTGTCCATATTTGTGTGTAATCTCGGCATCGGCCCGCTGCACCGGATTATGCAGCACAAAGCCGGAGAGCTTCGCGCCCCGGCGCAAGTGTTCACCATGATTAATCTGATGATTGCCATGCAAGGCAAGGTGCAGGACTGGGTCAATTATCACAGCCAACATCATCGTTTCGCTGACAAGCCCGGCGATCCGCACAATCCTGAAGAAGGTCGTTTCTGGGCCTGGGTTGGCTGGATTTTGTGGCGTGATGAAAATGATATGAAACGGCCTATGGCGATGTGGCTTAAGACCCAGCCTATCGTAGTTTGGATGGATCGTTTTTATCATTCCTTGTCATTAGGCCTGCATCTGGGTGTGCCTGCGATGATCTATCTCATTGTGTGGGTGTCCGGAGGTTCGCTGGTGCTGACCGCGATCTTACATGCCTGCGTTGTTCTGGGCAGGGCTATACAGTTCCACGCCACGGTCTATGGGATCAATGTTCTGGGACATTTGCCGACCCCGAAATGGGCGGATTACGCGATGGCGCTTTTAACGGGCGGCGAGGCCTTTCATGATCATCATCATGACGAGCCGCAATCGGCCCTGCATCTACCCCGAAAGGGATTTTGGAACAGGGTGTTTGATTATAACGGCACGACCCTCTTGGTCATGGAAAAGATCGGTTGGGTGCGCGACCTAAAGATCGCGCCCCGTTTCGCTTAGCCTTCGATCAGGCCGGCTGTCCCGGCGGCTTTGAGCATGGCTTCCTGTAGTTTTTCAAAGGCCCGGGCTTCGATTTGGCGAATACGTTCCCGGCTGACTTTGTATATGCCGGCCAGATCCTCAAGCGTCATGGGTTCATCAGAGAGACGCCGCTTCATGATGATATCACGTTCACGCTCGTTCAAATCGGCCATCGCGTCTTGCAGCAAATCCATGCGGGCATCATGTTCCTGATCTTCGGCCAAAACCTCTTCTTGAGACGCACTGTCATCCGCCAGCCAATCCTGCCATTCCGCCGCCCCGTCTTCTCCGCCAATCGTCACATTGAGCGAGGAGTCACCGCCCATGGACATACGCCGGTTCATCGATGTGACTTCGGATTCTTTGACATTCAAACGAGTGGCGATTTTCTTGACATTTTCAGGCGTCAAATCACCATCATCAATGGCCTTCATCTCGCCTTTCAGGCGGCGCAGATTAAAGAACAATTTCTTTTGTGCGGCCGTCGTTCCCATTTTGACCAGCGACCAACTCCGCAGGACATATTCCTGAATCGCGGCCCGAATCCACCACATAGCATAGGTCGACAGGCGAAAGCCCTTATCGGGATCAAATTTCTTGACGGCTTGCATCAGGCCGACATTGCCCTCGGAGATAACTTCGCCGATGGGCAGGCCATAGCCGCGATAGCCCATGGCAATTTTAGCCACGAGGCGCAGATGGGACGTCACCATTTTTTCGGCGGCTTCGGAATCGCCATGCTCCTGCCATCGTTTGGCGAGCATAAATTCCTCGTCCTTTTCCAGCATTGGGAATTTGCGGACTTCTTGCAAATAGCGGTTCAAACCCTGCTCAGGCGACAGGGTGACAGACAGGCTCATATTGCCTGTGTAGCTCGCATCTTTGCGTGCGGCATCCGTAGCTTTTTTCGTCGAAACTGTCCTATTCGTTTTAGCCATAATGACCCTCCAGCGCCCAGATATAGGGATGAAACCGCGGATTTAAAGGGTGAGCGGCCTCAAAAATATGTTACCTTATGGTTAGAGTGTCTTGAGCACATCTATCACGTCCTGCATATCGCGCGGAATGGGCGCGTCAAATGTCATGTGTTCTTTGGACACAGGATGGATAAAACCCAGATGACGGGCATGCAAAGCTTGGCGTTTGAAGGCCGCAATTGCCGTGGCTACAGATTGCTCTGCGTCGCTTTTATTCGTCAAAAAGGCTCTTTGCTGTCCGTAAAGCGGATCACCCAGAAGAGGGCAGCCAATATGGGCCATATGCACCCGGATTTGGTGAGTACGTCCTGTTTCGAGTTGGCATTCAATTTGGCTGACTTTGGGCGTGCCGACACTCGCATTTTGGGCTTGTCCGAAGCCGCGAATATATTTGTAATGCGTGATCGCATGACGGCCATGATCAGAGGCTTCCATATCGCCGAATGTGCCTGCGACGACAGCTTGTTTCTTGCGGTCTTTATTGTTGCGGGCCAAACGGCTCTCAATCCTGCCGGAGCGCGGTTTGGGGACGCCTCGCGTGAGGCAAGTGTATATTCGGTCAATCGTATGTTTGGCAAATTGCTTGGCCAGATAATTATGGGCTTTGTCAGATTTTGCGACCACCATGACGCCGGATGTGTCTTTATCAAGCCTGTGAACGATGCCCGGACGCAAAACGCCGTTTATACCGGAGAGTGTATCCCCGCAATGATAGAGCAAAGCATTGACCAGAGTGGCACTGCGCGAGCCGGGGGCAGGGTGCACTGTCATGCCGGAGGTTTTATCGATGACAATCAGCTGGTCATCTTCGTACAGAATATTGAGTGGAATATTTTCCGGCCTCGGAGTGTCATCGACCGGCGGCGGGATTTGAATGGCATATTCGATGCCTGCGCGGATTTTTAAGGTTGGCTTTGTGATGATGTCACCGTCGGCCCGGACATGTCCGGCTTCGATCAAGTCACGAATGCGCGATCTGGAGAGTTCGGTCCACTGACTGATCCATTTATCCAGCCGCTCTCCCTGATCACTTTCGCCTGCGCTTTGGGTTTGCCATGGCGTTTTGTCTGTCGGTTTTGTCACGCTTGTCGCAGGGCTGCAGCGCTTAGCAAAAAGGCGCGGCCTTCGGCGGTGCCAAATTCGGTTCTAAGGCGGGCTTCATCATGAGAGATGGCACTGATTTTGGCGTTAAATTGGTCCGTGAAACGTTTGAACCTCATAAGTGCTGCCGTATCCGCGTTAAGATTGTCTCTCAAATGCTGGCAG
Organism: Hellea sp.; assembly: GCA_020631215.1. GTDB lineage: Bacteria > Pseudomonadota > Alphaproteobacteria > Caulobacterales > Maricaulaceae > Litorimonas. Next base: position 22,953 of record JAHDHS010000031.1, on the reverse strand, counting down.
GGGGCGCCGATGCGGTTCGCGATGGTGCCCTGCATATGAGCCGCGCCATATTGAACATAAGACTTAGAGGCTTCGATAATGGTGCCATCATCAATGATTGCGGATGGCGCAAGCTGTGCCTGACGCAAATAATTTATGACGTCCGGTCCGTCGGGGTTTGGGCTATTGAGTGAAAGTGATGACCCTGCTGTGTTTCCGACGATATCCAAAGCTCCTTCCGTGCTGGGTGAAGGGCTGTCGAGTCCACCCAACATATCACGCCAATGCCATGAAGACTTCTCTTTTTTGCCCCGCTTGGCTCGTCCGAAGCTTTTTGTCACGGGGGCCGGGCGTCGCAATATGTCCGGATCAAAATCCGTGATCTCATTGTCCTCATTTTCAACTTCCATATCCATACCAAGATTAAGCGGTTGGTCTGGCATGGGCTCTAGAGGCGTTTCCAATAATTCAGCCTGCTGTTTAGGTTTGGATTGGAATCGCGGCGGCTCTACCGGAGGAAAATCTGTATCCAGTGGTTTTAGTTTCAGACGTCCAATCCCAGGCAGCGGTTGTTCCGGTTCATCAAAACCAAGCTCATCTGTTTTTTGGCTGGCATTTCTCAGCTTGGCTTGTAGCGCGAGCATATCCGTTTCCAATTGGCTGAGGTCTCGGCGTGTTTGAGAGAGACTTTCCTGAACACGCGTGGCGGCCTTTTCTGATATATCATTCGCTTCGGATTGTGCCGTCGTGATACGCTCGCTTAAATCTTCAAATTGCTGCTTGATGGATTCGTTGGTTTTGAGTGTTGCCGTATTTAATGCGGCAACTGTATCCTGTCCTGAGCGCAGAGAGTTCATTAGAAGTTCTGAGCTTTCGATGGCGGTTCCGGTCGCGGCCCCAATCTCTTTGACTTGGGCGTTCATTTCAGTCTGTAACCGGGTTTGCTCTTCCTGTAGGCGGGATGTGATCTTTGAAAGATCTGCGTCAATATTTTCTAATTGGGCAGCACTTTGGTTGAGGCTATCTGAAGAGGATTGCAAATGGTTGGCAATTTCTTCGCCAGATGCTTTCAAATTGTCCGATGTCTGGGTCAGGGCTTCATTGGCCGCAGAAATACTCCCTGCGGCTGTCTCGGCAGCTTTGGTTAGGTCCTGGCTTTGCGCAGCAATCGAAGCCGTCAAGGTTTCCATTTTGGAGTCAAATGTGCCCGAGATTGACTCTAGCGCTTGGCGTTGGAGGGTCAGGTTCCTGCCAACGTCTTCGGCTCGTTCTGTTAATATCAGACCCGCTTCATCGATTGACCGTGTGTCGGCGGTCAGTTGCACTTGTAATGTGGAGTAACGGTCCAATGTTTTTTCCAGATGTTGATCAAGTTTGCTTAGCTCAGCCCGTATTCCGTCCGCTAGATTTTGAGTGCTGGCTATGGCGGAATCGTCAGCTTTGGTCAGTTTTTTGGCAATATTTGCAATCATTTGCGCCTGATGCTTCATTTGAGCCAAACGACGCCAAGTCATCCATAATAATGAGATTAGGATTGCCGGGAAGATGATTGCCATAAGAATACCCGCCAGTCCCATAGGCGGCAATGATGACCAGTTTTGCCCGATTTCAGACAGGGCAAAAATATAAGCGGTTACAGCACCAATCCAAATGACGGTCAAAACGATACCTGTCACAGTGATCCATTTTGTGGAAGGTGCTTCGTCACCATATGGCATCGTATCGAGCGGGGCTTCTTGCCGTGTGATAAACTTCGGCAGCGGCTCTATGGCTTTTTTGACGGGCGCTTTTTCCACTGGCTTTTCAGCCTTCGTAATCGGTTCGATTATATCATCAATATCAGGTTCAATTGAGAAGATTTTCTTGGTGATGTCAGACAAGCGGGGCCTCTTATGTCTTAAAAATGTCCTGACGACGGTTTAACCGAATTTTTTCGTCTCTGCCTTATACAGAATAATTCGTCAGGGGAAAGCCGCGAAGATGGCTCTTCTGTAGGTGAATGGGATTTAATATGGGCTGGTCTAACTCAGTGCGCGAGGGCGCACGCTTGTCTGAATCTGAAATGATGTATCTACGGCCTGGCTTGACGCAGCCGGGGGGCAAACTCCCGTTATTTGATGTGACGGGACAACGTATCGATCCGCGGGTTCAGAGGGCCTGCATTCAAAAAGGCTTATGTGAACCATGGTTTGCCAATCCGATGAAACCGGACTGGCTTGTCTGCCGACTGACAGATGAAGGCCGCAAAGCCTTAAGCCAGCCTATCCGCCGAACTGTCTCTTGACTTAAGCCAGTAGAGAATGCCGACGACCGTTGCCAAAATTATGATTGTGCTGATTGAATCATAAACTGGTTCCGCTTTGACCTGAAACACTGACGGTGTGGGCAGGACTGAGTTTTCGTAATTGACGAAAATCGCAGCAAATGTGTTGTTACCGGCATGAACACCAATGGCAGATTCGAGACCGTCATCAATCAAAACCATCAGACAGGCGGCAAAGCCGAAGAAGAAATAGCCGCTCATTACAATGGGCAATATACCTTTTTCCGCACCTGCTACCGCCTCCGGGTTGGCGAGATGCATCGCCATGAACATGGCGCTCGTGATAAAAAAGGCAATCCATTTATTCCGCGTTAAATGCGTAATACCTTTGTTCAAATAACCTCGAAAAACAATCTCTTCTGTAGCGGACTGTATCGGAAGTAATAAGATCGAAATCAGCGCATAGCCAAAGAACCGTTTCACGTCGAAAACATAACTTGCGGGTGATAAACCCATGAAATGCGTAATAGCGCCAAAGCCAGCCAACACGGCCCACATGATAAAAAAGGCTTGGGCTGCCCGTTTCCAGCGGAATTTGGCAAAGGCTGTGTGTAGGGCCGTGATCGTTCGTTTGTGAATGAGTTTTTGACCTAAATAAAGACCAACCAAAGCTGCGGGGAATGTGAGGAGCATAAAGGCGTAAACGGCAGCGCTTTTACCCATGAGTGCATTCAGAATTTCATTTGCTTCTGCACCGCCTGTTAAAGTCGGGAACAACAAGAACAGTGAGACATATGACAGGGCTATTGCAACGCCGGTCACGATACCTGCCGTGCGTTTGACTTTTGCGTCATCGGCTAGCAGCGCCAGTAGTAATCCGATGAAACCGGCCCCAGAACTGATCAGGGCCGTATTTTGCAAAATTTTGTTCTTGCCGGACTCCATTTCGACGGCTGCGGCAGTGGAAGCTTCCATAAGCTGCTCAATTAATTCGGGCTCCGCGATCATTCCGGCGATAACCATAAAGATGCTCAAGATGAATTGCCCGATCAGCCACGTCATAATAGTGAGCCAAAATACGGTCGGCCACGTCCACCATTTGCTATTGCCATGTTCGGTTTGTTCAAAATATGCCAGTTTTGACATTTGTTTCTCCCTCAGACTGAAATTGGGGGTAACATAAAGCTGTAAAATGTCTAGAAAATCTGAATGGATACAGATTCGGCGCCGGAAATAAATTTTGAGCACTTACGTCAATATGTGGGTGACGACCCCGATTTGACGCGGGAAGTGTTTGGACTGTTCCAAAATCAGGTAGAAATGTGGGGGCGTATGTTAGCAGCGCACGCGGATGATGACATGTGGGCCTCTGTGACTCATACGCTTAAAGGCTCCGCTCTTGCCGTAGGCGCAAAAGGCTTGGCGGAGCTGTGTGAGCAATCTGAGAATTTGATTGGCGAAGGAAACCGCCCCGGGGCGCGCGATGTTGCAGTTCAAAATATAGAGTTTCGGATTTCCAAAGTGATTGCCGAAATTCAGCGCTGGGAATATCGCCAGCAGATGAAAGATTTGAAAACACAGTAAGGCCCGCTAGCTGAGTGAGCCTGAGTTTATCTTGAAGTCGACACGAAGTTTTCGTTTTTAAGCCCCAATCCGGCCAAGAATCGGTGTAATGATACATTACATATAAATCAGAGGGTCTGTTATGCGGCGAATATGGCTGGGATTTTTAGCGTTCGTGTTTATTTTTGGCCTTGCGGGTTGGTTCGGCTATAAACTTTACCCCGGTGATAATTCGAGTGGATATAAAGTTACGAATAACACGCAGCCTGCCAAAGTCATTTCGCCGACACCCGTCACGCCTGAAACGATTCCTGCAGACAGAACTGAAGCCGCCCCTGCACAGAATGCAACAAGCACGGAACCAGACACGTCACCGATTTTGTCATATTTAGGATGGGAAGCCCGTGATCTGGGCGACCAATCGCAAGCCTGTTTTGGATTTTCAGAGCAATTGCCGCAAGGTAATGAAGTCGCGTTGAAGTCATATGTTGAGATTACGCCCAAAACGCCATTCTCATTGGCTGTGCGTGACAGTGATTTATGTGTCCTAGGCCTTGATTATGCCAAAGAGTATAATGTCGCCCTACTGCCGGGTTTAGAGGCGCAAAGCGGTGCAGAGCTGCAAACACGTCGCGATGTAGAGGTGACTTTTGGCGATAAGCCGCCCTTCATTAGCTTTGCCGGAGAAGGCATAATTTTACCCAAAACGAAACAAGGCGCTTTGGGGATTAAATCAATGAATGTGGAAGCCGTTGATTTGACACTTTACAGGGTCAATCATCGTATCCTCTCCCAAATGTCGCCCAATAAAGGTAGCTCAGCTTTGGAGGGTGAATATAGCTATGGGTCTGATGGATGGGACAAGAAAGTTGAAGTCTGGTCTGGCCAAGTTGATGTTGCTAAGCGGACGAATAAGATGGTGACTACGGCTTTTGATCTTCAAGATCACATTAATGACCAAGGGCCCGGCGCCTACATCATTGAGGCCAAGCGTGCCACGCCGGACGAAGAAAACAACCGGCGGGTGGCAAGTGCTTGGCGCTGGATCATTGTCACAGACTTGGCTTTGACCAGCTATCGCGGAAAAGAGGGTTTGACCGTCTCAGTGCGCTCCATTGAAAACGCCCGCCTTCAACCTGGCATTAGATTGGACCTTATTGCCCTCAATAATGACAAGCTGAGTGAGCTTGTGACAGATGCCCGTGGCCGGGCCTTTTTCCCTAAAGCTCTGCTGGATGGCGATATTGCCGCCGCGCCGAAAATGGTCATGGCCTATGACGAACATGGTGATTATGCCATTCTGGATCTGGCGCGCAGCCCTCTGGATTTGACCTCGCTAGATGTCACTGGACGGGATGCCTCCGGCCTGATGGACATCTACGCCTTTACGGAACGCGGAGTCTATCGGCCTGGACAAACTGTTCACATGACAGCCTTGGTTAGAAATAGCCAAGCTCAAAGCGCTTTTGACAGACCCGTAACTCTGATTGTCAAAAAGCCAAATGGCTCTGAGGTTTTTAGAGATGTAATCAAATCCAATGATACGGCGGGCGGCCTGACCTTCGCGTATGAGGTACCCAATGACGCTCCGCGCGGGCAGTGGACATTCAATTTCGAGGCGGAAGGTCTGGGCGAAGTGCACCAGATTGCTTTTGGCGTTGAGGATTTCGTTCCACAAAAACTTCGCCTGGGCATAGAGACAGATAAATCGCCTTTAAGGCTTGGCGTAACACGAAGTGTTATGCTTGACGCGCAATTTCTCTATGGCGCACCCGGCGGCGGGCTCGCGGCTGAAGGCGAAGTCCGGGTTCAGATCGATCCAAAACCCTTTCCGGATTTTGCCGATTACAAATTCGGGGATGAGGGCGAGCGATATCAAGAGCAGGTAGAGACGCTTGACCAAGGCCTGACGGATGAAAAAGGGGCATTTGAACTGGCTTTGAAGCTTTCAGGGGGCGCTTATGAATCCAGCCACCCTTTGCGAGCCTTTGTGTCGGCAGGCGCGGCGGAACCCGGCGGGCGTTTCGTGCGCGACTCGATATTCATACCGGTCAGGTCACAGGACAGCTATATCGGTATCAAGCCGGAATTCGACTATTACGCCAGCAAAAACCGCCCCGTGCCGATTTCACTTATCGCCATGAATGCGGCCGGGGAGCGTATCGCCTCGACGGCAAAATGGACATTGGTAGAGGAAGATTACGATTATCACTGGTATCGTGAATATGGCCGCTGGCGTTATCGACGTGATGTACGCGACATTCCTGTGACCGAAGGCACGATTGATATTACGGCGGATCAGCCTGCCAGATGGTCGCGCCGCCTGACCTATGGACGCTATCGACTGGATATCACGACGAAGGATGGCGGTAAGGCCAGCTATGGATTTGGCGTTGGGTGGTCGCGCGGGTCATCAGCCACGGATGCGCCTGACCGGATACAGATTGGCGCGCCTGACAAGCCCATGCGGCCGGGGGATAAATTTACGATCTCTCTAAATGCCCCCTATGCCGGGCGGGGTGATCTTGTCATTGCCGGGGAGGCTGTGCATCAAGTGCAGGCGCTGGATATCCCTGAGGGCGCGTCTGAAATTACGCTGCCATTTGGAAAGAGCTGGGGCCAGAGTGTCTATGCCATGGTGACACTTTACACCCCGCGCAGCAAAGAGCACGCTATCCCAAAGAGAGCCGTGGGCTTGACCCATATCAAACTCGACAGAGATAAAAATACACTGGACGTGAATATTCTAGCGCCTGAAAAGACCACGCCGCGCCAAACTTTCGACGTCACAGTGAATGTGAACAACATCCCTAGCGGTCAGAAGGCCTATCTGACTTTGGCGGCGGTTGATGAAGGCATTTTGCAATTGACGAAATACAAATCCCCGGATGCGGCCGGACATTATTTCGCCAAGAAAGCCTTCGCTCTGGATGTCAGGGATGACTATTCCCGCATTCTGGACCCCTTTGCGGCTGGTGGGGCCGACCGTCAGGGCGGAGATTCCATCGGCGGAGCGGGCCTGACCGTCGTGCCGACCAAGACTGTCGCAATGTTTTCAGGGTTGGTTCAGGTCAAGGGCGGGAAAGTGACATTGCCTTTGGAGCTGCCTGATTTTAATGGCGAGCTTCGGTTGATGGTCACAGCCTGGAGCCGGACGGCTGTCGGTAGCGCCTCTCAGCCGATGAAAGTGCGCGATCCGGTGCCGGCCAATCTGGCCTTACCACGTTTCCTGGCCCCGGGCGACAAGGCAGTCGCGACGGTTGCGCTTGACAATATTGATGGAGCCGCCGGAGATTATATTACAAAGGTCACGGCAGGGGATATTGAAACGGATATGGAGAGTTTGGATTTCACATTGGCCAAAGGCGAGCGGGATCAAGCGGGTATCACCCTGACCAATGACGCGATAGGTGTCGACACACTTTCGCTCAGTGTCACAGGCCCGGCGGGCTATCAGCTAAGCTCTGACTATCCCATAGAGACGCGCGCGCCTTACCGGAATATAACGGCTTATGATCTGACCCGTCTTGGGCCGGGGGAGAGCTATATGCTAAGCCAGGACAAGTTCTCAGGATTTCTGCGCAACAGCGCTGAGTTTACCTTATCCGTAGATGCCATGCCGGGATTGACGCCCGCGCCGTTCTTGGCTGAACTTCGCCGCTACCCCTATGGCTGTACAGAGCAGACTGTCAGTACGGCCATGCCGCTTGTCTTTGTCGAGGAACTTGGCGGGTTTGAGGGCATGAGTAATCTCGACCAGCGCCGACAAGTACAAAAAGCCATTACCCGTCTGGTCGCACGTCAGGATAGTGACGGAATCTTTGGTCTTTGGAAAGCGGGAGATGGTTATTCGCGCCCGTGGCTACAGCTTTATGTCACCGACTTTATGTTGAAGGCAAAAGAACGCGGCTTTGATGTGCCGGACAGCAGTCTCAAAAGCGCCATATCGGCGGCAAACCGCCTTTCTAAGATGGATCAATATACATCGCTGAACCTGAATTTCAGACGCGGCAGCGGCTCTAATGATAGCCGTTATCGGGCCGAGACCGCAGCCTACGCCCATTATAATCTGGTGCAGGCCGAGCAGGGGCAAATTACAGCCATTCGCTATTTACATGATGAATTTTCGGATCAAATGAGTTCACCTGTGGCTCTGGCGCATCTAGGGGCGGCCTTGCAAGGCATGGGCGATACAATACGGGCCAAAGCCGCTTTTGATTTGGCGGTTAAACGTCTTGGTAATGATCCTGACAGATATGATTATTACGCCAGTGACATTAGAAATGCCGCGGCGGTTTTGGCCATAGGCGGGCAGGAAGCCCCTGAATCCGCCGCCGAAACCGTTATCAAGCTGCTGGCGGGAATAGACCCCAAATATACAAATACCCAGGAAAATGCCTGGCTGGTTCGAGCTATGGCCGAGCTCAAAGCGAAAGCCGGAAAGGTGAATGTGTCTGTGAGGGATTTGAAGCTTGCAGATAACCGCATGAGCGGCCTGGAAGCTGATGTGACGGGCAATGGCCGCCTGACCAATAATGGCGATAGTCCCGTATGGGTCAGCCTGACCGTCAATGGCACACCAGACAAAGCGCCGCCCGCCGCCAGTGAAGGCTTTAGCCTGTCCAAGTCGGTCTATACTATGAGCGGAAAGCCATTAGGCGGCAGCCTGAAACATGGAGAGCGGGCAATCATACTGGTCGAAGCGGATCCCAAAGTGTCCCGTAATTCCATGTTGGTTATCTCTGATCTACTGCCCGCAGGTTTTGAAATAGAAACGATCTTAAAGCCTGAAGATGGTAAACGTCAGGATGGGCAGCAAGGCGCCTATGAATGGTTAGGCCGTTTGACAGAGCTTGATATGAGCGAAGCACGCGATGACCGTTATGTGGCGTCAGCCCGCATTGGCCGTTGGTATCGCGATAATGATATCCGCACAGCCTATATCGTTCGCGCGGTAACAGCGGGTGAGTTTTCCTTCCCCGGCGCGATGGTCGAAGACATGTACCGTCCGCAGCGTTTTGCCCGAACGGAGTTGTCACGCCTGACCATCACAGCCGCCGGAACAAATTGAGGCGCTGGCTTAAATATACGGGCGCTCTGAGCGTCGGCCTTGCAGTTCTGGCCGTCACTTACTTTGCACGCCCGCCTGTCAGTGAGGCCGAACTGGCCGAGGTGTCTCCGGTTGTGCTGGATCGCAATGGCGCTTGGCTTACAGCTTTTGCTTTAGAGGATGGTCGATGGCGTCTGCCAGCGGATTTAGACCAGATAGATCCGGATTTCATTGAAGCGGTCATTCGCATTGAAGATCGCCGCTATTATCATCATTCAGGGGTCGATGTCCCTGCTATCTTTCGCGCGGCCAAGGACTGGGCAAAGGCCGGAGAAGTGGTGTCCGGCGCGTCAACCATCACCATGCAATTGGTTCGGCAATATAGGCCCCGTCCCCGCACACTAAAATCCAAGATCATTGAGGCGTTCGAAGCGTTACGGTTTGAGCTGCATTTCTCCAAGGCGGAGATATTGGCCCAATATCTGACGCGGATATCCTATGGCGGGAATATTGAAGGCATTGAGGCGGCCAGCCGGATATATCTGGGTAAATCGCCACAACATTTAACGCCGGACGAAATTGCGCTGTTGGTCTCGCTCCCGCAGGCCCCTGAATCCCGCCGTCCTGATCGGCAGGCCGCGCATGCCAAACGCGGGCGCAATCGTATCCTGACCAAGCTACATAAAGAGGATTTGATTTCAGATGAAATTTACCGGGAATCCCAAGAGGCCCCGATTCCTTTGTTGCGGCACAGCCTGCCGTCCAAGGCGTGGCTGTCATCTTACTATATGCCGAAATCCGGCGCGGTGACGCAGAGCTATATTGACCCCTTTGTGCAGACAGCTTTGGAACGGCATCTCTTTGATTATATTACCCGCTATCCCAAAACTGTGAACGCTTCTGCTGTGATCGTTTATAACCCCACGCGGGAAGTGCGAGGTCACGTTGCCATAGGTCGCCGCGATCATGAGGGTGGCTGGATAGATATGACGCGGCGGCTGCGCTCCCCGGGCTCTACGCTCAAGCCTTTCGTATATGGCCTAGGCGCAGATGATGGCGTGTTGGCGTTTGATAGTTTCGTGCGGGATGCGCCGTCCCGTTTCGGGAGCTACCAGCCGGAAAATTTCAACCGCCGCTATTACGGGGATGTGCGCGTATCCGAAGCCTTACAGCATTCGCTGAATATTCCGGCGGTTGCCGTCCTCGATCATGTGGGGGGAAAGCGTTTGCGGGCGGCATTGGTGGCGACCGGCGCGAATATCTCTACGCCTCGTTCAGATAATCCTGAAAGCGGACTATCCTTGGCTTTGGGCGGCACAGGCACAACAGCCATGGATTTGGCCGCCTTATATACGGCACTGGCTAATGACGGCGTGGCGCAGCCGCTGCTATGGCATGAAGGACAAGACAGTCCCGCCAGCCTGCAATTGTTAAGCTCTAAAACGGCAGGGCAGCTTTTATCCGTGATGGCCAAAGCGCCTGTGCCCGCAGGTTATGTTCCCGGAGATTTGCTGAAAGATCGGCCTGACATTGCCTATAAAACGGGCACATCATATGGGTTTCGCGATAGCTGGGCCGCAGGTGTCGCAGGCGACTATACGATTGTGGTTTGGGTCGGGCGGCCGGATGGCGGGCCGCGTCCCGGCGTCACAGGCCGCGAAGCCGCTGCGCCATTATTGTTCGAAATTGTGGGTGATTTGGACGTGCCGCGCAAATCGGTGGCCTATGAAAAAATGAGCCAGACTTCAGTGAAGCGCGTCAGCACCCCTAATGATGCGGGGCCGCAAATTATCTTTCCGGCCAAAGATACTGAGATTGCTATGAAAGAGTTTGGAGGTAACTCACGCGGGGTGACAATCGTGGCGGAAAGCTCCTATGGGGATGCACGCATTTATGTGAACGGGCAAGCTGTCCCAAGGCAGCGCGAAGGTCATATTTGGAAACCGGATGGGCCGGGCTTTTACAAACTCTCTGCCGTCGATGATCGCGGGAAAGTCAGCAAAATTAAATTCCGTGTCTTAGCGGCCAATGATCTGCCGGACGCGCCGTTTTAATTCGGTCAATTCCTCAGCGAACCAGTCATGGCGCTTGATCCAGCCATTATTGCGCCAACTGGGATGGGGCAGGGGCATGATATCCGGGCCATAGCTTTTCCAATCTTTAACCGTTTCGGTCAAATTGCGTTTCATGTCATCCCCAAGATATTCTTTCACCGCATACATGCCGACCAGCAAGGTCAGTTCTACATTACCTAAAGCCTTGGTAAGTGGTTCCTGCCAGAGCGGGGCACATTCCTTACGCGGCGGCAAGTCACCGCCCCTGTCATCCTGACCGGGAAAACAAAAGCCCATAGGCGTGACGGCAAATATTGCCTCATCATAAAATTCGTCTTCTGTAACGCCCAGCCAATCGCGCAGCCTTACTCCTGACGGGTCGGTAAAAGGCCGCCCGCTGGCATGGGCGAGCGTGCCGGGGGCTTGGCCAATAATGCGTATCTTCGCTTCGCTGGAAGCTTGGAGCACAGGATTGGGCTTTACGGGCAAGGGCACGCTAGCCTGTGCGCAGACATCGCAACGGCGAATTTTTGCAAGCAAAGGCGCGATATCAACAGATTGTGACAGGCTTTCCTCCCAAGACGTAAATTTCCGAATGATTTTCAAATTGAGTATGGCTATGTAAATGGCATGAGCCAAGCATTTTACACCCATATTCAAGACGAACTTAAACAGATCGAGGCCGATGGTCTTTATAAACGTGAGCGCCTGATCAAGAGTAAGCAGGCCGCTGATATTGTCGTGACCGAAGATGGCCGCGAACAGGACGTTATCAATTTTTGCGCCAATAATTATCTAGGGCTGGCGGATCACCCTGAGTTGATTAAGGCCTCAGAGGAAGCTGTAGAAACTCATGGGTTCGGCATGGCCTCTGTGCGTTTTATTTGCGGGACGCAGGGGCAACATAGAGAGCTTGAACAAAAGATTGCTGGCTGGCTTGGATTTGAAGACAGTATTCTTTATGCCGCGTGTTTCGATGCTAATGGCGGCGTGTTTGAACCTTTGCTGGGCCCTGAAGACGCCATCATTTCCGATGCGCTCAACCATGCTTCTATCATTGATGGCATCCGTCTTTGTAAGGCCAAGCGGTTTCGTTATAAAACGAGCGATATGAATGACTTAGAGGTGCAACTAAAAGCGGCTAAAGAGGCCGGTGCCCGCCATATCATGATCGCAACGGATGGCGTCTTTTCAATGGACGGCACGATTGCGAAGCTGACAGAGATTGTAGCGCTGAAGAAAAAATACGGCGCGCTTTTGATGGTCGATGATTGTCACTCTACAGGGTTTCTGGGAAAAAATGGGCGCGGCACAGCCGAGTTTTGCGGTGTCGAAGGTGAGGTCGATGTGCTGACCGGAACTTTGGGTAAGGCGCTGGGCGGCGCGATGGGCGGCTTTACCTGCGCGCGTCAGGAAGTCGTCGATATTTTGCGTCAGCGATCACGGCCTTATCTTTTCTCAAATTCATTGGCTCCATCGCTGGTGGGCGCGTCAATCAAAGCGATTGATATGGCCGCCAAAGGCGTTTATTTGCGAAAGCAAATATTCGCGAATGCCAAGCAATTCCGCGCTGGCATGACCAAGGCGGGGTTTGATCTACCGCCCGGGGAACATCCGATTATTCCTGTCATGTTGGGTGATGCGAAAATCGCGCAGGAAATGGCGGCCAAATTGCTGGATGAAGGGATTTACGTCATCGGATTTTTCTACCCCGTTGTCCCCAAAGGTACCGCCCGTATTCGTACGCAAATGAGTGCGGCCCACACCTCTGATCATATTGATAAAGCCATTGCGGCCTTCACCAAGGTCGGCAAAGAACTCGGTGTTATATCATGACGGGGACTATGAAATGCCTTGTCAAAGCCAAAGGCGAGAAAGGTCTGTGGCTCGAGGAACGGCCTGTCCCGGAAATCGCGCCGGATGAAGTTTTAATCAAAATCGAACGAACGGCGATTTGCGGTACGGATATGCATATCTACCGCTGGGATGATTGGGCGCAAAAAAATGTGCCCATAGGTTTGATTGTCGGCCATGAATATGGCGGGACGGTTGCGGCGGTTGGCTCGACTGTGCGGCGGGTAAAAGTCGGGCAGCGCGTGACGGGTGAGGGGCATGTGGTTGGCACGCGTTCCCGAAATGCCCGGGCCGGGAAGTTTCATCTTGATCCAGACACGAAAGGCATTGGCGTCAACCTGCCGGGGGCGTTCGCAGAATATCTGGCGCTGCCCGAATTTAACGTCATTCCGCTGAAAGATGATTTCCCTCTGGAGATTGCCTCAATCATGGACCCGCTCGGAAATGCTGTGCATACGGCCTTGGCATTTAATCTGGTTGGAGAAGACGTATTGATCACAGGTGCCGGTCCAATCGGGATTATGGCGGCGGCAGTGGCGGAGAAAGCCGGCGCTCGCCGCGTTGTGCTGACGGACATAAATGATTGGCGTTTGGATTTTGCCAAGAAAGTTACCGCGCGCACTCGCATGGTCAATACGATGAATGAAGATTTGAAAGCCGTCATGGACGAAATCGGTATGAATGAAGGCTTTGATGTGGGTCTGGAGATGAGCGGTGCAGAGCCCGCCTTTAATCAAATGCTCGATACGATGTTAATGGGCGGGAATATCGCTATGTTAGGTATCCCGTCTAAACCATTTCCAATTGATTTTGGTAAATTGGTCGGCAAGGCATTGACCCTGAAAGGTATTTATGGCCGCCAGATGTATGAAACATGGTACAAGATGATTGCGATGATCGATAGCGGTTTGGATATGAGCCCAATGATCACTCACCGTTTCGCGGCGCGAGACTTCCAAAAGGCGTTTGATCTTATGGAAACTGGCAAGACGGGCAAGGTCATTTTGAATTGGAATGAGATATGAGCGCTGAATTTGTTCCGCTTGAAGGCTATGAAGAGCTCTCGCCGGAGGAAATGCAAAAGCGGGCCGAGACTGTTTTGGAAACGCTACGCACGCGCCGCACCATACGTGATTTCTCTGACAAGCCTGTTTCGCGAGAATTGATTGAAACCTGTATCAAAGCGGCGGCCACCGCGCCTTCCGGTGCCAATCATCAACCTTGGTATTTCGTCGCGATATCCGACGCCGACACAAAACGAAAAATCAGGATTGCCGCGGAAGCCGAGGAGACGGAATTTTATGAAACCCGTGCCTCGGACGAATGGCTCGCGGCCTTGGAACCGCTGGGCACGGATGAGAACAAAATGTTTCTGGAAACCGCGCCTTGGCTGATAGCCGTCTTTGCGCAGAAGCGCGGGGGCGAACGGGCTGGGCAGGACAAGAAAAATTACTATGTCACCGAGTCAGTCGGACTGGCAACAGGCATGCTCATCACAGCGCTGCACAGTGCAGGCTTAGGCACGCTCACACACACACCTGCGCCCATGACGTTTTTACGAAATATATGCGGGCGCCCCGATAATGAAAAACCATTTGTCCTGATGGTGGTGGGCTATCCGGCAGACGGCGCGGAAGTGCCCAAACATGCTTTGATCAAGAAAGACCTGTCTGAGATTAGCGAATTTATCTGATCCTATTCTTCGCAGTGAACCTCGCAGAAAATTTTAGGGCCTTTTCCGCCCGGCAGAGGTTTGTTCCTATCTAGATAGTTGATGATATCGTCGATCTCATCGAATAATTGCACCAATTTTCCATAAGGCTTGGCAGACGCCATAAGTTTCAAGGCTGGATATACGGGTTTTTCATATCGCCAGTAATCTCGTCCTAAGAAAATCATGGGGCTGATTTTTCCAGTTGTAACATAGTGATTTTGGGCGGCATCTTGAAATATCTCCTGAATGGTGCCCGCACTGCCTGGCGAGAATATCACCCCGCCAATCCCGAGGGTGACGAGACCTTCCTCGCGCACGCTATTTGCAAAATATTTGGCAATGTGGCTCGCGAAGGGGGTGGGCGGCTCATGACCATATAACCAGGTGGGGATGCCCAGGCTTTCCTTGCCGGATCCATCGTCAAATTTGTCTATAACCTCATAGGCTTTTTGCAGCCATAATTTACCATCATATTTAATAGCGTCTTCATGAGACATTAGCTTGATCGCTTTAGGAATATCGTTTTCGTCCCGTCCGGCGAGCATCGCACCTAAGTGAGTTGCTTCCATGGCTCCGGGGCCACCGCCACTGATCATCAAATACCCCTTTTGGTTAAGACGGTAACTTAGGCGAGCTACTTTCTCATAAAACGGATCATTCCGCAGCAGGCTATGCCCGCCCATAATGACAACCCGTTTGTCTTCATCCTTGCCGTGAAGATAATCATTCAAAGCTTCGGTAATCGATAAATCATGTAGGCGCCGGGCAAGGGCCTCTTGGATGGTCTTTGGTTGCGCCTGTCCCGTCTCTCTCCAGTGATTGTAAATCTTCGCATCCAGGGTTTCGCAATAGCTGCAATAAGTGTCGGGGGAGGGATCATAGGCATCAAACAGATCATAGCGATTATAAAGTTTTGTTCGGTATGAGTCGTAGGGCAGTTCAAAACTTGATCTCATATCCGGGAAAACCAATGCGCCGGAATGATGCAGGCGGCAGATCAGAGTATCTGACATGTCACAGCCCAGAAACATCGCTCCGCTGACAGGCACATCCGTAGGAATAATTCCGTCTTTAACTTTAAAAGCTTGTAAAACAGCCCCTGCAAGCGAGCCCGTCTTTTTTAAATGTGCAATTAGTTCCGTTTCCGAATGAATTTCTTTCATGATAGTTCAGGCTCTCCAGCATTAGACTTTATGTTTAGATACATCTCGATTATGTGTCTGAAAAGCAAGTTTACCTGTTGCGAGTCATAAGCAAGAGGCGCATAGGCGCGCTATGACTCAACAACCCTACAGGGCTGCTGGCGCGACAGGCGTTAAATTGACGATTCCGAAATGGGAATTTGTCATGATGATGGCATCTTTGCTGGCGCTGAACGCTTTGGCCATTGATACGATGTTGCCGGCCCTTGAGGCGGTTGGTGATTATTATCATGTTTCAAATGAAAATGATCAGCAGTTAATCGTCTTTGCCTATATTTTTGGGTTTGGCTTTCCGCAATTGGTGTTCGGGCCGCTATCTGACAGCTACGGACGCAAAGGCTTGCTGCAATTATGCCTGATCGGGTTTACGATTGCGGGTGCGGCCTGCATGTTCGCCACAAGCTTTGCCATGCTGCTTGCGTTCCGGTTTATACAGGGCATATTCGCGGCAGGCTTTCGCGTTATTGCGACATCCATCATACGTGATTTGATGGCAGGCCGGGCCATGGCCAGCACATTATCTCTGGTATTTACGGTTTTCATGATCGCCCCGATCATCGCGCCGGCTTTGGGGACGGCTGTTTTGACCTATGCTGATTGGCATTGGACGTTTGGTATTCTCGCCGTAAGCGGGACCATCATGCTGGTATGGACGTTCTTTCGATTGCCACCAACATTACCGAAACATATGCGCCGCCCCCTGAATTTGGCCGGGAATATAGAGGCTTATAAAACAGTGCTCACGACGCGGGTCGCCTTTGGTTATATGTTCGCAAGCGGCGTAGTGTTTGGCGCTCTGTTTTCATTTGTCGCGGCATCGGAACAGATATTTGACGAGGTATTCGGGCGCGGGGATGAGCTCTGGATTTGGTTCGCCGTCGTGGCGGCAGGTCTGGGTGTGGCCAGTTTGACCAATTCGAAAATCGTAGAGCGTTTTGGTATGCGCCGCATCAGCCACACAGTTCTGGTTCTGTTTGTGATCATCTCAATCGCGAACCTAATCGCGGCTTATTTAAGCGGTCAGAATTTTTGGGTGTTCCTGACTTTATTCACGCTGGGCTTTGCGTGTTTTGGTATGATGGGGGCGAATTTCTCATCCCTTGCGCTTGAACCTTTAGGTAAGATTGCGGGAACAGCGGCCGCCGTATATGGCTTTGCGACCAGCACATTATCCGCGGTGATTGGCTGGCTGATTGCCAGCCAGTTCAATGACACAGCTTATCCCATGCTGATAGGATTTGTGCTGATGGGCCTGACCTCCCTCGCTATTGTCTTGTGGACAGAGAAAGGGAAGCTGTTCGGCGTCGGTGAGGGAAAGGCTTAAACCGCCCGACTATTTCACATAGTGATCTTTATAGACCGTCTTTAATTCCCGTTTCAAAACTTTGCCTGTCGCGCCGAGCGGTAACTCGTCCTGAAAGACGATATCATCCGGCAGCCACCATTTGGCACATTTGGCCGTGATGCATTTTTTGATTTCGTCCTTGTCAGGTGATTTGCCCGGGGCGGCCTGAACGATCAGGAAAGGGCGTTCCTGCCATTTTTCATGACGGATACCGATACAGGCGGCCATGGCGACATCCGGATGATCCATGGCGGCATTTTCCACCTCAATCGAGCTGACCCATTCGCCGCCGGATTTGATCACATCCTTGGAACGGTCAGTGATTTCCAGAAACCCATTGGGATGCAGCGCGGCAACATCGCCGGTGCGGAACCAGCCATCCTTAGTAAAGCTGTCCGCGCCTGCGCCCTTGAAATAGCCATTGGCAATCCAGGGGCCTTTGACGTGTAAATGCCCGTCTGTTTCGCCGTCTTCGGGCAGGATGTTATCTTCATCATCGACAATGCGCATCTCCACGCCAAAGATGCGTTTTCCGGCAAGCAGCTTTTGCGGCACGCCTGCATCATATTCATTGTCGCTTTCCGGGATGCCGGGAATATTGGTCACACCAAGCGGGGAGGTCTCCGTCATGCCCCAGCCTTGCTGCATGGGGATACCCAGATCCTGCTCATAAGCCCGCAACAGGCTTTCCGGCAGAGCCGAGCCGCCCACAAGAGCCTTTTTCACCGTCGGCAGGTCAATGCCATTGGCTTTGGCGTGATTGTAAATGCCAAGCCAAACTGTCGGGACGCCCGCCATCAGGGTCACGCCCTGATCATTGATCATCTTGCAAAGATTGGCGCCGTCCAGCCCCGGTCCCGGCATAATCAGTTTAGAGCCGACCATGGCAGCTGAGTAGACCAGCCCCCAAGCAGAGACGTGGAACATCGGCACCACAGCCAAAATCACATCCTGACCCCCTGCGCCAATGACGTCTTTAAAGCTGCCGACCATGGCATGCAATATCGTCGAGCGGTGGGAGTAAAGCACGCCTTTCGGATCGCCTGTCGTGCCGGATGTATAGCACAGCGTACAGGCTGTGTTCTCATCAAAGCGTTCCCATTCAATCGTGTCAGACGCCCCCTCGATGAAGCTTTCATAGTCCAGTGCATCGGTTTTATAATCGGGCAAGCCTGCCTTATCTGTCAGGCAAATCCACTTATCGACGCTTTTACAGGCCCCTGAAACCCCATCAATGATCGGGCCGAAGGTTGTGTCAAACATGACGTAGCGGTCTTCGGCATGGTTGACCATCCAGGCAATCTGTTCAGGTTTCAGGCGTGGGTTGATTGTGTGAACGACGGCGCCAATAGATGAGACCGCATAGTAAATTTCAACATGGCGATAATTATTCCAAGCGATGGTTGCGATACGGTCGCCCTTTTCAACTCCGGCCTCAAGCAGCGCATTGGCGAGCTTGCGCACGCGGCGGGCGCAATCGCTCCATGTATAGGTATGTTCGCTCATATCTGTGTTGAGCGTGTAAATTTCCTGATCCTTGTGAACGCGCGCAGCATGTTCGATCAAATCACTGATCATTAAGTCTTGCTGCATCATGAGGCCTTGCATGGGCATCTCCCCGGTAAGTGTTGGTCTTGTTGCAAGTCTATTTTCATTTATAACCAGCCCCGTCAACAGGAACACTGCATTGTTAGAATTACCAACCTACAAAGATGTCCTGGCCGCAGCGAAACGGCTGGAGGGGCATGCCCGGCCAACGCCCATGATCCGCTCGGATGTGATTGACATTATGACCGGTAAAACAGTTTGGTTTAAACCTGAATGCAGCCAGAAAGTTGGAGCCTTCAAATATCGCGGGGCCTTTAACCGTCTGTCCGCTATGACGCTGTCGGAACGAGCTCAAGGCGTTGTGGCGTTTTCATCCGGCAATCATGCACAGGGCGTTTCGCGCGCAGCCAAAGAGCTCGGGCTCTCAGCCATCATCGTCATGCCAAAGGATGCGCCGGAGGTGAAAGTCGCTGGCGTGAAACGCGATGGCGCTGGGATCGTTTTCTATGACCGAAACACAGAAAGCCGCGAGGACATAGCTGCGCAAATTTCGGCGCGGGACGGGCGCATTATCGTGCCTAGCTATGATGACCCTTTCATCATTGCCGGGCAGGGGACTGTGGGTCTGGAAGTCGCGCAAAGCGGCGAGGGATTTGATGCGCTGATCACGCCCATGGGCGGGGGCGGGCTATGTGCCGGGATCAGTCTGGCCATGAAGATGCTGTCCCCCAAAACGAAAATATTTGGTGCGGAGCCACAGCATTACAATGACCATCAGCAATCTCTGGCGGCGGGAAAACGGGTCAAGCTGACCCAATCGCCCCCGACATTATGCGATGCGATCATGACGCCCATGCCCGGGGCCTTGACCTGGCCGATCAATAAGACATGCCTGTCCGGAGTGTTTTCAGTCTCCGATGAGGATTGCCTGCGGACCATGGCCATCGCCAAACGGGAATTAGGCGTGCAATTGGAGCCCGGAGGCGCTGCGTCGATGGCGGCCTTGCTGCATGGCGCGCTGAACGATCAGCCGGAGATAGAAACCACCTGCATCATTCTGTCTGGCGGAAATGTCGACCCTGACATCGCGGCCAAGGCCGATCGTCTGTTATGATCTTGACTTGTGTGTTTCTGCCGCGTGAAACGGCGAGCCAGCACAAAGAGGACTTAATAGCCGCCAGCGAATTCATCGTCCTCGGCGAGGTTTCCGAACTTGGTCAGATCAGCGTTAAAGGAGAGCTTGACCGTGCCGATGGGGCCATGGCGCTGCTTGCCGACAATCACTTCGGCCTTGCCATGGAGTTTTTCCATGTCCTCCTGCCATTTCAAATGCTCTTCCGTCCCTTCGGAAGGTTCAGACCGCGCAAGGTAATATTCTTCGCGGAAGACAAACATCACAACATCTGCGTCTTGTTCAATAGAGCCCGACTCGCGCAAATCGGCCAGTTGCGGGCGTTTATCATCGCGCTGTTCAACCTGCCGCGAAAGCTGCGCCAAGGCGAGGACGGGAATGTCGAGCTCCTTGGCCAGAGCTTTCAGTCCCTGAGTAATCATGGAGACTTCCTGCACGCGGTTTGTGCTGCTGTTCATTTGTCCGCCGCCGGTCAGAAGCTGCAAATAGTCAACGACGATACAATCGAGCCCGACCATGCGTTTCAGCCGCCTGGCGCGCGCCGACAACGCCCCGATGGACAGCCCGCCCGTATCATCAATATGTAGCGGGATCGCCGAGATTTCATCGGAGCTGTCGCGGATATGCTCATATTGTTCCATATTGATATCGCCGCGGCGAATGCGGTGAGACGGAACGCCGGATTGCTCGGCCAGCAAACGTGTGGCGAGCTGCTCAGAGGACATTTCCAAAGAGAAGAACCCGACCACGCCGCCCTCAGCGGTTTTCTCTATGCCGTTATCATCGCGCTCCCGGCGGAATTTCTTGGCGATGTGAAAGGCGATATTGGTCGCCAGAGAGGTTTTACCCATGGAAGGCCGGCCCGCTAGGATGATCAAATCGGATTTATGCAGCCCGCCCAATTGCCGGTCCAGATCAATCAACCCGGTGGAAATCCCGGAGAGATGCCCATCCCGCGCAAAGGCGGCAGAGGCCATCTCAATCGATTGCACCAGAGCGCTCTCAAAAGAGACAAATCCCGATTGCGGCGTGCCCAGCTCGGCGAGGTTAAAGAGTTGGCTTTCCGCTTTGGTGATTTGCGCCTGGGCGTCATCTTCGCTGGCCGGGTCAATGGCCTCTGTTTTCATCTGATCGGACAGGCGAATAATCTCCCGCCGCATGGCCATATCATAGACCAGCTTGGCATATTCAGGAGCCGTGGTGGAAGGCGGCGCATTATCCAAAAGCAGAGCCAGATATTCCACCCCGCCAATATCATCGAGCTCCTGATCCTGTGAAAATTTATTCTTTAAGATGATGGCATCGGCCAGCTTGCCATATTCAATCAGCCGCGAAATGGCCTCATAGATTTTACCGTTCACGCCAATATAGAAATGCTCGGGCTTTAGGATATGGCTGACGCGGTGATAAACCTCATTGTCATAAAGCAGCGCGCCCAGCACGGCTTGTTCGGCATCAGCATCATGCGGCGTATCCGCGCCCAGCCGTTCATTTATGCTGATGACATTCAGGTCGGGATGTTCGGTCGGGTTTTGGGTCTCAGCTTCCATGGGCGTAGCTCTAGCGAATCAGGGCTAACTCTCATAGAGGACGGCTGTAAAAAGGTAAAGGAAAAAATTCCTATCGCTCGAGATGTTGTGAGTAACCCCGTGGATAAAAGCAGACGCGCCAGGAGAGAGGAGAGCGCGTCTGCGAGTATCGCCGGGCCTGGGTGGGGGAGGGAGGCCCGGCGCTTTGTGGTCAGTGCCGAGGCTTAGACTTCAGAGAGGTCTGTGATCAGGCGCTCGACGTCATCAGCCAGATAACCGATATTATAGGTGATCTCATCGGCCTTGGCCGCGCCCAGCACTTCGCCCGTATAGCTGTCGACCAGCAGGGCTTTGGCCTTGGCCTGATCCCAGCTCTCGCAATCTTCATCGACCTTTAACCCGGTTTCACGCAGGGCCTTGCCGCCAAAGCTGGACAGATAGGCATCGGAATAAAGACCATAAATCAGGACGTGGCTATAACCTTCATTGGCAGCGGTCAGGCGGATTTCATCAATCCGGTTATCTGAGTCTGGATCAAATCTGCTGACTTCCGGTGTGTATTTCAGATAGTTGCCGGCATTCATGACTTCGATATTGAAATCAGTACGGCGCTTAAGCAGTTCCCAGTCAAATTCCTCGCCATGCGGCGTGGGGATCAAGCGGCCGCCATCCACACGGGCAACGCCGATTTTGGCGGTCTCCGGCAAAACGGGCAGGCCGTAAGTTGTCTCGCTCATCACTGCGCCGTCAAACATCTCAACAGACGTGCCGGGCACTTCCAACGGTCTTGTGATTTCAAGCGCGGATGCGGTGTTGGCGAATCCTGTAATGATTGCGGCGATGGCGGCGGTTTTCAGTAGTTTGCTCATGTCTAGCCCTCCTTGAGCTAAGTGGTTGTTGTCGATGAAACCTATATGCCGGGCGAGTAGGGCAGGGTTTGGGAGGGGATGTGATTTTTTCGGGGCAATGTTTTCGTAATGTGGCAAAGATTGCGGCGAAGCAGCCCGAATAAGGCGCGATTGCGGCGGGCAAATGAAGCGAGGATGAATGGCCAACGCCCTATGCCCTTAGATTGTCTCTACTTTCTTCAAGGATACGAAAGATATAACCTCCCTCTCCCTTGAGGGAGAGGGTGCGGCGCAGCCGTGGGTGAGGGAGTACCCAAGCCAGTTTAGTACACCCTCATCCCTGCTAAGGCAGGGACGTGACACCTTCTCCCTCAAGGGAGAAGGAGGATTTAGTTGAATCCACTTTTTCACTAAATTTTCCTGCGTGCTTTCAAACACTTATAAAATAATCACCCATTTAAATCCTCACCTTTGGAAACAGAGGTATATTCAAATCGTTCTTTTGGCCTTGGGACAAATGACATGTCGGTCGTTGGGTCAGGAGACGGTGCGGGTTGAGCGCCGGGTGGTGACACATTCGGTTGTGCCGGGCCTGCTGGCGAGAGCTGACCAGACGTGATTTCTCCGTGGCGGGAGAAATCATTGACTGTCTGCGTATATACCGGCCGTCAGCGAAAACGCATCGCCGCGAACCTTGGCGTTCGTGTAAAATATGATTCTAACCCTATGGTGTCCATCATGAACGCCAGGGTTCGCGGGCTGTCCTTACCTCAAGGATATAACCCAAAGGCTGAGCGCCAGATCGCCAGCAGGAGAAGAAACTCGGCTGTCATTATGGCCGCGCAGGCGAGTACTCACCAAGCCGTAAGTTT
>JAHDHS010000030.1 GCA_020631215.1 Hellea sp. | reverse complement strand
CCCACAAGGGTAAACTGATTGGGTGGTCGGGTGGGGGAGAGGGCTGGTGCCGTGAGATAAGTCGACTGAAAGGAGACTTATTTGAGACAAGATAGTCAAGAGGTCTCGGATGTCGGCCTTGGGCCTCCTCCGGGATGACAGAGGAAGAAAGGCCCACTCCTCATTTGTGGTTTTGCCTGTCTGCGCCATCAGGATTATCGTTTTGATTGTCGCCCGCCCGGAATCATGCGAAGCATTAAAAAAAGAGGATATTATGGAATTTACACTTTCTAATCTTGAAACCGTGCCGGGCCGGAATATCATCGCCTATAAGGGGCTCGTGCAAGGGAATACTGTGCGCTCCAAACATGTGGGCCGGGATATTATGGCGGGTCTGAAAAACATCGTTGGCGGAGAGCTGCGGGGTTATACGGAATTGCTGGAAGATGCTCGCAATGAAGCCACCAACAGGATGATTGAAAATGCACGCGAAATGGGCGCGAATGCCGTGGTCAATGTCAGATTTTCCACCAGCGCCATCACGGCAGGGGCGTCAGAGCTTTATGTCTATGGCACGGCGGTGTTGCTAGATTAATGGGAGGCTTGGTTACATTTCTTGTTCTGCTGGCTGCCGGGATTATTTTCGGCCGCATGAATGAACAGCGCCATTTTCAAAGGCTGGATGCAGAGGAGGCGGCTTTGGCGCATGTCAAAGTCTATAATTTGAAATCCGTGCCCGAGTCCCATGCCAAAGAGCTGCTTGCGGGCGGTACGATGGTGACCGGCAATGTCGTCATTGCCGTGGATTATTTCAAAGTGATTGTTGCCAGCTTAAAGACCATCATAGGCGGGCGGTTGCGGTCTTATGAATCGCTGGTTGAGCGGGCCAGGCGGGAAGCAATTCTCCGTATGAAGAAAGAAGCGGACGAACTCGGCGCAACGGCCATTTACAATGCCCGCATCGAATTTTCCGTCATTGGGCAGCAGCCCAAAGCGAGCGGGGCGGAACTCTTGGCTTATGGGACGGCGGTGAAAGCCGCTCAGGTTTCGTCAAATGCGTGATACCGATCATTTTTCGCTCAATTCATCTGACGGGACAGAGCTCTTTGGCTATTCATGGCCGGCGGATCGCCCCAAAGCGGTTATGAGTTTGGTTCATGGTTTTGGGGAACATGCAGGTCGATATGCCGATATGGCGGCGTTTCTAAATGGTCAGGGTGTGTCTGTCGTTGCATTGGATTTACGGGGTCATGGCCGCAGCGAGGGCAAGCGCGGTGTGTCTCGGGGCATGGGAGATTATCGGGCCGATTTAAATGCTCTTTTGGAGAAAAGCCGCGCGCTTTACCCCGGCCTGCCGCATATAGTTTATGGGCATTCCATGGGCGGGGGCATTGTGCTGCATTATGGATTTCAGCCGGGTCAGGACATTCGGGGCATGATCGCCTCCGCCCCGTTGATTATGCCCGCCGATCCCGTCCCGGGGCATTTGCGTCTCATCGTCAAATTCATCAAAATGTTCCTGCCAAACGGAGCCATGTCACAGCCGATTGACGGCACGAAAGTCTCAAGCCTGCCCCAAGAGCAGAAGGCATATGAACAAGACCCGCTCAATCATGGGCGGATGGGATTTGGCACTGCCGTGGGCATTATTGAGGCAGGGGAAGATACGGCCCGCAAAGCCGCGCGATGGAGCTTGCCGCTTTTGCTCATGCATGCCAAGGGCGATCAGTTGACCCGTTTTTCCGCCAGTGAGGCCTTTGCGTCAGTCGCGAAAAACGTCACCTTCAAGGCCTATGACAATGTCGAACATGAAATGCATAATGATGTGACACGGCCCGAAATCTATGCGGCCATGGCGGAATTTATTAAAGACCGGATTGGGTAAATTATGAAAGTCTATCACCTGAAAAGCTGTGACACCTGCCGCAAAGCGATCAAGGCTTTGCAGGCGGCGGGACATGAACCTGATTTGATTGACGTGCGCGCGGATGGCGTGCCGCCCGCAGAGTTGAAGATCATTGCGGGGGCTGCCGGATGGGAGGCGCTGCTCAATACGCGGTCAACGACTTGGCGTGGATTGGCAGAGACAGATAAAACGGATGTCGACGCGGCCAAGGCTTTAAAATTGATGGAGGCGCATCCGACCCTGATCAAACGACCGATTATTGTGGATGGAGAGCAAGTAACAGTCGGTTGGAAAGCCGAGCAACAAGGGGCTTGGCTCTAGGATGGGAGATGCCCTTATTTAATCAAAAGAGGCACCATATTCCCATTGGCATCAAAGCGCACCGGAATTTCTTTCCCGGTTTCAGGGTCGATATAATAGGGCGCGCTTTCGATCACGGAAATCGCGTCTCCGGCTTGACCTGTCCGGTACGCCCCAAGCTCATCATCTGACGGGAATTCCTTGCCGAGTTTATCGCCCATATTCAGCTGCGCTGGTGCGGTTGGGCCGCCTGCCATTTCAGTCGGCGGTGTAAAGGGAATGGGCTCTGACAGAGGCGCGGTGCGCACTGGCGCGGCCATTTGCTCAGCTGGAGAGCCCTGTGGGTAGCCACCTGTCATGGGCTGTGTCGTCAGGAAATCCGGGACGGCACGCTGCGGAGCAGGGGGCGCGAGGTAGCTTTCCGCCTCTTGTGTCAGGCGCAGGCGCTCTGATGCCGGTAAATCCGCGACGCGGACATAGGAGATCACCTCTTTGGTGCCCTTGGTAGTCGCGGCGATGGAGGCCGCCCGCTCCAATTCAAGTTGTGTGCGGGCTACGCCCATTAGATAGACAATGCCGTCATGGGTCTCGACACTGTAATTGCGGGCCTTCACCAGCTTATCAGCCGTCATACGGGTGCGGACAGACTTCTCAAGAAACCCGTCTTTTGTATTTCGGACAAAGCCTTGTTTGTCTTTGATTTTAATCTCATTGCCGACCTGATCAATTCGCTGAGCAGACCAGGCAATCCGCACAGCCTCGAGGGCGTCTTTTTTTGAGGGGACATTACCTGACAGTAAGACCACGCCTTCCATAACTTCGACATCAATGCCGCCAAGGTCATAATCATGGGCCCGTTTCATACGGGCTTTAATCGCGCGGCCTGCGCTGACATCATTCATGGAACGGACGAAATTGCGTTCATCGCCTTTTTTGATACCCGCCGTCGTCATAGCGCAGCCGGATGTGAGAACAGAAAGTGCGAGAAGTGGGATCAATTTTTTCATAACCCCGCCAAATTAGGCGTTTATGGTAAACCAATACTTACCAAACAGGTTAATAAAACCTCACCTTTCAGTAAGCCCGAAAGGCATCTTTCAGATGGTCGATACGGCCCCATCCGGATTTGCCGATGACATAAAGCACATCAAAACGCAGCTCAAAATCTTCTTCCAGCAAATAGGGGTTCCGCGTCACGTAAATTTCGGCGGCGGCCATGATCCGCTGTTCAGACGCATAAGATACGGCCTCCACCGCATGACTGGCTTTGCTGCGTTGTTTGACCTCGATACAGGCCAGAACATCGCCTTTGCGGGCAATGATATCGATCTCTCCTTCACGCGTTTTATAACGCATTTCCAATATCTTATAGCCCCGAACCCACAACCAAAGCGCGGCATAGCGTTCAGCACGGCGGCCCGCTTTTTCTCTTTTTTGGCGGGTTGGCTGGCTCATTTCAGGCGGAGCGCTAATTGATAGACATCCCGCTTGGCCCAGCCGGAGAGGTCGGCTATGGTCGCGCTGGCTTTCTTCACGCCCTGATCCGGGATTTGATCCTCTAAGGCTTTGATGACCAAGCTTTCATCCCATGTTTCATCTGCCGTGGGCGGTCCGATTAAAAGCACGATTTCACCCTTGGGCGGTGTTTCCGTGACGGACTGTATCAATTCGGACAGCGTGCCGTGCCTTGCCTCTTCATATTGCTTGGTCAGCTCCCGTGTTAGAACAGCCTCCCGGTCGCCAAGCACCTCTTGAGCGTCGCGCATCATCGCGGCAATACGCGGCCCGGTTTCAAAGAAAATCAGTGTGGCTTTTAAGGCTGTATAGGCGGAAAGCGCGGTTTTTCGAGCGGCGGATTTGGGCGGCAAAAAACCTGCGAATAAAAACCTATCCGAAGGCAGCCCCGACTTGACCAAGGCGGCCAGCGGGGCTGACGCACCGGGCAGGGGGATAACGTTAATCTCGGCGGTGACAGCCGCATGGACCAGCTTATATCCCGGATCAGACACCAAAGGCGTCCCGGCGTCACTGACGAGTGCAATGATTTCCCCGTCTTGCAAGCGGGCTATCAGGCCGGGCACGCGCTCTGCCGCATTATGGTCATGATAGGCGCTTACAGGGGTTTTCAGCTCATAAGCTGAGAGGAGTTTGGCGGTCTGGCGCGTATCTTCGGCGAGAATATGATCGGCAGCCGCGAGGACATCCAGCGCCCGCAAGGTGATATCGCGCAGGTTTCCGATGGGTGTCGCGACCACGTAAAGCGCAGGTGTAATTGCCCCGTGCTTTTCGCGTGATAGGTATTGCGCAGACACGCGCTCGCTTATAGACGTTGATGAAGAAATATTGCGGCTCCGGCCAAGGAAAGATAAAATTTATATGGCTCATCCTATCGCACTAAATCCATCAATTTCCAAGCTTCGCTTACCTCTGATCGCACTGTCCGCAGCCTTGCTCATGACGGCCTGCACGACAACCGCACCTGCACCGACAACCTATCCGGGGCAGGGGCCTGTTGCTGAACGGCCGGATGAACCGACTAGTGAAACACCTGATAAAACCGCCGAGGATAAAACGCCTGATGAGGTCAAAGTTCCGGACGACAAGGATATAGAGCCCGAAGAACCCGTAATTGTGGCTGAAGATACCGGCCCGTATTACAACAACCGCACGGGCCTAACCCCGCCGCATATGGCGGGGCGCGACACGAAACGTCTGGCTTTGCTCTTGCCATTTTCTTCATCCCGCGCGGTTTTGCGCGACGAAGCCATGTCCATGTTCCGTGCGGCGGAGCTGGCAATATTTGACCGTGATAGCGCGGATGTGCTCCTAGTCGCGCTTGACACGCAAGGCACAGAAAGCGGGGCCCGCTCCGCCACTCAGGCCGCGATCAAGGCGGGGGCGGATGTTATTTTAGGCCCGATTATCGCGCGCAATGTGCAGGCCTCGGCCCGCGAAGCCCGCCGCAGCAACACACCACTTTTGGCCTTTTCCAATGATCAGGCTGTAGCGGGGAACGGAACTTACCTGTTGTCCTTCCCGCCTGAAGCAGAGGTGAAACGCGTTGTGGATTATGTCGCCGATCAGGGGACGACACGCTTTGCCTTTATGGGGCCGGATAATGCCTATGGCCGCCGCGTAAAATCAGCCTATGAGCAGGCGGTTCGGGCGCGAGGCGGACAGGTTACAGCCTTTGAAACCTATAAGGGCAATGATATCTCAGTCATGCAGGAACCCGC
The DNA here is from genome assembly GCA_020631215.1 of Hellea sp. GTDB lineage: Bacteria > Pseudomonadota > Alphaproteobacteria > Caulobacterales > Maricaulaceae > Litorimonas. The sequence goes on along the minus strand of JAHDHS010000030.1, from coordinate 21,172 downwards.
GCAAAAACTGGCGACATATTATGCCGAGGGTGAACGGGCGGCGCGGGCCAATGGCGGCCTGACCCCGCAAAGCTACCAGGCAATCATGCTGCCGGAAGGCGGCAATGCGCTGCGGTCTCTTGCGCCGCTTTTGCCATATTATGATGTTGACCCCGCGGATGTGCAATTCATGGGAACATCGCGCTGGGATGATGAGGATACGGTGCGTGAGCCGGCTTTATCGGGCGGTATTTTCGTCGGCCCTGACAAGGAAGCCCGCGAAGCCTTTAAGAATAATTATGACCGCGCCTATGGCGATGAACCATCATCGCTGGCCACTCTGGCATATGATGCTGTGGCCTTCGGGACTTATATCGCCGATGGCGATCCGGCAAAGCGGCGCTTTCGCGCCGAGGATCCCAAAGGTTTTTATGGGGTTGACGGTTTGGTCAGTTTTGACGCCGATGGCCGCCCTCAACGTGGACTGGCTGTCTACACGATCCAAAATGGCCGGTTCCGTTTGCTTGACCCAGCCCCGCGTACGGCGGGATCCGGTACATAACATCAGGTCAGCAGCTTTTCTGTCACCCGGTTCAAAACAAGGCGGCCTTTCGGGGTCGCCTTGATTGTATCCCCGTCTTTCGCCAAATGGCCGGATTTTTTTAGGGCCGAGATTTCCTCACTGTTCAACCGCCCGCCAGTGATATGTTCATAGCGCGACAATGAGATGCCCTCCTGGATGCGCAGACCCATAATCACATACTCATCCCCCCAGTTTTGCGGGCTTAGAGGCTCCATTTCAGCGCCAATGCCATGCGCTTTGACATGCGCCGCATAGTCTGATGGGCGCATGGCCGCGACAGTCGCAAAGCGCTCTTTATCCTCGGTTATCCGGCCATGAGCGCCGGGACCGACGCCAATATAATCCTCACCCAGCCAATAGGCCTTATTGTGGCGGGAATGATGATTTGGTTCGGCATAATTGGATATCTCATAGGCCTCATAACCGGCCTGTGTCAGGCGGCTTTGAACAGCCTCGTAAAGGGCTGCGCTCATGTCGTCATGGACGGCTTTGGTCTCGCCGCGTTGCTCGGCCCGATCAAAGGCTGTGCCGGGCTCTATCGTCAATTGATAAGCCGAGATGTGATGAGGCGCGAGCGCCAGAGATTTATCCAAATCTGCATGCAGCAAAGCCTCATCTTGGCCGTGCCACCCAAAGATCAAATCCATGGATACAGAGGGAAAAATACCCTTGGCGAGCCTGAGGGCTTTCTCAGCCTGCGCCCCGTCATGATCCCGCCCCAAAGCCTTCAAGGCTGGGTCATGGAAGCTTTGAACGCCCAACGAGAGGCGGTTAATCCCAGCAGTTCGGTAAGCCTGCCACCCCGCTTTGTCGGCATCTGCCGGATTGGCCTCCAGCGCGATCTCGCAGGTTTTGTCCAATGTCCAAAGCTGCCGGATATTTTCGATCATTTGCGCCGTATTTTCCCCGCTCAGCAAAGACGGAGTGCCGCCGCCAAAGTGAATCGACGTAACATGGCGCGGCCCGGTTATATCCCGCCAGCCCGTCAGGTCATCCAGAATCGCGCTGATCAGATCAGCATCTCCGCCCCGGCTTTTATAAACGTTGAAATCGCAATAGGGGCAGATACGGGCGCAATAGGGCCAGTGGATGTAAACGGCCAAATTTTCCATCAAGACGGAAACTGGTCTTTCAGAAATTTGGCAAAGGCATCCGCGCGGTGGGATTTGGCATGTTTCTCCGCCGGATCAATCTCGGCGAAGGTTTTGCGATCGCCCATGGCTTGGAAGACCGGATCATACCCAAAGCCCTTATCACCGCGTGGCGGCCAGATGATCTGCCCTTCGACTTTGCCTTCATAGACCGATGTGTGACCATCCGGGAAGGCCAGACACAGGGCGCAGATAAACCGGGCGCGGCGGTCGGGATTGTCACCGATACGGTCATGGACGTGCCACATCGCCATATCAAAATCGCGCCCGCCGCCTTCGCTTTTGGGGATTTCTGCCCAGCGCGCGGCATAGATACCTGGGTCGCCTCCCAGCGCGTCCACCGCCAGTCCGCTATCATCGGACAGGGCGGGCAGTTTTGATATGGTGGCGGCTGACAGCGCCTTTATTTTAGCATTGCCCGCAAAGGTGGTTTCGGTTTCTTCAGGTTCCGGCAAACCCAAATCTCCGGCGCTGATCGTTTCCAGCCCGAAAGGCTTGAGCAGCTCCCGTATTTCACGCACCTTGCCTTCATTGTGCGAGGCCACGATGATTTTGTCATAGTCGGAAAGTCTGTGAGTCATGACCGTCCCATAAGCCTTAGTGATAAATTCAACAAGCCTTCACCGTAAATGCGGACAAGCCTTGCGTTCTGGTGATTACTGTTTATCAATATGGCCATGGAAACGAAAGGCCCTATTCCAAAACTGCTATCGGTCATCCTATTGGTGGGTATGATCTTTCTGGCCCTATGCGTGGCACTATTGGCGTTTGTCTGTTTGATGATGGCTTTCCCGAATGGTTTGAGAGATCAGATTTTTGCAGGTGTAGACGCCGCCAAGCCTATGGTAAGTCCGCAAAATATGGCGCTGGTCTGTTTGGGGATGTTGGTCATCGCCGGAGCTTGGTTCTTTGTTTTGAAATCGTTACGCCGAGTTGTCTCAACTGTGATCGCAGGCGATCCCTTTGTTCCACAAAATATATCCCGTCTTCGTCGCATCTGGGTGATTATCGCATTGGCAGAAATATTCCGAATGTTCATTCATTGGCTGGCCAGAGTAAATGCAACGGGCGCGTCAGAGACAGATTTTCGCCTAGAGACTTGGTTTTTGGTCTTTGTCGTGGCCGCTTTGGCGGAGGCCTTCCGTTACGGGGCGGAGCTGCGCCGTGATCAGGAATTGACGATCTAATGGCTATCAAAGTTAATCTCGACCGTGTCCTGCTGGACCGGAAAATGTCTTTGACCGAGCTGGCGGAGCGTGTGGGTATTACGCTGGCCAATTTGTCCATTTTAAAGACCGGCAAAGCCCGGGCCGTGCGTTTTACGACGCTTGAAGCCTTATGCCGGGAGCTGGATTGTCAGCCTGCGGATATTTTGGTTTATGAGCCCGAAGAGGGCGATATGAAGGCCGCCGCCGAGTAAACAGATTCAATTCGACCCAAAAACACAAAAAAACGCCCAAAAAGGGCGTTTTTCGGTTCATTTATGGTTAACAAAACGGCTTTGTTTTATGATCCGTATTTGACGGAGCAGCCATAGGGTGCCGTCTCAGATTCGACCACGGCGCGGCCTGCATCCATATCGGCCAAAGCGGCTTTGACATAGTTTTTCGCGCCCTTGACCGTCGCCGGATTGGCGGAGCGGTTATCATCAATCGCGCCCTGATAGACGAGGGTCTGATTCTCATCGATCACATACATATGCGGGGTGGTCTTGGCGGCAAATGTCCGGCCCATCGCGCCGGATGGATCCAGCACAATCGCGGTTGGCGCGGCATCATATTTTTCCGCCGTGGCATTGGCTTCGGCTCCGGATTTATAGCCTTGTTTGCCGGGCGCGCTTGAAATGATGGACAGCCAGACTGTGTCGTCATTAGCGGTCGCCATTTTCTGCGTGTCCTGCATGTTATTGGTGTTGTAGTGTTTCTTGACGTAAGGGCAGCCCTCATTCGTCCATTCCAGAACCACGCGTTTTCCGGCGAAGTCGGACAGGTTGTGAGTTTTGCCATTGGAGTCCGTGACCGTCATATCGGACACGTTGGAGCCTGTTGCGATTTTGGCAGAGGCTGTACCGGCCATGGTGACACTGGCTGCGATCAGGCTGGTGGTGATGAAAAATTTACGCATGTGATCTCTCCTTTGCGATCTAATTTGTCCCCCGGAGCGCCGTTTCTATCACATCATAAGTCAGAATTTGAGGCAAAACCTCACCCCTCACGGAATCTTTATCCGGCGTGAAGACCAGATAGAGCGGCACGCCCGCGCGGCCATATTTTTCCAGCTCGGCTGCGATCATATCATTCTTATTGGTCCAGTCAGCGATGAGGAAGGCGGTGTCGGTGTCTTGGAACAAAGCTTTGGTCTTGGCCGTATCAATGACCAGCCGTTCATTGACTTTACAGGTCACACACCAATCGGCGGTGAAATCGACAAAGACCGGGCGGCCTTCGGCGAGAGCGGCCTGTACGGCTTCGGGCGACCAGGCAGCAGATTTTAACTCAGCCGAAGCCGTCTTTGCCGTCGTCAAGGACAGGGGCAGGGCGAGAGCGCCCAGAACCGCCAGCGCGCCGATCGCTTTACCCAACCCGCCGCGGGGCCACAGCCAGATGGCAAATCCGATCAATAGCGCCGCGATCAGCAACAGTGACAAGCCCGTTGAGCCTGCCTGATTGCCCATGACCCAGGCCAGCCAGATGCCGGTGGCGAACATGGGAAAGGCGAGGAATTGTTTGAACGTCTCCATCCAAGGGCCGGGCTTGGGCAGCTTGGTGAGTAATTTCGGCGCATATCCCAGCAGCAGGAAGGGCGCGGCAAAGCCAAGTCCCAGCGCCATAAAGACCGCAAAGGTCACCAGAGCGGGCTGCGCAAAGGCATAACCCATTGCCCCCGCCATAAAGGGCGCCGTGCAGGGCGTGGCGACAATCACGGCCAGCGCCCCGGTAAAGAAACTGCCCTTGGCATCATGGGTCTGCGTTAGGCCCTGACCCGTATTTTGCAGCCCGCCGCCAATCTCAAACACGCCCAGCAGGTTCAGCCCAATGACAAACATCAGCAGCGCCAGCACGCCCGTCACTTTGGGGGATTGCAGCTGAAAGCCCCAGCCCAAGGACGTGCCCGCCGCTTTCAGTGCCAGCAGTACCGCCACCAGCAAAAGGAACGTCGCCAGCACGCCCAATGTGTAAAGCCAGGCATGGCGTTTGGCCTCGGCCCGCTCGGCATGGGCGGATTTGGTCAGGGACAGCGCCTTCAGCGAAATAATCGGAAAGACGCAGGGCATCAGGTTCAGGATCAAGCCGCCAATCAGCGCGCCGAATATGGCGGTGAATAAAGTCGCCCCGCCAAGGCTCGCTGAGCCGCCGCCGCCGCTCACCGCGCCGATATTAATGCTCTGCCCTACGGCCAGAGACACTTCATGGCCCGTATAGCTGCCATCCACCTCATAGGTCAAAACGCCGGAGAAGGATTTGGGGGTGGGGTCTTCCCAAAGATATTCCGGCTTTGTGGTGATCTCTATGCCGTCGGTGCCGATTGTGACATTTTGTGGTTCACTATGGCCCAGCACGCCTTGGGCGTAAGGAAAGAAATAGGCGCCGCTATAATCACCTTCGGGCAGCTTGTTAAATTGCAGGCGCAGGCTCTCGCCGGTTTTTGTGATCGTGCCTGACAGGCCCTTGCGCTTTGGGGTGGCGTCGAGGGCAGCTTTAATCTCGGTATCCCATTGGGCGTCAATCTCCGGCTCGCCGATTTCAATAGGCAGGCTCGCTTGTCCCTGTTCGGGGATGCAGACATCCTTACATACCAGATAATAAAAATCGGCGGTGATTGTGATCACATCGCCAGGCTGCGCCGTGTTTGGTACAGAAATTTTCACCGGAAAGATCGGCGCGCCTTCAAATCCGTAATTTATGATCGGCCCGGTCGCGATCGGGCGGGGCAGGGGCCATTGGATCGGCCCGGCGTCATACCCGTCCGGCAAAGTCCAGTCGACCTGCACCGGCTCTCCGCTATCGCCGGGATTGCGCCAATAAGTGTGCCAGTGATCATCCAACTCTGTGCGCAGAGCGATATAAAAACTCTGCCCCGGAGCAACGCTGTCATGATCGGTGATCAGGCTGGCCGTGACCTTGCCCGTATCCACAGGCAGGCTCTGCCGAGCCCCGGCCGGCACCGCCCAGGACAAAGCCATGAGCAGCCACAAAACCAAAATCAAACACCATCTCAACATGCCCCGTCTTTAAGACAGCCGGGTTAAAAAAGCGATGACGGAATACGGCAAATCACGGAGAGTTGAGGGGGGCGTAGCTGGTGCCCGTAGGGTTTGTACTAATCTAAAGCATGTTGGTGAGTTTTTACTTCGCCAGTTTCAAATAAATGCACATCTAATGATGTCTTATAGCCAGGGAATTCAATAACTATTCTACCACCTTTCTCATGGCATCGCGTATATTCGGGTAATTTTGCTATTGTATAGTTTTTGATTTTGTTATCGAGTTTTATAAAACGGCGATCATCTCGGAGAACTTCATCAACAATAATCAACTTGTGTAATCTGGTTTTGATGAAGTTTTCATCTGGTAAAGTGTTATCAATCTTTTCCTCTACCTCAATACCGTACAATTTGCCTGAGCAAACGACCTGATAAGATTTGTAGATCGATGAAGGCACATAAATTTCGCTGTCCATGGTTTGTGAACAGGCTATGCCGAAGCTGCACAGTTGTGCAATTGGGCCAAGGAGTATAAAAGAGTTTGAGTATTTTAAATGCATAGGTCGAAACTGGTCAGAGCCTGAATGGAATGATTGAAATTTACGATATTTAGTCGTGCAAAGAAATATTATCGCCGCCGCATATTCTCCTCTACGCGCTGACATTCTTTCAAGAAATTATCTTCGATCCGAATTTCACTGAAAAATAATTCAACTTTCGCCCTGAAAGCTGCATGCCCACAATATACGACATATACATTACTGGAGTAAGGTGGGGTGAGCTTTAAACCATTCGGAGCTTCATATGGAGCCAGTGAGTTTTTAGATGTCAAAGCTTGTTGTACTGCCCAAAGAAATGGAGCGTCTTCATACCTCAGCCAAAGTTTTAAATCTCTCAGCCTATCTTGTATTTCGGCTGATATTTCTGATCTTTTATGCTGTTGGTCAGATAAAGTATATTGTCTTTTGGCTCTGTACGGGTGTGTAAGCATTAAGTCCGGTTTGTCAGAATATAAAACTCCGACCAAACTATTGATTTGGAACAAATGCATACTCGCAAGGGACAATGAGGATAGTGAAAGATCCGATGGATGAGAAATTTCGAACCATGCTACATATGTTTGTGACATTCTATATTTTTTAAGCAGCTCATCAAGCGCATTCATGTGCTGCCAATATTCCAGTGAATTTTCGTCTAGGCGGGCTAGTAATATATTTGCTTTAAGTTCTAAAAAACGATGATTTAAAACTAGATTGAGGTCTTTGTTCGGACAATGACTTGAGGACGTAGGACATGGGTTTAAAGCTTCAATGGTTTGAATGATTTCACTCAGCTTGTCGCGTTGCGTGTTCCTGTAAGCTTGCTCAATTTTCAAATTAAATCCTTCGATAGCATCGTGCGAATAATTACGTCTGTCTATAGTGAGCCCAATGACTTCGTCATCGATTGATCGGGTCGGTTGACAGCTGGCTACTAGAGCCCGCAAGTGTAGATCGCCGTTTCGCGCCGCTGAACGTAAATTTCCTCTTAGGTAGTGCGAAAAGCTGTCTACCCCCTCACTCAAAGACCGGGTTGAAGGCATAGCGTTAGATGGCAGCCATCCTTTAGACGATTGTTGAGATGTCGTTATTGGCAATATGCATTGACTAAGGTCTACGGACAGCCATTTTTCCGATACTTCAGAGTCAGATGAACTTTCGGCACAAGCATTCAAGCTACAAATAAATGCCACAAAGATGATGTGAAATACCCTTTTTAATATAGAGATCATTCTTAGGGTCATATATCATGGCAACCGTCGGGTTCAACAGCAGGTATGTAAGGTTTCAAAATAGCATCTAAATATTGTGCAACACTCTCAACCCAAGGCATTTCAACAGCTGGACCTAGTGACTCGGAAGTAGCGTAAGGCCAGTATGTATCCTCTACTTCATCGAGGCGAGTTTCCTGCCATACATGAAGAGCTTCATGTAGGAAAGATCTTGAAAACTCTACCGGATCTATCCAGTCACTATCAAATGAAATGGTTCTGGTCGCAGTATTCCATGTGGCTCTTGGAGCTTCACCCCCAGGCATAGTAGGCGGCAAGTCAGCGATTACAAAATTCACACCCCCAAGAGAGTTCATAATTTCTTGAAATGAAATTGTCTGAGTCGTGCCATCGAGGAAAGGAATTTCTACCGTAATATTAGGATATGCCGTAGCTATAGCCACTAGCTTTCTTACATAGTTTTCTAGTTCAGGGCCTAAATTGCTGAGTTGTTCGTCAGAAATTGTATCTCCATTTGGCAGAACAACTCCACAATCATGATCATCAGTATCATCGACATCAATAATGTCTTCTCCTACATAGGAACCATAGGGTGTCCATTGTTCCCAGAATTCAACATAGTCAGTCCCGATATCCGGATTTAACGGTGTGGGGAAGGTAAAACCTGTGTCCAGCGTGCCGGTTCCGGTGCATCCATCTTCTGGACTGTCGCCGGCCGTACAAGAACCTCCAGTTGGCGTGGCGACGGCATGGATGGTTTCTGTTGGGTTTGGTTTGGGCGTTTCAAGAGCCTCAAGATATGAGTAAAACTCGTCAAAATCAGACATAAGATTGGTGTGTTTTAACTCCATGATGGTGGGGATTTGGGGAAAATCACGCGAGGAAATATAAATCAAGTCGGCCTCTGCGGCGGAAGAATCCACTTCAGCCGTCTCATCATAAAGGTCAAAACCATCCATTCTTGCCTCCCACAGCTATCGTGCTAGCAGTAGAATAGCAGTATGAGTCTGTGTCAATCTATTTTTAGTTGTAATTTGCGTGCAAAAAAAACCGCCCTACAAAGAGGGCGGTTTTATGTGGTTGGTCTTGTGAAAGACTTATTTCTTTTTTCTCGTGGTTTTCTTCTTCGCCGCTGCTTTTTTGGCCGGGGCTTTTTTAGCGGGTGCCTGGTCGGCTTCGGCGCGGCGCAGGGTCATATTGACCAGACGCTGCCAATTGCCCAGAGAAATCAGATGGGCATTGGCGACGGCCATATAGCCATTATCGACAAATTCCTTGGTCTTATCCGCGGGCAGGCTTTTCAGCTTTTCTTCGGAGATCGCGAAATAATCGGCGATCTTCTGGCGCGGGGCAGGTGTTCCGTCGGGGTTCACGCCTTGGAAATTCATTTCCTTGGATTCGAATAGATCAAGTTCTTTAAAGGTGTCGATCATGACCTGTGTGGCTTGGCGGTCGCGTTCGAAATTTTGCAGGAATTGAAAAGCTTCTTTGGTAAAATTGGAGGTGTCGTCCCCGGCAAAGAAAGGCTGCTCGGCTCCTTTTCCAACAACGCATTCCGCATCTTCATCGACACAGACCACGAAACGGTCATTGGCTTGGTCTCCGGCGAGTACAAAAGGATAGCGGCGGGCGAAAGCCGGCATGTAGAAATCCTGCTCGTAGACACCGTCTGTCACGAAAAGGTTTTCATTCTGGCGGATGCCCATCACGGCGAGCGGAGAGCGGTCTTCACCGGCAAAGATGATTGGCATGGACGCGGCGGCTGCGCCAAATTCCGGCGCAGTCAGTGGCATGAAATGCTGATCCGCCATAAATTCAAACGGTTTGGCCACCTGTTTAACGCCATGTTGGGCATGACGGTCTTTGCTGAGCGGCTGCGGGTTTTTGTAAAACATGACATTGCCAGAAACGGCAACCTGATTTTGTTCTTCGGCCATGATATCCTCATTCATGATAGGCCGCACATGCGGCGGGAATTTACATTGCGCGCCCCTTAGCGAATTCTAAGCGGGCATTCAACCAGTGATTCTCCCTGTGGTTGGTGGGCGAAATTTGCCTCTGGCCTCTATCGGGCAAGCGGGGTATCAGGATGTTATGAAACATCATGATCATAACGCCTCTTTGCCTGAGCGCATTGCCAAAGCCCGCCAAGTCTGTGAGGTCGCCGGGGAGCGGTTTACGCCCCTACGCGAACATGTGCTGGAGCTGGTGATAGAGGATGGCGGGGCGGTGAAAGCCTATGATCTGCTGGACCGTCTGCGGCCCGATATAGGCAGCCCGAAACCGCCCACCGTTTACCGCGCGTTGGAGTTTCTGTCCAAACATGGCCTTATCCACCGGGTCGAAGCGCTGAACGCTTTCATTGCCTGCGATCATTCCCATGAAGGGCATTTGGCGGAGTTCTTCATTTGTGAGGATTGTGATGCGGTGGAAGAACGCCACGCCCATGACCACGCCGAGTGCAAGCCGGACGGGTTCCAAATCCGGCGCAGCGTTGTGGAGCATTATGGTCTTTGCAATAATTGCGCGGCGGCTTCCTAAATTCTGATGGATAATTTTGTGCTGACATGGGCCGGGGAATGCTCGGCTTGGGAATGTGATGATTTGGGGCATCTAAATATGCGCCATTACGTCAAGAAATTCGGGCAGGCGCGGGCAGGCCTGATGATCCGGCTTGGCCTGACCCATGCTTATCGCCCCGGGACAACGAGCACAGTGCGGGTCAGGGATTTCCTGATCAAATATCAGGGCGAAGCCCGCCCGGGAGATGCGCTGAAGGTTGAAAGCGCTGTCATAAAATTACAGGAAGAGACCGCGCAGCTTTGCCACATCATGTATCATGCGGATGGCCGGATTGCGGCGACGGCGCTTGAAACCATCGAACATGTCTATTTGATGACCCATAGAGTTTTTGCCTGGCCGAGGCGCGTGAAACTGGCCGCGGATGATTTTACGGCAGACCTGCCGGATGCGGCCACGCCCCGTAATATTGATCTGACGAAAACTCACACAGGTCGCCCTTTATCGGAACTCAAAGCCGGAGGGGCTTGCGAGCTGGGGGCCGGGGTGTTCGAAGCGGCGGAAACTGATATCTCAGAACATGTCACCGCCGGATCGGTCTTTGGGCGGGTGACATCCGGCATTATCTGGTACCGGGAAGGCTGGCCGGAGCTATATGATCAAGGCTATCGCGACGCGAATCTTTCGGCGGCTCTGCTTGAGGCGAGATTAGTGTTTCATCGATATCCCAAACAGGGACAGGCTTTTAGCTATGTGCCGGTTATGATTGGGGCGGATAATTATATCCGGCGCTTTGTGCATAATCTACTCGATCCGGTTACGGGCGACAGCTGGGCGACGATGGAGGCTTGCGGCTGTAAGTTTGATCTGTCCAAACGCCGCCTCATAAAAATGAGTGATGATGAGGTGACGACATTGCTGAAATCTACGAAACCGACTCTGACGCCTTAAGCATGGCTTTCAAAGTGGTGATAGCTATGTCCGGATTTTGAAACGGAAAGAGATGAGCCAGATCTTTGCGGTATTCGACTTTCATGGCGGGTTGCGCCAGCCGCATCCGCAGGCGTGTTGATGGCGTGCTTACAGACCCGCCCTTTCCGCCATAAATTATATGCGAATTTTTCGGCAGGGCTTTGGCGGCCCTATAGGGGTTATTATTCTGCGCGACGAAAATCGCCTGCTCCCATTCGGGGGCACAGGACAGGCGCATCATGCCGTCTGCCGTTTCGGTCAATCCATCCGTCAGATAATCGCGGAGAATTTGATCGGGCACGCCTTTAAATGCCCCGCGCCCTTGATAGCGATCAAAAGCAAAATCAAAACTTTCAAAAACGGATCGGCGCCGCCCAGCCCCCCGCGCGATTGGGACATGTTTTTTCATGCCCTCGCGCCAGAATTTAAAGGTCGCCATGCGCTGAATATAGCGCGGCATGGAAACCGGGTCGAAGCCGACATAGCCGGTTAAGCGGTCTTTTAGTTGCGGCGCGGCGAGGATCGCGGAGATGCCGCCGAAACTATGTCCGGCCAAGGCAAAATTCCCTTCGATATGACGGGCCGCAAACTCGGCTATGTCATCACGAAAAACATGCCAGTCTTTCAGCGTTTCGGGAAAGGTCGGCAAGTTAGACCGCCCATGCCCGCGCATATCAATTGCAATGCAATGCACGCCCAACGGCTCTAAAATCTCACGGTTAGCCAGCCCGTTAAAGCCATTGGCATGACAGAAGAGCAGACGCGCAGGCTGACGGATGTCGCCAATATGGACGGCGGAAATTTCGCCGTCGCGTAAGGGGTAAGATTTGCGGATCATGGCGCTGACCGCCATGCCTACATCGCGTGAACCTTGGCGGGGTCGAGATCGTCTTCGATCGCCTGATCGAGGATCGCAAAAATTGCTTTACGGGAGCGTAGCTTGGTGTTTTTAAACGCGGTCGCATTGGCCTGTTTAAACATCTGTCCTGCCATCGGAATGGCCATTTCCCATTGCTCTGCGGGAACAACGCGGTCAAAGAAGCCGGCATGCATCGCGCCTTTGGGCGAGAAAATTTCGCCGTTAATTACGCAGCGATTGAAATAGGATTTCGGCAGATGGTAACGGCCCATCTCAATCCCGAAATTATGCATGGTCATGCCGATCAGCGTCTCGTTTAAACCGACCTTAAAGTCGCCTTCCTTGATCATGGAATAATCACAGGCCAGGGCAAGGAAAGCCCCCATAGCAATTGTATGGCCGGGCGCGGCCATAATGACGGGGCGGGGGAAGGCCATGATACGGCGCGCAAATTTTGATCCCTTGGAGGTCAGCTCCAGCGCGTCTTGCGGTCCGTCGCCCATTTCCTTCAGGTCAAAGCCGCCGGACATCATCCCGTCTCGGCCTGTCAGGATAACAATGGCGTCGTCTTTCTCGGCCTTATCCAGAGCGTCATTTAACTCCGCCCACATGGCAGAGCCTAACGCATTGGCTTTGCCGTCATCCATTGCGATCACGGCCACGCCGTCATTGAAGGTGTAGGTTACTTTATTGGTCATGTTGGTCTCTCTAATTAATTAAAGTTTCAGGCATGGGCGTTAACATGCCGCTGGATGTTGCACGTGCGCATAATATGTTATCTTGGTCGAATAAAGATGCCTCTGTATAGGCCAGTCTTTTGCCAATTTTTGTGACCCGTGCCTCAACCCTGACAGGGCCTAGTCTTAAGGGGCGCAGGAAATGGGTGTGCAGGTCGATAGAGGGGGCGCGGTATTTACCTTCCGTTTTGACAATCACAGAAAACCCCAGACCGTCATCCAGCATGGCGCAAACAAAACCGCCTTGGACAACGCCGCCCAAATTTAAAAATTCCGGCTTGGCCGTAAAGCCAAGCTCGACGCTGCCGCGTGCAACATCATAGCCAAGCATTTCGATGCCAAGAAGGTCTAAAGAATTAGACCCTCCTGTATTTGCGAAGAATATTGTTGGATCAAATGTCACTAATGGGGCTGTCTTAGAGGGACCGCGCGATGAGCATTTTCATGATCTCATTTGTGCCGCCATAGATTTTTTGAACGCGGCTGTCGCGATACATGCGGCCGATTTGATATTCATTCATGAAACCATATCCGCCATGAAGCTGCAGGCAGCGGTCAATGATCTCGCATTCCTTATCCGTCGCCCAATATTTCGCCATGGAGGCCGTGACCGTGTCCAGCTCGCCGCGCAAATGTTTCTCCGCGCAGTCATAGACAAAGGTCTTGGCAATGGTGGCGATGGTTTTGCATTCGGCCAATTCAAATTGTGTGTTCTGGAAATCAAGGATGCGCTTACCAAAGGCCTTGCGTTCTTTGACATATTCGATGGTGACTTCCAGCGCCGCTTCCATGGCCGCGACAGATTGCACGGCGATATTCAGGCGTTCCTGCGGCAGCTCGCTCATGAGCTGGATAAAGCCCATACCGGGCTCCGGGCCGAGCAGGGCGTCAGCAGGCACTTTCATGTCGTCAAAGAATAACTCCGCTGTGTCCTGCGCGTCCATGCCGACTTTGTCGAGGATACGTCCGCGGCGAAAGCCCTCCAGGTCATCGGTTTCAATCACGAAAAGCGATTTGGAGTGTTTACCTTCGCCGCCCGTATCGGCCACAACGATGATAAGGTTCGCAGTGCCGCCATTGGTGATAAACGTTTTAGAGCCATTAATGATCCAGCCATTGCCGTCTTTTTTGGCATTGGTTTTGACATTTTGCAGGTCAGACCCGGTGCCGGGCTCGGTCATTGCAATCGCGCCGACCAACTCGCCCGTCGCCATTTTCGGCAGCCATTTCTTCTTTTGCTCTTCGGTGCCGTAATGCAGGATATAGGGCGCAACGATGGCATTGTGCAGGGACAGACCAAAGCCGTCCACCTTGGCGCGAACCAGCTCTTCCATCACGATCATTTCATGACGGTAATCACCGCCCATTCCGCCATATTCTTCGGGGATGGCGCAGTTCAGCAGACCCATCTCGCCCGCCTTGTTCCAATATTCGCGATCAACAACTTTGTTTTTGCGGAATTTTTCGGAATGCGGCGCCATTTCGTTTTTGTAAAACCGATAGGCCGCTTCGCGGAACATATTGATATCTTCTTCTTCATACCAATCGGGGTTTTTAAAATCTAATGCGGACATGATGTTTCCCTTATATTTTCTATGTTAATCGTTTGATCTGGTTTTTCGAGTTTCTTTGTGGACAATTGTGCCGTTCACATCAACCGTTGCCCTTAATTCGTGATGAACTGAACGCGCCGAAACATAGGTGCAAAATTTGTTATCACGTGATTGCAGAGCGGTTGCAGAAAAAGAGCGCGTGACAAGCGGTATCCATGTCAGGATTTTATCACCAATGGAGCCGACTGAGACGGAGCATTTGGCTGGCCCGAAAAGATTTTCCATGTCCGACAAGCTAAGAGACGTATTTTTGAAGACGTCGTTTTCGACAGGTTTCAAGGCGACACGGGTGGCCGAGAAATTCTCAATGTCTGAGACAAAACTTAAACCCTCGGCTTCGCTTGAAAAACATTTTTCCCAAGTTTTTGCCGAGGCGTTAGTTGCTGCCATCGCAAAGATGGCAGCCATTACGAAGCTTGTAGCGATGCGCATTAAAACGCCGCGGCTTCCAGCGCCATTAAGGGCTCTGCGCCGGTTTTGATTTTGGCCAGATGGGCGTCCATCATGGGCAGCATGCGCAGGACGAAATAGCGGCCTGTGATCAGTTTGTTTGGATAGAAATCCTCATTACTTCCACCGTCAATGGCCTTCTGAGCTGTCACGGCCATCATGCCCCACATATAGGCGAGCGATGTCAGGCCCATCATGTGCATGTAATCGACAGAGCCCGCGCCCGCATTATCGGGATTGGTCATGCCATTTTGCATCAGCCACATCGTGGCTTCGGTTAGTTTCGTTTTTGCGTCTTTCAGACCTGTCATGAATTCGGACAGATTTTCATTGTCGCCATTTTCTTTCAAGAAGGCATCGATTTCGCCGTTCAAAGTCATCAGCGCGCGTCCGCCATGGCGGGCAAGTTTACGGCCGACCAAATCCAGCGCCTGAATACCGTTTGCGCCTTCATAGATCAGGGCGATGCGCATATCGCGCACAAATTGGCTCATGCCCCATTCTTCGATAAAGCCGTGACCCCCAAAGATTTGCTGACAATCAATGGTCGTCTGCATGCCTTTGTCGGTCAGATAGCCTTTAATGACGGGTGTCAGCAGGCCGAGATAATCATCACATTTCTGGCGGAAGGCTTCGTCTTCATGAACATGCTCCAGGTCTTCCAGCAGCGCCGCCCAGTAAACCAGCGCCCGCGCGCCTTCATTAAAGGCTTTGGTTTCGAGCAGCATGCGGCGAACATCCGGGTGAACAATAATCGGATCCGCCGGGCCATCTTCATTTTTCGGGCCTGTCAAAGCGCGGCCCTGAATACGGTCTTTGGCATAGATGGCTGCGTTCTGATACGCGACTTCGGATTGGGCGAGGCCCTGCATGCCGACGTCGAGGCGGGCGCGGTTCATCATCACGAACATGACCTTCAGGCCCTTATTTTCTTCGCCAATGAGATAGCCCTCTGCTTCGTCAAAGTTCATGACACAGGTGGAGTTGCCGTGAATGCCCATTTTATGTTCAATCGCGCCGCAGCTCACAGGATTGCGCTCACCTGGATTTCCGTCTTCATCGAGTTTGAATTTCGGCACGATGAAGAGGGAAATGCCCTTCACGCCAGCCGGCGCGCCTTCGATACGGGCCAAGCAAAGGTGGATGATGTTGTCTGACATGTCATGTTCACCGGCAGAGATGAAAATCTTCTGGCCCGTGATTTTATAGCTGCCATCGGCTTGCGGGACGGCCTTGGTTTTCAGAAGGCCCAAATCGGTTCCGCAATGCGGCTCGGTCAGGTTCATTGTGCCTGTCCATTCACCAGCAATCATTTTAGGCAGAAAAGTCTGTTTCTGTTCTTCTGACCCGCCAATTTCAATCGCCTTGGTCGCGCCATTGGTCAGGCCGGGATACATGGCAAAGGCCATATTCGCGGCGGATTGCATCTCGCCCGCTGCAATATGCCAGACGCCGGGCATGCCCATTCCGCCATATTCCGGGCTGTGGGCCAGACCCATCATGCCGTTTTCCACGACTTGCTTATAGGCCTCTTTAAACCCTGTTGGGGTTGTGACAGACCCGTCATCATGGCGGATGCAGCCTTCTTGATCGCCGACAACGTTGAGCGGGGCCAGAACTTCGCTGGTGAACTTGGCACTTTGCTCAAGGATGGCTTCCATCGTGTCCGTATCGGCTTCGGCAAATTTCTCATATTGCGTCAATTGCGCGACATTGAGCACTTCATTCAGAACAAATTTCTGATCACGGATTGGAGCGTTATAACTAGGCATGGGGAGGGTCCTCTATTTAAGGCCGGGCGTTTCGCCCGACACAAATTCAAATGGGTTAGTTGTTAGGGTTTGGTCAAAGGCCGATTGATAACGCGCGGCGAGCGCTGCGACATCATCATCAGCCGGGTCGGTGGACAAATGTGCATCAATCACATCAATCACCTGCTTCATGTCATTGGACAGAATATTGAGATCTTCGCGGCGGCGGGCGAGGCTGTCTGTGACGGCCTGAAATTCCTGACGGCGACGGAGCAATTCATCACGGTTCGTAATGTCGCCGCTGATCACATCAAAAACGGATTTGATGCCGTCCAGAGAAAAACCGAGGCGTTTGCCGCGCATGATGCTCTCAAACCGCTTGTAATCACGCCGATCAAAGACACGAACCCCGCCTTCGCGGGCTGGCGAGAGCAGGCCTTTATCCTCGTAAAACCGGATGGTGCGCGGGGTTACGTCAAACATGGCTGCAAATTCCTTGATGCCCCATTTCTGGGACTCAGGCGCAGCTTTGATGGTCGGTGCAATCGCATTCATGCTCACCTCATAGTTAACGTTAACGTTAACGTCAACTGTAAATTTGACCTAATTCGCAGTCTTTCCTTAAATTCAGGTCCAAACTGCGCAAAAGGTTAACGGATTTAACGGGCTGTTAACCACAATCACGCTCTATATGCCCAATTCTTCAGGTGTTTTACGCCTGCTTGTCAGGGGATAGTGCTCAACATGGCCGGTAAAGCTTCATCAGGGAAATCTACATCCTCCAAAAGCCGTGCGGCTAAAGTCAAAAAGCCGCCTGCAAAGCCCACAGCAAAAAAATCTGCGTCACCGATCAATACGTCTGATCTGAAAACCAAATTGTCCCGGCTGGAAGGACGTTTAACGCGCAATAGCAATCAGACCAAAAAGGTTGTCGCTGAGCTTGAGGCGCGATTTGCAGCTTTGGAATCACTGACGAAGAAATCCAGCACTAGCCAGAAAGCCAGCCTCACGCGGCAAGTCAATCAGCTTAAGGGTAAGTTGACTGAAATAACGGATGACGTCCGCCGCGATGTGGAAAGTGATTTAAAATCTGCTCTGACCAACCCTTCAGAGCTGACAGATGCCATTTCCAGTGCTAATGCGCGTCTTGATCAGGCCAATGCGGCGCAAGCGGATGCCATGCGGAAAGTCAATTTACACTTGGCACAAATGGCAAAAGCGGTCGAAGCCCGCTTTGAAACTCAAGAGGCCCGCCTGTCAAATCAGGAAACGCGCCTATCAAAAATTGAACATGAGACGGCGGCGGCACTAACAGCAACCGGGGACAAAATTGAGACCCTGCTTAATGAGCTGAACAAACGCCGTAAGGCAGATCAGCTCGTCATATCAGAAAAGGTCAATGAGCTGGCGCTGGAGACTCAAGCAGAGTTTGAGGCGTATAAACAAAATCTGTCTGTGCATATGGAGCAGCTTGGCGATCAGCCGGATGTTGATGGTAAAATTGATCGGCTGGCCTATCAGATTGACAGGCTGAATGCACGGCTGGACTCGCTCGAACATGACATGACCAATGTCAGTGAGGCCCAGGAAGAACTCTATCAAAGCCAAATGAGCGCGCCGGATGCCTATCAGTCGTCTGTGCCTTCCATGGAGCCCGTCCCTGCGCCGCAACCTATGCCAGTTCCGGTTTCAGCGCCGGTTCCTGTGCCAGTCGCTGTCGGCGCAGCGCAACCATCCAATGTCGTCGCCATGCCCGATGCCTTTGCGCCTGCGCGCGAGCCGGAGCCAATTGCAAATCGTGAGCCGCATATGCCGGTAGAGTTTGATCCGACGGCTTTTGATCCTGCACCTGAACCGGCTCCCGTTTCTCTGGCGCAGGATATCCCGCCGCCGATGGCACCGCCTCCGCCGCCATCCTCTCCGGCAATGATGCCCTCCATGCCGCCCGGGCCTGTGACCATGAATACGCCTCCGCCAGCCTCGGCGTCTGAATATCCGCCATCAGAAGACCCTTTGCCGTTTGCTGATCCAGCCTATGCTGAAAATAATGATATGCGGGCCCAACGCATAACGGGCAGCGATGAAAAAACGAATATAATTGACCGCCTGCGAGGCCTGCCATTAACCGGACGCAATTTGCGTGTGGCCGGCATGGCCGTCGGGATATGTGTCGTAGGCTTATGGGCCGGTAAAACTGTCCTTGGTGTTGGCGGGAAAACGCCGCAGCCAAATGTGCCGATGGCCGAGGCGCCAAAAGGAAATGAGTTGGCGGCCATAGAAGGGCCTGCCCGCGTCGCAACACCCGATATTGAAACTGTGCCGGCTATTGGTGATTACGAAGATAACAAATCACCTATAAAACCCGGAAGTGCTCCAACATCGCTGATGGCAGCGGCAGATTCAGGAAATCCGATTGCCCAATTCCAGTTGGGCCTTTCAAAATTACAACAAAATAACACCTCCGAAGGGGTTAAGCTTATACGTCTAGCGGCCAATAAGAATCTACCGGCAGCGCAATACCGGCTCGCTAAACTCTATGAGGCCGGACAAGGTGTAGAGGCCGACCCTGTGATGGCCCGCAAGCTCACCGAACAGGCCGCAAAGGCTGGGAACCGCATCGCTATGCATGATTTGGCGCTGTATCACGCGGATGGTCGAGGCGGCGTGGAAAAAGATATTACCACGGCTGTTAGCTGGTTCATGCAGGCGGCCGAGCGCGGCGTTGTTGACTCGCAATTTAATCTGGCTGTGCTGTCTGAGTCAGGGCAAGGCACGCAACAAAATGCTGAGGCTGCTTATTTCTGGTATTCTATCGCCGCGCGCCAAGGGGATCAATTTGCTCAAAAGCGTGTGGCCGCTTTAGAGTCAACATTGGCCCCCGAGCAGCTTCAAGCGCTTAAAACGCAAATCACATCCTTTAAGCCTAAGCCAATTGATGAAGCCGCAAATGGTATATTTAAAGATGTGCCTTGGGCGGCCTCCGGCAAGTCGGCGCAGGTCACGAATATTCGAAAAGCGCAAACATATTTGACTGAGCTGGGTTATGACATCGGCGGCGCGGATGGGACAATGGGCCCTAGAACCAAAGCGGCCATCATAAAATTTGAACGCGCCAATGGTCTATCGGAAACGGGGCAGGTCAGCGAAGATCTCTTGCAGCGTTTGGAACTTGCCGCCGACGTTTAATATCGTCAATATCGGTCCATGTCAGACCAATCCACGACTGAGATTATAGAGGCTGTCACCCCTGAGGACATTCAGGCGGTCAAAGCCATATTTTTAGAATATCTCCACTTTATTGAAGATTACCTTGGGCAGTCTTTGACGTTTCAGGGCACTGAGAAAGAGTTCGCTGATTTCCCTCAGACCTATGATGTTTTATTTTTGGCGAAGCAGGGCGAAAATCCTGTCGCAGCTTGCGGCGTTAAACCTTTCAAGCCCGGTATCTGTGAACTGAAACGCCTATATTGCCGACCCAAAGGGCGCGGCTATGGTTTGGGATTAATGCTGACCCAAGCAGCCATAAAGGCCGCGAAGGCTTTAAATTACCAGAAAATATATTTGGACACAGACCAAGGCCTGAGCCACGCTAATCACATTTATGAACAGCTGGGATTTGTCGATATAGAAAAATATTATGACAATCCAATGGATAGCCGTTTCATGGCGCTCGATTTGTGCTAGCGTTAAATTATGACTGATAAAAAAAATGTAATCGTATTAGGCGGCGGCGCTTGGGGCACGGCGCTGGCTAATCTGATGGCCGGAAATGGGCATGACACACTGATCTGGTGCCTGGAAGACAGCTGTGCGAATGCTATCAACGAGACACATGAAAATGTGGATTACTTACCGGGGATCAAATTGCACAAAGCCCTAAAGGCCACATCGAAAAAACCTGATTTCTCAAAAGCGGATTTGGTGCTGGTCGTCATCCCGGCGCAATTTATGCGTAAATCACTGGAAGGCTTTGCGGCGGGAATACCCGACAATCTGCCTCTTGTTTTATGTTCCAAAGGTATTGAGCGCGAAAGCCTGTCATTTATGGCCGATGTTGTAAAAAGTGCTGTGCCTCATGCCAAAGCCTATGTTTTGTCCGGGCCGAGTTTTGCCAAAGACGTTGCGATTGGGTTGCCAACGGCGGTCACTTTGGCAGGCCCGACCCTAGAAGCGGCCGACGATATCGCGCCTATGATTGCGGGCGACAGTTTCCGGCCTTACACCTCAGATGACATTATTGGCGCTGAGATTGGCGGCGCGGTCAAGAACGTGCTTGCGATTGCCTGCGGGATCGTTCTGGGACTGGAGCTTGGGCAATCGGCGCATGCCGCTTTGATCGCCCGCGGCTTTGCGGAAATGCGGCGGCTGGGAGTCGCGTTGGGGGCTAAGCCCGGTACGCTGTCGGGCCTTTGTGGATTAGGCGATTTGGTGTTGACCTGCAGCTCAACCCAATCACGCAATATGTCCTGTGGACTGGCCTTAGGGCAGGGGCAGTCGATGGAAGAGATTATGGCAGCGCGCAAAGCCGTGACCGAAGGCGTCGCCACAGCACCGGCTTTGGCCCAAATGGCGGATAATCTTG
>JAHDHS010000029.1 GCA_020631215.1 Hellea sp. | reverse complement strand
CATAGCGGAAGGCCCAATTAGATCAGGCCACAATAAAACAGGGAGAGACCCATGCCATTACAATTTAGCGGAAGCACACAGACAGGCACCACTGACACAGATTACTTGATTGGAGTCAATGACGGGCCCGCTCACACTATGAATGGCGGCGCGGGCAATGACATTTTAATCGGGGATTATGGCAATATTTTTGCCCTGCAAACCGGTAATACAACCATGGCGAATGCAGCCAATATAGATCAGGCCAACCTCTGGTACACGAATAACAACCCGCTTTTTACCGACAGCGCGATCCCGCACACAACTGTGCACTCGGTCGGGGAAAATGCACCAGAATATTTTGCGGTCACCATTGGCGATGGAGAGACCCTGACAGTGGATGTAGATTTTGCAAATTATGACACGGTCATCACGGTGTTTGATGAGGCAGGCATTGAAGTTGCCTACATGGATGATGGCGCCGCTCCGGATGGAACGTTCGATCCGGAGAATAACCCTTTTGAGACCTATCTGACCTATCTGAACAATACAGGCAGCACGCAGGTCTTTGTTATACAATTGACTAACTTAACCGGGGCCAATGGTGGAGATGTCAGCACGACGAACGAAGCTTTGCTCAACATTTCTGTCACAGGCCATGCGGCGACGGGTTTAAATACTGATTTTGACAATGGCAATGACACGATGAATGGCGGTGATGGCAATGACCAGCTTTATGGTTTTGGCGGCGATGACACGATCAATGGCGGCGCGGATAATGACATCATTGATGGCGGCGCGGGTAATGATACGATGGATGGCGGGACAGGGATAGACACGCTGTCCTATGACAGCGCGACGGCAGGGGTCACCGTGCAGTTCCTCATCACGGCCCAACAAAATACGGGCGGCGGAGGATTGGACACGATCAGCAATTTTGAAAACCTGATAGGGTCTGATCACGATGATATTTTAGGGGGTGATCAAGATGCAAATATCATCCGCGGCGGTAACGGGAATGACCTTCTCTCTGGTTTCAATGGAGCCGATCAATTATTTGGCGGAGAGGGCAATGACACTTTTTCTCATACAGTGGGCGCCCAGATTGAAGCAGGCGATTTTTATGACGGCGGAAACGGTGCAAATGGGTTGAGCTTCAGCTCGCAATTAACGGGTCAAGTATATGATGTCACATTGGCCGCCTTATCCAACATACAGAATTTGATATTTCGCCATGAATTCGGTCATGGGGCAGACGTCAATATTAATGCCGACCAAATCTCGTTTGATGGTATTTTTGTCGAGGCGCATAGCGGATCAAACTTCACCCTGACAATCAATATGGAAGACCAGACATCTCTGGACCTCTCGGCAACGACAATCAGCGGCGCCGGGTTTAATGAGGCCGGCGACAGCCTGACCATTCAAGGTGACGCGGACGATGAAACCATCACAGGCAGCAGCGCGGCGGACACGATTAATGGCGATGCCGGGGATGATATTATCGAAGGCGGGGATGGCGATGATATTCTGGATGGCGGAGCGGATACCGATACGCTGTCTTATGAAAATGCCACAGCGGGTGTAACGGTCGATCTGAGCGACACCGCGCAGCAAGACACAGTCGGCGCGGGCATGGATACGATTAGCAATTTTGAAAACCTGACCGGCTCTGCGGAAGATGACATGCTAACCGGGACATCCGGCGCGAATATCATCAATGGCGGGGATGGGGATGACACGATAGATGGGAGGCAAGGACAAGATACACTTAATGGAGGCGCGGGCAATGATACGTTTATTTATACTTTTCTTGATTCACAAACATTCAATGGCGGGGATGGGAACGATACTGTTGAAGCGATAAACAGAGCTTTTAACTCAAGTAACACCATCGACTTGGCGGCCGGGTTTGCCACCTTTAGCGGCAGTAATTTTGAAGCCTTCATTAGCATTGAAAATTATGACAGCTCTTCCAACTCAAACTCAAATGAGGGCGTTATCGGCACTTTTGGGGCCAACATTATTACGATGGGCGGCGGCACGAACACCATTTTTGGCGGCTATGGCAATGATACGCTGGATGGCGGGGATGGTGATGATACGCTGTCCTATGAGGGCGACAATCGGGATTTGGTGATTGATCTGGGCGCGGAGACGATGAGCGCCGATGAGACGCGTATTGATGTGACCGACAGCGTCACAACACAAGCCGTCTTTGATGCGGCAGCAGCGGGGAATATTTATTTCAATGTCCACTCCAGCACTTTCCCCGGCGGAGAGCTGCGTGGGCAGGTCAATGGCATTATGCGCGATGACCGCGATGGTGACGGTTTTGGTCAGGTCATTATGGAGGTCGGCCCCCTCTCAGGTGCCAATGAAGTTCCGCCCAATATGAGCGAAGCAGCTGGCGAAGCCTATCTGGTCTTTAACTTCCTAGCGGATGGATCCATCACTTATACGACCCAAGTCCATATAGCCGGGATAGCTGTCGGTGATGTCACAGCCGCCCATTTGCATCAGGCCGCAGCCGGAGCCAATGGCGGCGTGGTTGAGAATTTGATCGGTGACGGTTCGCTCTTTGCCAATACCGAAACCGACAGTGTCATGAACTTTGAAAATGTTCTGGGCGGGGCCGGTAATGATATAATCACAGGCAACGCTGCCGCCAATCAACTGGACGGCTTCGGCGGAGACGACACGTTAATCGGCGGCGCGCTAAATGATGTGCTCAATGGCGGCGACGGTAATGACACGCTGGATGGCGGTACGCAGAATGATATTCTAAATGGCGGCTTGGGCGCGGATGACATGACCGGCGGCAGCGGAAATGACACATATTTCGTCGATGACGCAGGTGACAGCATCACTGAGCTTGGCACAGCGGGATCAGGTTATGACATTGTCAACACGACGTTGAATGTCTTCTTCCTGACCATTGGTGACAATCTGGAACGCGTGAACTTCCAGGGCACGGGGAATTTCGTGACCCGGGGGAATGAGCTGGATAACCGCTTTACGGGCGCGGCAGGCAATGACCGCTTTGTTCTGGATAGCGGCGGGGCGGATATCTTCTCCGGCGGCACCGGACGCGATGCCTTTGATGCGCGCAGCAGCACTACCGGAATCACCATCCGGCTGGATGACCAAAGCCTGCACGGGGGTGATGCGGCGGGCGACACCTTTGCCTCTATTGAGAGTTTCTTTGGCTCTTTGACGGCGGGTGATTTCATGCAGACGGGCGCGGCGCGAGCGCGCTTCTCCGGCTTTGGCGGGGATGACACTCTGGTCGGCGGAGCCTCGGTCGACTTCCTGCAAGGCGGCGCGGATAATGATACGCTCTTTGGCAATGCGGCGCGCGATACGCTACAGGGCGGAACCGGCAATGATATCATGCGCGGCGGCGATGACCGGGATCAGTTCCTCTTCGTTGAGGCCGATTTCGGACAGGATCAGATACTCGATTGGGATGAAGATCTGGACTATTTGAAAATCTTCTCCACCGTCGCCACGTCCATCAACGACTTTACAATCACTGGCAATGGCACAACAACAGTTGTCTTAACCCTGAACAGCGACCCTAACAACACCATCACCCTTTCCAGCGATGATGGCAGCATTATCACGCTGGATGCCGGTGACTTCCTGTTCTTTTGATGGGTAAATTTTCCCGAATTTTGCGGGAATTAGACCTGACAAGGCGGTTGGCACGCCCTAAATAAGGGCTATGCCAATCGCCCGCCTAGACCGAACCGTTTTGCGCCTCTCCGGCGATGGTGTGATCGCCTGGCTCGACCGGCTTATCACGAACAACCTGACAGCGCCCATGACATTCGCGGCGCTGCTGACCCCGCAAGGCAAGATCATTGCAGATTTTTTTGTGACTCAGGACGGCGATGATTTGCTGCTCGATACGCCCACGAAATTTGGGGACGCTTTGTTCAAGCGATTAAAAATGTACCGCCTGCGCGCTCCGATAACGATTGAGCAGACAGAATTATCCGTTCACGCGATCTGGGACGGCGAAGGTGAGGCAGGCCATATCGACCCCCGGCATCCGTCACTGGGGCGGCGCTTGATTTTGGATCATGATCTGGCCACTGAGCAGACAGACGCGGATTATGACCGGCACCGCCTGTCATTGGGCGTCGTGGACAGCCATTGGGATTTCGAAACCCAAACCACCTTCCCCGCCGATGCCAATATGGACTTAATAAATGGCGTGGATTTCAAGAAAGGCTGCTTTGTCGGGCAGGAGGTTGTCAGCCGCATGAAACGTATGACCACGGTTAAAAAACGCATGCGTTCTGTTATTCTGTCCGGCGACGCCACTCCCGAAGACCATATCCTGGGCGGCGAGCGTGTTTTGGGGGAGCTCCTGCATATACGCGGCAATATGGCCATGGCCTTGGTGCGGCTGGACCGCTGGAAAGCCTCGGACGTTGAGCCGGCGGTCAATGGCGCACGGATCGAAATTATGGGAGCTGTCGATGGAACACCCTAAACCGGACACCACAGAATATGAAATTCGCCGTAATGATGAGAGCGCCCTGCCCCGCTTTGCCGCGCTGAATGCCGCGTGGATTGAGGATTTGCACTATCTGGAGGAGAGCGACAAATTGATGGTCGCACAGCCTGAAATTTATACGCAGAACGGCAATAGCGTCTTCTCTGTCCATATGGACGGCGAGGTTGCAGGGGCCTGCGCGCTGAAGAAACATGAAGATGGCCGATATGAGCTGACCAAAATGGCGGTCGATCCGAAATTCCAAGGCCGCGGTATTGGGCAAAAACTCATGAGTGCGATTGAAAGCTACGCCAAGGACGCGTTGGGGCTGGATTATCTCTTCCTTTTATCGAACACGAAAAACGCTGCCGCCCTGCGCCTCTATGAACGCAATGGCTGGGTCGTCAATCATCGGGGCCCACATCCGATTTACGACCGCTGTAATATCGGCATGGAGAAGCATCTTTAACGCAAATTACTCACACACTCCGTAATATTCTTCAAGAGTTGCAGGGCTCCGTATGCGTCCAACAACATTCGGCTCTGTGAGAGTTTTTGTGACCGGGGGTATAGGTTTATGAATAATATCAAACCGATCAGTGACGTATTTGGGTAAGACTTGGACGTCTCTTTGAAGCGTCAAGCCTGGCTTTGTTTGCACGCGAATTTTTGTGGCTGTTTCCATTGTATCTGGGTCAAATGGTAATTTTGTTTTTTGGGTATAATAAACGACGGGATGTTCTTGAAATCGCCGCTGCACTGTCTTCGTAATAGCAGGAACAACCTTACGCACAGTAGTTCCATCTAACTTTTTCAAAATATCGTGGCTCTCATGCTGAAATGTAATTTCTACTTCTGATGAGGCCCACCCAAAAGACGTAACAGATATCTCTTCGGCTTCAACATATTCGGGACGGACATAATCTTTGGGTTTATCAATCCAGTCCCATTCTGCGGGTATAGTCAACAATTCTGTGCTCTCATAAACCACAACCCTATCTGAAAGCACATCCGTAAAGCTTGCAGGTTCAATCACACGTTCTTTGATTTGACGCGATTGCTCCTGCGCACATGCCGGCAAATCATGTGCGGCACATATTCCTGAAAGGTTAAAGACAATGCCAAAAACTGGCAGGCTTGATAGTAATCTCTTCGACATCATCCAAATATGCTCTAGCTCTTGCTTTAACACAAGTTTGTCGTTCATATGACGTTATGAAGATTTCCCTTGATAACCGCGTCTTTGTACCCGTCCAAAATAGCAAGAGCGGCGTGGTGAGTGACAAGACGCGGTTTCATTTCTGGCAGAATGGTATGGTGTTTTACGCTGATTATTTTGGCGGTGATGTACGCGAAGGACATATTATCGGACAATTCACGGATGAGCGTGCGGGTGGAACATCAAGGGGCGATATGCTCTATCACTGCTTAACGACGGACAAGGTCATGAAGGCCGGTAAGGCGCGCGCTGTCTTTTCCATTATGGCAGATAATCGTATCGCCTTTGACCTTGATTGGGAATGGATTACTGGAGACCATAGTAAGGGCCAGAGCCGCTATGAAGAGCTTACGGAAAAGGATCTCATGAAATGAGCTATGACGTCATACCCGACCTTCCCCGTTGCGGCTGGGTGCCGCCGGATGATGGGCTTTATTGCCACTACCATGACACAGAATGGGGTCGCCCGATTTATGATGACAAGGCCTTGTTTTCCAAACTCATCCAAGACGGGCAGCAAGCCGGACTGGCTTGGATCACTATATTGCGCAAACGCGATAATATGCTCAAAGCCTATGACGGGTTCGATCCCGATATAGTGGCGCATTATACCGACGCGGATCGCGCGCGGCTGCTCTCTAACCCCGGCATTATCCGCTCGAAGTTAAAAGTGAATGCGGCCATCAGCAACGCGCAGGCCTTTATTAAGATGCGCGATGAAGAGGACATAAATTTCTCTGACTATTTATGGAACTATATCGGCGGAAAACCCATCCAGAATAGCTGGAAAGACTTCAAAGATGCGCCCGTTCAAAGCGCGGAGTCCATCGCCATGAGCAAGGATTTGAAAAAACGCGGCTTCAAATTTGTTGGTCCCGTGATCCTCTATGCGTTCATGCAAGCCGTCGGGATGATAAATGACCACAGCACGGATTGTCATGCCTATGAAGCTTGCAAAAACACACGCCGGATATAGGGCTGGCCCTATTGAAGTCATGGCGCTATTAAGACTGAAATTTAAGGGAAAACTATGACAGCCGTTATCAGTGCCACAGGGCTTTGGACACCCGAAGACAGCATTTCAAACCATGAACTCGTGCAGGCCTATAATGCCTATGCAGATAAATGGAACGCCGAGAACGCAGCGGAAATTGCGGCCGGAGAGAAATTGCCACTTGAGCACTCCAATGCCGAATTTATCGAAAAGGCCAGCGGCGTGAAATCCCGCTACGTTATTTCCAAAGCGCCAATCTTAGACCCCGAAATCATGGCCCCGCGTATTCCCGCCCGTCCCAATGAGGAACCTTCCATCCTCGCCGAAATCGCGGCTAATGCCGCGCGGGACGCGCTTCAAAAGGCTGGCCGCAAGCCCGAAGATGTCGGCGCAGTCGTCGTCGCCTGCTCTAACTTGCAACGCGGCTACCCGGCGATTGCCGTGGAGGTGCAGGATATCCTTGGAACCTCCGGCTTTGCATTTGACATGAATGTTGCTTGTTCATCGGCCACATTCGGGATTGAGGCGGCGCGGGGGTTGATCGTCGGCGGACAGGCCAAATCCGTCCTCGTGGTCAATCCGGAAATCTGCACAGCCCATCTGAACTTTAAAGACCGCGACGCGCACTTCATTTTCGGTGATGTGGCAACGGCTATCTTGCTCGAGGATAAATCCATCGCCCCGGCAGAGCATTGGGAAGTGATTGGTTCCAAACTCGTCACGCAGTTTTCCAATAACATCCGCAATAATTTTGGCTTTTTAAATCATACTGCGCCCGAAGATGACGGCTTGCATGGAGAGCGCGGGCAGAAAGGCCTGACCGATAAGCTGTTCATGCAAAATGGCCGCAGCGTCTTTAAAGAAGTCGTGCCAATGGTCGCCAAAATGATCACAGATGAATGCGCGGCCAATGACATTGACCCGCATGACCTAAAGCGCATGTGGTTGCATCAGGCAAACCTGAATATGAATGTTCTGATTGCCAAAAAAGTGCTCGGCAAAGACGTCGAAATCGAACAGGCCCCGGTCGTACTGGATGAGTATGCTAATACATCATCGGCGGGCTCCATCATCGCATTCCACAAACACAGTGGAGATTTCAAAGATGGCGATAAAGGCCTGATCTGCTCTTTTGGCGCGGGTTATTCCGCCGGCGCGATCTTCGTCAAAAAAGTCGCCTAATCCATGATCCGCTGGATACGCCAGTGGTGGATGAATCGGCGTTTGGCCAAAGCCAGGGCAAAGCTTTATATCGATGTTGAAAGCGATGAAAGCGGTTTTGTCAGCTTACCGAAACTCGATCCTTACAGTCTGGGATATCGGCCGGTGCGCGGGGAAATCCTGCATGGTCATCAAAAACTCAAAGATGCTGACCTGTTCATCACAAACAAAGCCTTCGCCGTACAAGGGGAAATGAATTTCCGTAAGGGCTGGAAAAGCCTCGGCGATATTCAATATTTGCTCAATGGCTATCAGGTCTATCCGCGCAATGGCCGCGCCCGGTTCTTTCCATGGGAAAAATTCGAACCGGAGATTGCCGTCTTAATAGACGTTATGCTCGCCGGGGCGGATTTGTAATGGCCAGGAAGCCTCCCCGCGCTTGGCAGCGTATGTTGTCGGGCCGCCGCCTTGACCTGCTCGATCCATCGCCGCTGGATGTCGAAATTGAAGACATTGCGCGGGGGCTGGCGCGTGTGGCACGGTGGAACGGCCAGACATCTGGCGATCATGCCTTTTCCGTTGCCGAGCATAGCGTCGTCGTCGAGGGCCTGTTTCATCAGCTCAACCCCAAAGCCTCACGTGAAGAGCGCCTGACCGCCCTGCTCCATGATGCCGCCGAATATGTCATTGGCGATATGATCAGCCCGTTTAAGGCGGCGCTGGGTGTTGATTACAAAGACTTCGAAGCCCGGCTGGAGGAAGCCATACATTTGCGCTTTGGCTTGCCGCCAAAAATGCCGGCCAAGCTAAAGAAAAAAATCAAACAATGTGATGTCTATTGCGCCTGGTTCGAAGCCACTCAAATCGCAGGCTTCACCGTAGAAGAAGCCGATAAATACTTCATAACTCCGCCCGATGGGGTTCACGTTACGATTGACCCGTTGCCGGTTGTCGAAGCGGAGAAATTATTTCTTGAACAGTTTGCGCAATTGTCACACGGATGATGTTTTTCCGCGAATTTTAGTTGGCGCTGGTTGATCTGCCTCCCTATATAGAGGCCAAGCAAATCAAGAGGAGCATTCGCATGGGCAAGGAACTCAATAATTGGGAAAATGGCCGCTGGATTGGCCAAACACTCGAAGTTGAGAATGGCGTCTGCGCCGTGCCGGGCAAGGACCTGGACGGTATGCCCGAAAACCTGCCCTATGATGATGAAGTCAAAGCCGCCGTTGATCACCTATATGACGAAGTTTCGGATTTCATTCCGAAATTTGAATGGCCTGCTTATGCCCCGCTCGTCCATGCGATCAATAAGCTGAAAAAAGAAAAGAACGCTGTTGTACTGGCGCATAATTACATGACGCCGGATATTTTTGCGCTGGTCGGTGACTATCGCGGCGATAGCTTGGGTCTGGCCATTGAGGCCACCAAAACCGACGCCGAGATGATTATTCAAGGCGGCGTGCATTTCATGGCGGAAACATCCAAAATCCTCTGCCCGGATAAACGGGTCCTTATCCCGTCCATGCGCGCAGGTTGTTCGCTGGCCTCCTCCATCACAGGCGAAGACATTAAATTGATCAAAGAACGCTATCCCGGCATTCCAGTCGTGACCTATGTCAACACATCCGCGGATGTGAAAGCCGAGAGCGATATTTGCTGCACCTCCTCCAATGCGGTCGCGATTGTCGAACATATTTGCGGGGAATGGGGCGTGGATAAAGTTATCATGTTGCCTGATGAGTTTCTCGCCAAAAATGTCGCTAAGCAAACCGATATAGACGTCATCGCCTGGCATGGCCGCTGTGAGGTTCACGCCCGTTTCTCAGCGCAGGACGTGCGCGATATGCGCGCCGCAAATCCCGGCGTCGTCGTTCTCGCCCACCCGGAATGCCCGCCCGAAGTTGTCGCCGAGTCAGACTTTACCGGCTCCACTAAAGCGATGAGCGATTATGTCTCTGACAATAAACCGAAAAACGTCATCCTGCTGACGGAATGTTCCATGTCGGATAATGTCGCCATGGCCAATCCGGAAACGGATTTCGTCCGGCCCTGTAATCTTTGCCCGCATATGAAGCGCATCACGCTTGAAAATCTGTATACCTGCCTGCGGGATGAAACCAATGAAGTGCTGGTGCCCGAAGATATGCGCAAACGCGCCTATAAAGCTGTGATGGATATGATCAATGTCAGTTTTGACAAGAAAAAAGGTCATTTTGATCCCACCCTTCAAGAAGTTGACGTAAAGGTCATTTAAATTCTTCAAAGCTTGGGGACTGCTTTGGTTGATACATTAAAGAAAACGACGACTTATAAAGTCTTATTCGCAGAGGCTCTGGGGTCTTTTCTACTAACGGCGGTCGTTGTGGGATCTGGCATATTGGCCGCCAATCTGAGCGGTGGCAACGACGCCGTCGCGCTGCTCGGCAATACGGTGGCGACAGGCGCCATCCTCTGGGTGCTGGTCGCGACCCTCGCCCCCATATCGGGCGCGCATTTCAATCCGGCCGTGACACTCGGCTTTTTCCTGCGGCGTGAAATCACAGCCCCGATGTCGATAGCCTATATCGTCATCCAAATCATAGGCTGCGTGCTCGGAGCCTATCTGGCCCATATCATGTTCGAAATGCCGGTCATGCAAATCGCCTCAACGGACAGATCAGGGATTGCCAAAATCATCTCCGAAGGCGCAGCTACCTTTACCCTGCTCTTCGCGATTTTCGGGGCCATACGATATGCCCCCAAAGCTGTCCCCGCAGCGGTCGCTCTGGCGATCACAGCGGGTTATTGGTGGACGGCCTCAACCAGCTTCGCCAATCCGGCCATCACGATTGCGCGGTCTTTGACGGACACATTTGCGGGTGTCGCGCCGGCAAACGTGCCCGGATTTATTTTAGGGCAGCTTACAGGGGCCGTTCTCGCAACTGGCGCCTCAGCCTTGCTGTTCAGAGATTAGGCTTTACGGGCCTGAACAATATGTCCGTCAATCAGAGTCTCGCCGAGCAATTTCATAGCCTCTAATCGGTGCAGCCCTTCTTGCAAGACATAACGATCCTTGCCAAGCCGCACATAGATCGGACTCTGTAGACCGTTCTCCAAAATGTCTTCCGCCAGAGGCTCCACCTTGGATTCATCTAGTGTCTTCCGCTTCGCGGCCGGGATATAAATTTTATCAATCGGCACATCAACAATGCGCATAAAGCCTCCAAATCGCCTTATTCGAAATCTAGCGTCACTACATGATTTATGCAATGAGAGCCTATGACTGAGTTTGCCTTCACCCCAGCCGAACCGCGCAGCCTGCCCATCGCAGGTTCCAGCAAACGCTTTCCCGTCCGGCGCATATATTGCGTAGGCAAAAATTACGCCGAGCACATCAAAGAAATGGGCGGTGATGCAGCCCGTTCCGAGCCCATTTTCTTCACCAAGGCTGCGGAAACATTGGTCGATAGCGGTCATAATATACCTTACCCGCCCAATACCAAAAACGTGCACTACGAGGTGGAATTGGTCGTTGCCATCGGGCCTGACGGGATTTTCGGTTATGGCGTTGGCATTGATTTGACGCGGCGGGACCTTCAGGCCGATGCCAAATCCAAAGGCGGCCCTTGGTCACGGGCTAAAAACTTTCATTGCTCAGCCCCCTGCTCGGCTCTAACGCCTGCGACTAATGTCGATCTGTCCAAAGCTCATATCGTTCTGCGCAAAAATGGCGACATCGTCCAGCACGGCGCTCTGGCCGATATGATCTGGAGTGTCGATGAAATCATTGACCGGTTGCGCCAGGATATGGACCTACAGCCCGGAGATTTGATTTACACCGGAACGCCTGAAGGCGTTGGCCCGGTGATTGTCGGGGATGAGCTCTCCGGCGGCATTGAAGGGCTGGAACGCATTACGGTGCGCTTCGTCTAATCCTATCGGGGCTAAGGCGCTTTCATACGCGGCTGTATGTATTTGATAATACTGCTTGCTTCATAAATATTAGGATCAGACCCGCCCTGATTTAAAAGCTGCACCTCGATTGTCTCCGTGACCCTTTCCCCTTTTAAGGCCTGCGCCACATCATGCACACCTGCGCTGACATCCACATATGTGCCGCCGCCGCGATATCCGCCGAATCTTCGTCCTATGCGCACAGCCGACGACACAGAAGACCGCCCGCCTGTCCCATAAGTATCCGCATAAAAAATCTTGAAGTGAGAATAATTTTCTGCATCTGCAATCTGCGCCGCTCTCAAAAGGGCATAGTCGCGCGACTCATTTACATGTTTCGATGTATATGAAACCCGAAACCTGTCTTGCTGCAGTCGTGTATTTTCATAACCGATAGCAGACTTTCCGTAAGCTGGACCGTAACCGGCCGGTGTGCTGGAGCAGGCTGCCATAAGACAAGCTACCATGGATAAGAACAAAAGCCTCACAATCTATCCTCCTTGAGCCGAATCTATATCTGACGCTTTGCAATTAAGAAATAATCGATTACACATGATCTGGGCGTGAAATTAGGGGAGCAGATTGATCCACCATGAAGCACACGCATAATGACATTCTGATGCCGCTGGCCATTACGGTTATCATTGACCAAAAAGTCAAAGATCCGGAAAAGCAAGCCTTTATAGAGCAGTCCCGAGCCCTCTTGGAACTGTTTGACCTGCCGCCCATGACGGCCGATGAACTACTCGCTTGGTATAATTCGCACGAACCGGAATTATCTGAAAAACTGACCGGCAAGCGGCGAAACACGACTGTGCTGCGCGCGCTTTCGCGTTTTGAAAAAGACATCTTTGTCGAGAATATCTATGAGGCCATGATCGCAATTTCCGTCAGCGATCAGGAATATGTCAAAGACGAATCCGATCTGATCCGTTCTGCCGCTGCCATTTGGGGCTTTCGAAAACCCCCGATCAAAGTTGATAAAAAATAGCTTTTATCTGAGAAACAACAGGATTCATTGAGTTGGCTGGGAGTCCTTACTCACCTCTATCCCAATAGCATCGGCAGCACGAAAGCTGAAAAGGCACCTATCGCCCAAACGACGACGCCTGCATAAAGCACCCATCCCCCAATCGATCGCAGGCGGGAACAGAGTTTGGCTTGGGCTGGATCTGCAGGGCATGGCATATTGCGGGTTAGATATCTGACAAGCCAAGCCAGACAAAGCAATATGAAGGAACCCCCAAAGACGAGGGCTTTACGTTCCGACAGCCATATAAGCTGCGGGATATTTGATGTCAAAGATGACAGCGCCGCCCCCATTCCCAGCGTGATCATCACCGCCGGTAAAGTGCAGCATATCAGCGTCGAAATGCTGGTCAGCAGCGCCACGGTTGGCGCGGCGGTTTCTCTTATGGCCAGTCTGGCTTTGCTCATGATGTTATGGCTTTTCGGGGGTAAATTCTGACCCGTCTTTGCGCGTGATCTTAGTCGTGGAATATCCGGCTTTTTTGACCAGTTTGACGATATCCTCATTGCTTATATCCGCACCTTCCGTCAGGGCGATTGACAGTGTTTTCGTGTCCAGATCCACATAAGTGCCGCTGACCTCATCGCGTTTTTTGAACGTCTTGTTCAGCGCGATCGAACAGAAATCACAGACCAAACCGGACAGCCCGACCGAAATATCCGAGACTTCTACGACTTCGGGGCCGCTCATTTTCTTGTCTTTGGCGAAGCTGGTAGCTGGCGTAAGGCTCAGCATGGCAGTGGTCAGAATTGTTGGCAGGATTTTCATATCAAACTCCTTCAGGTCAAAATCTGTGAATGTAGTTTAGCAGGGGTTCTCCCTGATCGTCTATGCCGAGTTCCACAAGGCTGGGTCCCTTGAAGAACCGAACTAGGGCGGTTGCGCCCAGCTTATCCCGGCTCTCCGGGCGGTTATGCCCCTCGATCATAAACCATGTATGCAGCGCCCCGGTATTTGCGACATAGGGCGCAATGCCCACGCGTCCATGCAGACTGGAAAAGTCACCAAAGCGGCCATTATCCCAATATTCGGCGCTGGCGGAGACGAAATAGCGCCGCGTCTCCCAATCCCCTGATAGACCTAGAAACAAGCCTTCATCATCAGATCGCTTTGGGCGCATTTCATGGCTGTCTTTATCATCAGCCACATGACCGAGCGCTATACGGCCATAAATATTGGCTTGGCTGTCTGGCTTATTCCAGCGTTTCATCAAACGGTTCAGCTGCGCGCCGGTGAAAACTGAGTCTTGTTCCCGATCGTAACGCAGACGTAAGCCAAGGCTATGCTCTGTGTCGAATGTGTAGTGAGCATGGAGACTGTTTTGATAGGCATCATTACGCAGCATAAGAGTCCACGCATCCGGATATGAGACCGGACGCGCTTCGGCTTGAACAGTCAAAAAACTATATATGGCAAATATGATTGCTATTCGCTGCATACCCCCCTATGGTATAAATTATTTCCACTATCAACTCAATTTTTCGTAAGCCTATGACTAATCGTATGAACCGCCGAACCGCCAGCTTGAAGCGTCTCACCCGTATCGAAGGTCAGGTCCGTGGTTTGCAAAAAATGATCGAAGATGACCGTTACTGCGTGGATATATTAATTCAGATGAAAGCCATCAGCGCAGCCTTGAAGAAAGTCGAAGGCGAGCTTCTGAAAGATCATGTAGATCACTGCCTCGCTGATGCCATAGCCAGTGATGATGTGACTGAGCGCGAAACCAAGGTCGCCGAACTCGTCGATCTGCTCTCAAAACGATAAAACCGCCCTCATTGCTGAGGACGGTTTCAATATTCATAATGTTCGGCGGATTACTCCGCAGCGTCACCTTCGATTTCAGATGGGAATTCTTCCAGCTGCGGGGCGTTGGCCGCACGTTCAGCGAGGAATACCTCATCACGCTCCGTTGCAAGCTTCTGATATTTCCGCAGGTTACCACCGGTGCCGGCCGGGATCAGACGACCCACAATGACGTTCTCTTTCAGGCCTTCAAGCATATCTTCTTTACCTTGAACTGACGCCTCGGTCAGAACGCGGGTGGTCTCCTGGAAGGAGGCCGCGGAGATAAAGCTGCGGGTCTGAAGTGACGCTTTGGTGATCCCGAGCAAGACAGGCTGCGCCTCAGCAGGCGTCGCATTTTTATCGCGCTCCAACAGGGCCGCATTGACCTTGTTATACTCGATTTTGTCTAATTGCTCATTTTTCAGCAGCGTTGTGTCGCCAGGATTTGTGACTTCGACTTTTTGCAACATCTGGCGAACGATAACCTCAATGTGCTTGTCATTAATCGGCACCCCTTGCAGACGGTAAACGCCCTGCACTTCGTCAACCAGATATTCGGCCAGCGCTTCCACGCCCATAATTGCCAGAATATCATGCGGAGCAGGATTACCGTCGATGATGAAGTCACCTTTCTTCACGCTGTCACCATCCTGGACCAGCATATGCTTGCCTTTGGCGATTAGGAAGGAAGACGGCTCCATATCTTCATTTTCCGGCAGGATCTGGATTTTACGCTTGTTCTTGTAGTCACGCGTAAATTCGATCTTACCGTCAATGTCTGCAATAACCGCATCGTCCTTTGGACGGCGGGCTTCGAAGAGTTCCGCCACACGGGGCAGACCACCGGTAATATCGCGCTGCGTCGCGCCGCCTTTGGCGATCCGCGCAAGCACCATACCCGGCTTGACTTTGTCTCCGTCATTCACAGACAGGATCGCGCCAACCGGCAGCATGTAACGGGCAATATTGCCGTTCTCCAGCTTAATTGGCTCGCCATCTTTGCCTTCGATCACAGCCACAGGCTGAATATCGCCGGATTTGGAAGAGGCACGCCAGTCCACGATCACCTTCGAAGAAATACCAGTTTCTTCATCGGTTTCGTCCTTAGCGGACACACCGTCCACAATATCAAGCAAACGCGCTGTCCCTTCAACTTCGGTCAGGATTGGCGTGGCATATGGATCCCACTCAGCCAGACGCTCGCCGCGCTTGACCTTGTCCCCTGACTTTTTCGACAGGCGTGAACCGTAATCAACCTTGTGAGTCTCCAGCTCTTTGCCGTCCTTATTGACGATTTTGAACTCCAGCTTACGGGCCTTGGCGATATAAACGCCTTCGGCTTCGATCACTTCGGCGGCGTCATATTCAATGACACCCTCATTTGAACTTTCAATGACAGACTTGTCAGACACAGAGGCCGTTCCGCCAATATGGAAGGTTCGCATGGTTAGCTGCGTGCCCGGTTCGCCAATGGACTGCGCGGCAATCACGCCGACCGCTTCGCCCATATTGACTTTCGTGCCGCGGGCCAGGTCGCGTCCGTAACAAGTCGCGCAGATACCCGTGACCGTCTCGCAGGTCAGCGGGCTGCGTGTCCGCATATTCTGAATACCACTTTCGTCAATTTCTGCCGCAATGTCTTCATCAACATAAGTGTTCGCCGGATACATGAGCTCGCCATTACGCGGATCATGAATGTCTTCGGCAGTCGTCCGGCCCAGAGCACGTTCGCCCAGAGACACGACGATTTCACCGCCATCAACAACTGGCTTTAGCTCGATGCCTTGATCGGTGCCGCAATCCTGCTCTGTCACAATACAGTCCTGCGCGACGTCAACCAGACGGCGCGTAAGATAACCTGAGTTAGCTGTTTTCAAAGCTGTATCGGCCAGACCCTTACGCGCACCGTGGGTACTGTTAAAGTAATCCAGAACCGACAGACCTTCTTTAAAGTTTGCGGTAATCGGCGTTTCGATAATTTCACCGGACGGCTTGGCCATAAGTCCGCGCATACCGGCAAGCTGCTTCATCTGGTTCTTCGAACCACGCGCACCGGAATCCGCCATCATGAAGATCGAGTTGATCAATTTACGGTCTTTCGCCGCTTCATCCATCATGGCATCCGCCACCTTGTCCGTACATTTGGACCAGGCATCGACCACTTTGTTGTATTTCTCACCCTTGGTAATCAGACCGTCTGCATATTGCTGTTCGAAATCAGAAACGAGGTCCTTGGTTTCATTGACCAGCGTATATTTGGACTCTGGGATAACCATGTCATCCTTACCGAAAGAAATACCGGCATTACAGGCTTCGCGGAAGCCAAGGCCCATCATTTTATCAGCAAAGATCACCGTCGCCTTTTGACCGGCATGGCGGTAAACAATGTCGATCAGCTTCCCGATTTCTTTCTTCGTCAGTGTCTTATTGACGACATCATATGAAATCAGTTTATGCTTGGGCAGGAACTCGGCCAGCTTCAAGCGGCCTGGTGTTGTATCCGCAACTTCGTAAGACGTATTGCCCTCATCATCAACCACGGCAAAGCGGCCTTTGACTTTGGCATGCAGAGAGACAAGCTTATTATCCAAAGCCGCTTCGACTTCTTCAATAGACGCGAATATCATGCCCTCGCCCTTTTCGCCGTCACGCATCAGGGACATGTAATACAGACCCAAAACGATGTCCTGTGACGGGACAATAATCGGACGGCCATTGGCAGGCGATAAAATATTGTTAGTCGACATCATCAGCACGCGGGCTTCGAGTTGGGACTCGATAGACAGCGGGACGTGAACGGCCATTTGGTCACCGTCAAAATCGGCGTTAAAGGCCGCACAGACCAGAGGATGCAGACGGATCGCCTTACCCTCGGTCAGCTTGGGTTCAAACGCTTGGATGCCCAGTCTGTGAAGTGTCGGCGCGCGGTTCAGCAGAACCGGGTGCTCGCGGATGACCTCGTCCAGAATATCCCAAACTTCCGGGCGTTCTTTCTCAACTAGTTTCTTAGACTGTTTGACGGTTCCGGACAGGCCTTTGGCGTCCAGGCGCGCATAGATAAAGGGCTTGAACAGTTCCAGAGCCATCTTCTTTGGGAGACCGCATTCATGGAGTTTCAGCTCCGGGCCGACCACAATCACAGAACGTCCGGAATAGTCGACGCGCTTACCGAGAAGATTCTGACGGAAACGGCCTTGCTTACCCTTGAGCATATCGGACATGGATTTCAACGGGCGCTTATTCGCGCCTGTAATCACGCGGCCACGACGGCCATTGTCAAACAGCGCATCAACAGATTCCTGCAACATGCGCTTTTCGTTCCGGATGATGATGTCTGGCGCGCGCAATTCGATCAGGCGCTTTAAGCGGTTGTTCCGGTTAATCACACGGCGATAAAGATCGTTCAGATCAGAGGTCGCAAAGCGGCCACCATCCAGCGGCACCAATGGGCGCAGCTCAGGCGGGATAACCGGCACGATCGTTAAAACCATCCACTCAGGGCGGTTGCCAGATTGAATGAAGCTCTCAAGCAGTTTCAAACGCTTGCGATATTTCTTAAGTTTCAGCTCTGAGCCGGTTTCGGTCATGTCAAAGCGCGTACGCTCGACTTCGGCTTCCAGGTCTAGATTAATCAACATTTCGCGAACGGCTTCGGCGCCAATACCCGCAGTAAAGCTGTCTTCGCCGAACTCGGCCTGCGCATCGATATATTCTTCTTCGGACAGGATCTGACGCTCAGCCAAAGAAGTCAGACCCGGCTCTGTGACGACATAGCTTTCGAAATACAGAACGCGCTCTACTTCTTTCAGCGTCATATTCAGCATGGTCGAAATCCGTGACGGCAAGGATTTCAAGAACCAAATATGAGCACAAGGCGCAGCCAGCTCGATATGCCCCATGCGCTCGCGGCGTACACGGGTGACAGTGACTTCGACGCCGCATTTTTCACAGACGACGCCTTTATATTTCATGCGCTTATATTTACCGCACAGACATTCGTAGTCTTTGACCGGGCCAAAGATACGGGCACAGAACAGGCCGTCTTTTTCAGGTTTAAATGTCCGGTAATTGATTGTCTCCGGTTTTTTGATCTCGCCGAATGACCAAGACATGATCTTTTCGGGGCTCGCCAGAGAGATACGGATGCGGTCAAAGGACGGGCCTTCTTGCGCGGGGTTGAAGATGTTCATGACCTCTTGGTTCATGTCATTTTCCTTTCAGTTTGAAAGTCAGCGTCCTGACCTTCGAGAAATTTTTCTTGCAGGGTAACAGGGCTGTCAACAGTCCTGCCCCAAATTACCCATTCGTCAGTTCGATGTTCAGACCCAACGACCTGATCTCTTTGACCAACACGTTGAAACTCTCCGGAATACCGGCTTCGAACGCGTCATCACCGCGAACAATGCTCTCATAGACTTTCGTGCGGCCCGCCACGTCATCAGATTTAACGGTGAGCATTTCCTGCAGCGTATAGGCCGCGCCGTAAGCTTCAAGCGCCCAGACTTCCATCTCACCAAAGCGCTGTCCGCCGAACTGGGCTTTACCGCCCAGAGGTTGCTGTGTAACGAGTGAGTATGGCCCGATAGAGCGGGCATGGATTTTGTCATCGACCAAGTGATGCAGTTTCAGAAGGTATTTATAACCAACCGTCACAGGGCGAATGAATTTCTCACCCGTACGGCCATCAGACAAATAGACCTGCCCTGAAGATGTCAGACCAGCTTTTTCCAGCATCTTGACAATATCCGGCTCGCGAGCCCCATCAAAGACAGGCGTCGCAATCGGCACACCGCGTGTGACGTTCCCGGCCAGTTCGATGATTTCATCGTTCTTACGTGGCAACTGCTCATCTTCACCGTAAACATGGGCGATGGTATCTTTTAGACCTGCCATGTCGCCTTCGGCGTGATAATTTTCCAGCGCACTGTCAATCATCTTACCAACACCGGCACAAGCCCAACCCAAATGGGTTTCCAGAATTTGTCCGACATTCATCCGTGATGGAACGCCCAGTGGGTTCAGAACGATATCAACTGGCGTGCCGTCTTCCAGATATGGCATATCTTCGAGCGGGTTAATCTTAGAGATCACACCCTTGTTTCCGTGACGTCCGGCCATTTTATCGCCGGGCTGCAATTTACGTTTCACGGCGACAAAGACTTTGACCATCTTCATCACGCCGGGCGGCAGTTCATCACCGCGCTGCAGCTTGTCGACCTTGTCCTCGAAACGGGCGTCGAGACGCGCCTTGGAGCTGTCATATTGCTCTTTAAGCGCTTCCAACTCGCCAATGGCTTTCTCATCGTCAATGCCGATGCGCCACCAATCAGAACGCGGAATGTCATTGAGTGTTTCTTCGGTCACAGGACCTTTCTTAAAGCCGCGCGGGCCGGAAACAGCCTTCTTACCCATCAGGGTTTTCTTGACAGAGGCGTAGATTGACCGTTCCAGAATGGAAAGTTCATCATCGCGGTCTTTGCCAAGGAATTCGATTTCCTCGCGCTCGATCTGCATTGCGCGCTCGTCTTTGTCCACGCCGTGGCGGTTAAAGACGCGAACTTCAACGACTGTCCCGGATGCGCCCGGAGGCAGCTTCAAAGATGTGTCACGAACATCAGACGCTTTTTCACCAAAGATCGCGCGGAGCAGCTTTTCTTCCGGCGTCATAGGGCTCTCGCCTTTCGGCGTTACCTTACCAACCAGAATATCGCCCGCATGGACTTCGGCGCCAACGGCAACAATACCGGCCTCGTCCAGATTGCGCAGAACTTCTTCACCAATATTTGGGATATCACGTGTGATCTCTTCCGGCCCCAGCTTCGTGTCGCGGGCCATGACAGAGAACTCTTCGATATGCAGCGATGTGTAAACATCATCGCGCACAATACGTTCTGAAATCAGGATCGAGTCCTCAAAGTTAAACCCGTTCCACGGCATGAAAGCCACAAGAACGTTTTTACCCAAGGCCAGTTCGCCCAAATCTGTTGACGGACCATCGGCAATGATATCGCCGGCCTTGACCTCGTCGCCGACTTTAACCAGCGGACGCTGGTTAATGCAGGTCGATTGGTTGGAGCGCTGGAATTTCAGCAGATTGTAAATATCAACCCCGGACTTTTTCAGATCAGTTTCCTTAGTCGCCCGAACAACAATACGTTTTGCATCAACTTGCTCGACCACGCCGTCGCGCTTGGCCGCAACCGTCGCGCCGGAGTCCAAAGCCACAACAGACTCCATACCTGTTCCGACCAAAGGTGCTTCGGCCTTCAGCAATGGGACAGCCTGACGCATCATGTTTGATCCCATCAACGCACGATTGGCGTCATCATTTTCCAGGAACGGAATAAGCGCCGCCGCAACAGAAACCAACTGCTTCGGAGAGACGTCGATGAAGTCCACATTTTCCTTTGCAACCAATGTTACATCGCCATTGACGCGGCAGGTCACGAAATCAGAGGCGAGCTCGCCCTTATCGTCGATCTCAGCATTGGCCTGAGCCACGGAATAGCGGGCCTCTTCCATTGCAGACAGATAAACGACTTCGTCTTTTAACTTGCCATCGACAACCTTGCGATACGGGCTTTCGATAAAGCCGTATTTATTCACGCGGGCATGTGTGGCCAGGGAGTTGATCAAGCCGATATTCGGCCCTTCGGGCGTTTCAATCGGACAGATGCGGCCATAATGGGTTGGGTGAACGTCACGGACTTCAAAGCCAGCGCGTTCGCGGGTCAAACCACCCGGCCCAAGCGCAGAGAGGCGGCGCTTATGCGTAATCTCTGAGAGCGGGTTTGTCTGGTCCATAAATTGTGACAGCTGGGATGAGCCAAAGAACTCGCGCACAACGGCTGCCGCCGGTTTAGCGTTGATCAAATCATGCGGCATGACGGTTTCAATATCGACAGACTGCATTCGCTCTTTGATGGCGCGCTCCATGCGCAGCAAACCGATGCGATATTGGTTCT
Source organism: Hellea sp. (assembly GCA_020631215.1). Taxonomy (GTDB): domain Bacteria; phylum Pseudomonadota; class Alphaproteobacteria; order Caulobacterales; family Maricaulaceae; genus Litorimonas. The sequence continues at coordinate 5,042 of JAHDHS010000029.1, read as the reverse complement.
GCATCAACTCACCCACAGAGCGGACGCGGCGATTGCCGAGGTTATCAATATCATCAACCTGGCCGATGCCGTCTTTCAATTTCACCAGAGTATCAACCACCGCCAGAATGTCTTCTTTGCGCAAAACGCGGATTTCATCGGAACAATCCAAATCCATACGCAAGTTCATTTTCACCCTACCAACGGCGGACAGATCATAACGCTCTCCGTCAAAGAACAGAGAGTTAAACAGATCTTCTGCGGCTTCAGCTGTGGGCGGCTCGCCCGGACGCATCACGCGGTAGATATCAACCAAAGCGCCTTCTCGGCTGTCATTTTTATCAGCCGCGAGTGTATTGCGGATGTATGGGCCGACATTTACATGGTCGATATTCAGGACAGAGATTTCTTTGATCTCGGCCTCATTGATCTGCTCCATAATCTCTTCGGACAGCTCGTCACCGGCTTCGGCGTAAATCTGACCTGTTTGCAGATTAACAATGTCTTCGGCGACGAAACGCTCGGCCATTTCCTCATCTGAAATCAGGATTGTTTTCAGGCCATTCTCCGCCAGCTTAGTCGCGCCGCGCTTGGTTAGCTTGCGGCCCGCCATAGCGACTTCTTCGCCCGTTTGAGCATCCACCAATGACCGCAGCAATTTGGCGCCGCGATATTCTTCGGCATTAAACGGACGTGTCCAACCTGACTTTTTCTTGTCACGCTTAAACTCAATCGCTTCGTAATATTCCTGCAGAATATCTTCGCGGGACATGCCCAGCGCATAGAGGATTGTTGTCGCAGGCAGCTTCCGGCGGCGGTCAATCCGGGCATGTAGAATATCCTTGGCATCAAATTCGAAATCCAGCCAGGAACCACGATAGGGAATAATCCGGGCTGAGAACAGGAATTTGCCAGAGCTGTGACCTTTACCTTTGTCATGGTCAAAGAATACGCCTGGTGAACGGTGCATTTGAGACACAATCACGCGCTCTGTGCCGTTAACAATAAACGTGCCTTTATCAGTCATCAAAGGTATGTCGCCCATATAGACATCTTGTTCCTTGATGTCTTTGACTGACTTCGCGCCTGTATCATCGTCGATATCAAAGACGACTAAACGCATTTTGACTTTTAATGGTGCGGCATAGGTGATGTCGCGTTGCTGACATTCTTCTTCGTCAAATTTCGGAGGCTCAAAGACGAAAGAGACATATTCCAGAACCGCCCGGTCAGAGAAGTCCCGAACCGGAAAAACGGAATTAAAGACCCCGTTCATACCTTCATCTGAACCACGATCTTCAAGCGGGATAGATTTTTGGAGAAACTGATCATAAGAGCTTTTTTGAACTTCGATCAGATTAGGCATCCGGACAACTTCAGGGATACGGCCAAAGCTTTTGCGGATACGTTTCTTGCCAGTAAAAGTCAGCGACATTTAAGACACCTTTTTTTATGAGCCTTTCGGGCTGCAGTCCCGGCAGGCTCGTGAAATTTTGGAGGTTTTTAGACTGACCTCGACAGCTTGCGCCCGTTTTACCTCTTGGCGCGGATGAGGAACCGGCGAGAGCAAAGGCCCTCACCGGCAATATCATCAGAGACTATTTCAGCTCGACAGTGGCACCAGCCGCTTCGAGTTTCTCTTTGATTTCTTCGGCCTCGGCTTTTGGAGCACCTTCCTTGACAGGTTTTGGTGCACCTTCGACCAGCTCTTTGGCTTCTTTCAGGCCGAGACCTGTGATGCCGCGAACTTCTTTGATGACAGCGATTTTGTTGCCACCGAAAGAGGCGAGGATAACGTCAAACTCGTCTTTTTCAGCAGCTGCGCCGCCAGCGTCGCCGCCGCCAGCCGGGCCGGCAACTGCAACTGCAGCCGCGGCTTTGATGCCGTTTTCTTCGAGAATGTCATTGAGTTCTTTTGCTTCGAGGATGGTTAGACCCATCAGCTCATCAGCTAGCTTTTTTACATCAGCCATTTTAGTTTCCTTTAGTTTCAATCAGTTCGATATTTGCGAGAATGAGAGTTGTTATGCCGTAGCTTTTTCTTCGATCACTTTGATAGCGCCTGACAATGCAGACCCTTGTGACATCAGACGCTGTGCAACCTGCGAAGCTTGACCCAGCAGACGTTGCGCTGCCATGCCAATAAGTTCTTCGCGGGATGGTAGCTTGGAGAGGCCTTCGATACCTGCTGTATCGAATACTTCCTCGCCCATGAACCCACCGATGATAGAGAATGCATCATTCTCTTTGGCAAAATCCACAGCCACCTTTGGCGCGCTGATCATGTCTTCGGCCCAGGCAATTGCCACGGGACCAGTGAACATTTCACCAGCAGCTTCGAAAGGTTGTCCTTTCAAAGCGATTTTCGCCAAGCGGTTTTTAACAACACGGATCGTTGCGCCCTTCTCACGAAGTTTCGCGCGCAGATCTTCCATTTCCGCAACGGTCATACCTGAATACTCAGCCATAACCACGGATCCTGCACCATCAAAAATCTCTGTGAGATTCTTAACGGCTTCCTCTTTTTGAGTACGGTCCATTTTGCGGTCTCCCTGTTAATGACCTTCACACCATGCGAAGGCCTTCCAAGTGCTCGCGGGCCCAAGAAAGGCTCGCAAGCGAGTTACTGTCCCAGGGCTCGAACTGATCAGCCCACCCAAAGTGAGAAAATCAGTTTTTGCTCTGTCTGTACCGGATATTAAGCCCGCCAAATTGCGAGCCCCGGTAGTCTTGGACAGATCACGAATGCCAAAACATCCGTGATATCAGGCGACGATTATCTCGCCGCCCAAATCTCTTAAGTTGACACCTCATTGGTGTCGATTTTCACGCCCGGGCCCATGGTTGAGCTCAGCGTGATTTTCTTGACAAATGTGCCTTTAGCGCCGGATGGGCGGGCCTTTTGGATATCCGTCAAAAACGCATTGACGTTTTCTTCCAATTTGTCTTGACCAAAGCTGGCTTTACCAACGCCTGCGTGAATGATTCCGGCTTTTTCAACACGGAATTCAACCGCGCCGCCTTTGGAGTCGGCAACCGCCTTAGCAACATCCATTGTCACTGTGCCAACCTTAGGGTTTGGCATCATGCCCTTCGGACCCAGAACCTTACCCAGGCGACCGACAAGCGGCATCATATCTGGTGTGGCGATGACTTTTTCAAATGGCATGTCGCCCTTTTGAATTTGCTCAGCCAAATCTTCAGCGCCAACAACATCCGCACCAGCTTTTTTCGCCTCTTCCGCTTTTGCGTCCTTGGCAAAAACTGCCACGCGCACAGAGCGGCCAGTTCCGTTTGGTAGATTACACACACCGCGTACCATTTGGTCAGCGTGGCGTGGATCAACACCCAGATTGATGGCCACTTCGACTGTCTCGTCAAATTTGGCCTTGGCATTATCCTTTACGATCTTCACCGCATCTTTGACGCTATAATCGACATTCTTGTCAAAGGCGGCATTCGCCGCTTTCATTCTTTTACCTGCCATGATCTTACTCCGTTACCTCATAGCCCATAGAGCGGGCTGATCCGGCGATGATTTTGGTCGCCTGATCCAGATCATTGGCTGTCAAATCAGCCATTTTCGCCTCAGCAATTTCGCGGCACTGTTTCATTGTCACAGTTCCGCCAACCTCACGGCCTGGGTGATTAGCGCCGGAACCTTTGCCTGCCGCCTTTTTCAAATAGTAAGAGGCCGGTGGTGTTTTTGTGACGAATGTAAAGCTTTTATCCGCATAGACAGTGATAATCGTCGGGGTTGGAATACCCTTTTCCATTTCCTCTGTCTTGGCGTTAAACGCTTTGGAAAATTCCATAATATTAACGCCGCGCTGACCCAATGCAGGCCCGAGAGGCGGAGATGGGTTCGCTGACCCGGCTGGAATTGTCAGCTTAATATAGCCGTCAATCTTCTTTGCCATGTTCCACTCCTTAAAGTGTTTACTTTATGCGCCATCCAGACCATCCGGATGACTATGTGGTGCTCGTGGTCTGGCTTAGCTGGACTTAAGCCGCGCCTCCCACAAACGATTAGACTCAGCTCTGTTTTTCAACCTGAGTATAATTCAATTCGACAGGTGTGCCCTGCCCGAAGATGTTGATCAGTACTTTTAAGCGCGCATTCTCTTCATCCACGCTCTCAACCGTGCCGTTAAAGCTTTGAAACGGTCCGTCAATCACCTTGATTGTTTCGCCAATATCGAATGTGATCATCGGACGCGGACTGTCCACACCCTCTTGAATTTGACCAACAATACGGGCGACTTCTGCGTCAGAAACGGGCATCGGTTTATTAGCTGAACCCAAAAAGCCTGTCACTTTGGGCGTATTTTTGACTAGGTGATAAGCCTCATCCGTCAAATCAACCTTGACCAGCACATAGCCGGGAAAGAATTTGCGCTCGCTCTCGACTTTACGCCCTTTGCGAACCTCAACGACATTTTCCGTCGGCACTAAAATCTCTTCGAACAGGTGATCAAGACCTTTTTCAGCCGCATCACGCGCCAAGGTCTCGGCCACACGCTTTTCAAAATTGGAGTAGGCCTGAACGATATACCATCTAGCCGCCATGCTAAGCTCCAAATCCGAGGACAAACCGCACAATATTGGCGAGCGCCCAATCAACCACGAAGAAGAAGATACCCATCAAGATCACCATAATCATCACCAGAACCGTCGTAGTCAAAGTCTCACGCCATGTCGGCCAGACAACCTTGCGGGCCTCCTGACGGACCTGTCCGACATATTTGACAGGGCTGACCTTGTCGCCGGATGTGGCTTTTACGGGATCACCTTTGGCCATATCTTATCTTCTCATCTAAACTCGAAAACGCGGGCCACAAAACGGGTCCGCGTCGTTACTTGTTTTGCCCTTTTTAAGGGGTGGCAGGGGCAGAAGGACTCGAACCCTCGACACCTGGATTTGGAATCCAGTGCTCTACCAACTGAGCTATACCCCTAATCCTTTGGGCTGCGGGCCGGTTATTCGGCCCGCTATGTCACCTTTGCTTACTCAACGATTTTTGAGACGACACCGGCGCCGACTGTGCGTCCGCCTTCGCGGA
>JAHDHS010000028.1 GCA_020631215.1 Hellea sp. | reverse complement strand
AGAACCGACACCGCTGAACCATGTCGACAGTTTCGCCGATGGCGTGGCCGTAAAATTAATCGGCCAGAACACATTGGAAATCTCGAAATCGGTCGTGGACGACGTGATCACTGTGACCAATGATGAAATCTGCGCGGCGGTCAAAGACGTGTTTGAGGCAACGCGGACTGTGGTTGAACCAGCGGGCGCTTTGGCTCTGGCGGGATTAATCAAACATGCGCGCAATGACCAAGCCCCGAAAGGCGATTGCGTCGTCACCATTTCTGGCGCGAATGTGAATTTTGACCGGATCGGGCATATTGTCGAACGCGCGGAGCTGGGCGCGGGCGAAGAAATGCTGTTCGCCGCCACCATCCCCGAGCGGCCCGGCGCGTTTCTGAATTTCTGCCGTGCGCTGGGCAATCGGGCCGTGACAGAATTTAATTACCGTTACGCCGAAACCGAAGACGCCCATGTGCTGGTCGGGGTGAAAATCCGGCAGGCAGAAGAACGCGACGCGATTATTCAGTCCATGGCCGAACAGGATATTTCTGTCGCGGATTTGTCCGAAGACCGTCTCGCCAAACGTCACCTCCGCCATATGGTTGGTGGACGCGGCAGCCAAAATATTGACGAGGTTATTTACCGGTTTGAATTCCCAGAGCGGCCCGGCGCGCTGACCGATTTTCTGATCAATCTGGATGCACGCTGGAATATCAGCCTGTTCCATTACCGCAATCACGGCCATTCCACCGGACATGTGCTCTGCGGTTTCCAAATCCCCAAAGGTGATCGCGAGGCGCTGGAGGAAAGCCTGTCAAAAACCGGCTATCCTATGGCTAAGGAAACAGCCAATCTCGCCTATGAATTTTTCCTCAAGGCTTAGCGTAAGAACTGCGCGTCTTATAGGTAAACTGCCCGGCATCATTGAGGCGGCGCGAGACAATGCCCCGGCCTTTGAGGCAATTTAGATGAGCCACAGATTCGCCCACGGCCATGAGGCGGTTCTTATCATTGATTTCGCGGCGGAAGAGCACGGAATAAACTCCGGTCGCGAGACGCGGCGTCCGGCAATGTTCCGCCAGCCTGTCCAGCGCCTTTTCGTGATGTTCGATCAGCTTATTCAGCCGCCGATGTGCCCCGCGAAACGGAATGCCATGGGCCGGGCCGATCAGCGTGTCTTCGGGCAATTCTTCTTTCAGCTTGTGGCAGGAATTGATCCAGTCTTCGAGCGGATTAGACTCCGGCTCGGTCGGCCAGACCGAGACATTGGAGCTGATATTGGGCAGCAGTTGATCCCCCGTCAGGCAGACACCCAATTCAGGACAATAAAGACAGGCGTGTTCGGGGCTGTGGCCGCTACCGATAATCACGCGCCATTCACGCCCGCCGATCATACCAAGCTCACCATCTGTCAGGCGGTCATAGCTTTGCGGCAGAGGCGTGATCGCCTTGCCAAACCCGCCAAAGCGGGATTTGTAAATTTCAATTTGTTCGGGGGACAGGCCGGATTTCTTATAAAATTTAATCCCCTCTTGCGGGGCAGGTTTGCCCGTATCCGCCGCCATTAATCGGCAGAGGAAATATTCCCCGCGCGTCATCAAAAGCGGCGCGCCATATTTCCGGCAAATCCATCCGGCGAGGCCCGTATGATCCGGGTGAAGATGGGTGCAAATCACGCGGTTGACCGGACGCCCGCCTAACAGGCCTTCGAAATGTGTCTCCCAGATTTTCTTGCTCTCCAGAGTGCCAATGCCTGTATCAACAATGACCCAGCCATCGCCGTCCTCAATCGCCCAGAGATTGATATGATCCAGTCCGGCCATGGGCAGCGGGAATCGCAGCCAGTAAACGCCGGACGCAAGTTCGGTCGCGCTGCCCGCTTCGGGGGCTGTGTCTGTGACAAAGCTGAGTAATCGCGCGCTATTGTCACGCGGGGCTGTCAGGCTTTCATCCGGGGCGGTTTTCTTGGTTCTTTGGCTCATGAGGCCCTCATACAGACAAAGCGTTAATATTCCAGCCCCGTTTATGCAGAGGGCTTATCTGTCCATGCATGGGTCAATGCGCCTATATCCGGGCGGGCGCGTTCTGACGGGGCCTGCGTTACCGGGCCGATATAGATAAAGCCTGCCACTTTTTCGGTCTTTGACAGGCCCAAGGCCTTCTGAACCGAGGTGTCATAGGCATACCATTCGGTCAGCCATTGCGCGCCAAAGCCCATGGATTGCGCCGCGATGCAGAGATTAAAACACACCGCCCCGGCCGAGAGAACCTGTTCCCATTCCGGCGTGCCGCGCGGGCACTCGACAGGGCTGCTGATCACCGCCACGACCAGCGGGGCGCGCATCAGGCGTTGCCCCTCAAAGATGGAGCGGTCATGCGGCATTTCGGGATATGCCGCCATAAAGGCCGTGGCTATGTGCTGCCCAAAATCAGCCCGCGCCTGACCCTGAAAGGTGATAAAGCGCCAAGGCGATAATTTGCGGTGATCCGGCACGCGGCCGGCTATTGTCAAAAGCTCTTTTAATTGCGCCGCGCTTGGCCCCTGCCCGTCCCCGTCCATGACTTTGGCCAGATTGGAACGGCGGCGGCGCAGAAACTCTGTCAAATTAGGCTTCGGCGCAGGCATGGGATAAATTTCGGGCTGGTCAGTCATAATTATAAACGCTATCTTTGTTGCCGAATATAATCAAGAAAGTTAGGCCCTAGAAAGTTAGAACTATGCCATCACCAGAAGAACAATTAGAGGCCCTTGGCCTGACCCTGCCAGAGCCCGCCGCCCCCGTCGCAAATTATGTCCCTTATGTCATCAGTGGCAATTTGGTGTTCATCTCCGGCCAAATTTCCAAAATCGGAGATAATTTAATTGGTGGCCGCTTGGGGGAAGACCTGACCGTTGAACAGGGTCAAGCGGCCGCTAAATTGTCGGCGCTGAACTTAATTGCGCATATGAAGACCGCTTGTGGCGGAGATCTGTCCCGTGTGAAACGCATCGTAAAACTCGGCGGATTTGTGCAGGCCGCCCCCAAGGCGATGCAGGCCGATATCCCCATGGTCATTAATGGCTGTTCCGATATCATGGTAGCCGTGTTTGGGGATGCGGGTCGTCACGCACGTTTTGCCGTATCCACCCCTAGCCTGCCCCGCGACGCAGCAGTTGAGATTGATGCAATTGTGGAGATCGCCTAGCTTCAAATGAGCGAATATTCCGCCCGTATCCTGACGCAAATCTCAGATATTGATGAAGCGCAATGGGACGGGCTTATCCCGGACGGCAAACACCCTTTTCTGTCTTGGCGGTTTTTAAACGCGTTGGAGGAAAGCGGTAGCGCCAGCGCGGAAACCGGCTGGGCCCCGCGTCATATCTGGCTGACCGATGAAAGCGGCCAAGCGCTCGGTGCCGCTCCGCTTTATGCCAAGATGCACAGCCAAGGCGAATATGTTTTTGATCATGGTTGGGCGGATGCTTTGCAGCGCGCGGGCGGACAATATTATCCCAAACTGCAATGCAGCGTCCCGTTTACGCCCGCGACAGGGCCGCGCCTTTTGGGGGCAACAAAAGATGCCAAGATCGCCCTCGCTTCCGCCATGGTTCAGGCGGCCTCCGAGTGGAGTATGTCCGGTGTGCACCTAACCTTTCTGAAAGACAATGACCGCGCGGTTTTGAAAGACATCGGATTCTTGGCGCGGGAGGATAGGCAGTTTCATTTTATCAATCGCGGCTATGAGAGTTTTGATGATTTCCTTGCGACGCTTACTTCCAAGAAACGCAAAGCCATCAAACGTGAGCGCCGAATCGCGCAGGACGGCATAACCATTCACCCATTATCAGGCGGTGATTTAAAGCCTGAACATTGGGATATTTTCTATCAATGTTATCTGGATACAGGCGCGCGAAAATGGGGCAGGCCCTATTTGAACCGGGAATTTTTCGCCCGTATTCATGAAACCATGTCCGAAGATATATTGCTCATGATCGCTTATGAGGCCGGCACGCCCATAGCGGCGGCCCTGAACTTCATAGGATCAGAGGCGCTTTATGGGCGCAATTGGGGTTGTCTGGCGCATAAGCCGTTTTTGCATTTTGAGCTCTGTTATTACCAAGCCATTGCAGCAGGTATTAAACTCGGCCTGCCCAAGGTCGAAGCCGGGGCGCAAGGTGAACATAAACTCGCGCGGGGTTATGAACCCGTCACAACGCATAGCGCGCATTATCTCTCTCACCCCGGGCTGCGAGATGCCGTCGAGAGTTACTTGACACAAGAGCGCCGCGCGGTTGAACATGAGATCAAAATATTGGGGCAACACACGCCCTTCAGGAAAGGCCCAACATGAGCTTGCACGGTGAGTATGATAGCGACAATGTCTTCGCGAAAATTATGCGCGGGGAGATGCCTTGCGTGAAAGTCTATGAAGACAAAGATATTTTGTCTTTCATGGATGTCTTTCCGCAAAGCCGGGGCCATACGCTGGTCGTGCCCAAAGCCGCCAGCCGGAACCTTTTAGAAGTGAACCCCAAAGATATTGGGCGCCTGTTCGGAACCGTGCAGCGCATCGCGCGGGCCGTCGAAAAAGCCCTCTCCCCCGACGGTATTATCATCACACAATTTAACGGCGCGCCCGCCGGACAGACCGTCTTTCACACCCATGTCCATATCATTCCGCGCTATGCCGATATCGATATGAGCCAACATGCCAGCGGACGCATGGCGGATATGGATGAGCTCAACACTTTGGCCGCGAAAATCTCCGCTGCCCTATAACCGCCTATGCCTCTGCGAAAGCTCATATATTCCGCCAAGGAAGCCATACAGGACAAGCCCAAGCTCTATGCGCGGCTTTATGATTGGGCGACCACCAATCCCGATTACAGGCGGCAAAAGAGAGAGGCGGATAAATATGTCTCTAAATTTGGCGGCATGTGGACGGATCACGCCGAATTTGAAGCCAAGCTGTCACAGAAAGACTTGTCACCGGATATGGAAAAACTGGCCCGCAAATGGTCGGCAGATGGCTATGTCATCATCCCGCAGGCCATCGATCATGATTTGATTGATGCCTATATGGCAGACGTCGACCGCTTGGCCCGGCAGGATGATGTTCCCATGCTCATCACAACGGCTGAGCTGCCGGAACCGACGCTTTATAGTAAGGCCAAACAAAAAGCCCTGACAGGCTCTCGCCTGGTCGATGATTATTACTTTTCAGATGCCAGCCGAAATTTACTGCTGCACCCGACCATCAAGAGTTTTTTGGAACTCATATTTGAACGCCCCGGCGTGCTGACGCAATCTTTGCGCTTTGATTATGGCTCACAGCAGGCCATTCACCAAGACACAGCCTTTGTGCGAATGAATGCCCCCATGAAACTCGCTGCCGTCTGGATTGCGCTGGAAGACATCACGCCAAACTCAGGTGAGCTGATCTATCTGCCGGGCTCGCATAAATGGGAAGGGTTTTTATTTTCCGGTGAGTTTAAACATTATGACGCGGCGCGTGACGGCGAAGACCAACTGGCAGAGTGGCATCAATGGATATTAGACGAAGCAGAGCGGCGCGGCGTCAAGCCTGATAAATTCTCTGCCAAAAAAGGAGATATTCTCTTTTGGCATGCGGGCCTTGCCCATGGCGGCGCGCCAGTTGCGAAAGAGAACCAAGACCTGACCCGTAAAAGCCTTGTCGGGCATTATTGCCCCGAAGGGGTGCGCCCGCTCTATCATTATTACAAACCCGGCCAAAGACGGTTTTACGGCGCGGCCGGATCGCGCTATACCACATCATATTATAAATAAGGATAAGCTATGCGTAACGCCCTGCTCACAATTTCTATCACAGCTTTATTGGCCGCTTGCGGCCAGAATGACCTTCAGGCTGAACTGCCTAAAACGGCGGAGAAGGAAATCACCCTGCAAACAGCCGGCGGGTTTGATCTGGAACGGCAATATAATAAATTCGCCAAGATCGATATGAATCCGGATACGTCTTTCCTGTCTGCGTCCGAACGTGCCGTCGTCAATAAATTAATCGAAGCCAGTGATTATCTGTCCAGCATCTTCCTACGGCAGCGCGGCGTGGATTTTCCGGATATGCAAAAACAAATTCAGGCGCAGGGCACGGATTTACAGCTGGCCATGTTTAATCTGCATTTCGGCCCCTGTGACGGGCTGGAAGGGGACGCCTCATTTATAGAAGGTATGGAATGCACCAAGGGCGGCGGCTTTTATCCGGTCGACATGACCAAAGAAGAATTTGAAGCCCATATCGCCGCAAACCCGGACGATAAAGAGGCCTTTACCTCCGGCTATACGGTCATCCGTAGAGATGCGGATGGCGGCCTCATCGCCGTGCCCTATTCCGAAGAATATAAAGAGTTTCTGGTCCCCGCCGCGAAATTACTCCGCGAGGCGGCGGATATGTCGGAGAATGCCAGCCTGAAACGGTTCTTGAACCTGCGTGCCGACAGTTTCATGTCCGATGATTATTTCGAGAGCGAGATGGCCTGGATGGATCTGGACGGCCCGATCGAAATCGCCATCGGCCCTTATGAAGTCTATGATGATCAGCTCTTTGGCTATAAAACCGCCTTTGAGAGTTTCGTGACCATCAAAGACCCGAAGGCCTCCGCAGATTTGAATAAATATAAAGGTCTGCTGCGGGATATGGAAAAGAACCTGCCCGTTGAGGAAAGCTATAAGAATTTCACCCGGGGATTTGAGAGCCCCATAGCCGTAGTTGATCAAGTCCATGGCGGCGGTGATAATGAAAACAGCGTGCAGACCATTGCCTTTAACCTGCCCAATGATGAGCGCGTGCGTGAAGCCAAGGGCGCAAAGAAAGTCATCCTGTCCAATGTACTGGGCGCGAAATATGACCGTATCCTGGCCCCGATTGGCGAGCGGGTCTTGGTACCAGAACAAGCCAAATTGACCGCCCGAAAATGGATGGGCAATAATACACTGTTTCATGAGCTTTCCCATTCACTGGGGCCGGGCACGATCACGGTGGACGGCGAAGAAACAACTGTCAGCGCACAACTAAAAGAGCTTTATTCCGGCATTGAAGAAGGCAAGGCCGATGTCATGGGCGCTTATAATATTCTTTATATGATGGATCGGGGGGAGCTGGATAAATCAGAACGCGATGCATTCCTGGCGACCTATTTCACGGGCAAGTTCCGCTCTATGCGCTTTGGCACCACCGCCGCCCACGCCAAAGGCGCGGCCTTTCAATATAATTATCATAGACGCAATGGCGCAGCAGAATGGCTGCCGGAAGAGCAACGTTTCAAGCTGGATTTTGATAAACTCGCGCAGAATATTTCTGACCTGACGGGCATGGTTGTCCGCGTGCAAGGCGATGGTGATTATGACAAAGCCAAAGCGTTTTTGGATGATTATGTACCGCTGGACGGCCCCGCTCAGACCGTACTCGGAAATCTGGATGACATCCCCTATGACATCCGCCCGATATATCCAGAAAAAATCTAGTTTGGATTGACGAAACGGATTTCATCGCTGTCTTCGAAGGTGACGTCGCAGGATGTTTCGGGGTCGTTATTTTCGCGGCACATTATGTCTTTGATTGTGATCGTATCAAAGGCGTCACAGCTTTGGCCGATCTGAATGATGCGGGCGGTGCGGTACTGGCCCGAGGGGATATCTTGCGGGAACATATTGCCGGTATCGGCGTCCCCCGGGCCGGTGACGGCAAAACCGAACATGGAAACGGAGACAGCTTTGTCTGTGCCATTACTGATGCGCAGCGGCAAAACGCAGGCGGAGTCTTCCGGCAGGAGCGTTTCAGCCGTCAGGCTGATACGTCCGTCCTGCGGCACAGAAATATTGACCGGGTTTTGCGGCGTTGGAACTGCGCTATCCTCCGGTTCGGTCTTTATGTCTGTCTGCGGTTTTTCCTGAGCCTGACAGGCGGTTACCGACATAGCCAAAAGCAACGCGAAGACATGTTTCATTTTAACTCTCATGTTTTAGGCGGGGATGCCGTTTTCTGCGCAGAACTCTGATATGACGCCCCGTAGTGATGACATGCGGGAGTCCACTTTGATCAGCGGATCGATGACATCACGCAATTTGCCTGCATCCAGTTTCAACAAAGCGGCTTTGACGGGGCCGATTCCGGTCACAGGCATGGACAGGCTGTCATATCCCAGCGCGACGAGACACAGCGCCTCGAGAGGGCGGCCCGCGATTGAGCCGCAAATGGAAACCGGCGTGTTGTTTCTGTGGCACCCGGCTGCGATAAATTTCAAAATTGACAAAGAGGCGGGGTGCAGCGGATCATAACGATCAGAGACGCGCGCATTGTCCCGGTCAGCGGCAAAGAAAAACTGCATCAAATCATTCGCGCCGACACTGACGAAATCGGCGTGATCACAGACCGCATTGACTTGCCAGGCCAAAGATGGCGTTTCGAGCATGACGCCGACTTCGATCTTGGCCGGAAGCTCATGCCCTAATTTGCTGGCGCGTTCGACCTCGACGTTGAAAAGCTGCCGCGCCTGAATCAATTCATCCACCGTGGCGACCATGGGGAACATAACGCGCAGATGCCTGCCCGCCCCGGCCGCGACCAAAGCGCGGAGCTGATAGCGCATCAGACCGGGACGATCGAGCGCAATGCGAATGGCCCGCCAGCCTATGGCCGGATTTTCCTCCGGCTGGGGGTCCATATAAGGCAGGATTTTATCGCCGCCCAAATCCAGCGTCCTGAAAGTGACAGGCTTTGTGCCTGCTGCATGAATCGCCTGTCGGTAAAGATCCGTCTGTTCCTTAAGCTTAGGCATAAACTCGCTGACCATGAATTGGAACTCTGTCCGGAACAGGCCAATACCATCTGCGCCGGATTGCTCTAATTGCGGCAAATCCACAATCAGGCCCGCATTTAATTGCAGGGCAATGTGCTGCCCGTCCAATGTCACAGCAGGCTGGAATTTCAGGGCTTCATAGGCGCGGGTCATTTCCCCGCGAATATTCATGCGAAGATTAAAGCCGGATATGACGCTGTCGACGGGGCGGATGTGAACTGCGCCTTCTTCGCCGTCGAGCAAAACCTCGTCGCCTGTTTCAATCAAATCAAGGACGCCGTCGGCGCGGCCAACCAGAGGAATTTCAAGCGCGCGGCAGATAATGGCCGTATGAGAGCTGGCAGAGCCCTCTTCCAGCACGATCCCTTTTAAGCGTTTGCGGTCATAATCCAGCAGCTCCGCCGGGCCGATTTCACGGGCGAAAATAATCGCGTCTTCGGAGATATCTTTATTGCCGGGGCCCAAAGCCTCGCCGGATAAAGCCCGTATTAAACGATTGGCCAAGTCCTCCAAATCATGCAGCCGGGCCCGCAAATAAGGATCGCGGGATTTCATCAGGCGCGCACGATGTTCATTACGCACCCGCTCCACGGCGGCTTCGGATGTCAGGCCCGAATGGACCGCCTCGCGCAGCCGCCCGACCCATTTACGGTCATAGGCGAACATGCGGTAAGTTTCGTAAATTTCCTTGGACGCGCGGGAAATTCCCGCCGTCTCGCCTTTGACCATGGCATCGACTGAGGCGCGTAATTTTGCAATTCCGTCTTCAAGTCTGGCTTCTTCAACCGCGATATTTTCCGCCAAGAGGTTGGCCGGCGGAACGGGCGGGACGTGGAGATAGGCATGACCGGAAATCAAGCCCGGCGCGAAGGCTTTGCCCTGAACGGTTTCAGGTTTAACGGGCGCGAGGGTGATGCCTTTGAGCTTGCCCTTTTTGCCGCCGACCCGTTCATCATCAATAATAATCTCTGCCAGCACCATCGCCACAGTCAGCATATCTTCAACTTCGGCTTCGTTGAAAATACGGGCGGCCTTGGACTGCACAACCAAAACACCTAGCGTCCGTCCCCCGCGCAAGATTGGCACGCCCAGGAAAGAATTATAAGGATCTTCGCCGGTTTCGGGACGGTAAGAGAAAAGCGGATGGCTGGGCGCATCGGCCAGGTTCAGAGGTCTCGCGGTAAGGGCGACATGGCCCACCAAGCCCTCGCCCGGTTTCATACGGGTCTTGTGAACCGCGGATTTTTTAAGGCCTTCCGTGGCCGAAAGCTCCAAATCCGCGCCGGGACGCAGCAGATAGATCGACGCCACATCCAGCTTCATGGCGGAACTGATGGCCGCCACGAAACGGTCCAGACGTTCCTGAACGGACTCTGTGCCAGCCATGGCTTCGCGGATCGCCCGCATGAGCTTGGGCGGCGTGGTCGTGATATTCGGATCAGCACTCATTGCGGCGCACTATAGACGAATTTCCTGAAAAATCGCCTTAAAAACGAGAGAGAATGGTTAAGATGTCGCGCCGCCTGATTTTTCATCATCCGGCTCAATAATATGGATTATGATACGGCCCGCCCTCAAATCAACCTTAGGGACTGCCGCTTTGGTGAAGGGATGAAAGAAGCTGGCAGGCTGCTTACCGCCTGCCTTTGGCGGCAGGATTTCCAGCATATCCCCGGCCCCGAATTCATGAACCGCGATCACCTGACCGGCCCGCTGCCCGGAGGCCGTTTTAACGTCCAAACCGATCAGGTCTTCATAATAGAAATCATCCTCATCGGTTTCCGGCAAAACATGACGCGGAACAAATAGCTGAGTCCCTTTCAGGCTTTCCGCCTGCTCTCTGGTTTTCACTTCCTCAGTGATCACGGCAAAGCCGCCTTTCACCGGACGGGATGATAAGGGGGTTAAAATTATTTTGCCGGACTGATCAAGCAATGGCCCGTAATCCAGGCATGCCGCCGGTTCTTCGGTGAATGATTTGATTTTTACTTCCGCTTTGACGCCAAAGGCCCCGGCAATAACCGCCAGACAAATCAATCTATCAGGTGATGACGTCAAACCTATATGCTCTGATTACTTTTGGCGCAGCTTGCCATAGATTAACAGCACAACAATGGCGCCCAGAACCGCGCCAAATAATCCCACGGGTTCGTCCATATTGCCCCATCCCATCGACTGACAAACATAAGAGGCCAGCACAGCCCCGATCATGCCCAATATGGTTGTCATAATGAGGCTGGAGGGCGGAGTTTTACCGGGGATCAGAAACCGGCCAATCACGCCCGCGAAAAACCCGATAATAAGCGTGTATAGAAAGCCCATCGCCAGTCTCCGTCAAATGATGGATCGAGCATAAAAGCCCGCTTAGCCCATGACAAGCTGCAAAGATGAAAAGGCCCAAACGTGACGACTGTCACAGAAGGGCGGCAAAAAACGATTTAATAATCTGACGTGGGGCGCACCGTCATCGGCCCAACCAATGACGGCGGGCGGTCTTTTTGGTGCCCTTTAAGACCGCCCTTTTTATTTAAAGAGCCGCCTTAATTTTATCGGCCAAGTCCGTTTTTTCCCAAGAGAAACCGCCATCCGCATCTGGCGTGCGGCCAAAATGACCATAAGCGGCCGTGCGCGCATATATTGGCTGATTTAGATTTAGATGAGAGCGAATGCCGCGCGGGGTCAGGCTCATCAATTTCGGTAAGACTGTTTCCAGCTTAGCGGCCAGAGACGCATTCTCTTCGCCCATATCAATATAAAGCGACGTCGGCTCAGCCACACCAATGGCATATGAGAGCTGGATGTTACACCATGGCGCAAGGCCCGCCGCGACAATGTTCTTCGCAAGATAGCGAGACGCATAGGCTGCACTACGGTCAACTTTTGTTGGATCTTTACCGGAAAACGCGCCGCCGCCATGGGGCGCCATGCCGCCATAGGTATCGACGATAATTTTACGGCCTGTCAGACCGGCATCTCCGTCCGGGCCGCCAATCACAAAATTACCGGTTGGATTGATATGCCAGATCGTCTCATCTGTGATCCATCCATCGGGAATGACCTCTTCGATATAGGGTTTGACAATATCAGAGATATCAGCCGGAGATAAACCATCCGCATGTTGCGTGGACAGCACGATGGCGGACGCTCCGACGGGTTTGCCATTTTCATAGCGCACAGAGACCTGTGATTTCGCGTCAGGTTCCAGACCTTTGGCCGCGCCGGAGTGACGGACTTCGGCCAAACGTTCCAGAATTTTATGTGAGTAATAAATCGGGGCCGGCATCAACGCGCCTTCAACCTCTGTGGAGGCATAGCCAAACATGATGCCTTGGTCACCTGCGCCTTCTTCTTTATGCGTGCCTGTGCCTTCATCAACACCCGCCGCGATATCAACAGATTGCGCGTGCAACAGAACCTGCACATCCGCATGGGCATGGTGGAAACCGGACTGTTCATAGCCGATATCTTTAATCGCGGCGCGGGCCACGGCTTCGACTTCGTCTTTAGACACATCCTTGCCGCGCGTTTCGCCCGCAATCACAACCTTGTTGGTCGTCGTCAACGTTTCTGCGGCAACGCGAACATCCCAAGGCGACATGCCTGCGGCGATAGATTTACGGAAATATAGATCGACGATTTCATCTGAAATACGATCAGAAACCTTGTCCGGATGACCTTCTGAAACAGATTCAGATGTAAAATAATATGTTTGGCGGCCCATGGCACACTCCTGAAGTTTTAAGGCTCTTGAGGCTTTTTATTATTATTGAGCGCGTGGTGAATAAAGGACGGCCCCAATCGGGGCCACCAGATTAATTTTAGTAACGGTAATGTTCAGGCTTGTAAGGGCCTTCCGGCTTCACACCGATATAATCGGCTTGGTCCTTGGACATTTCGGTCAGCTTCACACCGATTTTTTCCAAGTGCAAGCGCGCAACTTTCTCGTCCAAATGCTTTGGCAGCATATAGACTTCATTTTCATATTTCTTGTTTTTGGCTTTGGAATCTTCCCACAATTCGATCTGCGCCAGAACCTGATTTGTAAAAGAGGCTGACATCACGAAAGACGGATGACCCGTCGCATTACCAAGATTAAGCAGACGGCCCTGAGACAGAAGGATCATACGATTTCCGCCCGGAAATTCGATCATATCAACCTGATCTTTGATATTGGTCCATTTCATGTTCTTCAGAGATGCGACCTGAATTTCATTATCGAAATGGCCGATATTGCCGACAATCGCCATATCTTTCATTTCGCGCATATGCTCTAGGCGGATGACGTCCTTATTGCCTGTCGTCGTGACAAAGATATCGGCGTCTTTGACAGTATCTTCCAGCGTTGTGACTTCATAACCGTCCATAGCGGCCTGTAAGGCACAAATTGGGTCAATTTCGGTCACCTTCACGCGGGCACCGGCGCCGCGAAGCGAGGCCGCAGAGCCTTTACCCACATCGCCATAGCCCAGAACAACAGCGGTCTTGCCAGCCATCATGGTATCCGTCGCGCGGCGAATGCCGTCAACCAATGACTCTTTACAGCCATATTTATTGTCAAATTTCGACTTAGTCACAGAGTCGTTCACATTGATGGCCGGGAATGGCAGGTGTCCATCACGCTGTAATTCATAAAGGCGGTGAACACCTGTTGTCGTCTCTTCGGAGACACCGACAATCTGATCACGCATTTTTGTAAACCAGCCCGGAGACTCGGCCATACGTTTCTTGATCTGTGCAAAAATAGCCGCTTCTTCTTCAGAGCCCGGCTCGCCTTCAATCAGTTCCGGCTCGCCATTTTCAACGCGCGCGCCCAGCAGGATATAAAGCGTGGCATCACCGCCATCATCGAGGATGATATTTGGGCCATCTTCAAAGAGGAAGGATTTATCCAAATAATCCCAATGCTCTTCCAGTGACTGCCCTTTAACCGCAAAGACTGGCACACCCGCCGCCGCAATCGCAGCCGCTGCGTGATCCTGTGTGGAATAGATATTACAGGACGCCCAGCGCACATCCGCGCCGAGAGCCGTCAGGGTTTCGATCAAAACGCCTGTTTGGATTGTCATGTGGAGCGAGCCAACAATACGCGCGCCTTTCAGCGGCTGTGACGGACCAAATTCTTCGCGGCAGGACATCAGGCCCGGCATTTCAGTTTCAGCAATATCCAGCTCTTTACGGCCGTAATCGGCAAGGCTGATATCTTTAACGACGTAATCTTTTGTGCTCATGGGATGCACCTTTAATCTTAAGTGAGTTTGCAGGGCCTTTAGGCACAAAAAGACAAGGCGTCAACACCACATAACGTTTTCTTTATATGGCAATTTCAGCTGGAGATAAGGGTGACAAATGCGGTCAAGCACATTAGCCAAGGCGGGAGAGCAGCCTGAGGATCCGAATATCCCAAAAATAAGCGTCATCATCGTCAATTATAATGGGGGCCAATGGCTGGCCCGCTGCGTTGACTCCATTGCCCTACAGAGCTTTACCGATTTTGAGTGTATTTTGGTTGATAATGGATCGACCGATGGGTCGCTGGGCACGCTGCCTGATTTGGATGATAGGTTTCAGATTATTGAGGCGGGTGAAAATCTTGGATTCGCAGCGGGGAATAATCTTGGGGCACGAAAAGCCAGCGGAGAATGGCTTGCCTTGCTGAACCCAGACGCTTTTGCGCATGTGGATTGGCTGGAAAAGCTCTTGTACGCCACTACCCTTGCGCCCAATGTGACCATGGTCGGCAGCACACAATATATGGCCTTGGAACCGGGCATATATGACGGGGTCGGGGATTTTTATCATGTCTCAGGCATTGCCTGGCGCGGAAAACATGGCCACCCGGTCGGACAACATGGCGACATAGAACATGTTTTAGAAACAGCCGAAGTCTTTGCGCCATGCGGAGCCGGGGCGTTTTATCACCGTGACACTTATATACGGCTCGGCGGCTTTGATGAGCGGTTTTTCTGCTACCACGAAGATGTCGATCTGGGCTTTCGGTTGCGTCTGGATGGCGGCATCTGCATCCAGTCGGCGGAGGCTAAAATCGACCATGTCAGCAGCGGCATTTCCGGGCGGGCATCGGAATTTGCAGTCTATCACGGCACCCGCAACCGTATCTGGACATTTGTCAAAAACATGCCGGGCGGTTTGCTCGCGCTCTTCGCGCCGACACATATTCTTTTGAACATCGCATTTTTGATTTGGTCACTTTTTCGAAAAGGCCGGGCGCGGCCAACATGGCGAGGCGTACGTGACGGGATTACGGGCCTGCCGGATATATGGAGATCGCGAGAGGCAAGCCATAATATTAAGCCAGGTCAGCTATTGCGCATCATGACCTTAAACCCGCTTAAATTCCTTATGCGGGATGACGCATCCGTCCCAATCAAGAATAGAAGAACGCAGATCTGACTGTCAGGGGTAGGGGCAAAGATGTCAGATCTGCGCTAATATTATCCTGTTACCACTGAATTGTGACACGCGTATGACGGTTATTATGATAATGATGCCGCTTTGCATGACTATAGAACACTTTTACTTTGGCGGGGCGCTTGGGGTGGTAGTGTTTCTTATAGGTACCGCCTTGCCATTCCCATGCACTGGCCGGGCAAATTGTAACAGCCTCATCCCTGCGGGATTCGCGCCGATCAATCCGGTCTTCAATCACATCGCGGCGATTTCGATCATAGGCTTCATCCCAGCGAGATTCGCGACGGTCTCTCCAATCTTCGACCAAATCCGGACATTTACGCGGATTTAAAACCCATCCGCCATAATTTTGTTTGAAATTAGCGCTGTGATAGTGCGGGCTCTGCGCGCTGGCCGAAGAACAAGCCGATAAGGTAAAAGGTATAGCCAAAGCTATAATCAAATTTTTGAGTTTCATAGTGTCCTCCCGAGGAAGTAAATTAATCTCTCCGGTTAAACAAACGCATCAGGCCGCATAATCCTGCGGATATTTCAATTTTCTTGGTTTGTGCATCAAAGTTTTTTGGCTTATGGCCCCTACATGAATACAAAAATCACCAGACGGGGCATGTTGGCAGGTTTAGGCGCAGGGACGGGCCTCGCGGCCTGCGGGGCACCGACGCCAGAATCTTTTTCTTCCAGACATGAAACCCGCAAGGGCGCATTTGCGCATGGTGTGGCCTCCGGCGACCCCGCATCGCGATCAATTATTCTCTGGACACGGATTACGCCGAATGAGCCCACAGCCGGGGCCGCCGAAATCATATGGGAGATGGATCAAGATCAGGATTTCGGGTCCCTCTCTGTCAGCGGGACAGTTACAACAAATGCTGCGCGGGACTGGACGGTCAAAGTTGACGCGCAGGATCTGGATCCGGGCAAGGTCTATTATTACCGCTTTCGTCTGGGCGATGAAACCTCCCCAGTTGGTATGACCAAAACCCTGCCGGAAGGTCACTTGGACAGCGCCCGTTTTGCGGTTGTGTCCTGCGCAAATTGGCAGCAAGGATATTTCAATCCCTATGACCATATTGCGCGGCAGGATCACTTTGATGCCCTGCTGCATTTGGGCGATTATTATTACGAATATCCGGCGGATACGCGGCAAGGCACATTCTCCGCGACAGAAGGCCGTCTGCATGAACCGCGCCATGAGATTGTTACGCTGGAGGATTATCGGCAGCGCCACGCGCAATATCGCAGTGATATGTCCTTACAGGCGATGACAGCGAAGATGCCGATGATCTCGATTTGGGATGACCATGAGACCAGTAATGATAGCTGGCGGACCGGCGCGGAAAATCACCAACCCGATGAGGGCGAGTGGGCCGCGCGCAAAGAGGCCGCCTTACGGGCATATTATGAATGGATGCCCATCCGTGACCCTCAGCCCGGGCGGGCAAAAGAATCCATTTTCCGCCATTATAATTACGGCGATCTACTCTCTCTGATCACAGTGGAATCGCGCCTTGTCGCGCGGGATGAACCACTAATCATTGATGATTATTTTGATATGATCCGCGAAGATAAAGGCACGGCAAGATTTAATGATATATTGGATAGCGACCGGGAGATGTTGGGCGAGGAACAAACATCTTTTATTGTCGATAAGCTGAAATCTTCCAAAGAAGCCGGACAGCCTTGGCGTCTGCTGGCCAATCAAGTCGTGATTGGACGTATCACTTCCCCCGATCTTACGCCTCATGTCAATGAAGACGCTCTGTCCAGCATGGAAAAAGCCTGGAGCGGCGTTAGGGACTTTGTTGAGTTTTCTCAATATGCCTTGCCGACCTATGCCGATAGTTGGGATGGATATCCCAAAGCCCGCAACACATTCTATGATCGCGTGCGCAAGGACGCGAGCGTGCAGGATTTACTCTTTGTGACAGGCGACAGCCATGAGTTCTGGGTCAATGACCTGACGGATAAAGGCGGTGAGTCAATGGGCGTGGAACTGGGCACAACATCGGTTTCATCCAACACGCTGTCAGCCTATATGGGCCCGGCTGCCGAAGACTATGCCCTGCTGATGACTCAGAGCAACCCGGATGTACGCTATTATAATCCCATGCAATCAGGCTATCTGGATTTGGAGCTGACGCGCAGCAAGGGCACCGCCCGACTGATCTCTGTCGATACGGTTGCCTCCAAGGATTACGCGGCAGTTGAGACGGCGCGTTTCACGCTGCGCCCGACGGCCAAGGGGTCATTGAAGGTGACAAGTCCTAAAGGATTAAACCTGAAACAACGCGCGTTATTCAGCGGGCTCGGCTAAAGGCAGCTTCGGCAAGCCCGGCGTGCCCGCCATATGCGGGTTTTCGGCCACATAATCGGCCTTGATATCCTCAGAGGATTGCCGCGAGCCGTCATGGGAGTATCCCGGCGGCAGGAACAGATATTTCAGACGGTCGATAAACCTTACGCCCGGCTGTAGGATATCTTTAATTACGGCGATAATTTCCAATAGGGCAACTTTTACCGGATTGAATGTCGTATAGTTTTTCACCAGACCATAGACCACCGGATGCTCATCATCTTCGGGGACGAATGTGCCAAACACCTTATCCCATATGATCCAGATACCCGCATAATTGGCGTCCAGATATTGCGGATTTGTCCCGTGATGAACTCGGTGATGAGAGGGCGTGTTAAAGATCGCCTCATACCATTTGGGCATCCGCCCGATGGCCTCTGTGTGAATCCAATATTGATAGATCAAATTCACCCCGCCGACAAAGGCCACCATTAACGGGTGAAAGCCAACGAGCGCCAGCGGCGTGGAGAGCAGGATAAAGCCCGTAATATGATTATTCCAAGGCTGCCTCAAAGCCGTCGCCAGATTGTAATTTGTGCTGCTGTGATGGACGACATGCGCCGTCCAGAACCAGCGAATGCGGTGTGCGGCGCGGTGTTTCCAGTAATAGATGAAATCCTGCGCCACCAGACACAGCAAAATCACCGGCAGGCTGACGCCCAAATCCCACAGCCGGAACTGCCAGAACCACATCATCACGGCCAGGCTCATAAACCCCATAATGACGTCAGACAGCAAATTACCCAATCCAAGGGTAATCGACGTCACCGCATCCTTGGTGTCATAACGCCCGCCGATTTTGCCTTTGGCCACTAAAAACCATTCAATCGCCAGCAATATCCCAAAGCCGGGCGCAGCCCAAGCCAGGATCATGGGAAAGGATATGGCGTGTTCTTCCATGGCCTCTTTCTTGACTTGATGGGTAATTTTGTCAATTCCATCCCGACATACACCTATTTGTAATATGTCTCTGATAGGAGGCGGCCCATGACTAACTCGATCAAACCCATCCGCAAAGCGGTTCTGCCCGTGGCGGGCTTTGGCACGCGCGTCCTGCCCGCGACCAAAACCATCCCCAAAGAAATGCTGCCCGTCGTGGATCGCCCGGCCCTGCAATATGTCGTGGACGAAGCCATGGCCGCGGGGATTGAGCATTTCGTCTTTGTAACAGGCCGCAATAAGGGCGCGATTGAGGATTATTTCGACCGGGCCTATGAGCTAGAATATTCGCTTCGCGAAAAAGGCAAAACAGACATTTCAAAAACGCTCGACGCTCTGACCCCCAAGGCAGGATCGATGAGTTTTGTCCGGCAGCAAAGCGCGCTCGGCCTTGGTCACGCGATCTGGTGCGCGCGCGATGTGATCGGGAATGACCCTTTTGCTATCCTGCTGCCAGACGTGTTGATTAAATCCAAGCCGTCCTGTCTGGCGCAAATGGTGGGTGCCTATGAAAAAGTCGGCGGCAATGTCATCGCCGTGGATGCCGTGCCTAAAGAGCGCGTCAGCTCTTACGGCGTTATCGCGCCCAAGGGTGAGCCAAATGGCAAATTAATCGAAATGTCCGGCATGGTCGAAAAACCCCCTGTAGCTGAGGCCCCGTCCAATCTAAAAATCACAGGCCGCTATATCCTGCAACCGGAAATCATGAGCATACTCAAAGACCAGGAAGCCGGTGCAGGCGGAGAGATACAGCTCACCGACGCGATGGCGACCCTCATGCAATCCCAAACCTTCCATGCCTATGAATATGACGGGCAGGATTATGATTGCGGCTCAAAACTCGGCTATTTCGAAGCCGTCCTCGCCTATGCCATGGATCATGATGAGATTGGGGATGGCGCGCGGGAGATGGTTAAGCGATTTAATGCTTAGATCGTGGTGTAAGTTTTATACCACGCCACAAAATCCGGGATACCTTCCGATATATTTGTTTTGGGATTGAACCCGAAGTCGCGCTGCGCGGCAGTTATGTCGGCATAGGTCTTAGACACATCGCCTTTTTGCTTGGCCTGGATAATTAATTCGGCTTTGCGGCCGCAAGCCGCCTCGACCGCGCGGACGAGTTCCATGAGTTTATTGGGATTGTGATTGCCGAGATTATAGACTGCATGGCCACCTGAAGAATTGTCTGGCGGCGTTTGTAAAATCTTGGGGAAGACGCTGACGATGTCATCGACATAGGTGAAATCGCGGGACATCTCATCAGGCGCAAAAAGGATTATGGGTTCGCCCGCCAAAATCTTTTGCGTGAAAATAAAATAGGCCATATCCGGGCGGCCCCATGGCCCGTAAACCGTGAAAAAGCGCAGCCCCGTTTGCGGGATGCCGTAAAGTCGGGCGTAGCTTTCCGCCAACATTTCACCGCCGATTTTCGTCGCCGCATAAAGCGAGGCCGGGCTACGGACGATATCGGTTTCGGCAAACGGCCCGCCTTCGCGTTCCCCGTAAACCGAAGACGAGCTGGCATAGGCCAGATGCTGTAGCCCCTCACAATGGCGCGCAAATTCCAGCACTTCCAGATGCCCCGCCACATTGGCCCGTACATAAGAGCGCGGATTATCGAGGCTGTAGCGCACCCCCGCCTGCGCCGCGAGATGTAGGATATGGGTGATGCCTTGCCCATGAAAAATTGAGAGGGATTTTTCGTCCGCAAGATCAATGAAATGAAAATCAAAGCTTTCAAACTTTTCTAATTCCGCCAGCCGCGCCTGTTTCAAACCCACATCATAATAATCATTCAGATTATCGACCCCGATGACCTCATACCCTTCTGCCAATAGGATCTTGGCGGCATGATAGCCGATAAATCCGGCGGCACCTGTCAGCAGCACTTTCACGGCAGCACCTCTATACGAAATTTGGACACATCCATCGACAATTCCTCGCCCGTATTGCCGGGCCAAATACCGAAATAATCTATGTCCCCTTTGGATTTGGGGAAATCGAGATCAAAATTAATGACGTAATCCTGCCATCCCGGGCGCAGATCTCTTTTCTGCCAGCCCGTGCTATTGGCACCCGGAGAGAAATAGCCATATTCAAATTTTTTCAGAGGCTGATTTCCGCTGGGCCGCGCCGTGATGGACAGGCGCAGGCTCTCCCCGCCAAAGGCTTTTTGATACTCCTCTGTGATCGACGCAAACACCCCGGCGGAGCGCCCGACATTATCCCGGTCAATATGCGTCCATATGCGCACATAAGCGGGCGCATTATTGGTCGCGCCGACAAATTCTGAATTTGTACCCGCCGAAGTGATCAATTTCGTCAAATCTTCACCTTCCAGCACATAGCCCGCCTCTTTGACGTCGGACAGGCTGCGCGGCTGATAGGATGACAGAGACAGGGCAAAGGCCACCATGCCACCTATCACCAGCATCGCCAGCGGGTAAAAGTACAAATCACGGAGCATTAGTGCCAAAATTCCAGTCTGCTTTTGTTCATCTTGGAACTGTTATCATACGTTTACGGCCCTGCCATATGAATTTATGCTAAGCCGCATCTTCAAAGGAGAACATTATGTCACGTCTGTCGACTTTTATCCTCGCCGGGTCTTTAACACTGGCCTCTGCCGGGTTTGTTAGCGCCCATCCGCACAATGATCAGGATGAGACAAAGAAAACCGAACGCAGCTGGCCGTATTTCGGCGGCTCTGACTCTGCCAAGTCAGACTCCGATAAGGCGGATTCCGATGAGGAAATGACCGCGAGCGAATTTGCACAAAAGATGGAAGAGCGCATATCCCGCCACGCTGACAAACTGGAAAAGTCCATGGAGAAAATGGACCGGAAAATGACCGTCAAAAAATTCAGCGGCGACAAGGATGATATTGCGGATAATCTGCGCGATGCCGGGCGGGAGCTGGAATCGGCCCTGTCTGACAGCGGGATGATTTCAGGCCTGGCCGATATGTTGGCCGATCTGGCCGAGGATTTCGAAGTTGAAGATGATGGCGATGGCGCCAAAGTCTTTAAATTTGACGGTAAGAAAATGGGTCACTTTAAATTCGACAGTGAAAAATCAGAGGCCGGACGCCTGATGATTGGCGGGCTGGGCAAGAACCTGAACATTGACCGCGAGACCTATGTCAAAGACGGAAAAACCAAAACTCGCATCGTCATAGAAATGGATGGCGGCGAGGATCTCGAGATTGATGTGCCGGAACTGGAAAGCAAGGCCAAGAAGAAGGTCCGCATCCGGAAAGAGCTTGAGTAGTAGACGCGGTTGCGTATGTTTTATGTCTGTTTTGGGGCAGAGCGGACATAGGAAGAAGCACACTACTGTAGGCTGGAAAATCCTCCATTACATAATCGAAATCCTCTTTTTGATGTTATCCCGTTAGCGAATGTTGCAACAACGTCGTTGCAGCCAATCGGCCAAACGCATTTGCCGCTTGCGGGCTGGCGCCGGTAATGAGCTTGCGGTCCACATGACAAGTGGCGTCAGCCTTTTTATTGATGATTGTGACGCCAAGTTCCGTGAGCTTTTCACCAAATTTCCAGGGCATGTGACCAGGCATATAACCAATCATGGGTGTTTGTTTATCCACGGCGTCAGGGAAGGCGGCCATTTCATAGCCCTCATATATAAACCCCTGATCGTCTTTGGCCGCGAGCAGCGCCGCAGGGCCGTGACAGATGGCCAGAGTATAAATATCTTTGTCATGGGCCCAGCGCAGCAATTGACCCAGATCATGATTGCTCGGTAGCCCAAGCATAGCCCCGTGGCCACCAGGTAGGTAGATCGCTACATAATCCTCAGCCTCGGCCATGTCGTTTTTCACAAACTCCGACAGACTGCCCGGCTTTTCCAATTTGGGTGCGAAATCCTTGAAAAGGGACTGAACCGCCGCATCCCCGGAAGGCATAGCCCATTCTTCAATTTTGGCGGAGCCTCCCGTTGGTGTGACCACATCAATTTCAAAACCGGCTGCCAGTAGATGCAGCATAGGTAGGCCCATTTCCACCGGGTGATTGCCGGTTGAAAATTTCTGGCCATTGGCCATGGTCATATGGCGCTCTTCCGTACAGACCATCAGCACCCGTTTATTCTGCCCGGCGACGTTCGTCTCATAAACGCCGCCATCATACTCTGTAGTCGGCGAAGTGGCGAGCTTGAGCGCCAAAGGCGACGGGCTGAATGCCCCATCCGCCGTCGGGGTTGGCGCGGCTTTAAAGAGTTTTCGTAAAAATGACATGGCTTTATCCCTATGCGTGCTTAATCAATTATTGTGACCATCGTTTCACGGGATTTGCGGACCTTTGGCATGGGCAACAGCCAATCACCAGTTGGGTCGCGATAGCCGAGAGGCAAGAGGACGACAGATCGCAGACCTTTCTCTTTCAACCCCAGAATTTGATCCACACTCGCCGGATCAAACCCTTCCATGGGTGTACTGTCCACTTCCAGCGATGCCGCCGCGACCATAGCAAAGCCGAGCGCGATATAGGCCTGACGGGCAGCGTGAGCATAGTTTACTTCGGCTTCGCGAGGCACATATCCGGCTTTCAGATTATCATAATATTGATGGATGAGTGGGATATCGCCCCGACCTTCAATGTTTAAATTCTTGACGTAGTCAATGCGCTCCTCGGTATAATTATCCCAGGCAGCAAATACCAAGAGATGCGAGCCATCCGTTATCGGGGTCTGGCCGCTAGCGGCCTCTTTTATCTGTTCCTGAACTTCTGGGTTGGTAACAACAAAAAGTTTAAAAGGCTGTGTCCCGCTGGAGGTAGGGGCCATGCGAACGGCCTCAATAATGGCATCAACCTTGTCCTGTGGGACAGATTTGGTCGGGTCCATTTTCTTGGTTGCGTAACGCCAGTTTAGAAGCTCGCTGAAAGTCTTGTCGCTCATAATTTAGTCCTATTGTCGAACAGAAAGATTTCTGGTATAGTTTTGTTACTGGAGATATATTGAGAACTTACTGGGGATGCAAGAAGGCACATTTGTTAGCCCCGGTCACAAAAAGGTAACCACATGACAAATTCAGAGAAATGTCCTGATTGCGATCGCATTAATGAGGTCCTAACCCGCGTCGGCGATCGCTGGAGTGTACTCGTAATTATATCACTTTCCGAATACGGAACACTTCGTTTCAATGAACTGAAACGAAATTTGGGCATTTCGCAACGTATGCTCAGCCTTACGTTAAAAAAACTCGAACGGGATGGCCTTGTAAATCGAAACTATCACCCGACTATCCCGCCAAAAGTCGAATATAGCCTGACAAAAATGGGTGAGTCTTTTCGCGAACCTGTAAACGCTTTAGGAACATGGGCGCTCGATAATCTCAAGAAGATAGACGTAGCTCGTAAAAAATACGATGCTGTAGCGAATTAGCGAACTAACTAGAACCGAACTACCGTACTTCTTTGGGCGTTTTAAGCCTCACGCGTTTCGTCCGCTTTTAGGATAAATTGTAACTTTAATTAAAAACGTAAAGCCTAAATCAAAAACAGCACGGCGCGTTCATCGGCGCGTTCTGTTAGGGCTGCGCCGAGCATATCTGTCAGCTCATCCGAGAAGCGGTTACTGGCCGCCTCTTCCCAGGCTTGGGTGACGGCGGTGATCATGTCGGGGCGCTGTTTTTTGGCGGCGCTACGCACGCGGCCATCGGTCAGGATTTTCCGCGCCATTTTGGGGACATTGGCGCTGCGGAATTTTCCGGAGAGGGCTTTCTTGCCGTAAATATATGACCCGCCCGCCATGGCCCCGCCAATGACAATGCCGAGCGGATTTAAAAAGAGCGGCGCGAAGAGATTGGCTTTGGCCAGCAAGGCCCCGATTAAAACCGCGCTGAGCGTTGTGCCGACCAACGCCGTATCGCTTTCCAGCGTGGCAACACTGGGCGCGGCCACGGACAGGCCCTCCAGATGCCGCGCGACATGCTGGCTGTCATCCAGCGAGAGCACCATGGCGGGCAGACCGTGATCGCGGCAAAGCGGGTCGGTTAGGGTTTCAATATCGCGCTGCAAATTTGCAAACCAGCTGTCAATCACCGGGCGCAACGCCGCCTTGGCCGCATCGGATCCCAGCCAGTTTTTCACGCGTTCATTTAAATCCGCCTCGACCTCATCCAGCGTGGAGATTTCCCCGCTGCGCCATTGCCGAAAGACGGGCAGCACGCATTCCTCTGTCACCGCATCGACCAGCACAGGTGAAAGCGTTTCGCCAAGATGGTAGGCGGCCTGCCGCGCGCGGTCTGTGATCCGGCCGGACGGGCTGGTGAGATTGGCAACCTCGGATTTGAAACTGGCATGCAGATATTCAAAGCGCCCAAGCCAGGCCAGACCGCGGGCAATGGCAAATTCCGGCTCCGCGCCGCGCACGACCCGCGCTTTGGGGAAGGCCTTTTGCGTGGCGGGCAATACCAGCGGCAATCGCGAGGCCCCGCCCGTCAGCAGCACCGTATCCGGCGCGCGACCGCCCAGATTTTCAATGGTCTCTGTTAGCGCATAATCAAACGCCCCGGCCCAGCTATAGCCATGCAGCGCGTCCAGTTTTGTGCCGAGCACTTTGGCGGCATCCGCTTTGTCCATGCGAATATCAAAGAGCACGCCGCGCCCGATCGGCAGGCGTTTTAAAATCTCGACCGGCACATCTTCGCCGGTGAAATAGGCTTCTTTTGCCTCCCGGCACCAATATTCCATGATCGGTTGATAATGCGGATATTTGGCAATTAATTGTTCGATCTTTTTGCGCTCTTTTTGCCGCGCTAAATTCAGTTTGAAAATCTCATGGTCGAGCAATCCAGAGCCGAGGAAATTATGCCCGACATCCTGCGCGTCCAGATTATGGCAATAGGTAAAATCCGTCGTCGAAGAGCCGATATCAATGATCAGCACCGAAGACCGTGCATCCTCCATGGACAGATAGCCCTGCTCCAGCGCAGTCATCAGCGCCGCACGGGACTCCGGCACGATGCGCACCTGTTTCAGCCCCGCGCTTTGAAATACCGATTGATAGGCGGTTCGGTCAGGCTCGCTCCAACCGGAGGGGCAGCCAATCACGAAATGGCTTTTGCCCGGACCTTGGATCGTTTTGGCCTTGGCCAGTCCCTGCATCAGGGAGCCCGTGAATAATTTGACCGGCGTCTTTACGGCGGGGGCGTCGAGCTGCCGGGATTTGAACTTCACCCAGACCTGCGCTTTGTCATCGAGCAGGGAGAGGTTGACCGCATCTGCGCCAATTTTTATCTCGCCTTTGGTTTTCGCCACGGCGGTCACAAAGCTGCGCTGCCCGCGCAATTCCAAAATCTCCGGCTCGCGCACCGCATTGGCATAGGCCCGGCCCAAAGCCGTTTCCCCATGGCCCAGATCATAGCCGATAAATTCGATCGCCTTCATTGACGTACCCAGACGCGGCCGCGGCGGATGACCCGCCCGTCTTTTGTGACCATCGCAGGGGCCGCCATTTCCTCACTCGCGCCCTCGCCCATGGCGGGCAGCGTGTCGAATAAATCTTTGGTCTTGCGGGAATAGGCAACCAGCTCAATGCCCTCCCCGGAAAGCAGGCTGGGGAGTTCTTTATTGATGACGTCCATGGCAAAGCCGCTATCGCCCGCCTGCCCGGCCTCCAGCAAATTTTGCAGCAACCCCGTCAAACGCGCTTCATCCGTCCAGCTCGCTTCATCCTCCGGCGCAGCAAGACGGAGCAGGATGTGATCCGCCGTTTTCAGCGCGTCGGTTAATTGACCGACAAAGCCATTGGCATCGGTGACCAATTGCGCCTCGGCGATAAAGCGCCGCCCGCTTTGATCCTCAATCGCTTTGGGCGCGGGGATAAATGGCAGGCGCGATTTCAGCGCGGAGAGCCGCCTGGGGTCAAGCGTGTGCAGCAGCGCCAAGACCCCCGCCGACAATATCGCCAGACCCGAGCCCTGAACAAAGCCCGCCAGCGCCAGCGCCCCCGCCGCGCCGTAAAACACGGTGGGCCGCAGCGCGCCGATCAAGGACGGCTTAGCCGTGGTCTCGACATATTTAATTTCCGCCTGGGTGGCGCGGTCAAGCACACCCGCGCCAGATTTGACCATCTCCAGCAGCCACAGCCCGGCTTTTTGTAGTTGCGGGTCGCTCACCTGCCGCGCGAAACGCACGCCCGCCTTATCCAGCGCCGAACGCGCGGCCCCGACCGTCTGCGCGGCGGATAACTGCCCGCCCAGCTGTGTGGTCAGCTCACCTCGCTCAGGGGCAAAGGCGGCCTCCAAAGAGGGGGCCTCGGATGGGAGGTTATCACTCATAATCATGATGTCGGGGCCGCGCCCCGAATTGTCAAGCCGCGCAGGCAGCTAAGCCTTTAGCCGCGTCGTTTCTTTAACATACCTGACACAGTGCAACCATCAAAGGCTTTTTCAAAATGCTCATACATGTCATAGGCGGCTTGGTCGTCTATGCCGAGCTTTTTGAAACGACCATAAAAATCATCATCGAAACCCATATAATCAGGCAGATAGGCCTCATGGGCACGGCGCAAGCGCGGCGGCATGTCCACAGTCTTAGCATAGCAGATAATGTGACCCATTTCCGAGCTTTTCAGCATATTGCGCCCGACGGCTTTTTTATAGCCGGAGAGGTAAAGCTCTGCGATGCGCTTTTGGTTGGTCGTCAGATCATAGGACTCGATCTTCTCCGCCTGCATCTGATCAATGTCCTGCTGGCTGCATCCTGCGGCCATGACCGCTAAAGCCGCGGCCAATATAAGACTCGCTTTTTTCATCATAAACGCCTCCAAAATTTGGGAGGCGTTATACAGTATGAGGTTTCAGAAAGTGTTAAACTTTGAGCCGCTTAGCATGCCACGCCACATGATCGACC
The DNA here is from genome assembly GCA_020631215.1 of Hellea sp. GTDB lineage: Bacteria > Pseudomonadota > Alphaproteobacteria > Caulobacterales > Maricaulaceae > Litorimonas. Next base: position 1,493 of record JAHDHS010000028.1, on the reverse strand, counting down.
ATAAAGGTCGAGATGAAATAATAGGAATGGTCATAGCCCGCTTGGCGGCGCAGGGTCAGGTCAATGCCTGTCCCCTTGCACGCGGCCTCTAATAATTCGGGCTTTAATTGCTCGGTCAGGAAATTATCATCCAGGCCTTGATCAATCAGCAGCTCAGCCGGGCGCGCGCCATCTTCGATCAGGGCGCAGGCATCATAGGCCCGCCAGGCCGATTTATCCTCGCCTAAATATCCGCTCATCGCCTTCTCGCCCCATGGGCAATTCAGCGGGGAAACAATCGGCGCAAAGGCCGAGATGGATTTAAAGCGATCCAAATTCCGAAGCCCAATGGTCAGCGCGCCATGCCCGCCCATGGAATGTCCGGTTATGCCTTGGCGGGACATATCGGCCTGCGGGAACTGCTCCGCGATCAAAGCGGGCAGCTCATCCTCGATATAAGTTTTCATCTGGAAATGCTCGGCCCAAGGCTCTTGCGTCGCGTCAACATAATGCCCCGCCCCTTGGCCCATATCATAGCCCTCATCATCGGGCACATCATCCCCTCTGGGCGACGTGTCCGGCGCGATAAAGATAATCCCATGCGCCGCGCAGGCCGCCCGATACTCGCCTTTCTCGGTCACATTGGCGTGAGTACAGGTCAGGCCGGATAAATACCACAAGACTGGAAACGGTCCGTCACCTTTGGGGATGAACACCGAAAATGTCATCTCGGTTTTGGTCGCGCTGGACTCATGGCTATAAACGCCATGCACCCCATGATGGGATTTATTGGTGGAAACTGTTTTCATACAAATCTCTCTGGCAAATCTTGTAGCGTAAGACAGCTGAAGCCTTCCAACTGGCTGAAGGCTTTGACTAATTTCTTGTCCGCTGTCACAAAAGGAATATTCTCTTCTCCGGCACAGGCGATATACAACGCATCATAGACCGGATGATTAAACTGAACCGCCAACTCCAGCGCTTTGATCAAATAATTATTCGCAACAAAACTTTTGAAATTGGACTGAATAATGGCTGATAAAGCCACGGCTTCCGACTTCGGAAGGCCTGCATAGCTGACATTATTGCGCAGGGCATTCGCGCATTCAATAAAAGTAAAATCAAGCACACGCGGTGAAAAATGAGTTATCACCCGCTCGGTCTCTTTTGAAAAAGACATTCTCAGCGCCCGCTGCATTACAACGCTGGCATCTAACAGAGCAATCGGCTTCACGCTGCGCCGCTGTCCAGCTTGAATTGATCAATCGCCCGATCATCTCTCTGGGCTTTATTAAGGCGGATCATCTTTTCTGTATCGAGTGGTGTAAACCCCTCGGCTTTCGCGAGGCAGGCATCCACTTCGCCCAAGAAGGCTTTCACGTCAAAATTCACATGGTCCGTGAAAAACTCACGTAAATAAGCCTCCAAAGACAGGCCTGCCTCCGCAGCCCGCGCCTTATAATAGGCGATGACATCATCATCCAGATTTCTGATTAATATCTGTCCCATAATAT
>JAHDHS010000006.1 GCA_020631215.1 Hellea sp. | reverse complement strand
CTAGCACCTGAAGCTAGCGCGTCTACCAATTCCGCCATCTGGGCACGTCATTGGAAGGCCGCGATTTAGGGGATTGGATGGGGGCGGTCAATGGTCTTTGCGGCCTGTCATGTGAAAAGATTGATCAAGTGAGGCAAGATATCCGAAGCTAAATCCTCTGCAGGCTGCGCCGCATCAAGACTTACGCGAAGGTAAGAGGGGCATCTCCACCCGGCGCAGCCCGCAAAGGGTCATGCAATCTTTCAATTGCACGCCTCGTATGACGCCAAAAGCATCAATTGCAATCTATGTTTGCATTATATGATTAAGCAGTCCCTAATAGAAACCTCAGCGCCGACCAGTCTCAAATCCCAAAAGATTGACGATATGCACGACGATCATAAAGCTGGTGGCAATTGCGCCCAGGCAGATTATCATCCAAGGCAGCCTGTGCGGTTTGATGGTATCATGGGTTTTAAAATGATTGCGAAAGCTGATTATGCCCAGCGCGACTAAAAACAGCAGGGCGATAAGGCTGAGGGTTAAATCATCCGATTGGCTCATATGCGGCAGACTCGCGGGTCACTATAGGGCGGTATTGATGGCGTTCGGAGCTAACACCATGTTCCGTCTTATGCCAGAAAAAAGGACGCTCGCGCAGCTCTTTCACCGCGCGTAGACCGGGGCGAAACAATAAAAGCCAATAGACTGGCATGAACAGGGCAAAACCGGCCAGATGGGATTTACCCGCACGTATGGCGCCCGCCGCACCAACGGCCATGCCAACCCCCACGGAAAACACACCCGCCGCGATAAACAGCGCAGGCGCGCTGATCGGCTGCCCAGATGCCAGTAACCAGCCGCCCCATAAGGTGAGAATCAATACCGTAGGCGTATAAAAAAGAATAGACAGAAGCGTGAAACCAAGCGTCAGCTGTAACGTCAGAAACCGCTTAAGTCCGGCTATGCCCCCGGGCCGCAGCGGAGCGCTCATATGTATATCCCAGCTTTGCAAATACCCTTTGATCCAGCGGGAACGTTGCAATCGCCAAGGCTTCAGAGTGGAGACGGCTTCTTCATCCGTTGGCAAATCAATATAGCCGATCTGCCCGCCATGGGCTGCGAGACGAAAGCTAAGATCCGCGTCTTCGGTGACGTTATAGGCATCCCACCCGCCAATGTTTTCCAAGGCGTCACGGCGCATATGGTTGGATGTCCCGCCCAGCGGAAATGGCAGACCGAGCCGTGACAGAAACGGCACCCAGACATGAAACAAAGCAGCATATTCCAGAGCGAATTGCCGTGTCAGCCATGTTTCATCACTGTTGAAATAATCCAGCGGCGCTTGCAGGGCCTGCCAGTCCGGCCGCGCGGCAAAGGCGGCGGCGGCCTGACGCAATTGCAAAGGGTGCGGCCGGTCCTCGGCGTCATAAATCGTAATCAACCGCCCGCGCGCAAATTGCATGGCATGGTTTAGCGCCCGCGGTTTGGTTTGGGGCTTTCCCTTAGGCACGATAATTAATTCGAATGGCCGGCGCAGTTCTTGGCGCACGGCTTGAATGGTATCAGGATCAACCTCTTCGCAAATCAACAGGCATTGCAATTTATCCGCCGGATAATCCACATGATCCAGCGCCTTCATCAAGGTTTGAACCATATTGGCCTCGCGAAAGAGCGGCAGCAAAATCGTGTAATCCGGCAACGCCTCATCATCTTTTAAGGGGATGAAAGACGCAGGCTTGGGTGTCATTATGGCCATCACCCGCAGGCCTGACACGAAAAAACTCACCGCAGCAACCGCCGCCGTTATGCTCATCAATGTGCCGCTTATCGTTTGTATCAAGCACCAGGCAAATACCATCATCCCAAGCACAATAGATATAATCAAAAAAGGCCGTCTGCGGCGGTCAGATGCCCGCGCAAGCCTGATCCCGGTTTGTTGCATGCATCCCCCAGCCCAATCATCTGTCCCAACGACCACATTAAGGCAGAGATACCGCCCTATGGCAAGGACAAGCGCGTCGCCGCCCAGTGAGCGGCATCGCATATAATCGGATCGCAATGCATAAGATATGTCTCAGCGATGGGTTTCAAATCCGGATCATCACTGTTTCCAATGGCATAAAGCACGTTACGTAAAAATCTGTGCCAGCCAATGCGTTTAATCGGGGAGCCTGAAAATTTCTGCCGAAAGCCCGCCTCCCCTAATTGTGCCAATGCCGCCAGATCAGGGGCGTTTAAATCGTCTCGTGCCTGTAATTTTATTTCCTGCGCTGTCTCTGCGAATTTATTCCAGGGACAAACGGCCAGGCAATCATCACAGCCATAAATCCGGTTGCCCATGGCCTCGCGCAGGCTTTCTTCCACGGGGCCCGCATGTTCGATAGTCAGATAGGAAATGCAGCGCCGGGCATCGAGCTCATAGGCGCTTGGGAACGCATCTGTCGGGCAAATATCCAGACAGGCGCGGCAGGTGCCGCAATGATCGATTTCAGGCGGAGTGGGTTTAAACTGAGCGGCGCTTAAGATCGTGCCGATAAACAGCCAGGATCCATATTCCCGGCTTACCAGATTAGTGTGCTTCCCCTGCCAGCCCAAGCCAGCCGCCATGGCGAGCGGCTTTTCCATCAGGGGCGCCGTATCAATAAAGACCTTCACATCTTCGCCCGTATCGCGCGCAATCAACCCGGCAATCTCTTTCAGGCGGCCTTTGATGATGTCATGATAATCCCGGTTGCGGGCATAGACCGAAATCGTCGCTTTGCTTTTTTCAGACAATGTCAGCAGCGGGTCAGTTTCAGGCCCGTAATTCATGCCCAGTATAATTGCCGATTTTGCCTCCGGCCAAAGGTCGAGCGGATGACCACGACGATCAAATGTCTCCGCCATCCAATCCATCGTCCCGTGATGGCCTTTTGCAAGATAGCTTTTCAGCCCCCGGCGAGCCTCATCCCCGAAAGTGTTCAAATCTAAAATATGAGGCGCGGTAAAACCCAGAGACGTCGCGCGCCTCTCCCAAGCCAGCGCCGAATTCATGATGATTATTGCCCCATCAGCGCCAGGCGATCAGTCATGATGGCAGCCCGTTTGTCAATTAACTCATAAAACTCAAGATCAATTTTATCCTGTTCACCCTCCTGCTCGTCATCGGTAAAAGCCGTCTGCATTAAGTTACTGGTTTGACGCTGATTTTGGAAAATTCTATCTTCCGTTTCAAATGTTGCCTCAAATGTATCAAGAGCCTTTATGGCTTGTCTAAAGAACTGTTTTTGCTGTGATGACGCGCGGGTATTATTTATCAAAGCTTCAAATTTTCTCTTTGATGACTTAATATTCTTTCTGCCCGTATCTATCAAATCCGGGACTGCTTTTAAATGGTTTTTCATTTCCAGCCCCAGGGCTTGCCTATCTTCGATCGTCCCGTCCTGCAAAATCAGACGGCTCCATCGGGCTTCTTGTAATCCTGCAAGATTAGTGGCTTTGACAATTTGTTGAAATTGATGGTTCGGATTATTCTTGGGGATGGCAAGTAAGAAGGCATCCACCTGACTATTTTCGGCTTGGATCATACGTTCACTGGCATCGATCTGACGAATAATAACATTATGCAAAGCCGTTTCAGAATTGCCACTTATCGCTTCGTCCATGATAACGGAAAAATCTGAAGCAATTTCAAAATCCTCTATCATCGAATTTAAGCCCTTATATTGCTCTTTCATCGCCTTGAAGAGAGCTTTCTCAGTTCTATCGAATAGTGATTTTTGAATGTCCCATCTTTCAGGCGGCGGCAACTTCGCCTTCAATTGAGCAACATTTGAAAGAATTTTTTCACGCTTGGAGTCGTATTCGCTGAATTCCAAATTTACGCTATCAATGTCGTCATAATCCAAACCGTATAGAAAGCTTATATTATCAGCGCTCATGATAGAGCTAAGTTCAGTCACAATCGTCATATATTGTTGTTGCCACGCAAGCATTTCCTGAGCAGCAGTGATTGTGGTGTCTTCTCTAGCATGGACCTGCGCATTACTCGATGGCAACAGCGCGGAACACACAGCCAACCAGAAACCCAGACCTAATGAGATAAATATTTTACGCATAAACTTCTCTCTTTGGAGAATAGCTTAAGAGATATTATGCTTCGTATCCAGCCCTGATTAAAAATCCAGATCCGTGTAGTGGCGGGGGGCGCGGAATCCGGCCACGCGATCATTGATCACGCCGCGCATAGCCGGGCGGCTTTTGATTTTTTGGTACCATTCTTTCAGATCCGGCCAGTCGCGCCATTTGACCTCGCCCAGGAAATCCAGCACCGAAATATGCGCCGCTGCCGCAACATCGCCCAATGAATATTTTCGCCCGGCGAGCCAGTCCCGCTGCTCCAGCAGCCAGCTGAGATAGCCCAAATGAAATTGCAAATGCTCCCGCCCCTCGCGCAGAACAGCCGGATCGGCACTGGCCCCGCCCATAATGGTTTTCTCGACCTTTTCAGACAGAATATAGGCGTCAACTTCGTCGGTGAAACGTGTGTCAAACCAGGCCGCAATGCGCCGGGCCTCGGCGCGCTCAAAAACATCCTCGGCCAGTAAAGGGTGCCGCGTGCTGCCATCATTGGCATATTCGGTGATCGCGCGCACGCCGGAAATCGTGACCGTGCCGCCGGGAATAATATCAATCAAAACGGGCGGTACACTTTCGGCTGTCAATTCCGTGAAAGCCTCTGAGGGCTGCCATGGATCGATGATTTCCTCTTTGATTTTCAGCTTTTTTTCGGCGAGCGCAATCCGGGCCTGACGGGAGGCCGGATGAAGTGGAAAATGATAGAGCGTGCGCATCGCGTCTGTTTAACCATTTATGGATAACGGAAACTTAACCGGGTGGTGATTCTGTCGGCAGCTGAAAGCGGTGATTGCCATGGCTGTGGCCACATCCCGCCGGGTGCGGATGGATCAGGATATCCGCGGCCGGAAATGCCGTCATCATGCGGGCCTCAGCGGCAAGGATAATATCATGCGCCTCTGACAGAGACAGGGTTTCATCCAAATCCAAACGCATTTGAACATGTAGATGCGGCCCTGACGCACGCGTGCGCAGGTCATGCACAGCGCGAACCTTTGGGTCGGCCATGGCCAGACGCGTTAAGGCCGCGCGTTCATCTGCGTTCAGCTCCATATCCATTAATTGTGCCCAAGCCAGTCGGGCAATCTTTAGCGCCGTCCACAGGAGCCATAAAACCATCACTCCGCCGACAATCACATCCGCCCAGATAAAGGACGTAAAGGCCGTAATCGCAATCCCGATCATGACAAAAACATTGGCAAATAGATCGGCGGTATAGTGCGCCCGATCACCCCGAACCGCGATTGAGCCCGTCGCACGGATCGCCCAGCTTTGCGCGATGATCAACCAAAGTGTCAGTACGATAAAGAGAGACAGGACCAGAATGGCCAGCCCGCTTTGCTCAATGTGCCCTGTATGCCCAAGACGCTCGATCACCTCCTCAAGCAGGTGAAGCGCCGCAAAAACGATCAGGCAGACTTGAAATACTGCGGAAAAGCTCTCGGCTTTGCCCCGCCCAAATCGATATTCCGCATCCGGGCTCTTAGCTGCGTAGCGCACGGCCACAAAGCTCGAGATAGCCCCGACAATGTCCAATAAAGAATGCACGAGAGACGCCAGCAGGCCAACCGAATGCGTTTCCTGCCATAGCCATAATTTACCCGCCGCCATAACGAGGCCGAGCAAAACCGCCACCGCCGTAATCCGGCGCGTGATACGGCCAGACCCTTCAGGCGGCAAACGCCCGGGACGGCCCCGGCGGTCGGGCTGATCAAAACGGTCATCAACCGCCGCCTGTTCTATATCCGGCAATGCACTCATCGGGCCATGTTATAGCATAACAAGGACGTTTGGCGAGTTAATTTTACGGGCGATATTCACCCCAAACACTTTCCATTTCGGCAGCCAACTATCTATTGGGAAAACATGACCTGTCAGATAAGACACATTATGAAACTTAAGTCAGCAGCATTTATCTTCGCCTGTGCATTTTCCTTGGCCGCGTGCGGCCAAAAAGACTTGCCGGGCCCTACTCAGACCAATGCGTGCCAAGACCCAATTGGTGCGAGCCCCATATCCTTATCGGGCGGAACCTTTCAAATGGGCTCTGACAACCATTATTCAGATGAAGGGCCGGTGAGGACTTTCACCCTTGCGCCATTTAAAATCGATCCTTTCGAGGTGACACGGGCACAGTTTCAAGAATTCATCAAAGCCACCGGCTATGTAACAGTCGCGGAGCGCAAACCTGATCCAGCATTACATCCCAATATTCCAGAGGATAAATTAGTGGCAGGCTCCGCAGTCTTTTCGATGGCTGTCGGTGATAGTCAGGCCGGGCGTTGGCAATTTGTGCCCGGCGCAGCATGGGACAAACCGGATGGGTCCCAATCAAAGATAGCCGCCGAGATGAACCATCCCGTCAATCATATCGCCTATGAAGATGCCCTCGCTTTTGCTGTATGGGCAGGCGGGGATTTACCAAGCGAAGCGCAATGGGAATATGCCGCGCGCGGCGGGCTGGATGGCGCGGCCTATGAATGGGGCGATGTGGAGCCTGATCAAATGGATATTCCCCGCGCTAATACATGGCAGGGTATATTCCCGGTCATCAACCGGGCGGATGACGGATATGTCGGCACCGCCCCTGTGGGATGTTATGAGCCCAATGGATATGGCCTGTATGACATGACAGGAAATCTTTGGGAATGGACCAAAGACAGTGATCAGGCCAGCAATCAAGGCATCATCAAAGGCGGGTCTTATTTGTGCGCAAGCAATTATTGCCGCCGCTACCGTCCAGCCGCCCGACAAAATCAGGAACTTGATTTCTCAACCAATCACATTGGCTTCCGGCTTGTTTACTCAGTAGATTGATCTTCCAGTAATGCCGCGGAGCCGATCAGCGGCGCAAGCGGGCATGTAAGCAGGCGCACAGGAATATCTCTAACATAATCAGACCGCGCGCCGCGATTGAGGAAACGGTTCATAGCCGGGGCCTGCATATAATAATCGATCATGCGTTCACTCACGCCACCAGCCAGCACAATGCCGCCTCTGGCACCACCTGCCAGCGCCAAATCACCAATCGCGCCCATTGTCGCCATCGCCCTGATACGGCAAACATCTGCACAAACAGGATCATGATTTTTCGCTGCTTCGCGAATGAGGTCCGGTTCCATAAATTCATATTTCACACCATGGATATCGCAGACAGCTTTATGGATAATAGGAAGACCTTTACCCGAACTGACCAGTTCCAGTGACACAAAATCCCGGTCATGGTTGAGCACTTGTAGTAAATCGAGCTCTAATTTCGACTTTGCGCTATATGAAATATGACCGCCCTCAGTAGACATGACGTGCCAACCCGATCGGGTCGGCACGAGATAGCCAACACCAAATCCCGTTCCCGGCCCGGCCACTAAAATCGGTTCATTTTCCCTAGGCTGTCCATCGCGAATAATTGTAAAATTATCGTCGGTGAGTTCCGGTATAGAGCGCGTCATACCGGAAAAATCATTGAATAACATGCAGACATCCAAATCATGGACATCTTCCAGCCGTCTGGCTGATATTTGCCAATCGGCATTGGTTAAATTGATGTAGCCATCCTCAACCGGACCAGCGGCAGCAAAGGCCGCGCGCCGTGGTTTCTGGGCAAGCCCGGATAGGTAAGAGTCTAAAGCTTCGTCAAAGGTTGAGAAATCTGCGCCTCTGATTTTAGTGAAGTGATTTACAGTCCAGCCGCCTTGAGCTTTCTTTTCTAGACACCCGAAACGGGCATTCGTGCCGCCTATATCCCCAGCCAAAATCATGACTAGAATATCCCCGCGCCGGTCTCGGCTGAGTGGCATTGTGTGCGGAAGGTTTTGAAAATATCGCGGCCAAAGCCAATGCGCTTTTGGTTCGGTTTGTAAGGATCCGGCGTGCGGGCGGCGAAAGCCTCCGGATCGATATCGATCAATAGCTGCCCTGTTGTCGCGTCCAGCGTGATCATGTCGCCATCCTTGACCTTAGCGAGCGGGCCGCCATGGGCCGCTTCGGGCGTCACATGGATCGCGGCAGGGACTTTCCCGGAGGCGCCGGACATTCGGCCATCCGTAACGAGCGCAACATTGAAGCCCTTATCCTGCAAGACGCCCAATGACGGCGTAAGCTTGTGAAGCTCCGGCATGCCATTGGCACTCGGGCCTTGAAAGCGCACGACGACCACCGCATCCTTATCTAGTTCTCCAGCATGAAAAGCGGTGAGCATATCATACTGGCTGTCAAACACCGCCGCCGGGGCCGTAACCCTGTGATGCTTGCGGCGAACAGCCGATGACTTAATCACACTCCGGCCAAGCGATCCGGTCAAGACTGTAAGGCCGCCATCCGGACGGAAGGGCTCATCCGGAGTTGTTAATATCTCGGCGTCGAGTGATTTAGTCGGCGCGTCGCGCCATATAACCTTGTCACCGTCCATGACAGGTTCCTGTGTATAGGCCCGCAGCCCCTGCCCCATCACGGTCATGACGTCTTCGTGTAGCAAACCAGCGTCTAGCAATTCGCGGATCAGATAGCCCATACCGCCCGCAGCGTGGAAATGGTTCACATCCTTATCACCATTCGGATAAACTTTTGTCAGCAAGGGTACGACTTTAGAAATCGCGTCAAAATCATTCCAATCAACGATAATGCCGGCGGCCTTGGCGATGGCCGGAATATGCAGGGCATGATTGGTGGAGCCGCCCGTGGCCATAAGCCCAACAATCATATTCACAATGGTTTTCTCACTGATCACATCCGCGATTGGAATGTAGCTGTCCGTCATAGCTGTGATTTCAGTCGCCCGGCTTGTGGCCGCCTCAGTCAAAGCGGTTCGAAGACCCAGTCCGGGATTCACAAACGCTGCGCCAGGTATATGCAACCCACCGACCTCCATTAGCATTTGATTGGAATTGGCAGTTCCGTAAAATGTGCAGGTGCCCTGGCTGTGATAGCTTTCCATTTCGGCTTTCAGCAAATCTTCCCGGCCGATTTTACCTTCTGCGAAAAGCTGCCGAATGCGGACTTTTTCTTTATTTGGCAATCCTGAAGGCATCGGCCCGGCCGGGACAAAAATTGCGGGCACATGGCCAAATTGCAAAGCACCAATCAACAGGCCGGGAACGATCTTGTCACAAATACCCAGATAAAGTCCGGCATCATAAGTGTTGTGGGACAGAGCTATCGCCGTGCCCATCGCAATGACATCGCGGGAAAAGAGAGACAACTCCATCCCGTCCGTGCCCTGGGTAACGCCGTCACACATGGCCGGTACGCCGCCTGCCACCTGCGCCGTTGCGCCGGACTTGCGTGCCGCCGTTTTGATGATTTCCGGATAACCCGCATAGGGCGCATGGGCGGACAACATGTCATTATAGGACGTCACGATGCCGACATTCGGCCACTTCGCGCCCAATAGAGCGGTTTTATCTTTTAACGCACAACCCGCATAGGCATGGGCCTGATTGCCCGCATGCAGCCCTGCGCGAACCGGGCCGTCCGGGCGCATGGAGGCTGTGACCTCCAAATAGGCTGCGCGGCTGTCCTTGGACCGTTTAATGATCCGGTCAGTGACCTCTTGTAGTTTGGGATGCAGGGAAGACTCCATAAATCAAGCCGCGTAGTAAATTGAAAATTGCTCGGGTTTTAATGATAAAAGCCGAGATACTGGCAGATCGCCGCCCTCCCCGTTAAGAGCCCGATCTATAACAGCCCGCTTGGCCTCACCGGTGATGAGTAGGATAACAGTGTCACAAGCCGCCACCGCGCTGTAAGTCAACGTCATGCGATCCAGATAGGTTCCTGTCACCTCGCTTTGGCGGGCCTTGATCGCCTGAACAGGTGATGGGTTGGCCGGGTCCAAAGCCTGCGTCAGGCCTGCCGACTGTGGGAACCAGGAACAGACATGCCCATCGGTACCCATGCCCAAAATAGCTATGCTGCGCGTCTGAAGCAGGGGCTTATAAAGCTTTGCCACCACATCCTGTCCGGCTTGCGGGGTCACGTGATCTGTTTTCATGGGCGTGAAATTGGCTTTACCGGCCGCGCCGCGCAAAAGCGTCCTGCGAATGAGCGTCGCATTAGACCCTTCATCATCTTCATCGACCCAGCGTTCATCCACCAGACCGACATCGACCTTGTCCCAAGGCAAATCGACCTCTGATAAAGCCTCATAGACCGGTCCAGGCGTCGACCCGCCGGATAAAAACAGGCTCGCCTTTCCTTTCGCATTGATAGATTCCATCAGGCCCGCCGCGATACGGGCTGCTGTAGCGGCCTGCAAAGTCTTGCGGTCAGCAAAGCTTTTGTACCGGCTCAAAGCCATTACTGCTCCCACCACTCACGTCCATCACGGTCCAGCATAATCGCCGATTGCATCGGCCCTTGCGACCCTGCGGCGTAAGTTTCAAGCGCCTGTTCCGACTCCTCCCAACTGGCCAATAGCTGATCAACCCAGCGCCATGCCGCCTCGACTTCATCACGGCTCATGAAAAGTGCCAGATTGCCGCGCACCACATCCATCAAAAGCCGCTCATAAGCATCCGGATAGCGAACCGTAAAATTCTCCGCATAGGACAGATCCAATGGTAGGTATTTTAGGCGCATACCGCCCGGCCCGGGCTCCTTGATCTGCATGAAGAGGCGCATGCCCTCATCAGGTTGCAGGCGCATGACAAGGCGATTGGGCACTCTATCCGCTGAGTTAAACAAGGGATGAGGTGTTGGTTTAAACTGGATCATGATCGAAGAACGCCGCGCTTCCATACGCTTGCCGGTTCGCAGGTAGAAAGGCACGCCGGCCCAACGGCCATTCTCAATACTTACTTTAAGAGCAGCAAAAGTTTCCGTCTCACTTTGAGCATCTTCCGCTGAGAGGGTATCAAGATAAGATGAGACCTTTTCTCCGTGGACAAGCCCGGCTTCATATTGCGCCTTAACACTATTCTGGCCAACCGTTTCTGCTGTGTATGGTTTTAACGCTTTTAAGACTTTGATTTTTTCGGTTCTTACATCATCTGCGTCCAAAGAATTTGGTGGCTCCATAGCAGTGAGGCAGAGCAGTTGCAGCAAGTGATTTTGGATCATGTCGCGAACTGCGCCGCTGCGGTCATAATAATCCGCCCGGCCTTCCAAACCAATATCTTCAGCCACTGTGATTTGAACATGATCAATGGCATTGCGTGACCAAACCGGCTCGAATAGTGCATTTGCAAACCGTAGAACGATTAAGTTTTGAACGGTCTCTTTGCCCAGATAATGATCAATGCGATAAATAGCGCGCTCGTCAAACACAGCGCCTACGCCTTCATTGATCGCACGGGCGGATTCTAAATCAGTTCCGATCGGTTTTTCCAGCACCAGCCGAGCATTTGGCGTGTTAAGCCCGACATCACCCAAAGTCTTACAAACATCGACATAGATCAAAGGCGTTGTGGCAAGATAAAAAATCTGAGGCCGCCCATCATTCGTCAAATAGCCTTTTAAAACATCCCAATCCTTGCCGGCTTTGGTAATATCCATGGCAATATATTCTAGCAAAGAAGCAAACTTTTCCCATGCTGCTTCTGACCACTCACTCGTCGCCGCCTGACATGCAACCTTGGCTAATTCCGCAAAGTCTGATTGAGATAATTTTGAGCGCGCGACACCCACGATGCGGCAAGTCTTGTCAATTTGACCATCCAAAAAGCGATGAAAAAGCGCCGGGATTAATTTTCGTTTGGACAAATCACCTGTCCCGCCAAATATGACAATATCAAACGGATCAACGGGTATAAATTCTGCCACAGCCTATTCCTATCCGAACGCATCATAATTGTGAGATACGGCAATTGTCGCCTGACGTACCAATTGTCCCGCACGGTTCAGCGGATTGATAACAGTTTCCACCAGATGCGGAAAGGACATAGAGCGTTTTACCCCGGCGGCCTCTTCGGACAGTTTCTCTGTCCATGAGAGGTCCCGTCCGATGGCCGGATATTCAGACCGCAAACCTTCAATGACATCATCAATCTGCATATTTTGCAATTTCTGCAATACCGCCAATCGCGAGGTGCCCGCACTTGCATAGACTGGCAGGTCCGAAGCTATAAGGGCCATTTTGGAAATAACGGCCAAGCGGATGGCATGTAATATTTTCAAGCAGTCTTCATTAACCTGATTATCTCTGAGCGACTTCACGTCGTCAGGAATATTGAAGGCCTCCAGCCGAAGCACATTGGCCAAATCAACCAGACCTGCCCGCCAATCATTTTCTATGAGGGAATTGGCAATTTCGATGGATTTCTGCGCAATCATCGGCTCTTGTCCCGACGACGCCCGGCTGGCCCAATAGCCCGCATCAAACAGGCGGCTGTAAGCCGTTAACGTACGAATGTCGCTGCGCGCAATTGCTGTAGACGCCAAACCAAAGACAGATTTGGCGCGGGCAGAGGATGCGAGCAAATCCATAAACTTATCTCCGTCGATTAATGAGGCCCGGCCTATTCCATAGAAAATGTTTGCTGTGATCCCGAATTGCTGCAAGATCGCATTGTGAGGAATTGCGCGCAATTGCCGGGGATTGGCTGAGGCACTGCCCCCGCCGCTTTTACGCTGCGCCGCCCGTGAACCCGTTGGAATAAGTAAATTCTGTCCGAAAGGCCCTAATAAACGCCCATAATTTGTATTATTATAGAGCTGATCCTGCTCGATTGAGAGGGATCTGAAAACATCCCAGGAGAAATCATTGTCCTGATAGAAGATGTCATCTTCCGCATCAGACGTATCATCATGACGCGACAGCAGCAAAGATGATGCCGTCGCCAAAGCCAACTCATCGGTTTGAAACCAAAGGAAACCGTCCCCGCCTTGAAAGCTGGTCTCGTGAATGAAGGGCAAATTTCTTTTGTCAAATTGGGCTTTGGCCCAGGGACTCATGACATAATCCAGTCGTTCGGCCAAACTTCCGGGATGCCCGCCGCGCCCAAGCGACTCGCCATGCGTGTTAAAAATAATGGCTTCGACGTCATTCAAATTCGCATCCGCCAAAGCCTGCGCAAAATGCGATTGCAGGCGCTCTATGGCCAGCGTTGCCGGCACTTGTCCCATGAAACGGCCGGCATCTGAGAACCCTGTCTGAATGGCAAAGATTCCGCGTTTTTCTATGTAATCGCGATAAACGGAATTGCTCAGCATTTTGCGGATTATCCGCCCGCCATTATTCAGGGCGTTGGCCGTCTCGAACAAAGGTGAGATATCCAAATGCTCATCCAGATCATATTGCTTGGCCAAGAAAAGCATGCCCATTGGCACAAGGGCATCTTCGGTCTCGGCAATCAGAAGACGGATCGGCGTTTCTTCATCGATATATTTGTGAATTTGCGCCGTTAGGATCATTTGTTGATGCGCCGTGTTTTTCTCTAGCGCAAGGGACGCAAAATTCACGGGCTGTTTTTCTACTTTTAATGTCAATTCTGACGCCCGCATCAGAAGGGTTCGGCTGTCGGTCACGCCTTCTTTCAACCCAAATGCAGACCGAATACCATTAATCACATGGCGACTGTTCAGGCGGAAGTGAATGCGGGAAGTGCCCAATCCATATGCCCGTAAATCCGCCCGCAAAAGCGCAATCTCCGTCTGGAGAGATTTGTCATCAGTCGCGGCCTGCATCTCTGCCATGATCGGATATAGGCTGGCTGTGCTCCGCAAGCGACGATCAGACTGGCGTGTCAGGTGATTGGCCGCTTCGACCAGATTATCTGTATCGTTCAAGTCCTTGCGGAACAGGCTGAGGTCTTTTTTCGTACTCTCCCAAGCCTCTTCCAGACGCAGGCAAAGCTGCTCTGACAACTTCGACAAGGCTTTGTTGGATTGAGTTGCTTTGGAGAGGCGCTTAGCGGCGTCCAAATATCTCTCAAGCTGGGTTGCCTTTTCTTCCAGACGAAGGCCAATGGCATCGCCCCATGATATATCCGTCCGTCCATCTATGTCATATCCAACCCAACTATAGACCTTCACAAGGCAGGGCGTAATCTCCAGCCATTTGTCAGGAAACCGGGTCTGCGCAACCTTTAAAACGATGGCATTGATATTCCGAAGCGCGCTTTGGATACGGGCGATGGATTGCTGTGTTTGCACATGTTCTTCGGCCAGTGTCGGGGCGCGTTTGGGCAGATATGGTAAAGCTTTTAGCGCTTCGCCTTCATCCTTGGTTTTGCCCGATGTCGCGATTTGGCCGAGCACATCACGTATCTCCGGTGACAATGAAAAAGTCGGATGAGCTGTCAGAACGATACCCTGCCCCGCCTTTTCCGCCCATGCTTTAAATTTATTGAATCCCTCGTCAGCCTTGGACTTAGCCAAACCCTCAATGCTTTTTTTCAAGGATTTTATCTGATCGACCGCGGCCCGCTCACGTAACCGCATAGCCCTGGCAATTGCGCCTTCATCAGAGAGTATCTTGATGATCTCTTCAATGTCACGAAAGGCCAGCTCTCTGGTTTCGATATATTTTGAAATATCATAAGCGAGCAGGCGTATGGGATTGGATTGTGGATCATTTTCAATCCAGCTTTGGTGACTAGCCAATTTTTCATGAAAATAGTCCAGCCATTCAGATGTAGATTTTCGGCGCAAAATTACCTCTATTTCAGATGCTTCGCCATGACCGCTGCGGTGTCCAGCATGCGGTTAGAGAATCCCCACTCATTATCATACCAAGCCATAACACGGACAAGGCCGCTTTGCGTCACATAGGTTTGATCTTCAGTAAAGTTCGAAGAATTTGGATTATGATTCAAATCGATGGAGACCATAGGTTCATCGATATAGCCCAGAACGCCTTTTAAATCTCCCTCGCTGGCTTTCTTGAAATCCGAGTTGATAATATCCGCCGTTACCTGTTTTTCGGTCTGCACGGTCAGGTCCACCATCGAAACATTCGGAACCGGCACACGTGCAGCAACCCCCTCCAGCTTTCCGTTCAACTCCGGCAACACCTTACCAATCGCCTTTGCAGCGCCGGTTGTCGTAGGCACGATTGATACAGCCGCCGCTCTGCCTCTGTAAGGATCTTTATGCATGCCGTCATGAGTCGGCTGATCGCCCGTATAAGCATGCACCGTTGTCATGATACCGCTGACAACGCCGTAATTTTCATGAAGCACCTTTAACAAAGGCGCCAAGGCATTTGTTGTGCAGGACGCATTGGAGATGAAGATATCTTTCGCGTCGATGATATTGTCATTAACGCCGTAAACCACTGTTTTTGTGTCATCTTTCGCGGGGGCAGACATCAGAACTCTCTTTGCACCTGCCATGATGTGCTTACCGGCCAAATCCTGCGTCAGAAAATAGCCCGTACATTCCATGACGATATCCACGCCAAGTTTCTCCCAAGGCAGGTTTTCGGGGTCACGCTGACTGTAAACCGGGATTTTCTGCCCATTCACTATGATGTGGGAGTCATCAGAACCAACCTCACCCGGAAACGGGCCATGGACACTATCGAACTTTAAGAGGTGCGCCAGACGATTGGCCGCGGCCAAATCATTAATCCCAACGACTTCCAAGTCATCGCGACCATTTTCGATCAAGGCCCGTAAAGTCATACGACCAATACGGCCAAACCCGTTAATAGCAATTTTCGTCATAGGTTCACCTCGCACTCAAGACAGGTGTTGGAATAACGACATACGCATAGGAAGTGAAGATAAAAATGTTTGTTTTTCAACATTTTTGTTGTTATATGAAGATAAATTAGATCGAATGTAAGTAATCCCGCCAAAAACTATGACATCTGTCGAAACCACTGATCCAAATTTCAAACCTAATATGCGGCAAAGCAAGCTGCTTGAAATGATTCTTAGTCAGGGTTTTGCGGAAACTGAGGCTGCGGCAAAAACTTTCGAAAAAACCACTCAAACTATCCGGCGGGATTTTGAAATCCTTGAAAAACAAGGACTTATCCGGCGCGTCCACGGCGGAGCGAGCACGCCGCTTCGCGTAACTGATCGTCCATATTCGCAAAGGCTGGCTTCAAAGTCCCATGAAAAGGACATGATCGGTCGGGCCGCAGCTCAACTCATAGAGAATAATCGCTGTGTTTTCCTAAGCTTAGGCACCAGCGCCGAGGCCGTCGCCCGCTATTTGACAGATCACACAGGGATGCTGTTTGTCACAAATAATTTTAATGTGGCTATGACTTTACGCAACGTAAAAGACAGCGATTTAATCCTGAGTGGAGGCCATGTCCGAGAGCAGGATGGCGGCATGCTGGATCCGCATGCCCGTGGCCTGATCAAGGATTATCGCTTTGATTACAGTATCATAGGCGCAGGCGCGATCACGGAATCCGGCGAACTTTACACCAATCACCTGGACGAAGCTCATATCACTCAAACGATTATCAACAATTCTCAAAGCACCATTCTGGTCGCCGATGAAAAGAAGACACGGCAACGGGCGAACCACCGCATGACCCACCTTGAGAATATTGATATTCTTGTGACTGAAAAGCAGGTCTCCGGGCCGTTGGCAGAGTTGTGCAAGGCCCAAAATGTCAAACTTATCAAGGCCTTGGAAGATAGCTGACCCCTCACCTGTCACTTTGAGGTAAGTTTTCGCGTCAAACCTAAATTTTAAGCACGTTATAAATCGTAAAATAGCGAAAAAAGGGGGTTACTTTCTTCGTTTTTTAGTCCATCTGCGAAATTCATCTTCCTCGGCAAAGTGTGAATTATATGTCGCATCAAGGTCAGCCAGATTTCAAACTGCTCGCGCCATTTTATCTGGCCGATGAGACGACGCATGTTAAGTCCCTGATAAAGCAGGCGGATTTAAGCGCCCACGATTTGGATGAAATTTCCAAGGCCGCTCATACGCTTTTGGCCCATGTCAAAAAGCGTGGAAACAAACCGCCTTTGATGGATGCGCTGCTGCAGGAATATAGTTTGTCGAGCGCGGAAGGGATTGCCTTAATGCGCCTGTCCGAAGCCTTGCTCCGTACGCCCGATGCGGGGACTTCAAACTATCTGATCAGGGATAAGCTGGCAGGGGGCAACTGGAAAGCCCATAAAAAACAAAGCCCTAGCGCGCTAGTTAACCTCGCCACGCGGGGATTGATCTTCGCCGATGGGTGGATTGACCGCACGGGCGGCGCGGCCGGAAAAGGCCTGCTGGCCAAAATCAGCGACCCGGTTCTGCGACTGGCCATGGATCAGGCCATGCGCATGATGGGCAACCACTTTGTGCTGGGCCGCAATATTGGCGACGCCATGGAAGCCGCAGAAAGCGATAAAAAACAAGGCTTTAGCTTTTCATATGACATGCTGGGCGAAGCCGCGCTGACCCATGGCGACGCGGAACGCTATTTTGCGGCCTATGAACATGCCCTGCAGGAAATGGCCAAAAAACAGCCAAAAACGGCCAATTTCGATCGATTTAAGGTTAACGCGCCGGGCGCAGACTCGATTTCGGTCAAGCTGTCGGCCCTGCACCCCAGATATGAGTTCACCCATGCCGATGACTGCGTTCCGGCCCTGACCAAGAAAATGTTGAAGCTGGCCAAAATCGCCAAAGCCGCCAATCTGGCCCTGACGATTGACGCCGAGGAGGCCGACCGGCTGGAGCTGCAATTATGGGTCTTTGACAATTTGCTGCGTCATCCGGATTTGGCCGGATGGGACGGTCTGGGTCTGGCCGTGCAGGCGTATTCCCGCAGAGGCATGGCGGTGATTGAGTGGCTGTCAGAACGCACCCAAGCCGAGAGCCGTAAAATCTGCGTGCGTCTGGTCAAGGGCGCCTATTGGGACATGGAAATCAAACGCGCTCAGGAAATGGGCCTGCCTGATTATCCGGTGTTCACCCGCAAAGAAAACACCGATGTCAGCTATCTGGCCTGCGCCAAAAAAATGCTGAGCGTCGCGGATCATATCTATCCGCAATTTGCGACCCATAATGTCCAGAGCGTGGCGGCGATTCATTACATGGCGCAGGACTGCCCGCACCCTTATGAATTTCAAAAACTCGACGGGATGGGCACGGAGCTGCACGAAGCCATCATCCAGGATCTAGGCGGGGCCAGCCGGATTTACGCACCGGTCGGGGCGCATCCGGATCTGCTGCCCTATCTAGTGCGGCGATTACTCGAAAACGGAGCCAATTCCTCCTTCGTCAATCAGCTCTCCAATGAAGATGTGTCCGCCGATGAACTGCTGCGCGACCCGATCAAAACCGTTCAGGCCCACAAATCTATTCCGCACCCCAACATCCCCCGCCCGCAACATCACCTCTCCACCGGACGGAAATCCGGCGTGGGCATAGACTGGACACAAAGCGACACCTTTGACCGCGTAACCAAAGCCCTCGCCAAAACCACTAAAATCAAGGCCCGCCCGATCATCAATGGCAAAGATAACGGACGCGGTTCTCAGGACAGCACCGCCCCCTATGATACGCGCATCACTGTCGGGCAATGTGTCAATGGCAATGCCGCGTCGGTCGAGAAGGCCGTGGCCGCTTGTAAAACATCCAGCTGGCCCAAAACCTCCGCCAAGGCGAGATCCAAAATTCTGTACAAGGCCGCCGATTTGCTGGAGCGGGATTTTGACCTTTACATGAATCTCTGTGTGCATGAGGCGGGCAAAGCCGTGCCGGACGCCGTGGCCGAAATCCGCGAGGCCGTGGATTTTTGCCGTTACTATGCCGATCAAATCCTGCAGCCCCGCCATCAGACGCGCACGCCCATCGGGATCATTGGCTGTATCTCGCCCTGGAACTTCCCTCTGGCGATCTATTTGGGGCAGATTGTTGGCAGTCTGGCGGCGGGCAATACAGTCATCGCCAAACCCGCAGAGGAAACCCCGCTCATCGCCTATCAGGCCACGAAATTATTACTCGAAGCCGGGGTGCCGCCCTCCGCCATTCACTTCATTCCGGGCGACGGGGGCGAAGTCGGCGCGGCCATGACCGCTCATCCGGATATTGCGGGCATCTGTTTCACAGGCTCTACCCAGACGGCCAAGGTGATCCATAAATCTTTGGCCCAAAGCCATGAGGATGAAACCGTCCTGATCGCGGAAACAGGCGGCATCAACGCCATGATTATCGACTCCACAGCTCTGCTGGAGCAGGCGGTGGGTGACGTGATGGCCGCGGCGTTTCAGAGTGCGGGACAAAGATGTTCGGCCTGCCGGATTGTCTGCGTGCAGGAAGATGTGGCGAGCCGTTTTGAAGAAATGCTGGTCGGGGCCATGGCAGCGTTGCGGGCAGGCCCGCCGACCATTCTCTCCAGCGATGTCGGCCCGGTCATTGACGGCACGGCGCATAAAATGCTGACCGATTACATCAGAGAGAAAAAAGCCGTTTGGCCCGTCATTGCCGAAACGCGTCTGAAAGGCGCAGGCGAGCATGGCTTCTTTGTACGGCCCATTGCCTTTCGCGTAGAAAATCTCTCCGATGTGACGCGGGAAATTTTCGGCCCTGTTCTGCATGTCGTCACCTTCAAATCGGGCGAGCTTGAAAGCCTGATTGATAAAATTAACGGGCTTGGTTTTGGCCTGACCTTTGGTCTGCATTCCCGCATTGATGACCGGGTCGCGCGCGTCACCGCCCAAGCGCAAATGGGCAATGTCTATGTCAATCGCAATCAGATCGGCGCAGTCGTCGGCGTGCAGCCCTTTGGCGGCGAAGGTCTGTCCGGCACGGGCCCCAAAGCTGGCGGGCCGCTTTATTTGCTGCGCCTGTCGAGACCCAAAAAACCGCTTCTGGGCCGCGAAATTGAACTGGACCGCCAGATCACCCTGCCCGGCCCGACGGGCGAGAGCAATGAACTGACCCTGCATCCGCGCGGCCGGATATTATCTCTGGGCGGCCCGGACGCCGCCGATCTGGATCGCCAGACGGCGTTGGCGCTGTTGATGGGCAATGAAATCATATCTGTTTCACGTGAAACCGCAGAGGCACTCACCACGCCGGAGCAAATCGCAGAAGCGCTGTCGCCTTACCTTGAGGACGGCTTCGACGCCGTGGCGTCAGACTGGCCGCATAGGCAGGCGCTGGATCTATGGCTCTCCGGCCTTAACGGCCCCATCCTGCCCATCCTCTCCGGCCAAGACGATCCTGAACGCTACGCCCACGAAAAAACCATCACCATCGACACAACAGCCGCAGGCGGCAATGCGAGTTTGCTAGCGGGGGTATAGGAGAGGATGACTCACATCCCCCTCTCCCATAGGGAGAGGGTGCCTAGAGCGTTTTGAAAAAACGCGGCAGGCGGGTGAGGGGTTCCAGAAAGTGAGAGTCTCTAAAACCTTACGGTTTTGCATTTTCCAAGGCCTGCCAAATGGCTTCGAGACAGCCATCTATATCCTCATAAACATCAGAGTTAAGAAACCGGATGACATGATACCCCATGGTCGTAAGAACTTCCGTTCGCCCACTATCATAATCCTGATTGTCTTCATGACTTGGCCCGTCAATCTCAACAATAAGTTTTTGAGCTTGGCACAAAAAGTCGACGATATATTTATCCAAGGGCACCTGCCGCCTGAATTTATACCCTCCGCAACGACGGTTACGCAAAGCCTGCCACATAAGCTCTTCGGCTGAGGTTTGATTGCTTCGTAACTGTCGCGCGAATGCGGTCTTCTTTTCGAAACTCATGCCGGAAGAATAGCGTATATCGCAAGGCTTGGAACCCCTCATCCGTCGCTTCGCGACACCTTCTCCCCATGGGAGAAGGGGAAGAATACGTCACGCCGCCTGCGCAGGGATGAACAGAGGGAAACCGTAATCCCCCGCATTAATCCCGTTGCGGACTAGCCGCTGAGCCTGCCAGCAACCCACCATCAATCGTGATTTCTGTGCCGGTGATATAGCTGGCTTCATCCGAGGCGAGCATGACGGCGACAGCGGCGACTTCTTCGGGGGAGCCGAAGCGGCGGGCGGGTGTGTCCGCGACCAGCGCGTTCATTCGGGCCTGCCTGTCCGGGCCGTCGCCCAGCATGGGTTCCCAGATCGGTGTCAGGATCGCGGCCGGGTGGATGGAGTTGCAGCGGATATTCAGCCCGTTCTGCGCACAATAAAGCGCGACGGATTTTGTATTATTGCGAATGCCAGCCTTAGACGACGCATAGGCCGCCGCGCCCGGAATGCCGACCATGCCGGAGCGCGAGGAAATATTGATGATTGCCCCCTCGCCTTTCTCGCGCATGGCCTTGATGGCGTAGCGGCACCCCAGAAACGTGCCGTCCAGATTGGTGGCATGAACCCGCCGCCAATCTTCGAGTGACGCATGTTCAGGGTCTTGCGGGGCGGGCGAGTCCTCAAAGCCGGTAATCCCGGCATTATTGACCAGCACGTCAATATTTGGGTGGGAGTCGGACAGGCGGGCCCAATCGGCCTCAAGGCGGACATCCAGACAGAATGCCGTGCCGCCCATCTTTTCGGCCGTGGTTTTGACGGCGGTTTCGTTTTTATCGATCAGGATGACGGTCGCGCCTTCGTCGATAAAGGCTTGGGCGATCGCGGCCCCGATACCTTGCGCGGCACCCGTCACCAGACAGGTTTTTTGGTCTAATCGTTTCATGGAATGTCTTTCAAAATACAGTGTACGCGCCTGGCTTTACGGCGGGGCGTCTCATTCAAGGCTATGGTCTGAAGCTTACTTGTTCACTGTCTTTCTCCGAATTTCAGGTAAGGCTAGATAGAGCAATCATGAATAGCAAGGTGTTATTCTTCAGGCGCCCAACTATAGAGCCAATCCAGACGGCTTCGGGCGAATTGCGGGGCGAGTTTTCCGCCCAGCCACATCGGCCCATATGTCAGGGCTTGGGAGAGTGCATTCTTCTTATGATATAGTCCCATATTCGCGCGGGATTGGCGCTGCGCGCGGGCTGTGCGGGGCTGTCTTTGCAATTGGTAGCTGTTTAATACGGCCTCTGGATCGGGATTATCTTTCAATGCCTGCATCAAAACCCAGCCATCCTCAATCGCCATGGCCGCGCCCTGCGCCATGAAGGGCAACATGGGATGAGCGGCGTCTCCCAGCAACACGGTACGGCCCTCGACCCAATCATCCAAAGGCGGGCGATCAAACAGCGCCCATTTAAAGAGCTTATCAGGCGGCACATTTTGAATGATTTGGTCAATCACCGGATGCCAGCCCGCAAAATCCGCTTGCAGCTCGGCGGGCGCACCGCGTTCTGTCCAGCTTTCACCCTGCCAGTCATCGCGCTCCACGACACCGACAAAATTGACCAGGTTGTCCTGCCCCAAACGATACGTCACCGCATGACGCTTAGGCCCCATCCAGACGCAAGCTGTCGGCGGCGGGGCGTGTTCGCCCAACGCGTCCAGAGACATGACCGCACGCCAAGCGACATTGCCCGTAAACTCTGCGCGCTGCGGGCCGATCATTTGCTGGCGAAGTAATGATTTAATCCCGTCCGCCGCGATGATGATATCGCCTGTCACCTCTGTGTCGTTAAGCAGAAGCGTGCCGCCGTCATAGCCCCTCGCCTCGCGGCCCATTTGCAGCGAGTATGGCGCGCGCTTATTCAGCGCCGAGACCAAGATCTCCATCAGGGCCGCACGGTGAATATGCAAATAAGGCGCGCCCCATTTGTGATTGGCGAGGCTGATATTAAACATCTCCCGCCCGCTACGGCCCATGCGCGCCTGTAAGGAATTTGGCTGAAAGGCTTTGGCCGTGATAGCGTCTTCAAGGCCAATGGCCCGAAAGACTTTCATCGCATTAGGCGAGAGCTGTATCCCGGCGCCAATCGGTTCATAGGTTTTGGCCCGTTCAAAAACAGTGGCCTCAAACCCCTGATGCAAGGCGCAGAGCGCGGCCGTCAGGCCGCCGATCCCGCCGCCTGCGATTAAAATTTTCAAAGGGGCTTCATCGCAGATTTCAGATCTCCGTCCGGGTCAGCGATAATTAATTTATCCAGCGTCATCCCCTTGGTCAGGGTCATTTTGCTCATCATAAATTCACGCGGGGCGTTGACCGCATCCACCGCCAAAAGCCGATCGCCTTGGAAATAAAAGGCGGCGAAACTGCGCGAATTTTCGATATCACCCCGGATGATCAAATCATCATAACCCTCTGATAATCCAGCGATTTGTAGTTTCAAATCAAATTGATCCGACCAAAACCAAGGCAGGCTGTTATAGGGTTTCAGCGTCCCGTTAATATGGGCTGCGACGACCTTGGCTTGCTCGGTGGCGTTTGGCACGGACTCCAGCCTTATGTGGCGCTTATAGATCGGATTATAGTGCCAGGTCACATCGCCAGCGGCGTAGATATTTGGGTCGGATGTCTGGCCATATTCATTGACGATGATACCATTGCCAATCTCCAATCCGGCCATCTGGGCCAGCTCTGTATTGGGGATAACGCCGATGCCGATGATCACCATATCCGCGTCAAAACTTTGATCACAAGATGTGTGAACGGACAGTCTTTTATCAGCCTGTTTTATTTCCGAGGCCATGACGCCTTCCAGGATATTGACGCCCTCTTCCATGTGAACGCGCTTATAAAAGGCAGAGAGTTCCGGCGCGGTGACACGTTGTAGGATACGCGGCATCGCTTCGAGCACAGTCACATCCATGCCCTGCTTGCGCAGGCTGGCCGCTGTCTCCAGACCAATATAACCGCCGCCAATAATGACCGCCTGTTTTCCATCGGCGACCCCGGCTTTGATTTGCATCACATCGGCGGTGTCGCGCAGATAAAACACGCCGTCTAAATCTTCGCCCGGCACAGGTAATTGCCGTACCCGCGCGCCCGTCGTCAGGATCAGCTTATCATAGGGCAGATGCTCGCAGTCTTCGGTCAGAACAGTTTTAGCCTCGCGGTCAATCGCGCCAACCCGCGTGCCGAGGCGCATCTCGACATTGATCTGCTCATAGCTGTCTGCGGGGCGGATCAGGATTTCAGATAGCTCCTTCGCGCCGGAGAGAAAATCCTTGGACAATGGCGGACGGTGATAGGGTAGCGCGTCCTCATCGCCGATGACTGTGATCGCGCCGTCCCAGCCGCCCTGGCGCAAAGACACACAGGCCTGCGCCGCCGCATGACTCGCCCCGATGATAATGGCTGATTGGCCGCTCATTTTACCCCCCAGTAACCGACATATGGCGCGGCATAACCCCTGTCACGCCCGATGCGGCAATGCCGAAATCATGCTTTTCCGGCTTACGGATCATGGCCTGATCTAGTGCCGCCTGTAAGGCCTCTTCCGGTTTTTCTCCGCGCAAAGCCTCCCGCAAATCAACACGATCTGATTGGCCCAAACACATGTAAATTTGTCCCGTACAAGTCACGCGCAGACGGTTGCAGCCCGCACAAAAATTATTCGTCAGCGGCGTAATGAACCCCAGCAATCCGCCTGTTTCCTGCACGCGCGCATATCGGGACGGGCCGCCTGTTCTGATGGCCGTATCCTGTAATGTGTAACTGGCTTCCAGCGCGTCCCGCACGGCAGAGAGCGGCAAATACTGATCATAACGGTCGGCCTCTATCTCGCCCATCGGCATGACTTCAATCAGGGTCATGTCCATGCCTTGATCATGGCACCAACGCACCATGTCCGGGATTTCCGTCTCATTCACGCCCTTCAGCGCGACAGTGTTGATCTTGACCTTCAAACCCGCTTGCCGCGCCGCTTCGATACCGCGCAAGACTTGCGGCAGCATATTGCGCCGGGATAGCTGCGCGAAGATATCAGGCTTTAATGTATCCAAAGAGACATTGATCCGCTTGACCCCGCAATCGACGAGTTCTTGGGCGTATTTGGACAGTAACGTCCCATTGGTTGTCAAAGTGATCTCATCCAGCGCGCCCGCTTTGACGTGATCCCCCAGCGCGCGCACCAGGCTCATGACATTGCGGCGCACCAAAGGCTCCCCGCCTGTCAGGCGTATCTTGCGCACGCCGCGCGCGATGAAAGCCTCGGCGACATGCTCTAATTCCTCGAGAGTCAGCAGCTCTTTACGCGGCAGAAATGTCATCTGCTCTGCCATGCAATAGGTACAGCGCAGATCGCATCGATCCGTCACGGACATGCGCAAATAGGTAATTTCACGCCCAAAACTGTCAATCAAAGCCTGACTCATAAGGCTTTTTCGCAGCTAGGCCTCGATGTGGCAATAAAAGAAATGCTTATGCTACAGCGGCCTAAGACCGGCGGCGGCGCGCGGAACGCTCACGGCGGCGCTCCGCCGCGCCCGCTTCATTGGCCGGCGCAACCAGAGGGCCAATCTTCGCAACGATCTGTTCCAAAGTTGGCCGCGAGGCGGCTTCATAGCTATCCATGGCCTTCCGCATGGCGGCAACATGATTGGGTGCCGTGCCGCAGCAGCCGCCAATAATGCGCACGCCGCTATCGGCGGCCATCCGCACAAAGTCGGCCATAATTTCAGGCGTGCCCGTATACACCGTGTGCTTGCCCTTCACGACCGGAATGCCGCAATTGGCTTTGCTGACGATGACGGCCTCTGGCGCAGCGCTGGTCATAGCTTGATTAGTAATCAGCATATCAGACGCCCCAACCCCGCAATTCGCGCCATATGCCACAGGTTTGACTGATAAATCATCGGCGACCTGACCCAGATTTTGCGGCGCGATGCCCATCATGGTGCGTCCAGCCGTGTCAAAGCTGCCCGTGAAAACATAAGGTATTTCCAGATTAATCGCGGCCTGACAGGCGGCTTGGATTTCTTCGGCGGCAGACATGGTTTCAATCCAGATGACGTCCGCACCGCCATCTTTCAGACCACGAATTTGGGTTGTGAAGGCATCAATAGCGCTTTCCATTGTCATCTCGCCCATGGGCTGGAACAGCTCCCCTGTCGGCCCGACAGAGCCCGCGACAACAACGGGGCGATCAGCAGCTTCGGCCACTTTCCCGGCGATTTCAGCGCCCGCCTTATTAATCGCATAGGTATCATCCTGCGCGTCATGCAGTTTCAAGCGCGGCGCATTGGCTCCGAATGTATTGGTCAGGATAATATCAGAGCCCGCATCGACAAAGGCTTGATGCAGAGCAGCCGGCTTTTGCGGCTCGGTCATATTCCAGATGTCAGGCGGGAACCCCGGCTCCAAGCCCATTTCCATGAAATTCGTGCCTGTCGCGCCATCGGCGAGCAAGAGTTGTTTCTGGTTGAGCAAATCTGACAGCGAAATTCGCATAAAGATTCCTTTATATCACTAATGGAGGCCTAGTGACACAGGGATTACGCCGTGACAAGCGATATTCTGACATTCGAATTGACGCTATTAAGCATTGTCCATGGTCAGACCCGCTGTGGCGGTCTACATACGCGGTGAATTGGATAAGAGGTTGAAGATGAAAATCCTGCGCACACCCGATGATTGTTTTGACAACCTGCCCGATTACCCCTTCACGCCAAATTATGTTGATATTTCTGATGGCTTGCGCCTGCATTACGTCGATGAGGGCCCTCGCGACGGACGCATGGTCATTATGATGCATGGGGAGCCAAGCTGGTCATATCTCTATCGTCACATGATTACGGCTGTCGCCAATGCAGGTTATCGCGTCCTTGCGCCCGATTTGATTGGATTTGGACGGTCAGACAAACCCAGTGAAATAAGTGATTACAGCTACACCTCGCATGTGAATTGGATGCAGGATTGGCTGGATCAGATGCATGTCAGCGGTGCGGTTCTGTTCTGTCAGGATTGGGGTGGGCTGATTGGGCTGCGCCTCGTCGCGGCCAATCCTGACCGTTTCGCAGGCATCATGGCTGGGAACACGTTTTTACCGACGGGAGACCGCGATCCCGGTGACGCCTTTAAGAAATGGCGGGAATTTGCCAAAACCGTCCCGGAATTTCCCGTTGGCGGCATTATTCGCGGAGCGACGGTGAAACCGCTCGGCGAGGGCGTCGAAGAGGCATATAATGCCCCCTACCCCGATGAGAGCTATAAGGCTGGTGCACGCATCTTTCCGGCGCTGGTGCCCACATCACCCGATATGGACGGCGCAGCCGATAATGTAGATGCCTGGAAAGTTCTGAGCCAATGGGAGAAGCCTTTTTTGACCTGTTTCTCTGACCAAGACCCGATTACGGCAGGCGGTGACAGGGCCTTTCAGAAACTTATTCCGGGCTGTGCGGGACAGCCTCACCGCACCCTGAAAGGCGGCGGGCATTTTCTGCAAGAAGATGTGCCGGAAGAGCTAAGCGAGATGGTTATCGCTTTTGGGAAAACGCTTTAGCTTATTCCCAAACAATATCGGCTTCGGTCTTGGATTTCACTTCCTCCAGAGACACATCCGGTGCAAGCTCTTTTAGGCGGAAGCGGCGCTGCTCGCCTTCGCGTAGAAACACACCCAAATCCGTAATCACCATATCGATGCAGTCCTGCCCGGTCAGAGGCAATGTGCAGGCTTTCAAAAATTTCGGTTCGCCGCGCTTATTCGTGTGATCAAAGACGGCAATACATTTCTTCACGCCCGCGACCAGATCCATCGCCCCGCCCATGCCCTTAACCATTTTGCCCGGGATCATCCAGTTGGCGATGTCGCCATTTTCGGCCACTTCCATCGCGCCCAGGATTGACAGATCAATATGCCCGCCGCGGATCATAGCAAAGCTGGTTGCGCTGTCAAAAAAGCTGGATTTTGGCAGGGTGGTGATTGTTTGTTTGCCTGCATTGATCAGGTCGGCATCTTCATCGCCGGGATAAGGAAACGGCCCCATGCCCAGCATGCCGTTTTCACTTTGCAGCGTCACATCCATGCCGTCTGGAATATGATTGGCGACCAAAGTCGGTATACCAATCCCGAGATTCACGTAGTAACCGTCTTCCAGTTCCTGCGCCGCCCGCGCCGCCATTTGATCTCTAGTCCAAGCCATTATGCGCTCCTCTCGCGGGTGGTGAGCTGCTCAATGCGCTTCTCACATTTCGCCTCGATGATACGCTGCACAAAAATGCCGGGCGTATGGATGAAGTTGGGATCAAGCTCCCCGACCAGGACAAGTTCGTCCACCTCCGCTACCGTCACTTTGCCAGCCGTCGCCATCATGGGCGAGAAGTTCCGCGCTGTGGCTTTGAAAATGAGGTTGCCCTCGGCATCGCCCTTCCAAGCTTTGATGATGGATAAATCCGCCGTCAGGCCGGATTCCATAATATAAGTCTCGCCGCCAAAGTCCTTGTGCTCTTTGCCCTCGGCGACCAGTGTGCCAACGCCTGTCTTGGTATAAAAGCCGGGTATGCCTGCGCCGCCTGCCCGGATGCGTTCGGCCAATGTGCCTTGGGGGTTAAATTCCAGTTCCAGCTCTCCAGCGAGATATTGGCGTTCAAATTCTTTGTTCTCGCCCACATAGGAAGACAGCATTTTCTTGATCTGACGCGTTTCCAATAATTGGCCCAGTCCAAACCCGTCAACGCCCGCATTGTTTGAGATCACCGTCAAATCTTTTGCGCCGCTGTCACGGAGCGCCGCAATCAGGTTTTCGGCAATGCCGCACAGACCGAAACCGCCGCTCATAACCGTCATACCGTCATGGGTTAAGCCGGACAGCGCCTCCGCCGCATTTTTATAGACTTTACTCATTTTATCACCTTTGTTTGGCTGTGATATCTATCCGAACCGTGACAGGAAATTTTACCCAATCTTCGGTTTGAAAGTCAGCGCCGGAGCCAATTTTAAAGTCTTTGCGGGAAATTTGCGCTTCACCTGAGGCTTTGGCGATTTCGCCATCAACCGCCAAAGTGAAAATCAAATCAGCGGGCTGGCTGATTCCTTTAATCGTCAATGTGCCTGTGGCGAGAAAGGCTCCGTCCCCAGTCGATTTGATGTCGCTGGATTTGAAAATCGCATGGGGGTAGGATTTGGTATCAAACCAATCCGGCGCAGCCAGATTGGATTTTACGTCATTATCTTTCACACTCACCGAGGTCAGATCAATGACCGCATGGATTTCGCCCGTCTCTGGCGCGGCAGGGTTCAGCTTGATCGCCGTATCAAAACGTTCAAAGGTTCCGATCAACTGGCCATTATAATAGGCTTCGAACCCCAGACGGCTCTCTTCGGGAATCATATCCCAGATATAGTCGCCGGACAGTTCCGGCAGCTGCTGTGATATGACGGACGTGCTTTCCGACGCCACGGCCGTTCGCTCCGCCGAACAGCCCGCTATAGCTGTGGCCGCTATAATCGATAAGAGAATGTGTTTCATGTCAGGTTTTCCGTTTCAAAAATGGGAGCATACGGGTCAGCACATCGTCCTGATTGATGAAATGATGCTTCAAGGCCGCGCCGACATGCAATATCAATAAAGCGATGATCGCATAGGCCATATATTCATGCGTTTGGCTCATCAAATCTTTCAAAGCTTCGGAGCGCGCGATCCCGGGCACATCCGGCCATTTGACGAGTTTGAAAAGCTTGGTTGTTATTATCGTAGGGTTGGCGGAGACCATCAACCAGCCCGCAAGCGGCGTGCCGATCATCAAAACATAAAATCCCCAATGGGAGAATTTTGCCCCAAATCGTTCATAGGGCTTCATTCCCTCAGGAAGGGGCGGCGCCTTATGCGTTAATCGCCATAAGAGCCGAAGCACGGAGAGGATCAGGATCAGGATCCCAAAAGATTTATGCAGCTGAAACAGCTCAAATTTCAGCGCGTTCGGATCCATGGCCATCATGACCTTGCCGCCGATCAGCTGCCCAATAATCAATAGCGCGATCAGCCAATGCAGGATGATCGCTACCTTCGAATATGAAGGCGTTAAGGTCGAGCCCATCTATTCCGGCTTCTCATACTCGACTTCGATAATCAGATCGACCTCATCAGACACCGCCGGAGCGTAATTGCCCAGCCCCCAATCAGACCGTTTCAAATTCGCCTTGGCGGAGAAGCCGAGTTTATGCGACTTGCTGCGCGCGCTATAGCCCGCCTTGTTAAAGGTCACGTCCAGCGTCACGGGTTTTGTCATCCCTTTGATGGTCAAATCACCGGTGATGGTTCCCCGGTCGCCTGCGGTCTTACTAACCGATGTGCTCGCAAATGTAATATTCGGATATGTTTCCGCGTCAAACCAGTCGGCGGAGCGCAAATGATCATCGAAAACATCCACACCAGAATCGATATCCACGACCTTAATGTCAACGGTCACAGAGGAATTTTCCGGGTTTTCAGGATCCCAGCTCAAGGTCGAATCCCAATTTCGCCAACGCAATAGCGGCTTTGAATAACCCTGATGCACATAGCTGAATGTGATATAGGCGTGGGTCTTCTCGATTTGATAATCTCCGGCGGGGGCTTCGGCGTAATTGGCGTTGGCGGCGGCTTTAACCGCTTGCGGTGCCTCGGCGGCCTTTTTCGTCATCGTATCCGCCTGACCACAGCCTGCCAAAATCGCAGCTGATGCGCCCATCAAAATATAAGTCTTTAAGGTCATATGTCTCTCCTGTCGGCTAACATATTTGGTAGGTCGCCCGATAAGACAGGTCAAGGCGTTGCGAGAGACGTAACAAGGATGTGAGATAGTGATCTGTGCCAATTCCCTTGGGAAATGGCGCGAGTGACGGGACTCGAACCCGCGGCCTCCGGCGTGACAGGCCGGCGCTCTAACCAACTGAGCTACACCCGCTAAGATGTTGGCGCGGTTTAGCCACGTCCCCCCTATCCGTCAACAACAGAAATGCAAAGACATGAAAAAAATTTGGGCTCTATGTTCAGGTCGAAATTACAGCACAGCGTAACGTAATTATGCGGCTCGAACGCTATTTAGAGCCAAGAAATTCAGAGAAATCCTGCGCGATCACGCCCGCCGTGGCTTTGGCGGCTCCGACGACGCCGGGCACGCCCGCGCCGGGATGGGTTCCCGCTCCGGTTATGTATAGATTGTCGATCACATCATCGCGGTTATGCGGGCGGAACCAAGCGGATTGGGTCAGGATAGGTTCGACTGAAAAGGCACTGCCCAAATGACTGTTCATTTCATCACGAAACCCGAAAGGCGTGAGCGTATGAAGCACGGTCAAGTCATCTTTCAAATTCGGAATGGCATGTTCTTCCAGATAATCCAGAATGACCTGCGTATAGCGCGGCCCGACCTCGTCCCAATCAATATCAGCATGACCGAGATGCGGTACGGGCGAGAGCACATAATAAGAGCTACATCCTTCCGGCGCCATGGACGGGTCGGTGACGCAAGGCGCATGGAGATATAGCGAGAAATCTTCGGGCAGTTTCCCGCCCTTCCCGAATATCTCGGCAATTAATTCCTTATAACGCTGACCGAGTAAAATGATGTGATGTTTCATGTCGGGATGTGTGGTTTTCAGGCCAAAATAAATCACAAAAAGCGACATAGAATGCGACTTCTTTTTCAGCGCCTTACCATAGCTTTGGCCGCGTATGTGACCCCGTAAAAGCTTTGAATATGTATGCACGACATCCGCATTGGACGCGATCAAGTCAGCTTCCATCCGCGCGCCATTGACTGTGGTAATGCCTGTGACGCGGTCGCCTTTAGTATGGATATCCGTGACCTCAGTGGAGAGTTTAACCTCCCCACCCAAATCTTTGAATAAATTTATTAATCCCGTCACGAGCGCCCCTGTGCCGCCCTTGGCAAACCAGACCCCGCCCTTGCGTTCCAGCGCGTGAATGAGCGCGTAAATCGAGCTGGTCTTAAACGGATTGCCGCCCACAAGAAGCGATTGGAATGACAGGAGCTGCCTGACTTTTTCATCTTTGACGAATTTCGCCACCATGGAATAAACCGACTTATCGGCCCGCAGGCGGATCAGCTGCGGGGCAGCGGAAATCATCTGCGAAAAATTCAGGAAAGCCGTCGTACCAAGTTTTTCATAGCCTTCGCGGTAAAGCTCTTTGGAATAGGCGAGGAATTTGTGATAGCCCGCCACGTCATCGGGGTTTCGGGCCGCGATTTGTTGCTCTAGAAAATCATCATCATTATTATAGTCAAAGACCTCGCCATCTTCCCATTGCAGGCGGTAAAATGGATCAACAGGGACGAGGTTGACATAGTCATTCATGTCTTTGCCGGCCAGATCGAAGAGTTCTTTCAGGCAATCCGGGTCGGTGATGACAGTCGGCCCGCCATCAAATTTATAATCGTCAATCTCATAGACATAGGCCCGCCCGCCCGGCTTATCGCGATTATCGATCAGCGTCGTGGCAAAACCCATAGCTTGCAGGCGAATGGCCAGCGCAATCCCGCCAAATCCGGCACCAATAATGATAGCTGTGGGTTGGGTCACGCTCCGACTACCCGCTCACCCCAGCCTAGGCTGGGGTCCCGTGAAAAAGTCACAAAAACCCGCTCTGGTCTCCTGCTTTCGCGGGAATGAGCGGAATTTAGGGATATGGGTGGTAACGTCACTCAGATTCTCTCTTAGCTCTTTCCCGCTTGATAAAGGCTTTCTCCGAGAAATTATAGAGCGCCTTTGTCACATGTACGGGCGGCTTGCCGGTGAGAATACGCAGCTTGTCCGCTTTGGTGAGCGTGCCCGCGTAAAACCGCTCAATCAGCCCCTGCGGCAGGCCGTAAAAGCGTTGCAGGACTTTGTACCGTTCCTCGGGTTTCGCGGCGCGGAAGAGCATGCGATTGAGGAGGCGGAGAAAGCGCTCTTTTTTTATATGCCCTGAGATATGCTTGTTCGCTCTATAATCATAAAACGGAGAATGTTTTTTAGCATCGGAATAATAAAAATCTAAGTTGAAAGCTGAACTATCCGCAGTTTTTAGGGCAACCGGAAAGCTATAACCTGTGACAGCATGATAGAACCCTCCACGTATGCCTATTTTTTGAATGTTATTGAATTCTAATTCGTTCACAGCCAAAGTAATCGGCAATACTCCCTTCTCCCGCCTGACCATCTCATAGTCACTCACACCGAGATTATCGCGGATGTAGTCCTTGATCCGGGCATCAACTTCCTGTCTCTGTAGCTCCGGGCCGTCCGTATAATAGGTATCTTCAACGAGGATTTCGGTCTCGCTATAGGGTAGGCAATAGACGAAACGATAGCCGCCGAGTTGCTTGACCGTCGCGTCCATAATGATAGGCCGTTTCACGCCATGCGGCTTAGCGGTCTTAATGACATGACCGACAAATTTCTGATAGCCGAGAAACACGTTGTCATTGGGCTTAAACCCCCGCGCATCTAACACACAATTCGCGGTTAGAACCTCTCCCCTTTCCAAGGTCACACTGTCTTCCGTTAGTTCAGCTGCTTTGGTGTTGAGCCTCACCTGTAACCGTCCGCTATCAATATGCGGCTGCACACAGGCCCGCAGCGTTTCGCTATTTCCCGTGCAATAAGCGATATCGAGCGTTCGTTCCCGCTTTGGGAATTTCACATCATAGCTATCCCATTGATAGGCTATGAAAGGTTTGATCCAGTCGCGCAGGCTTTCATCCACATCGGTTAGATTAAATGACCAAGTATGATCTCCGGCAATGCGGTCGCTCCCCTCAATGACCAACACGGACAGCTCCGGATTGACGTCCAGACAGCGCCACGCCGTCAACAGGCCGGAGAGCCCGGCACCGACAATAATCATATCCGGTTGATCGTTCATAGACTGATTATTATCCCCTTTTCTCGCCTGTAGTCACTACGTCATATCGCCTAGCAATAAGAATCATTTTTCCGCGCCGACTGACATCTTTCACGCAGGGCAAGAACTATCTACAACACATAAAACAAAAGTTGTAAAACATTGAAAAAATTGTGCTTCTTTGCGGTTTTTCTGCATATTTTTTTAGTATTACTGCAGTGAACACTCCCAATTAGAAATTTTATGTGCCACCTAGGTCAAGCTTATCGAAAGATAGGCCGGTAAACGGTGAGGTTGCCCCACATCGGCCAAACCGTTTGCCATTCACCCTACTCTTGATAATCGATTTTTGGCTGATAGTTTTCATCATGTTTGGCCAGGACAGTCTCGGCGGCAAACTCAGTCGGGCCCAGCAACCGGCCGGAAACAACCACGCCCTGCCCCTCACGGAACAAATCCGGTAGCGCCCCCGAATAACTCACGGAGAGCGGGGGTTTCATCTCGCGCTCAAAATCAACAATCTGAAAATTTGTGGTGATACCGGACGTCTGAACTGAGCCATCTTTGACCAGACCGCCAATCCGGAAAGGTTCTGACTCCGGCTTAAAACCCGAAGCGACCACATCGCTGGCATTATAGAAGAACTGCGAATTCTGTTTCAGAGCGGACAGGATGATCCACACCCCGAAAACCAATAAGACGGCGCAGATCAACAGCGTGACCATGCGGCGGTGTTTCTTTTGAATAACCATGCCGAATTATAGAGCTGTCCGGCGCGACACGCAAACGGGGTGACAGGCCGCCGCCCGCGGCATATAGGCAGAGCGTGAACCAAGAAACGCCATATTTTCAGACGCAATTCGCGCAATATCGTGTTCAGATACGAAATGCCGAGGCCCGTTTTGACGGTCGGGTGCTGTTCACAGACTTAACCGCAGATGTCAGTTCAGGGGAACTGCTGTGGATAGTCGGCGAAAACGGCATAGGTAAGACGACTTTGCTGAAAATGTTAGCGGGGCTAATACGCCTGCCACCTAAATGTATTGGCTGGTATGATGGGTCTGGGGCCATTCGGCCGGAAAGCAGCCTATCTTATCAAACGCATAATGGTTACACCAAAGCTGGCCTGACATTGGCAGAGGATTTTGAGTTTTGGGGACGCATGGTGACAGGATCATGCCCCCCGCTGTCGGCGCTGTCCTATGTTGGTCTGGCAACCGCGCTAAGCACGAAAACGCAGCACTTATCCGCCGGTCAAAAGCGGCGCTTGTCCCTTGCCAGACTGTTAGTAGCAAACCGACCTATCTGGGTGATGGATGAACCGATGGCCGGGCTGGACGCGGACGGCAGGTCTCTGGTCACAGATATCGTGAGGCAACATCTGGCCCGCGGCGGAATGGCCGTCATCGCCTCTCATAACCCGGCCGATATTGCGGCAGAGCGCGTCATGCGCCTGACGCTGGGGAGGCAGTAATGCGCGCGATCATTGCCCGGGATATCAAACTCGCTATGCGATCTGGCGGTCATTGGGCACTCAGCCTTATTTTCTTTGCGCTGTTTTTGGCGCTGTGCGGCATTGCCATGGGCGGTCAAATGACACGCTTGTCAGAGCTTAGCCTTCCATTGACCTGGCTCGCCTTCATCTTTGCCGCGCTGCTATCCGTCTCACAAATCTTTCGCGGAGAGATGGAAGACGGATCTTTGGCACAGTTTAAACTGGCCGGAATTGGCATGGGCACAGTCAGCGCAGCGAAGCTTATAAAC
Organism: Hellea sp.; assembly: GCA_020631215.1. Taxonomy (GTDB): domain Bacteria; phylum Pseudomonadota; class Alphaproteobacteria; order Caulobacterales; family Maricaulaceae; genus Litorimonas. Next base: position 67,203 of record JAHDHS010000006.1, on the reverse strand, counting down.
TACGCGCTGCTAACCTTATTGCCTCTGGTCGTTATGACGCCACTCCTATCGCAACTCTTTGGGTTAAATGGGCCGCAAATAGCGGGCCTTATCATCAGTCTGCTGATCGGTCTGCCTGCCGTCGCCATTTATATGGGCCTCTCGGGTGCCTTGCTGTGCGGACAAAAAACAGGCGGATTCCTGGCGATTTTAATTTCCGCGCCTTTGATGATCCCAACGCTTATCTTTGGCGTGGCAGCCGCCAAAGCCTTTCCCGATAGCGGGATTATGGCGGCAGAATTACGCATCCTTTTCGGTTTAAGTCTGGTCAGTGTCGCGCTAGGTTTCCCTGCAATTATCGCGGCTCTATCTGCGAATTTGGAGACGTCATGATCAACTATCTTGCTAATCCGGCCCGGTTTCTGCGCTTTTCGCGCTTTGCTGTGCCTGTGGCCGGATGGGGCGCGACCATAGCTTTGGCGGCTGGTCTTTATCTGTCTTTAATCGGATCACCACCTGCCGTGGATCACGGCGAAAATGTCCGGATGATGTATGTTCACGTACCCGCCGCTTGGTGTGCCATGGCGGCCTATACGGGCATCGCCATTGCCAGCCTCGTGAGTTTCATCTGGCGGCATCCCGTTGCCGATAGCGCGGCAAAATCGCTGGCATGGCCTGGCGCAATATTTACGGTCCTTGCTTTGGTTACGGGTAGTCTTTGGGGCAAAGTTGCTTGGGGCACATGGTGGCAATGGGATGGGCGTATGACATCAGTCCTCGTGCTTTTATTCATATATCTGGGTTATCTAGCCATATGGAGCCTCACACCGGACCGGCGGCGCGCGGCACGGCTGGCCAGCATTTTAGGAATGGTCGGTTGGATCAATATCCCGATTATCAAGTTTTCTGTCGAATGGTGGAACAGCCTGCACCAAACTGCCACAATCAGTCAGCCCGGAACACCCGGCCTGCCGGCTGAATTGCTGCTACCCTTGGCTCTGATGGCGCTGGGCTATACATGCTTGCTCACATGGCTGGCTCTACGCGGCACTGAGGCCGACATCGTGCGGCAGAGATCCGAACGCAGTGCCCCGCAAAACCCGGCCAAAGTGACCCTGGAAACTTTGTCATGATGCTTGACCTTGGCAAAGACGCCGTTTTCATCTGGGCCGCCTATGGCATCAGCGCGCTTATGATTGGCATATTGGTCTTCCGCACATGGACAAAACCCCGGCCATGAGCATATCCGGTGACACCCCTTATGAACGCATCAAAACGCTCATGGGGCGGTTGAGACGGGATTGCCCTTGGGACAGGGAGCAAAACTTTCACACCATCGCGCCTTACACAATTGAAGAAGCCTATGAAGTCGCCGATGCAATCGAGCGGCAAGATATGGACGCCTTAAAGGATGAACTGGGCGATCTTCTCTTCCAGGTTCTGTTCCATGCGATCATGGCCGAAGAGGCCGGGCATTTTGATATGGATAATGTCTGTGACGGGCTAGTCGATAAAATGGTTCGGCGTCACCCGCATGTTTTTGCCGGCGCTGATAAACCTGACTGGGAAAGCATTAAGGCCGCAGAGCGACGCGCCAAAACCGATGATCGTGTCTTGTCTGGCGTGGCCTTATCCCTGCCGGCACTCATGCGGGCAGAAAAACTCTCTAAACGCGCGGCCAAGGTTGGCTTCGATTGGCCGGATATGGAGGGCGTCTTCGCCAAAATTGACGAAGAATTGACCGAAGTGAAAGACGCGCTGCTCACCCAAGACAAGGATAAAATCCAGGAAGAAATCGGAGACTTATTATTCGCCGTCACAAACCTGGCGCGTAAATCCGGCATTGATCCGGAAACGGCTTTGCGCGGGACCAATGCCAAATTTGAGCGGCGCTTTGAATATGTTGAAGACAATGCCGATAAGTCTTTGAATGAAATGAATATTGACGGGCTGGAGGCCTTGTGGCGTCAGGCCAAAAATAAAGGCCTATAGCGCATCTATTAATTCGGAATGACGGACACGGAACTTACCGGCATCTGACTCGGACAGCCTGACTTTCATGCGGACAATCCCATGTTTACCAGAGCTTTCTTCGATGACATGACCATTTTCATGCAGCCAAGCCCGCGCTGAAAAAGCCTGCGGCGTGATGTTGACGGACAGGATGTGATCATGGCGCGTCAGCGAGTCTTCGATGCCCTGCCGCAATTCATCGATTCCGTCACTTGTTAGGCAAGAGATCACATGTGCATTTATCATATCCTCTAATTGCCGGGTCGCGTCTGCCCGTTCATTTAAAGCCGCCGCATCAACGTCATTTAGCAAATCAACTTTGTTCCAGACCTCAATGATTTCCTGTCCATGTTCAGGGCCGGCTTCGATTTGTTCCAGCACATCCATCACATCCTCGCGCCTGCGCTCGGTTAATGGGTCTGACATATCCCGGACATGCAGCAATATATCGGCTTCTTTAACTTCCTCCAATGTGGCCCGGAACGCCGTGATCAACATTGTCGGCAGATCGGAGATAAAACCCACAGTATCCGATAAAATAGCGGATTGACCGCTGGGCAAAGGCAGGATGCGGTGCGTTGTATCGAGCGTGGCAAACAGCATATCCTGTGCGAGCACGCCGCCCGTGGTAAGCTGGTTGAACAAAGTTGACTTACCGGCATTCGTGTAACCGACCAAGGCCACGACCCGCTCAGGGGCGCGTTGGCGTTTTTGCCTCTGCAAGCCTCGCGTTCGGCGCACATTTTCCAGCTTGCGCTTTAATATCGTCATTTTGTCGTTTAAGATTCGACGGTCACTCTCAATTTGGGTTTCGCCCGGGCCCGCCACCGTACCCGTGCCGCCTCTTTGACGCTCCAAGTGAGTCCATGTCCTTACAAGCCGGGATCGTTCATAGGCCAGCCGTGCCAACTCAACCTGCAATCGCCCTTCTTTTGTGGCTGCTCTTAAGCCAAAAATTTCCAGAATTAATCCTGCACGGTCAATGACTTTGGCTTTCCAGATACGTTCAAGGTTACGCTGCTGGATCGGGGATAGCGCGGCATTGACGATGACGAGGTTTAAATCTTTGGCTTTGATTACCGCGCCAATATCTTCGATTTGCCCGGAGCCAAAGAAATTAGAAACTTTCAGATCACGGATCGGAATGATTTTAGCGTCAATCGGTTTAACGCCTAAGGCTTCGGCAAGGCCAATGGCTTCTTCCAGATCGTGATCGGCGTCACTGGACTGAGCATTGGAAAATTTTGGATGCGCTATGAACGCCCGTTCTATGCGGGTTTCGTGTTCCTTCATGGAGCCTATTCGTCATCCACAATTTCAGGGTCAAAAAGCTGGACCGGGGCGCCAGGCATGATCGTGGATATCGCATGTTTATAGACCAATTGTACTTGCCCATCGCGGCGCAGAAGGACGCAGAAGTTATCAAACCATGTCACCACGCCCTGCAATTTCACCCCATTGACCAAAAAAATCGTCAAAGGCGTTTTGGATTTGCGTACGGAATTGAGAAATGTGTCCTGAAGATTTTGTTTCTTGTCACCAGACATGTTTTGACCTTTCTTATTCTTTTAAGCGCCTCGTTGGGCACAACCCACAATCGTGTCTTGTCCCAGAGACGCCCCGCTTGCAAGCCTATTTTGCGGTAGGAACTGTAATTAAGTGTTTCGCCAGAAGCCGGGAGTTACAAGGACGATAGCTGCCAGAATTTCAACCCGGCCCAGTAGCATAAGCATCGAGGACACAAAGATTTGTAGGCTGTTGAAATCAGCATATGTCAAACCTGATTCGGGATAGGTCAATGTCAAAAGCGGCCCCATATTCGATAAGGATGCGGCACTCACCGTCATCGCGTCTGTCAATGACAAGCCGGTGGCTCCAAAGGCCGTGATGCCTATGCCGAAACACAGCGTGTAGGCGAAAAAATACATCCAAATAGACAGAAAGGCCTGATCCGGAATTGTCTGTGTCTTAAATGTAACGGGCACAACGCGGGAAGGATGAGACAAGCGAGACAAATCAGTGCTTAGGTGCCGTATCAAAAGCAGCATCCTTATAACTTTGACTCCGCCAGCCGTAGACAAGGCCGCTCCGCCAATTAAGGACGCGCATACTAGGATAACCGGATGGACTACATCCAAACTGATAACATCATACTGAAATCCGGCAGTGCTAACGAAAAACATTGAGTCAATCAGCAGAGAAAAGATGTTTTGCGGTCCGGCATAGATCACGCCAACAACGATCATGAATGCCAACATGCCAAACAAGCCTCGATGTTCCACATTGTTAAACAATCGGCGAATATTCCTCCAATTGCGCCCACGCAATAAATCCCAAAGGACTGCAATATTCATAGCGCCCAGCGTACAAATAATAGCCAAAATCGTGATTGAAAATGGTGACATGAATTCGCTGAGCGCGCCGGATCGAGGTGAAAGACCGCCTGTTGCAACCCCGCTTAACGCCAGACAAATAGACTCAAATGCCGGAGCCCCGCCTAAAACCATAAATATGAACCCAGCCGATGTAATAAAAAGATAAATACCCGCCACTATGCGCCCAATGCCCATCAAGCGGGTGAATAATTCGCCTGTTTTATGTGTAAAAAGCAAAGAACGATGTACACCGGTTCCCGTCAAATTTAATGACGCAAGAATGACGACCGCAAAGGTCGCAGAACTGACGCCGCCAAACCATTGCAAAAGGGACCGCCAAAACAACAAGGCTGGCCTCTGAGCATCCGCGGTCAGTTGGCTTGCGCCCGTCGTCGTGAAAGCCGAAACTGCTTCAAAATAAGCTGTCAAATAAGTTGCGCTGCCGCCCAGCACCCGAAATGGAAAGGCAAATATAAACGGCATTATCAGCCAGAATAGAATAAGGAATATAATCGCTTCGACATTGCTTTCCCGCATGGAGGTGTTGAACGTCGTGGCAATTAAAATAGTCCCGACCAGCCCCGCGACAATGGTCAAGCCGCCCATCTTTACAGCTGCGTCAAAATCCGTGCTCAGAAATGCCGTCAAAGATGTTATGGCAAATAAGGCCGCACAAAAAATAATGCTATTGCCCAACCACAATATGATGCGGGTCAGCGCCATGGTTTAGAAATAATCCGAACTTACCCGGAACATGGCTTCGATTTCCTTTAAAGCCGTTTTTTCGGCCAGCAGGATTATACGGTCACCTTGTTTGATTTGTAGATCAGGATCCGGAAAAGCAATGCCGTCACCGTTCAAAACAGCGCCCAAGGCAATCCCGTCAGAAAGGCCCGCATCACGAAGTGTTTTACCCGCCAAAGGTGACGTCTCCAAGACCTCGCCTTCCATGACCTCTGCCCCGCCCTGTTCTAAAGTATAGACATCCAGAATTCGGCCGCGGCGAACATGACGCAGGATAGAGCTGATCGTACTGGCTCTCGGATCAATGATCATATCAATCCCGAGCTCTGACTGCATCTTCTGCATTGAAACTTCATTGATCAAGCTGATCGTATGTCCCGCGCCAAGCTTCTTGGCCAGCACCGCCGATAGGATATTCGTTTTATCATCATTTGTCAGGCAAATGACCATTTCAGCATGTGATACACCAGCTTCTTCCTGTATCGTCGCTGACATGGCGTCACCATTCAGAATAACGGTCTTGGGCAGCAGGCGCGCGGCGGTTTCCGCCGTTTCCTTGTTCCGTTCAATCACTCTGACACGAAGGCCTGATACAGCCTCTAACTGTCCAGCAACATAAGTGCCGATATTCCCGCCGCTCACAATAACAATATGGCGGGCTTGAGCACCTCTTGTGCCTAATACTTCCAATAGGCGCGATGCGTGCTCAGCCTTGGTTATGATGTAAGCTTCATCGCCTGCCTTTAAGGGGTCGTCCTGAGTGGGCGCAAAAATATCACCATCGCGTTTAATGCCGACAATCGCGGCATGAAGGTCAGTAAATAAATCCGGTATCTGCTTGATCGGCGTTTCAATGATCGGACAATCTTCTTCAATTCTAACGCCGAGTAATTGCACCCGCCCTTCACCAAATGGAACAACATTAAAAGCGCCAGGCGTTTTCAGGCGGCGAAGGATCGCCTTGCCAATTTCAATCTCTGGCGAGATGATGATATCGATTGGCATATTTTCACGGCTGTAAAGATCATTCCATCGATTATCGAGGTAGCTTTGCGCTCTCACCCGGGCAACTTTGGTCGGCACATTAAAGAGTGAATGCGCGACCTGACAGGCCATCATATTAACTTCATCGGCATAGGTGACGGCTATGATCATATCCGCACTTTCAATTCCGGCCTTGACCAGAACATCAGGATGGCTGCCATGTCCCACGACGCCGCGCACATCAAGTTCTGTTGTAATCTGACGAATGAGCTCTGAAGACAGGTCAACAACCGTGACCATATTGCCTTCCGCCGCCAATCTGGACGCCAGGCCGTGGCCGACACGCCCCGCACCACAAATAATGACTCGCATGCCTTGTTCTCCCCGGCGCGGATTAGTCCTTGCCGCCCAACCCTAGCGCTTTCAGTTTGCGATGCAAGGCCGAACGCTCCATTCCAACAAAGCTGGCTGTGCGTGAAATATTGCCGCCAAAACGGTCAATCTGCGCCTGCAAATATTCCCGTTCGAAATGTTCCCTCGCATCGCGCAATGGCATGGCAATCATACGTTCATTCTCATTGCTAGCTGCACCGCTGCGCACAACAGAAACTTCCGCCGGTAAAGTCTCCAGCGTGATCGGCTGGCTGGGTTCACCCGTAGCCAGAATCAGCAGCCTTTCAACATTGTTGCGAAGCTGCCTGACATTCCCGGGCCAGTCATGGGCCTGTAATGCTGCCATCGCATCATCCCCGATTTCACGCGCTGGCAAACCTGACGTTGCCGCCAATTGTTCAATAAAATGATTGACCAACTCCGGAATATCCTCGCGGCGTTCTGACAGCGGCGGGGCAACAAGCGGCATAACATTTAATCGGTGGTAGAGGTCCTCACGGAATTTCCCCAAAGCCACCTCTTCGTTTAAATCACGGGAAGACGACGTTATCACGCGTACATCGACCTGAACATCGTCGCGGCCGCCTATGCGCTGGAAACGCTGTTCGACCAAAAGTCGCAGTAACTTGCCTTGCGTCTCCATCGGCATGTCCGCAACTTCATCCAGATAAAGCGTGCCGTTATGGGCGCGTTCCAAAATACCGGTCTTAACGTCGAAATCATCCCCCCCTTCGACACCGAAGAGTTCTTCTTCAACCCGTTCAGGCACCATAGAAGCGGCATTTACTGCTTTAAAAGGCCCTATCGCCCGGCTGGAATGCTCATGAAGCAAACGCGCCAGTAATTCTTTGCCCGTTCCCGAGGCCCCTGTAATTAACACACGGGAATTCGTCATCGCGATTTTGCCTATTTTGGCTCTCAGTTGTGTAACAATCGGGGAACTGCCGATAAGCTGATTGACTGTCTTTGTCATACCTTTCAGCTCTTCATTCTCCTGACGCAGCCGGGCATTTTCCAAAGCCCTTGTGGCCGTCACGATCAATTTATCGGCTTTAAACGGTTTGACGATGTAATCATAAGCCCCCTTGCGGATGGCCGACACAGCCGTCTCTACTGTTCCGTGGCCGCTAATGATAATGACAGGCAGGTTCTGATGCTGCTCCTTCAATCGGTCCAGCAGTTCAATCCCGTCCATGGAACTCCCCTTCAACCAGACATCTAATACGACCAGATTAGGCTTCCGGGCCCGAATAGCGTCTAGGGCTTGTTCTGACGTTGCCGCCTCGCGGACATCGTAACCTTCATCTTCCAGAATACCTGAAATCATAGAACGAATGTCGTCTTCGTCTTCGACAATCAATACATCAGACGTCATGACGTCTCCTTTGCTGGCTCAGCCTTAATATTCAGAATTGCCGGTATGGACAAACGCACTGAAGCGCCGCGCTCTCCGTCTGGACGACTCAGGAGTTCAAGCGATCCGCCGTGATCTTCGGCAATGCGCTTTACAATCGCCAGGCCAAGACCTGTCCCGCTCTCCCGCGTCGTGACATATGGCTCCAACAGCCGGTCTAGATCGGCAAGCGGCCACCCCGAACCATTATCACTTATGGTTATACTAATACTTTCGCTGTCACCTTGTAGATCTGTTTCAATGATCCCGTGAGGTAAGTCTTCACCGCTTTGATCCTGAAACCGCAACACAGCTTCGCCTGCATTTTTATAGATATTCGTCAAAGCCTGCGTCAGCAAGCGGGTGTCACCGCGTGCCTCATAGTTCTCCGGCAATTCGCCTGTCAGCTTAAATTGAATATCAGGAAATGAGACGCCCTCTTCAAACAACACATTATCAATCAATGTATGAATATCGAGCGGTTCAAATTCAGGTGATGGCATACGGGCAAAGGCAGAAAATTCATTGACCATTTGTTCTAAGCTTCCCACCTGCCGAATTATGGTCTGCGTACAATTTTCAAAAGTCTTAGGATCAGATTTGATCTCATTTTGATATTTTCTGGCGAGGCGTTCGGCAGATAATTGGATAGGTGTCAGCGGGTTTTTAATTTCATGGGCAATACGGCGGGCGACTTCGCGCCAAGCGGAGTGCCGCTGAGCCGCGACAAGACGTGTCATGTCATCAAAAGTCAGCACCCACCCCGTGTCTTTGCGCGCGCCTTCATAAGCTGAAACTCGAAGGTCGAAATTCTTCATGCCCTCCCCGATTTCCATCGTAACCTGATCTTCAGCCGCGCCTGTAATATTCTCCCGTGCCTGGGTGAAAGCGGGCGCGAATTCCGCCAATGCCTCTGAGATAGGTTGTCCTAAATAAGCCTGCCCATGCAGCCCCAATAAGTTACGAGCCGACTCGTTCATTAGGGTGATCTTGCCATTTTGATCCAGACCAATAACTCCAGCCCTGACGCCAGACAAAACCGCTTCGGAAAATTGTCGTCGTTGCTCGGATAAATCATGCTCGCGCACCAAGGCCTCACGCTGGGAGTTTAGCTGTTGAGTCATACGGTTAAAGGCGCTGCCCAAATCCGAGACCTCTCCCCATTGTTCCTGCACATTCACACGGGCATTCATATCGCCAGCCCTGACGCGTTCCGCCGCATGAATAAGCCCTGAGAGTGGGTTAATTATTCGGTTTGCCAAAATCAAACCAACCCAGATCGAAGCCATTAGAATAAGACCCGCTGTCTCTACAAAGGTCAGGCCAAAGATTTTATTCATACGGGCCTGCTCTTCATTGAATTTCGCGATTACATCAGTGGCATCTTTGATGCCGGAAATACTCGATAGAACCTGGCTTTTGGATCTTAATATCCGGCCCAAGTAAAGATAGGTTTGAGCCTCTTTATCCAGCGGCGTGACAGCGATGAGGTAATTGCTGTCCGTCCGTTTTTGAAACGCCACGTCATTGGGCTGCAAACCCGAAAACACAGCTGGGTTTGGCAATTGAAAATCAGGTGTCGCCGGCGTCTCGACCCTCGATAAAATAAACCCTTCCGGGCCTAGAACATATATTGCATCGACCTCCCTAAGCCGTGATAGAACCTGCAAATCAGCCGTATAGGAGATCCTTGACTTCATGCTGGTTTGGCTTTGGGACAATACGCGCTTAACCGCTGTCATATCCTCGCCCAGTTCTTCTAACTCTTCATTGACATAGTCATCGAGAATAGCTTGAGCCTGCTCCATATTGGACCGGACATTATCACCAAATATGCCCGAGATATTTTGACTGATTAGAGCTGTCGTGAAAGCCCCGACAATCAAAGCGGGGACCAGAGCCGCCAAACTGAAAATCAAGACAAAACGCCTGTGCAGAACAGGCGCGGACTGTTCTGTTCTTTGCTTGAATAAAACCCGCCAAACCCGGTATGCCAAATAGGCCGCCAAAGCCAAAATCAGGATCAGGTTGAACTGCAAAATATTATAAGCCCGCTCGACTTGTTCTGTGTCTTGAGAGAATGACATAAAAACGCCGATAACGGTAATGATGATAGCCGCGCCGAATAACATGCCGAACAAGGCAGACTGAATAATTTCCGGGGCTCTTCGAATACGCGAAAAGGCCGGCAAACTTGCTTGTACCGGTTTCAAATTTTCAGTTAAGAATTCCGCTTGCGAATTCATATGACTCCATTGCTATATGCGCAAATGCCCGCCAACTGTTGCGTTCATATCGCAGTGTTGCAATAAATCAACTCATTCTATGTCATTCGATATCTAGCGCGTTTAACTTGGTTCGAAGTGTATTTCTGTGAATCCCGAGCTTGTCAGCTGCCTTTGCCCTGTTCCCGCCCGTCAGTCGTAAAGCCTCGATAATTAGTGGTTTTTCGACCCAATTGATCGCTATTTGGTGTGGAACGTCTTCCAAGTCCGTTGAGTTTAGTAGTCCCCTGCACGCTATTTCCAATTGCCTGTCCAACTGGCTCATGGCCTCACTCGAGCTGTCTTGCGGTCTGATATCTTTAGAAAATTCTTGCAGCACCATATCTGCCGTGATGACATCGTCGGAATATAAGACTGATAAGCGCCGAACCATATTTTCAAGCTCTCTGACATTCCCTTGCCAGTCGTGACGGTGAAGCACATCGAGAGCTTCGGTTTCGAAGCGGCGCGCTTCACTTGGGGAGGCTTGCTGCAAAAAGGCCTCTGCCAATTCATATGTGTCCTTGTCCCGCTCCGATAGGGGCGGGATACGAATTTCAGCGACATTGATCCGAAAAAGCAGATCATCCCGAAAATGCCCATCTTCTGCGAGGCTGCGCAGGTCTTTGCGTGTAGCTGATAAAATACGGGGACGGTCATTGGCCGGGATCAATTCTGCCTCTGTCATCAAAGCTAAAAGCCTTTCTTGCTGATGTAATGACAGCTCCGCAATCTCATCGATGTAAATATCGCCGCCATTGACTTTCTGCAGAGTAAGAGACGTGTTTTCAAAATCCGCCAAACGCAAAAAAGGTCTCGCGCCGCGCGGACCGCCATCATGAAGCAGACGCGCCACCAAATCTTTACCGGTTCCCACAGCGCCATGTATCAGCACGGGAAGGTTACCGGCGGCAAAACGGGAAACAGCGCGAAAAACAGGCTGCATGACCGCGCTGCGGCCAATCATAGGCAGTTTTTTACTGGCAGCGCCGCTCTTGGCACGGCTCGGCTTGACAGACAGACCAGCGCGGGAGACGGCGTTGGTAACATCATCCAGATCAAATGGCTTTGGCACATATTCAAATACGCGGTTCTGCCCGGCTTTCAGGGCTGTGTTGACGGTATTATTACCGCTGATCACGATGATCGGCATTTTCGGGCGCATTTCAGACAGGCGCGGCAGGCTGTCAAAAACTTCGGTGCCGCCCATCATAACATCCGTGAGGACGATATCGCCCTGCCCTGCCTCCGCCCATTTCAGCAAAGTATCGGCATTGTCTGTGGCTTTGACGCTATGTCCGGCGCGGCTGAGCGCCTTGGACAGAACCAGCCGTACACTGTCATCGTCATCAGCGAGTAAGACTTCATATTTCATGTCAGGCCTTTCAACTTGTTGGCAATAAAAGAGAAAATTCAGTATGCCCCGGCGCGGAATTGACTTCGACCAAACCGCCATGCGCGCGCGCCACTTTGGAGACAAGCGCAAGCCCCAAGCCCTGACCATCAGCCTTGGTCGTCACGAAAGGCTGGAAGAGTTCGTGAATTAATTCCGGTGGAACGCCCGGGCCATTATCGATGATCCGGATTTCAATCGGCAGGTGCCTTGGCCCTTCACGTCTGCCATTTCGTACCCCTGCGCGAAACCGCGTCTCCAAGGTGATCTCGCCATTATCAGTATTGTTTTCAATGGCTTCGGAGGCATTCTTGATCAAATTTAAAAGCGCCTGCATCAATGTATCCGCATCCCCCGTGGTCATCGGCAGCGAAGGGTCATAGCGTTCCGTGAAGATCAAATCCGGATTAGCAGATTGAATAACGCGGCGGGCTTGACGGAGCAATTCGTGGATATTGACCTGTTCCGTATTGTCCGGATCTTGATCGCCCAGCGTTTCCATTCGGTCCGCCAAACGCCGTATACGGTCAATCTCTGAACTAATTAAATCAAGCAAATCAAGACCTTCGGCGGTGTCGATATCATCGCGTAATAATTGCGCTGCGCCCTTGATCCCCGCCAATGGATTTTTCAGCTCATGCGCGATCATACGGCCCATGCCGGAAACAAGCTCGCCGCCCAGCCGGCCGGCCTGCGGTTGGCGGCCACTGCGAGCCAGGTTCAGCCCAATCCCGGCCTCGGTCGGGTAAGCCGTGATGTGGTAAAGCTGCGTCTCGCCCTGATGCATAATCCTCGCATCACGGATCGTCAGAGGCGATCGCCCCTTCCGGCATTTCCCGATTATTCCCTGTGCGCCCTCTTCAATTTTGATGAATTTCCAAGGGTTTAAGCCGATCAAATGCCGCTTGGATTTACCCAGCCATTCTTGCGCGGCCTGATTAACCCAAAGGATTGTTTCCTCATCCGGCGAAATTAATAAAAGTGGAAAAGGCGAGTCTTCGGCCAAAGGATGTGGATGAAGCTCTGTCATGCCGCGACCACTTCATCGGTGACGCCAAATAAATCCGATAATTGCGCAATCACATCATCCGGATTGAGCGACCGGCAGAGCCGCGACCGCACGCTTTCCAAATTGTCGGGCGCCAACATATCCACATAACCCGCCAAATGTTTCCGCGCCATGCGCAGACCTTTACCCTCACCATAAAAGGCGAGCATATCCCGGTAATGCGTAATGGCGAGCTGACCCTTCTCTGAAAACGTCAAGGATTTCAGCGACTTGCCTCCATCCACCGCGGCTTGAATCTCGGCCAGTTTCCAGGGCGCGCCGATTAATCCGCGCCCAACCATCACCCCGTCACAGCCGGATTCCCTCAAGGCAGCTATCGCATCCTCGCCCGATAAAATATCGCCATTGACAAAAACAGGCACAGAGACCGCCTCTTTGACGGGAGCGACAGCCGCCCAATCGGCCTGCCCTTTATAGAATTGACAGCGCGTGCGGCCATGCACCGTGATCATTTCCGCGCCCAAATCCTCACTCGCGCGGGCAATATCGACCGCGTTGAGACTGTTGTGATCCCAGCCCAGACGCATCTTTACGGTCACCGGAACTTTCACAGCCTTTACAACAGCTTGGACAATAGACAGAGCCAGTTCTGGTTCTCGCATAAGGGCGGATCCGGACATGCCTGTCGTCACTTTTCGGGAGGGGCACCCAAAGTTGATATCCACAATTTCGGCGCCTGCTTCCTCGACAGCTTTGGCGCCTTCGGCCATCCAGTGGGGATCGCGGCCAACCAATTGAATTACAAAGGGATTTAGCTCGGCCCCGCCGGCGGCGCGGGCGATATTTTCCGGGTCGCCTTTGACCAAACGCTCCCCCGCGACCATCTCTGACACGACCATACCCGGTTGAAATCGTTGAAGAATTTTCCGAAACGGCAGGTCCGTCACACCCGACATGGGCGCGACCAAAACGCGGCTGCGTAATTCGAGCTTGCCGATATGTAGCGGGTTTGCCATGTATGTCCCTGTAATCGAGATTTTGCGTTTGCACAATATTTCATCATGGGATTAGCGACTTTATGCCGACATCTGCACTTATTTTGGTCGCTGCCGGATCAGGGCAGCGCGCAGGCGGAGATAGGCCCAAGCAATATCAACAGATTGCGGGCCGCCCCCTCATCGCGCATACGCTCGAAAACCTTGTAAATGCGATGAATTTTGACGAAATCGTCGTGGTGACTGCGAAAAATGACCCTTACATCCGCGATACTCTGGATGAGTTAAAGATAGACGCTACCGTCACAAATGGAGGCGATGCCCGCACAAAATCTGTGCATGAAGGCCTTAAAGCTATCAGCCGTCAATCTATCGACCATGTCTATATCCATGATGCCGCGCGCCCCTTTGTCAATGCAGGCTTGCTCCGCCCCCTGGCTAACGCCTTGAAAACACACGAGTCTTCTGCGCCTGCCCTGCCGATAGCGGATGCCTTGAAAACCAAAAGCGGCGAAAGTGTCGACCGGGATACGCTTTTGCGGGTTCAAACGCCGCAGGCCTTTCACTACGCCAAGATCAAACAGGCCTATGACTCGCTGAAAAAGGCGGATTATGCCGACGATATCGCTGTGGCCAAAGCCGCAGGCATGACCATCCAATTCACACCCGGACAGGCCCGTAATTTCAAGGTGACTTACCCCGAAGATTTTGCCAAAGCCGAAAACATGCTGCAAAAACAGACATATATCGCAACCGGGTCCGGCTTTGACGTCCACCAATTCACCGAAGGCGATACGCTCTGGCTCTGTGGAGTCCCCATAAAATGCGGCTACACGCTGAAAGGCCATTCCGATGCCGATGCGGGATTACACGCCCTGACAGACGCCATTTTGGGCGCTTTAGCCGCCGGAGACATTGGCGATCACTTCCCGCCCAGCGATCCGAAGTGGAAAGGCCAAAATTCGTCAAAATTCGTCGATTTCAGTCGATTTATGGTTAACAAACGCAAGGGTAAATTGCAGCATGTTGATATTACCCTCATATGTGAAAAACCCAAAATCAAACCGCACCGGGAGGCCATGCGGGCTCGCATCGCAGAGCTCCTGGAGCTCCCCCTGACCCGCGTTTCGGTCAAAGCGACGACCACAGAAAAGCTCGGCTTCACAGGACGGGGGGAAGGCCTTGCCGCACAGGCGACCGTGACGATACAGCTCCCCGTGGAGGGTGCCTCATGAATCCTTTATTGAAAGACATATTCGCAGAGGCGAAAATCATCATCGAATTGGCGGCGGAGAAAAACTTGACCTTCGCCACAGCGGAGAGCTGCACCGGCGGACTGATCGGCGGGGCGATCACCGCGATTTCAGGCAGCTCAGCTGTCTTCAAAGGCGGGATCACCGCCTATGATAATGACGTCAAAATAGATCTGCTGCGTGTCCAAAAAGACACACTCAAAGCCCATGGCGCAGTCAGCGAAGCCACCGCAACTGAAATGGCCAAGGGCGCAAAAGATGCCCTGAATGTCGACATCGCCCTTTCCGTGACCGGCATCGCCGGCCCCGGCGGCGGCGGCCCAGACAAAGCCGTCGGAACCGTCTGGATCGGCCTCGCCGCGAAAGACAAAACCACCGCCAAATTATTCAACTATGGCGATATCGGACGAAACAGAGTTCGGGATCATGCGGTGCTGGATGCGTTAAAGATGCTGCGGGCGACCTTCGGATAGGCTTATTAGAGGGCAGAGCGGTCGTTATGCTTGTCATATTTTGGTTAAAAAAAGCCCGTTATAAGTAGTCTCTAAGATCGTAATTTTCCCAAATTTGATTTATATTTTGATATGATGCACGCAAACATTTTTCGTATCCACCCTCCGGGTGAGGTACGAATTTCTTTCCATCAAAAAAATCTCCAAATTTTGCATCAAAAGTAAATCGGTTGCAGTCTAAGGAGGCGACTTTCATTTCATCAGCTAGCCTCCTTTGAACATCAGGTCTACCGCCTAGTAAGTGAACAGGTCGGTCAAAGTACTTAGTTGGAATTTTTGTACCGCCGTATTTTGTAGGCACACTAAATGCTAAAATGAAACGTTTAGGAATTTGCGTTTTGATTTGCGAAGCGAGATTCGGGTCTTTTGGAACGATTGCAACCTGATCACAATACTCTAGTAGTTGATCCGCCTCTTTTAAAACCTCATGAAGGGAGGTCATACACTCAACATCTCTGGCTATGGTTAGTTCAGGACGGTGCTCTTTAGCTACAGATAAATGTTTGTCGAATGAGTAATTTTTCCAATCGATATCTAGAAACTGCGGTGATCCTAAGTGTTTAACGTCCCTTAAATTTGTATACCTAGCACCAGGGCACCAACCAAACTCCAAGCCAATATTTACAGCTTTTTTACTGTGACAAATATACATTTTTAGAGGCAACTTATATGGCGCCTTTAATAGGTATAGTTTTTAAACCCATGCTAGTTAGGTTCGCTTGGTTTAGGAAATCCATGCCCAGGTCCGTAACTTACGCTTGTTGCGTCTATTGGTTTGCCAGGTGAATTGTTGATAAACTCATCATAATCGCTCGATTTCTTTTTCTGCAATCTTAACAATGTAAAAATACAGACTGTAACTGCTAAGTAAGGCAGGGCCCTGAGTGGTTCGAAAAACTCTATCGGTTGGCAAAGACCAGGGAAAACACGTTCATAAAAATGGTATAATAAAATCAATACTGCAATCGCCATGCCCAAGTACATTTGAACTTTTAAATGGGTAATCATCTTATTTTTCGGTCTGTGAGCGCCGAAGTAATAATGAATTTCTTTCAGATCTTTTTGTTCAAGAAATTGACGTTCAATATTTGCAATTATTACTAAATTGCGATTGTACCAATACGAAGAGTCTATCAAATTAGCTGCCATCCAACCTATCAAAATCACTATTAAAGAGAAAGATACATCTATAGGAATTATATTCTTCTCCGCCAATGACAGCAAGGCTAGTGAGCCAACGACAACACCTATCGATTGCCACACAACATTAATGTGTTGATTAATGTCTGCGAACATTTGATCGTAGACCTTAAATAAAAATTGATCTCTTGTATTGCCCGTCATGATGTCTTCATACGCACATTGTTAAATGGCGTCAAAGGCCTTAAAGTATTGTATGGCTAGAAATTAGCCGCTCAACTAAAGTCCGCAATGGGTATTAACCACGCATAAACCCGGCGCGGAGGTCGGTTTTTTGTTCGAGTCCTCAACTTTCCATGAGATGAGCGGGTTGTAGTCGGAAAGCCCTCTACCCCACCCTCAACCTTGTCCTCTCCGCTGCTAGGTCAATATCAGTCGACCCGACAGACTTACAGACCTGCGCGGCGCGGCGTTCGAAGGCTGACATAATGTTGTCGGAGGCGCGGTCCATTTTTTCCCGGATGAGCATATTGAGCGGGAAGGCTTTGAGCGAGACATCGACATAGAAATCGACCAGGGTGGAGCCATCGGATAATTCGTGGAAAGTCCATGTGTTTTCCAGCGTCTTGACCGCTCCGCCGCGTTCGGCCTTGGTCACGCGGATAAAGCGCGTCTCGCGGTTAATATGGACCAGCGAGCGGAAGCTTTCCCGGATCATCTTATAGGCAATCACGGCCTCAGCCTCGAAATCCGTATCATTGATCTGTTTGGTAATCCGCAGCGCCGAGATCAGATTGATGAATTTAGGATAGTCCTCGACATTGGCAACCATCTCCAAAAGCTCATCCGGAGCATGGCAAACATGGCGCTGGAAACTGGTGCTGGGCATCTTAGGCTGTCTGCGCCTGACGGGCCGCTTGAAGTTTCGCAAAATCGCTATCCGCGTGATAGGAAGAGCGCGTCAGCGGCGTGGCGGAAACGAGCAGGAAGCCCTTGGCCCGCGCGATGGTTTCATAGGCCTTAAATTCCTCCGGTGTGACAAAGCGGTCGAGCTTGGCATGTTTGCGCGTGGGCTGCAGATACTGCCCAATGGTGAGGAAATCGATACCCGCAGAGCGCATATCATCCATGACTTGCATGACCTCTTCCTTGGTCTCGCCGAGCCCAACCATCAAGCCGGATTTGGTGAACTGGCTTGGGTCACGTTCTTTGACTTTTTCCAGCAATCGCAGGGAATGGTAATAGCGCGCTCCCGGGCGAATCTTTAGGTAAAGCCTCGGCACGGTTTCAAGATTATGATTGAACACATCCGGCCGCGCATCGATGACGGCATTGACCGCGCTGTCCGGCTTACGCAGGAAATCCGGGGTCAGAATTTCGATGGTGGTCTTGGGGCTTTCGTCGCGAATGGCGTGAATGACATCGACAAAATGCTGCGCCCCGCCATCGGACAGGTCATCGCGATCAACCGAGGTTATCACCACATGTTGCAGGCCCATTTCCTTGACCGCTTCGGCTATCTTGCCTGGCTCATAGGCATCGACATCCTGCGGCAGGCCCGTCGCGACATTGCAAAACGCACAAGCGCGCGTGCAAATCTCGCCCAATATCATAAAGGTGGCGTGGGACTTCTCCCAACACTCGCCAATATTGGGGCAAGCCGCTTCCTCGCAGACCGTGACGAGGCCTTTATCTTTGACGATTTTACGCGTCTCGGCATACCCCTTGGAGGTCGGCGCTTTCACGCGAATCCAGCTTGGCTTACGCAGTACCTCCGTGTCCGGGCGGTTCGCCTTTTCCGGATGCCTTGTCCTTGCTTTGGGGCGCTTCTTATCCATGTCAATCAAAGTAGCCATAGGCGCTAAATGGCCCGTTCGGCGACGATAAACAAGGCTGAACGCCACCTCAAAGCGGATTCCGGCGCGATTTTTGCAAATATTAAACCTTATCTGTCACTACAGGACTTAGATGAGGGTAAAAAATGGCTGATTGGCTGAAATCTGTAAGAATTCGGGACGGGCATGATAATTTTTTCACGCCTTTGCGCCTGATATTCGCGTCTTTGGTTGTGATTGGCCATGCTTTTGTCATTGCTTTGCGTGACATCTCTGCCGAACCGAATATGCTTTATCACTATACATTCAGCTATATGGCGGTGAATATGTTCTTTATCGCCTCCGGCTTTCTTGTGACGAAATCCATGCTTTACCGCGGCGACAGCGCAGGTTTCGTATCGGCGCGGGGCTTACGCATTTATCCGGCCTTGATTGCGCATGTCTTATTCGTGATGCTGATTATCGGGCCCCTGGCGACGTCTTTGCCGCTCAAAGAGTTTTTCACCTCTCCGGATTGGTATCTACAGCCCATGATGGTCTTAACGTTCTTTGAAACCGGTATGGTCATGCCCGGCGCGTTTGAGACGAATGCCGAACAACTCGGCTCGGCCCCGCTTTGGACATTACGTTATGAAATCCTAGCTTATATTGGAACGCTGATCATATTTTTGCTGGGCTTGATGCGTAAAAAATGGATGGTTTTGGCACAATTTATTCTGCCATCCCTCGCCTATCTAATCTTCACAATGACGGGATGGATGGACCTTCTGCCCGCGACAGGCGTGAATTTACTACGTTTTGGGATCGCTTACGGCCTTGGGGCAACAATTTATGCCTATCGTGACCGAATTAAGTTTCATTGGATCGGCCTGCCCATTGTCTTTGCGTTGACATGGCTGACCCATAAAACGCCCGCGATTGAAGTGACAGTTAATCTGCTCTTGGCCTATTTTGTCATGCTTATAGCTTATGCAAATTTGCCGAAGCTGAACTGGACGAAAAAGATACCTGATATGTCCTACGGCATCTATATATATCACTGGGCGGTCATGCAGATGTTGTTTCATTGGATGCCGGAACTGTCAGTCTGGCAGCTTTTCGCCCTTGGCTTCCCGATTACGGTCGGCCTGTCATGGTTGTCATGGACATGTGTCGAAAAGCCGATGTTGTCACGCAAATCTTGGCTCGCGGGCAAGCTGCGCAGTCAGAAACCCAAACCGGCTTATCGCGCCGATCAGATGTTGCTGGATTAGTTACAGGTGAATGACGCGGCCATAGGCGTCGAGCACAGATTCATGCATCATTTCTGAGAGCGTCGGATGCGGGAAGACGGTGTGCATTAACTCTGCCTCTGTCGTCTCGAGCGTTTGCGCAATTGTATAACCTTGGATCAATTCCGTTACTTCCGCGCCGATCATGTGCGCGCCCAGTAGTTCGCCCGTTTTGGCGTCAAATATAGTCTTGATCAGGCCTTCCGGCTCCCCCAGCGCAATGGCTTTCCCATTGCCGATAAAGGGGAACTTCCCGACTTTAATCTCATGCCCGGCCTCTTTGGCTTGGGCCTCGGTCAGGCCGACACTGGCAATTTGCGGCTGGCAATAGGTACAGCCCGGGATGGTATTGGCATTGAGCGGATGCGGGTTTTGCCCCGCGATTTTCTCAATACAGATGATCCCCTCATGAGTCGCCTTATGGGCCAGCCATGGCGGGGTGGTGACATCCCCAATAGCATAAAGGCCATCGACTCCGGTTCGGGAATACTCATCCACTGTGATATGGCTACGGTCGATTTTCACGCCCAGCTCTTCCAGCCCCATATCTTCGACATTGCCGACAATCCCGATGGCCAGGATGACGCGGTCAAATTTTGCGGTCTCGGCCTTATCGCCGGTTTTCAGCGTCGCAGTCACACCATCTTTGCCCGTTTTGACCGAAGCCTGCGTGCCTGTCTTGATGGTCACGCCTTTTTTCTCAAAGGCCTTCTGAGCGAATTTTGAAATCTCGACATCTTCGGCGGGCAGAATGCGATCCACCATTTCAACGACGGTCACATCCGCGCCGAAATCATTGTAAAAGCTGGCGAATTCCATCCCGATCGCGCCGCTGCCAATAACGAGCAACTTTTTGGGCATGGCTTCAGGCACCATAGCTTCGCGCGCCGTCCAAATGAACTTGCCGTCGGCTTCCAATCCGGCTTGCGGGATTTGACGCGCGCGGGCGCCCGTGGCCAGGATAACGTGCTTGGCGGTGTATTCGGTTTTGTCGACAATCACTTTCGGGGCGAGCTTGGCGGCTTTGAGTGATGCAAATCCGTTGATCACTGTGATTTTATTCTTCTTCATCAAATGCTTGATACCGCCCGACAGCTGTCCTGCGATCTGGCGGGAACGTTTGACAATCGCGTCCAGGTCAAAGGTCGGCTCCGCGCCCAGCCCATAAGCCTTGGCGTTTTGCATATTGTGATAAACTTCCGCCGAACGCAGCAGCGCCTTAGTTGGAATACATCCCCAATTCAGGCAGACACCGCCCAGCTCGGCTTTCTCGATGATCGCCGTTTTAAAGCCCAATTGAGACGCCCGAATGGCCGTCGCATAACCGCCGGGGCCTGACCCAATAATGATGACGTCGAAAGATGTTTCGGACATGAAATAGTCTCCGGATATTGCGCCGAAGCTATGGCAGATTTAGCCGCAAATTAGAAGCCGCAAAAATCGATTATTGGATTGCAGGATTGCCGCTCGTGGCCGCCTCAATGATCTGCAAACGGATTGGGTCTTGCAGTTCCTTGATCTCTAATTCTTCCAAGACCGCAAAAGCCGCTTCCATACGCCCTGCCTGTGCCAAAGATACTGCCACGCGCCCGCGCGCCGTATCGCGTAATTCCTCCCGGGAAAGCTGCGCCAAAACCGACTCGGCTCTATCGCGATCACCTTTGGACAGCGCATAATCAACAATATTCAGATAGGCCTGATCCCGCATATCGGGGATGTCGAGCTTCTCGGCCTCGGTCAGCAACAGCTCCATCACTTCGGGATCGGATTCCACTTTGAAGCTGCTCGTGGCTTTGGACATCATAGGTGTGGGCGCGGACTGTGCCGCCGAGTTATCAGCTTCGGATATTTCTTTCTCTTCAGGCTTAGAATCTGGCGCAGCTTGAATAGTGACAGCAATATCTTCCTGTTTTTCGGTCGTGCCGTCAGTGTAGATCGTTTCAGTCACCGTCGTTGTCGTGGTTTTTATGCTGCCGTCCTCAAGGACTTCATCTACCGCCTCAACCGTTTTCATAACCGTATCCGGCTGTCTTACTGGCGTTTCATCTGGCGTTTCTTCAACATCCGGATCGGCGACAACATTTTCTGTTGCCGCTTCAATTGCCTCTGACGCGTCATCTTCTTCGGATTGCTCTGACTTCAAATATTCGTCCAGCCAGCGTTTTTTGGGCTTGCCCGCCTTGGGCCTGTCTGGATCTAAACTGTCTTCGAGCAGCAAAGTTTCTGAACTATCCTGATCTTCATCCTCCAGAAGGATCTCTTCGCTCTCTGATTTGGGCTTTCGTCCGATCATTTCCGAGACTTTATCTTTGGCCGATTCAGCCGTGCTTTTGGTCGACTCGACCACAGAACTGACAGCGTCTTTCGCCTTAGCATCCGCGGCTTTTACCTCGGGCGCAGGGTGCTTTTCAGATTGCAAAATCCCGCCCCGGTCGGCCAGCTCCTCCCCCATACCGTAATAAACGGCGCCGCCGGCAAGCCCCGCTAAAATTACGCCCGCAGTCAGGGATTTAAGTAACATCTTAGATGTCTCCGCGTTTCCAATCGCGTTTAAGATAACATGAAGGCGGGGCAATGGCCAACCGACTCGCGCAGTAGGAGAACCGTTAGCAACGACCTGCTTTGAACGAATTTCTTTCTAGAGAAAGTTATAGATTGGAATGGAAATGGTCTAGCTCTAGGCGCAAAGGCGCAGGCGTATGTCAATACACCGAGAGACAATAACGACGACTCAGGGAATTTACAACCAATCTATAGCATCATGGTGATGGGGGCTTGGACATAACGTTTGAAATGTTGGAGCCATTTCGCCCCAGTTGCGCCGTCCACAACGCGGTGGTCACAGGTCAGGGTCACAGACATCACTGTGGCGATGACGACCTCGCCCTCTTTGACCACGGGGCGCGGTTCGCCTGCCCCAACGGAAAGGATCATGCCATGCGGTTCATTGATGATAGAACCGAAAGATTTAATGCCCATCATCCCCAGATTAGAGATAGAGAATGTGCCGCCCTGATATTCCTGCGGCTTTAATTTACGCTCCCGCGCCCGGCCCGCCAGATCTTTCATCTCGGATGAAATGGTCGACAGACCTTTATTTTCGGCCTCCCGCACGATGGGCGTGATCAGCCCGCCGTCAATGGCAACAGCCACAGCCACATCCGCATGTTTATGCATGGCCACGCCATCATCAGTGTAGCTCACATTGGCTTCGGGGACGTGTTTTAACGCCAAAGCACAAGCCCGGATCAGCATATCATTGACCGAGATTTTAACGCCCTCGGGGGCTTGAGCGTTGAGTTGCTTGCGCATGGCCAGCAATTCATCGATTTCGCAGTCCACATTGAGCGGAAAGTCCGGGATATTTTCATGGCTGGCGGTCAGGCGCTTGGCCACAACCTTATTGATGGCCGTCAGCGGCACCAGATCATAACTGCCCGGCTCCACGCCCAGCTTGGTCAGATAATCTACGCCTGTACCGCTACGAACTGGGCCGAGCTCCCTGCCATGACGCAGGTCAGGGTCTCCCTCGGTTGAGGCCCCAGCCTGCGCTGGGGAAGCGGGTTTGTGATTTTCTATATCGCGTTTCACGATCCGCCCATGCGGGCCGGAGCCTTTAACAGAGGCCAAATCAATCCCGGCATCCTCAGCCATGCGTTTAGCGAGGGGCGAGGCTTTGATGCGGTCTGCACCACTCTCCCGCTCATCCCCGCGCAAGCGGGGATCAGGTTGAGAACCTGCATTAGAAGGCTTTTCTTCACTATCGGATTTATCAGATTTTTGAGGCTTGCTCTGGCTCTCCGCTTTATCCCCGCCTGCGCGGGGATGAGCGGACTTAGGGGAATACCCCTCCAGCGCGCTCTCATCTTCATCTTCCTCCAACAGGAGTGCAATCGGCGCATTGACCTTCACCCCGTCAGTGCCCTCCGCCACAAGAATTTTGGCGAGCTTGCCTTCCTCCACGGCTTCAACTTCCATGGTAGCTTTATCGGTCTCAATCTCAGCCAACACATCACCGGAATTGACCGTATCGCCCTCCTTGACGAGCCATTTGGACAAAGTCCCCTCTTCCATAGTGGGTGACAAAGCAGGCATAAGAATTTCAATGGGCATGATTTAATCCTTGTAACACACCTTCTTCGCCGCTTTCACGACATCTTCTGTACCGGGGAGCGAGAGCGCCTCGAGATTGGCCGCATAAGGGAGCGGGACGTCGGCTTGGAACACCCGGGCGGGCGGGGCGTCGAGATAATCAAAGGCTTCATCCACCACGCGGGCCGCGATCTCTGCGCCAATGCCGGATTGGCCCCAGCCTTCTTCGGTGCAGACAATACGATTGGTTTTCTTCACACTTTCAATGACGGTGTCGCTATCCAGCGGGCGAATAGTGCGCAGGTCAATGACCTCGGCGTCGATCCCTTCACCTGCTAAAATCTCAGCGGCCTCCAGACAGCGCCCGACCATACGTGCAAATCCAACTAAGGTTACATCAGAGCCCTCACTACGCACTTTGGATTTACCAATCGGGATCAGGAAATCATCCATATCCGGCACATCAAATGTTTCGCCGTATAGCAGCTCATGCTCCAAAAAGACGACCGGGTTTGGATCTCGAATCGCGGCCTTCAGCAGGCCCTTGGCATCCGCTGCATCATATGGCGCGATGACTTTCAGGCCCGGAACATTGGCATACCACGCGGCATAGTCATGACTGTGCTGCGCGCCCACGCGGGAGGCCGCGCCATTGGGCCCGCGAAAGACGATGGGGCAACGCATTTGCCCGCCCGACATATAAAGCGTTTTCGCGGCGGAATTGATAATATGATCAATGGCTTGCATAGCAAAGTTAAATGTCATGAACTCGACAATCGGCTTTAGCCCGCCAAAGGCTGCGCCCACGCCAATGCCGGCAAATCCATATTCAGTGATCGGTGTATCGACGACGCGTTTGGCGCCAAATTCCTGCAACAACTCACGCGTCACCTTATAAGCGCCTTGATATTCCGCGACCTCCTCGCCCATTACAAAGACGGTCTCATCGCGGCGCATTTCCTCGGCCATCGCATCGCGCAGTGCGTCGCGGACCGTTGTCTCAACCATCTTGATATTGGTCGGGATATCCGGGTCATTGGCGGGTTTGGTTTTCGGCATCGGCGCGGGCTCGTCGGTGCTATCATCTTTTGGATGAGACTCTCCTGTCGTGCCCGGCTGATCTTCACCTTTAGGAGCCTCACTTTCGGGCGCAGATGCTGGCGCGCCCAAATCATCTGCGCTTTCACCGTCTTCCAATAATTGCAAGATAACAGCGCCGACCTTCACCCCTTCGGAGCCTTCAGCCACGATGATTTTACCGACCGTGCCTTCGTCAATTGACTCGACTTCCATCGTGGCTTTGTCGGTTTCAATCTCGGCCAAGATGTCACCGGAAGACACAGTGTCCCCCTCTTTGACAAGCCATTTGGATAATGTGCCCTCCTCCATGGTCGGAGAGAGCGCGGGCATCTTTATATCAATCGCCATTAAGCACAGTCCTTTTTCGGAAAGTTAGGAGTGACAGGATCGCCATTCGCGTTAAATGGCAGTTTGAAAGTGAAGGCTTTTGGTGTTGGGCCATGATCGCGCAGATGATCCAGCCGCGCTTTGGCTTCCACCAAGTCAGGAATATGATCGTCTTCCACCCACCAAAGCACCATGTGGCTCTTCACAAGGTCTCTAAAATTGTCACGATTATCTGTCATAACTTTGGCATGGGCGGTCTTATAAACAAACGCAAACAGGCTCTCTAGACCGTCCCAGACCGACATATTGACGAGTGTATTTTCATCGCCCGACAGGCGCAATTCCAGCGCGCCATCGACATCACTGTCGTCTTTCAAGCGCCAGATAAAGCCCTCGCTCCTGTCCGCCAAGGCGTTGATCGCGTCGATCCGCCCCGTGAAAGGCAACATCCGCGCATCCGTCATGGGATAGAGGCTCTCAGCGATATTTAGCTGCGCGAGCTGCATTAGGCGGCGTCCACGGGCAAAAGCACATCCGTCCAGAGCTCACTCGGGTCAGGTTCCGGGCTTTCCTGCGCAAATTCCGCCGCTTCGGCCACGATCCCTTTGATCTCTTTATCGATCTTTTTCAGCTCATCTTCATCCGCCCAGCCTTCGTCCAAAATGCGCGCGCGCGCCCAATCAATCGGGTCCCGTTCGGCGCGTGTTTTGGTAACTTCGTCGCGGCTGCGATATTTGGCCGGATCAGACATGGAGTGCCCGCGATAGCGATAGGTTTTCATCTCTAAAATCATCGGCCCCTTCCCGTCGCGGGCGTGTTTGATGGCTTTTTGCGCGGCGTCACGCACGGCCAGTACATTCATGCCATCCACTTCCATGCCTTCGATTTCAAAACTGCTGCCGCGCTTATAGAGTTCCGTTTCTGCCGAGGCGCGCTTGACCGATGTGCCCATGGCATATTGGTTATTCTCGATCACAAAGACGACGGGAAGATCCCACAGCTTCGCCATGTTGAAGGCTTCATAGACCTGGCCTTGGTTTGACGCCCCGTCCCCGAAAAAAGCGAGGCTGACCGCGCCGTTTTCCAGATATTTATTGGCAAAGCCCAGCCCAGCGCCAATCGGCACTTGCGCGCCCACAATACCATGACCGCCATAAAATTTCTTTTCAGTTGAGAACATGTGCATACTCCCGCCTTTGCCGCGCGAATAACCGCCCTCTCGCCCGGTGAGCTCTGCCATGACGCCTTTAGCGGTCATATCCAGCGCCAGCATATGGCCGTGATCGCGATAGCCTGTAATCATCTGATCGCCATCTTTCATCGCAGCTTTGCAGCCCGTCACAACAGCTTCTTGGCCGATATATAAGTGACAAAACCCGGCAATTAGACCCATACCGTAAAGCTGTCCGGCTTTTTCCTCAAAGCGGCGTATCAGGAGCATATCCCGATAATATTTTAGCATTTCATCCGGCTTTGCGACGAGTTTCTTTTTAGCCGGCGCTTTGGACTTGGTCTTTTTCGCCGGTTTCTTCGCGGAAGGCTTTTTGGCCATAATACACCTTTATTTCATATACGAAATAATTACAGTTCTTACAGCCTTTATCTCCGAAAGTTATGGCTTAGGGTCAAGCCAAATCGTAATATCTTTCGTATCCGAAACATGTAATGTCTCGCGCGCTCGTTCATCTAACACATCCAGATCAAGTGCTTTTGGGTCGAGCGCATCAACTTGGCTCTGTAGATGACTGCGCCGCTCTAGCAAGGCTTCATGTTTCGCCTCTAGTTTTTTACTCTGTTCAGCATAGCTGACCCATCGCATTAAACCCTGAGAACCGCTGAAAGCATGGAAGGCCAAATAGGCATAGAGGCTTAGCAGTGCAATCACTGGAAACTTCTCACGTATATGTGCCAGTCGTTTCACCCGGATAATCCTTGGAGCCTGAATGCACTTTGGTTAAGCAATCATGGTTAGCGGGAGGTTAAATCCGATGACATTTGATATCTGGCTTGGCTATTTAGCAGTCGCCCTTACCTTTCTGATCACACCAGGGATTAGCCATCTCTTGATGCTCTCTAATAGCCTGGCTTATGGGGCGAAGCGATCTCTCGCCACTGCCGCCGGAGACCTTTCCGCCAACACACTGCAAATGCTGGCCGCAGGCCTCGGTCTCGCTGCATTGGTGACTCAGGCACCAAAGCTCTTCCTGGTCATCAAATGGGCGGGCGTTGCCTATCTGGTTTATCTCGGGCTTAAAATGCTACTGGGCCAAAGCCCAAAGACTGCGAAAAAGGCGGTTTCTGCCGCGCAGCTTTATCAGCAGGGCTTTTTTACATCAGCCTCCAACCCCAAAGCTGTCGTCTTCTTTGCGGCCCTGTTTCCACAATTTATATCGCCGGACGCGCCGCTTGCGCCGCAACTCGCGATATTGACGATCACCTATCTCGTCTTGGATGGATGCTTTCTGCTGTTTTACGGGTTTTCCGCAGATCAAATTTCGAAGCGTTTGGAGGCGGATAAAGCCCACTGGGTCAACCGAGCCGGGGGAGTGTTCATTTTAATCGCCGCCGCCGTTCTGGCTTGGAAAAATACTGAGGCGAAGCTTTAACCGCCGGGCAAAACGGTTCTACCAGCATAAACCGCTGACTTACCAAGTTGCTCTTCAATTCGCAGGAGTTGATTATATTTTGCGAGCCGGTCAGAGCGCGCAAGGCTGCCCGTTTTGATCTGTCCGCAATTGGTCGCCACCGCCAAATCAGCAATCGTATGGTCAGAGGTTTCGCCTGATCTGTGGCTCATGACGGCCGTAAAACCGGCTTTATGTGCCATATTCACCGCGTCCAGCGTTTCAGACAACGTCCCGATTTGATTGACTTTGACGAGGATAGAATTGGCGGAGGCTTCGTCAATGCCACGTTTCAGGCGCTTGGGATTGGTCACAAACAGATCATCCCCGACCAATTGACAATTACTGCCGATCTTTGCTGTCAGCGCGGCCCAACCATCCCAATCATCTTCACTCATACCATCTTCAATGGATATAATTGGGTAAGCATCGACAAGTTCGGCCAGATATTTGACAAAACCGTCAGAGGTCAAAGACTTACCTTCGCCGCTGAGTTCATATTTACTGTCTCTATAAAATTCTGTCGAAGCGACATCCAAAGCCAAGTAAACATCCTTACCCGGTTTATATCCAGCCGATTCAATCGATTTCATGATATAATCAAGCGCATCGCGCGTACCGGATAAATTCGGCGCAAATCCGCCCTCATCGCCGACATTTGTATTATGGCCGTCTTTTTTCAACTGAGACTTTAAGGAATGAAATATCTCCGCGCCGCAACGCAAAGCCTCAGAGAAGCTTTCCGCGCCAACCGGCATGATCATAAATTCTTGAACGTCGATTGGGTTATCTGCATGCTCCCCGCCATTGATAATATTCATCATGGGCACAGGCAGAACCTTCGCGTCAGCCCATCCAACGGACCGATAAAGCGGTTTCCCTTTGTGAGCGGCAGCGGCTTTGGCGACAGCCAGAGATACACCCAGGGTCGCATTCGCACCCAACCGGGCCTTGTTATCCGTGCCATCCAGAGCAATCAGCACATCGTCGACAGCGCCTTGGTCATCAGCCTTCTGGCCAAATAACGTCTCGGAAATAACGCCATTCACATTGGCAACAGCTTTGCGCACGCCCTTGCCAAGATAACGGTCTTTGTCATCATCACGAAGCTCAACCGCCTCATGTGCGCCAGTTGATGCGCCTGACGGCACAGCGGCACGACCAAAGGCCCCGCCGGAAAGCGTGACATCTACTTCTAATGTGGGATTCCCACGACTATCCAGGATTTCCCTGGCGAAAATTTTATCAATCTCAACCATGGGAGGCTCCGTAAATAATTATTGGGCTAGTCTTTAGGCGCCAGAACCTGACGACCGCGATACATGCCGGATTTCAGATCGATGTGATGCTGACGACGCAGTTCGCCACTGTCTTTGTCTTCAACGTAATTCGTCGCAGTCAGACGGTCATGCGCGCGGCGCATACCGCGGCGGGAATTCGAAATTTTACTCTTAGGGACAGCCATCGGGGCCTCCAAAATTACAATAATTAAGTGGCCCGCATAGCTTAGGCCGCTGATTTGGGGCGCATGTAGCGGATTTGCCTGCATCCGACAAGCCTTATTTATGAGCCTATTTCAGTCAAAATCACGGATTTTCCCGCGTAAGGCTTTCTTTTCTGAGCGCTCGGCTTTCTTCTTTAACCGCCGCTTCACCGCACCGTAGCTGGGGCGGGTTGCGCGGCGCGTTTTATCGACATGCAGAGCGCTTTTTAGAAGCTTTTGTAACCGCGCCAATGCCTCATCCCGGTTACGGGTCTGCGTTCGATGATTTTGCGCCTTGATCGTGATCACCCCTTGATCGGATATGCGGCGGTCCTTGTATGCCAAGATACGATCGCGATAAGTTTCACCGATATCGAGAGCAGAGATATCAAGCTGTAATTGTACCGCGCTCGAGGTTTTGTTCACATGTTGACCTCCGGGACCAGACGCCCGGATCGCCGTATATTGAATGGCCGAAATTGGAACTGACAAGCGCCGATTGATATAAAGATCATCCGCTATATCGCCGCCTTAATGGCCGCGAGGGCATCATCTGCGCCTTCGGGGTTTGACCCGCCCGCCTGTGCCATGCCGGGCTTGCCGCCCCCGCGTCCGCCGACTTTCTCCGCGCCCGCATTCACGAGTGTGGCCGCATTGTGTGTGCTCGTAAGGTCATCTGATACCGCCACCGCCACAGCGACCTTGCCGCCATCTGTAGCGACAAAGGCGACGATGCCAGAACCAAGCGAAGCCAGTTGATCATTTAGCATAGAGCGCAAATCTTTGCCTGAAACACCTTCCATGACGCGGCCAATAAAAGGAACGCCGTTGATATCTTCGGGGCCTGTTGCAGCTCCGCTGCCGCCCAACGCCAATTGTTTCTTAGCCTCAGAGAGTTCTTTTTCCAGCCGCTTGCGTTCCGCAATCAGGCTCTCCACCCGTGCAGGCACATCTTCAGGCTTGGCCTTAAGCTTATCTGCCAATTGACGGGTCAGGCCTGCCTGCTCCTCTAAATAATGACGCGCGGCCTCTCCAGTCACGGCTTCGACCCGGCGAATGCCTGCGGCCACTGCGCCTTCGGATAGTATCTTAAACAAAGCAATATCTCCGGTACGGTCGACATGTGTCCCGCCGCAAAGCTCGACGGAGTAGTCTTTGTCTTGATCACCATAATGATCCCCCAGAGACAGCACGCGGACTTCATCCCCGTATTTTTCGCCAAACAGCGCCATAGCGCCCGCCTTGATGGCTTCATCTGGATGCATAATTTCGGTTTTTGCCGGGGCATTTTGCAGGATGATGTCATTAACCTGGTCTTCGACCTGAGCGAGTTCCTCACGAGTGATGGCCGCGCCATGAGATATATCAAAGCGGATACGATCCCCATCCACCATCTGACCTTTTTGCGTTACATGCTCGCCGAGAACACGGCGTAAAGCTTCATGCATAATGTGTGTGGCTGAATGATTAGCCATTGTGCGCTTGCGGTTGTCAGGATCGACAGATAAATGCGCCATTTCGCCCTGACTGACATCACCGGAAAGCTCGCCGATATGAACGTGTAAATCGCCCGCTTTTTTCAGAACATCTGTCACAGAAATCACCGCACCCCCATCAAACCTGACTGTGCCTTTATCGCCTGCCTGTCCGCCGGATTCGGCATAGAAAGGGGTTTTCGCGGTGACAAACATAACGGAGCCGGGCTTCGGGGTGACTTCGAGATCGCCGTCCTGAATAAAGGCCAAAGCAGGCGAGGATAACTGCAAATCATGATATCCTGTGAATTCCGTCGGGCCAAACTCATCGCGGATATCGTTCCATATGGCATCTGTTCCGGCATCACCGGATTTAAACCCGCCTGCGCGGGACTGCTCTTTCTGGCGTGACATCGCTTTGTCAAAACCATCCGTATCAACGGTAATGCCCTTTGATTTCAAAGCGTCCTGGGTAAGATCCAACGGAAAGCCGTATGTGTCATATAATGTAAAGGCTGTTTCGCCGTCCAGCACATCGCCCTTGCTTAAATTTTCAGTCGCCTCCTCCAGCAATGCCGTCCCCCGGCCCAATGTGCGGCGGAAACGTTCTTCTTCTTGTTCGAAGGTTGCCTCAATGGATGCCTGAGCGCGGCCAAGTTCGCTGTAAGCCTCGCCCATTTCACTAACTAATGTCGGCACCAGTCGATGCATCAGAGGGTCTTTCGTGCCTAGAATATGCGCGTGGCGCATGGCCCGGCGCATGATACGGCGCAGAACGTAACCACGGCCCTCATTAGACGGGCTGACGCCATCTGCCATCAGGAAAGCGCAGCTTCGAAGATGATCTGCGATGACGCGGTGGGAGAATTTAGCCTCACCTGTTGCCTTCACGCCTGTCAGATCAACTGATGCTCCGATGAGCGTCTGAAACAAATCAATATCGTAATTGTCATGCTTGCCTTGTAAGATAGCGGCTGTTCGCTCCAGTCCCATACCCGTGTCAATTGACGGTTTGGGCAAATCGATTTGGCTGCCATCAGCTTGTTTTTCAAATTGCATGAAGACCAAATTCCAGATTTCGATAAATCTATCGCCATCTTCATCAGGAGAGCCCGGAGGCCCGCCCGGAATATCAGCGCCATGATCATAGAAAATCTCGGAACAAGGCCCGCAAGGCCCTGTATCCCCCATGGCCCAAAAATTATCAGACGTCGGAATACGGATGATCTTCTCTTCCGGCAGGCCCGCGATTTTTTTCCACAAGTCAAACGCCTGATCATCCGTGTGATAGACGGTGACCAAAAGCTTGTCTTTTGGCAATCCAAAATCTTTCGTGCAAAGTTCCCATGCATTCTCGATGGCCTGCTCTTTGAAGTAATCACCGAAGGAAAAATTACCGAGCATTTCAAAAAAGGTGTGATGCCGGGCCGTATAACCGACATTATCCAGATCATTGTGTTTTCCGCCAGCACGAACGCATTTTTGGGACGTTACGGCACGCGGCATGGGCGGCGTAATCGCGCCTGTGAAATAATCCTTGAACTGCACCATGCCGGCATTGGTGAAGAGTAAGGTCGGATCATTATCAGGCACAAGCGGGCTTGACGCCTCGACGCTATGGTCGTGACCTTCAAAAAAGCTTAAAAACTGGCTGCGGATATCGGCCAAGCTTGTCATATTTAATCCTGTCTAAACCGTGGGATGTTGCACAGTCTCTATATTGCAGGCCTCATATAGAAAGAGCGCTCGGCAGTGCCAAGCGCTCATTTCGTAATTTCAGGCCATAACAGCCCAGAAGACACAGATTAGAGGCTATGCGCCCAATCCGATCGCAGGTTCTTCACCCTCATCCTCAATCTGCTCGTCTTTTGGCATTAAGAGCTCATCTTCGATCAAGCCTTCATTTGTACGAATTCTTGTTTCGATATCTTCAGCAACATCCGGGTTTTCCAAAAGAAACTTACGGACATTTTCACGCCCCTGCCCGATACGCTCCTCACCATAGGAATACCAGGAACCTGATTTCTCTACGACTTCGGCTTTCACGCCCAGATCGATCAACTCGCCTGTTTTCGATATGCCTTCGCCATACATGATATCAAACTCAACCTGACGGAATGGCGGCGCCACTTTGTTTTTGACGATTTTCACACGGGTCTGATTGCCAATGACTTCATCACGATATTTGATCGCGCCAATCCGGCGAATATCCAAACGAACCGAGGAATAGAATTTTAAGGCGTTACCGCCCGTTGTGGTCTCCGGCGATCCATACATGACCCCGATTTTATGACGAATCTGGTTGATAAAGATCACCATACAGCCGGACTTAGAAATTGAGCCTGTCAATTTGCGCAAAGCCTGACTCATCAGACGGGCCTGTAGGCCCGGTAGGCTGTCACCCATATCACCTTCTAATTCGGCGCGCGGCGTTAAAGCGGCCACTGAGTCAATGACCAAAATATCGACAGCGCCCGAACGTACAAGCGTATCAGCAATCTCCAGCCCCTGCTCGCCTGTATCCGGCTGCGCAATCAGCAATTCATTGACATCAACCCCCAGCTTGGCCGCATAGACAGGGTCAAGCGCATGTTCGGCGTCAATAAAAGCTGCCACACCGCCCGTTTTCTGCATTTCGGCAACAGCATGCAAAGACAGCGTCGTTTTACCGGAGGATTCCGGGCCGTAAATTTCAATAATACGGCCTTTAGGCAGCCCGCCTATGCCCAGTGCAATATCCAAACCCAGCGAACCGGTTGAAACGGCTTCAACGTCCATGGCTGATTTTTGCCCCAATTTCATCACGGCGCCCTTGCCAAAGGCACGATCGATTTGAGACATCGCAGCCTCTAACGCAGCGGATTTGTTTTTGTCATCTGCCTTGCCGACAACTTTTAGTGGTGTAGTGTTTCTGGCCATTTTATAACTCCAGTTTAGATTATCGGAGCCCTTCGACAATCTTCATAAAGTAACGGCTGGAAATGGACTGCCGTATATTTACATAACGCATGTTTCATATTTGTTCTCACATTGCAAGCAAAAAGAACAAAGCAAAAACATATTTACTGTGCATCGCCTATTTCCGCCTTCACTTTTTCGGCCAATTGTTCAAGCGTGAAGGGTTTTGGAAGGAAGGTCACATCCGGTTCTTCGGACAGAAGGTCGGAAAATTCTTCTTCGGCATAGCCGGAGATAAAGACGATTCGGGCGTCACCCAACATCTCTCGCCCTTGTTTTAGCAAGGTTGGCCCGTCAATCCCCGGCATCACAACATCGGAAATCATCAGATTAAAAGGCTCTTCAGTGTCTTCCAGCTTTTCCAAGGCCTCGTCCCCATCTTCCGCTTCAATCACATTATAACCGCGCTTTCTAAGCGACTTGGCCGCGATAACCCGGACAGACGCTTCATCCTCAACAAAAAGGATATTCCCCTGCCCGGCCATATCGGCGGGCTTACGCGGCGCAGCCGCTTTAGATAACTCTTTTGGCGAAGTGATCTCAACATTCGGGTCTGCGGCAGGCAAGAAAATACGGAATGTCGTGCCTTTGCCCAATTCACTTTGAACATCTAAATGCCCGCCGGTCTGCTGTACAATCCCGTAAACCGTCGCCAGGCCAAGGCCTGTTCCCTTGCCCGGCTCCTTGGTTGTAAAGAAAGGCTCAAATATCTTGGCTTTGACTTCGTCACTCATGCCGGTCCCGTTATCAATGACAGAAATCACGACAAAATCATCCCCGGGCAGAGTCGAAAGCGCCTCGCGCAAAATCGTATCTTTAACATCGACACGCGGCAAAAGGGCCGTCTGGACTGTGATCGTCCCGCCGCCTTGAGCCAACATGGCATCACGGGCATTCACGCATAGATTCATTAAAACCGTATCAATCTGGCTTTTATCGGCAATCACGGGCGGCAAATCTCTCGCATGATCCAAAGTCAATTTGGCTTTCTCGCCAAGCGTTTGCTTCAGCGTGATGGACATATCTGACAAAGTCTCCGTTACATTCAAAATTTCCATTCTACGCGTTTGCTTTCGGGAAAATGCCAGCAGCTTTTTAACCAGAGCCGCCGCTCTTGCGCCTGTCGCATTGATATTTTGAAGCTCCGGGTATGACGGATCCCCGACCGGGTGACGCTGTAACAATTCATCCGTATTGAGTCGGATGGCCGTCAAAAGATTATTGAAATCATGTGCGACACCTGCGGCAAGCTGACCAATAGCTTGCATCTTCTGGCTTTGAACCAATTGTGCTTCGAGTGATTTACGAGTGCTGACATCAACAAGATAGGCGAAAGCATGATCAGGCCTTTGGGCGTCATGGACGATGTAAACACTCACCGGCAACCCGTCCCCTTTCATATGCCGCAAGGTCGCGTCATATGGTTTATCCGCAGAGCATTGCGGGGGAGAAAGCTCTAAAAATCTATGTTCTGCATCGCGGGCTTCAAAGACCGTACCAAAATTTTTGTTCTGCCAATCCACTCCGCCGCTCATACGGGCAAATGCCGGGTTGGAGGATACTATCTTTGCGTCCGATAAAGTCTCTCCCGCCAATTCCAGCATTGCCACCGGCGCGGCTTCGATGCCAGCATCCCCCGTCAATGATGATACACTCGCATCGCCCCCCATAGGATCGATGACACGGAGTTTTTCAACATCGGCATCAATCAGCTCATCCTTTCGCGTGCTGGAATGCCCATAGAGCGCAACATTGGCAACGAGTTCACCCGAGTTCAATGCCTGCCAACTGCCTACCATGATCGACGGGGTCACGATACCTTTTCGCGTAATCAGCCGGGTTTCCGTACGAACCATTCGTCCTGGCTCGGCGGTGCTTTCCAAAAGACTGTCAGGATTTTCGATAAATTCTCTCATATGCTGTGGCCGAACCGTCTCTTCTGCGCCCAACCAGCGATTTAGCGATTCATTGATTGCGAGAATTTGTCCATCTTTGGACACAGAGAAAAGCCCTACCGGCGCAGACGCCATCATGGCCGCCTCGGCGAAATCCTCATCCGTGATATCTTCGACCTGCCAAAGGACAGATCCATCAGGGTCACGCAATCTCTGTACTGTTAAATTATATCTTTTCAGTTGACCTGAGTCCTGCAAAACATCGATCGTTTCCTCCGCAAAGTCATTGTGATCAGGTAGGTGATGCAAGCGGTAAATGGCCGAAGCCGTGTCTTGGTTGGAATGTTTGAATAAGCGATCAACGATCGGCGGAGCCCCCACTTCAACATCCAGCCCTTGAATGCGGCAGAGTTCCAAATAAGCCGAATTGGCATGAACGGGCTTCCCCGCCTGCAAAATCACGCTTGGGTTTGGCGATAGAAAGAACGCATCACTATAGATATTTTCCCTGACTGACCCGCGCATATCGCGTAATTGATCATTCCGCCGGATGATGCTCATCGCAAAAAAACCAAACACAGCCAAAATGGCTAAGCCTGCCAGCAGCACAAGCGCAGATGGCGGGAAGTCTTGCCATTTCAAACCGGCGATTAGGCAAGCGGCGAGCGCCACGCTGATCAGGCAAAGCATGAAAATAAAATGCCATGCTTTGCCGCCGGAAGGCGTCTTATCTGTGCGAATCATTTCACTCATCGACTTACTTTAACGAAGAATTTGCGTTTGACCTGCCCTAAATAAGGGTTAGCCTTTAAAACAAGACGAAATTTAGGAATGTACATATGCGAGGCCTACTCCCCCTAACGATGGCAGCCTGCCTGCTCGGCACGCCCCTGATAACCGCTTGCCAGCCCGGCAGTGACGGAAAACAAACCCGTGAGCAGCTTGTCCAAGCGGAGAGTGACCGTTTGAATGCATGGTTCGCGGCACGCTACGAAGAAGAACTCGCTCAGTCCCCTATGACCCAGACTTTTCAGGGCATTAAAGACAATCAGGACAAATTGGACGACATCTCTCAAATGGCCGCCGATGAAGAGGCGGTTTTGAAAGAGGGCTGGCTGACCGAAATGCGGCGTGACTTTGACATTGACCGGCTCGATCCCCAAACCCGCTTGTCTTATCGCTTGTTTGAATATGATGTAGAAAATTCGCTTCGCAACCACAAATTTGGCCAGCATGATTATGTGTTTGAACACATGTCGGGGCCTCATTCCAGCCTGCCGTCTTTCATGATCAACTTCCACAAAGTTGAAACTGCAGATGATGCCAAAGCTTACATTGCGCGTTTGACTGCATTTGAACGTTATCTCGGTCAGGCTGAAAGCCGCGCGCGCAAACAGGCCGAAGCTGGCGTGCTGCTCCCCAAATTTGTTTATGGTAAGATCAGAAAAGCTTCCCGTAATGTTATCAGCGGACAGCCCTTTGACCAAAGTGATAAAGACAGCCCCCTTTGGGATGATCTTCAAACTAAAATCAATAAGCTCGATATAGCCCAGGATGAAAAAGACACATTGCTGGCAGGCGGCAAAGCCGCATTGTTGGGATCTGTCCAGCCAGCCTATCTGTCTTTGATCGCTATGTTCGATGAACATGCCGGCGTAGCCAATCAAGAAGACGGCGCATGGAAACTGCCTGATGGTGGTGACTATTATGCCGCCCGGCTGAAAAACTACACGACCACAGATATGACCGCCGAGGAAATCCACGAAATCGGCCTGGCCGAAGTCGCCCGCATACAGGACGAAATGCGCGCAATCATGAAACAGGTTGAGTTCACCGGAACCCTGAAAGAGTTTTTCAATTACCTGCGCACGGACAAACAATTCGTCTATCCGGACAATGATGAAGGCCGGCAGAGCTACATCACAGAGGCCACAGCGATTATTGACGATATGAAAGGCAGGCTCGATAGTCTTTTTAATGTCAAACCCAAGGCCGATATGATTGTCAAACGGGTTGAACCGTTTCGCGAAGACACAGCCTTTGGCGCGTTTTACAACAGCCCCGCCTTGGATGGCTCCCGGCCAGGCACATATTATATCAACCTGAAAAATATGGCGGATCAACCGAAATACCTCATGCAAGCCCTCGCCTATCATGAAGGCATCCCGGGTCACCATATGCAACTGGCCATCGCGCAGGAATTGCAGGGCCTGCCAAAATTCCGAACCCTGGGTGGTCATACGGCCTATATCGAAGGCTGGGCACTTTACGCCGAAGCCGTCCCGGCCGAGCTAGGTCTCTACACAGATCCCTATAGCGACTTCGGACGCCTCTCCATGGAGATATTCCGCGCCGCCCGTCTGGTTGTCGATACAGGCATCCATTCGAAAAAATGGACCCGCGAAGAAGCCGTCCAATATTATCTCGATAATATCCCAAATCCCGAAGGCGACGTCCGGGCCGAGATTGACCGCTATATCGTCTGGCCGGGACAAGCCACAGCCTATAAGATCGGGATGCTGAAAATCGGCGATCTGAAACAAAAAGCCCAAAGTGAATTAGGCGAAAAATTCGACATCGCCGCCTTCCATGACGTGGTGCTGGCCAATGGCTCTGTCCCTCTGGCTGTTTTGGAAGATCTGGTCGATGAATGGATAAAAGAAACAAAATCAAAGGAGATCTAACATGAAGTATTTTTCTATCTTGTTGATGAC
This sequence comes from Hellea sp., assembly GCA_020631215.1. Lineage (GTDB taxonomy): Bacteria > Pseudomonadota > Alphaproteobacteria > Caulobacterales > Maricaulaceae > Litorimonas. The sequence continues at coordinate 29,002 of JAHDHS010000006.1, read as the reverse complement.
AACGGCGCTGATCGCCTGTCAGCCAAAAGATGCGGCGACATCCGACACAACTCAGACCAAAACCGCGCAATCCCAAACAGCCCCCGCCGTTGACACCTCGAATATGACCGAAAGCGAACGCCTGAACGCTTGGTTCGAAACGGGGTTTAATGACAATATCAAAGACTATCCGCAATTCATGACCACTTTGGGCATGAAGGATCGCATGGATGAGTGGAACGACTCCTCGCGCGCCTTTTCTGAAAAGCAATATCAGAAAGGCCTGAAAGACCTCGCAGAGATGAAGTCCAAATTCGACTATGACAAGCTGAATGAGGATGCGCAGCTGTCCTGGCGGCTTTATGAAAAATCCATCGAAGACAGCACTGAGGGCCGCAAATGGTGGGATCATAATTATGCCTTTCATCAAATGTATGGGGCGCAGAAAGGCATCCCGACCTTCCTGATCAATAACCACCGCATCAGCAGCCAGGCTGACGCCGAGGCCTATATTACCCGTCTTGAAACGGTGGATGATTATTTCGGCGAGATCATCGACAACTCCATTCGTAGTTTTGACAAGGGCATTGTCCCGCCAAAATTCGTTTTTCCCTACATCATTCAGGACGCCAAAAACGTCCTGCAAGGCGCGCCTCTGGAGGACACAGAAGAGCTCAACCTCCTGCTGTCCGACTTCAAAAAGAAAGTCGAAAAGCTGGAACTGGATGACGACACCAAAACCGGTCTTTACAGCCGCGCTATCGAAGCCATCCAAAGCGATGTCGCCCCGGTTTATCAGCGTTTCATCGCCGAAATGCAGCGCCAGGAAGCCGCCGCCAATACGGATGACGGCGTCTGGAAACTGCCCAATGGCGATGATTTCTACGCCTACCGACTGTCGCAAATGACGACCACAGAGCTCTCCGCCAAGGAAATTCACGAGATCGGCCTGTCCGAGGTCGCCCGCATTCAGGATGAAATGCGGGACATCATGGTGCAGGTCGACTTCAAAGGCGACCTGCAGGAGTTCTTCGAATTCCTGCGAACCGATCCGCAATTTTACTACCCTGAAACCGAAGACGGCAAACAGGCTTACCTGAAAGAAGCCACGCGCCTGATCGATGTCATGCGGGAGAAAATTCCGGACTATTTCCGCCGCGCGCCCAAGGCCCCGATGGAAGTCCGCGCGGTTGAACCCTTCCGCGAAAAATCCGCCGGTAAGGCTTTCTACTCCCGCCCGGCCCCTGATGGCTCCCGCCCCGGCTATTACTATGCCAATCTCTATAAAATGGCAGACATGCCGATCTATCAGATGGAGGCGCTGGCCTATCACGAAGGCATTCCCGGGCACCACATGCAGATCGCCATTTCGCAAGAGCTGGAAAACGTCCCGAAATTCCGTAAATTCGGTGGCTACACCCCCTATTCCGAAGGCTGGGGGCTTTACACCGAATATCTCCCGAAAGAGATGGGTTTTTATCAGGACCCCTATTCCGACTTCGGACGTCTAGCCATGGAGATCTGGCGCGCCGCGCGTCTGGTCGTCGATACTGGCCTGCATGATAAAAAATGGACCCGCGAGGAAGCCATTCAATATCTTAAGGACAATACGCCCAATCCCGAGGGCGACATCGTCAAAGCCATTGAACGCTATATCGTTATGCCGGGTCAGGCGACCGCCTATAAAATCGGCATGTTGAAAATCTTGGAACTCCGCGAAATGGCCAAAGACGAGCTTGGCGATAAATTCGACATCCGGGATTTCCACGAAGCGATTTTGGCCACCGGCCCTGTCCCGCTTTACGAAATGGAGAACAGCGTCAAAGCCTATATCGAAACCGCCCAAAAGGACGATTACCTGCCCGAACGGCTATAAATTTTCGATCATCAACCTCCTCTCATCTCATGCCCCGCCAGCCGGGGCATTTTTTGCCGCTTAGGCATCCATAGATCCAACCGGCGTAGAGAGACACTGCCCTTCTTTCCCTGTCATCCCGGAGGAGGCACTCAACCCCCACCCCGTAGGGCAGGTTAGCGCAGCGTAACCTGCCGCTTTGCCTAAATGGCGGATTACGACCTAACGGTCTAATCCGCCCTACGAGTTTGTTCCGCCCATGCGATTACTCCTGCTGGCGATCTTGCGCTCAGCCTTTGGGTTAAATCCTTTAGGTAAGGACAGCCCGCGAACCCCGGCGTTCATGATGGACACCATAGGGTTAGAATCATATTTTACACGAACGCCAAGGTTCGCGGCGATGCGTTTTCGCTGACGGCCGGTATATACGCAGACAGTCAATGCAGATGTTGTAAAGATCTGCACGTCTGGTCAGCTCTCGCCAGCAGGCCCGGCACAACCGAATGTGTCACCACCCGGCGCTCAACCCGCACCGTCCTCTGACCCAGCAACTGACCGGTTACCTGTCCCAAGGCCAAAAGAACAATTCTAAAATACTACGGTTGCGGGGAGTGGGGATTCAAATGGGTGATTATTTTACAACCCCTTGAAACCACTCAGGAAAATTTAGGTAAAACGTGGATACAATCAATTGTTCCTTCTCCCTTGAGGGAGAAGGTGTCAAGTCCCTGCCTTCGCAGGGATGAGCGGGTGACGGATGAGGGTGTACTAAATTGGCTTGGGTACACCCTCACCCGCGGCTGCGCCGCACCCTCTCCCTCAAGGGAGAGGGAAGTTGTATTATACTCCCCCGTTTACGGGGGAGGTGCCCCGCAGAGGCGGAGGGGGGAGCGGCGTATTGAGATATATCGTTTTTGTATTTCATCTATTTAATCGGTTCTTGACGCTCCCCCCCATCCCCTTCGCTACGCTTCGGGATTTCCCCCGCAAGCGGGGGAAGAGCAGATTACACCCTCACCCTTAGGCGACAGAATGGCGGCGTCATTAACCACGATAGGGGGCATCCCTTGAAATAACCGTTTCAATCGTTATGGTGGGCGCCCCCCAATGACGGGGTCAATATTTAAGGAGAAATTATTTATGCACGCAATGAGATCAAACAATTTGGATCTGACATTTGAGGACAATGTCGCTTATATGACAGTAAGCGGGGAAGTGTCCAAGGAGGCGATGGCTGAGGGCCTGGATTGGCTTGAAACCCTCACTGGCGTGAATGATAATTTCAATATTTATGTCGATATGGCCCAGGATGATTTTGACGGCTTGGGCGAAATTCGTCAGGAGTTTGTCCGTGTCGGTCATATGCTGCGCGCTGTGCCTGACACAGATAAATGCGCCGTCGTGACCGATAGCCAGTTTCTACGAAATTCCGCCAAGATTGAAGGGGCCGTGATTCCGGGACTGGAAATCCGTGTTTTTGACCGCGATGAAACCAAGCCCGCCGAGAAATGGCTGAAAGATGAAAGCCTGATTGAGGCGACGCCTAAAGCCGTTCAGAGCGAGGCCGTTAAGCCGGAAGCCGAAACACAATCTGACAATCCATGGGATAATTTCTCGGTCAAAGACCTCGATATCTAAAGTTTGCTCGGCGGGGCTCTGCCTCGCAACGCGACATGCGCGGCCCTTCGGTCATTTTACGCCCTTGCCAAGATACGCCGTCAGGCTATCAAGGCGGGGATATGAATGATGTCATCAAAGACGCCGAGAAGAGCCATTGGGTTTACCGAGCGCCCGTAAAATGGCGGCCTTTTTTACAGCTCTCGCGGCTGGACCGGCCTGTGGGCTATTGGCTTCTGGCTTTGCCCGGCTGGATCGGGCTCGCCTTTGCGAGCCTGTCGCACGGATTTGCGGCGTCTGATCTGAAATGGGCAGTGTTGATCCTCATCGGCGCCATAGCCATGCGCGGGGCGGGCTGTACCTATAATGATATTGTCGATCAGGATTTAGACGCGAAGGTCGAGCGCACGGCCTTGCGGCCTTTGCCTGCCGGAACCATCACGACCAAACAGGCCTGGATCTGGCTGTTTGCGCAATGCGGGGTAGGGCTCATTGTGCTGCTCTGCTTGCCAAGGCTGGCGCAGATGATTGCGCTGTGCTCAATCCCGTTGGTTGCGGCCTATCCCTTTATGAAGCGCATAACGTGGTGGCCGCAAGTCTGGCTGGGGCTGACGTTTAACTGGGCGGTGCTGGTCGCCTATGCCGCAAAAACGGGAACGATCAGCCCCGCCGTGCTCATCCTTTATGCAGGTCTGATATTCTGGACGATTGGATATGACACCATTTATGCCTGTCAGGACATCGAAGATGACGCGATGATTGGGGTTAAGAGCACGGCAAGGCGATTTGGAAAGCGCGTGAAGTTAGGAGTTGGGGTTTGTTACGGAATTTGCGTCATTTTTATTTTTCTCGCAATTTCATATGAGGGTATCAATTCATTTAGAAATCCAGATTGTAACTTTATTGCTATGCAATTGCGATGGGGAGACTGGCCGTCCTTACATAGCGTCAGTGGCTATTGGTCTAGTCAATTTGAATGGTCTATGAGTGCTAATTTAGTCTCACTGTTATTTTGGATTCCCTTCCCAGTATTTTTGTTTGGTTGGCAAGTATTTCGATTCAACCCCAAAGATTCTCATCGAAGTTTGAAGTTGTTCAAATCAAACTCTGTTGCGGCGATATTGTTGATCTTCAGTCTAGTTATACCAGCAAATCTCGGCACGAGTTTTTATCTGGTGAACGAAAATTGCGGCCTAACTGAAGAAGACTTATCATCTGGCAGATTTAAACCAATATGCTTTCCAAAACCTCATAATAAATTTTGCCAACCTTAATCATATCACCCCTTTGTGATGCAACGTGTCTGGGGTTTGGGACGTATCCTTCCTATATTCTGATGAAACAAAGGAGGTTTCCATGTTAACCAGACGGGACTTATCAATCGGCGCAGCGGCGCTGGCGATTACGGCTTGCGCCAAAACATCCGGCCCGGCGGAGGCCAAAGAGACGATGAAGGAGACACAGATGAGCGATACAAATTGGGCGAACCTGCCCGAAGCCGAGTGGAAAGACCGCCTGACCGAGCAGGAATTTTACGTGTTGCGCCAAGAAGGCACGGAGCGGGCGGGAACGTCTCCGCTGAATAACGAAAAACGCGAGGGCACATTTGTCTGTGCCGGTTGCGCTTTGCCGCTGTTTAAATCCGATACGAAATATGAAAGCGGCACAGGCTGGCCGAGTTTCTTTGACGTCATTGACGGCGCGGTCGGCACCAAGGTCGATAAAAAGCTGTTCATGAAGCGGACGGAATATCACTGCATTCGCTGCGGCGGGCATCAGGGTCATGTCTTTAATGACGGCCCGGCCCCGACGGGACTGCGTTATTGTAATAATGGCGTGGCTTTGGATTTCGTTCCGGCTTAATTTTGCTGGCCCATAAGGCTAGGATAGTCAGGGTTATCATTGCCTTAACATCAGACCAAATTTCATAAAATTTTGGGGCTTGCCAAATCGGCAAATCAACGCCACATATTTTGTATCACTAGCCGTCCCATAGTGGGGCCGCATTTACGAAAGGAGGTTGATTTTGTTTATCTGTTTTGAGGGGTCTGCCCAAAGCTGTTAGATCAGCCCTTTCGTAAAAGCGAAATTGGGTAATTAAGCTATCTATTAATGAAACCGATCATTGCGATTGGTGAGACCCAAACTTCAAAAAGAACCCCCGCCATACTGTGGTGGGGGTTTTTATTTCCATCGACGCGACCCAATTGGGTCTGCCTCGCGCAGCGAGGATCGCGGCGATGCCTTAGGCTTCCAAAGCTCACCCCATCTATTTCATCTTTCAACCTTAGTCCTTTCGGGGTTTTATCCCGCTTTTATTCATGCCACATCCTTCGGATACGAAAGGAAAACCCATGGCCATAGCCCGCACCGTTGACCGCCGTCTTTTCTTCCTGATGGACCGGGCGCATATGAAGCTCTCCCAGCGGGCCGAGGCGGAGCTGTCCAGAGGCGCGAATGTCAGCACCGCGCAGGCTGCGGTTCTGGTCTATCTGGGCTATCATGACGGGTGCAGCCTGACGGAACTGGCGGAGGGCACGGGGCGGAAAAACGCCGCCATTTCAGGCTTGGTTGACCGGATGATTGCGGCGGGTTTGCTTGAACGCAAGAAATCCTATGGCGATCGGCGCACGCGCACCGTCAACTTAACCGATGCCGGGTGGGCCAAACGCGAGGCCGTGATGGATGTATTTCGGGATTTCAACACATCTCTAGCCAAGGGCCTGAGCGAATCTGATCTGGATATTGTCTTCAAATTCTTCACGCGGGCCCTGGAAAACACCCAAAAATCGCCAAAAAAGTAAGATTTGGTCAAAAATGACAGAGATTGCGTGACGAAAGTCACAATTCACATCCTTACGCGCATGTTACCAAAGCTTAACGGCGGAGGTACAAGATGTCGAAAGCAATTGTGGGATTGTTTCCAGTTTTAATTTTCATTGGCTTGATTGATGCGGGCCTGGTCAACTCTTCTGAATCCGTGGCGCAGGCGGCGACGCGGCAGGTCGAGGATGATTTGGCCGAAGCCAGGGATCAGCCGACCTTTCAGCAGGATTTGTCCTTGACCAATAGCTGCATAGAGGGCGGTCGCGACAAAACCGAATGTCTGTGTGTTACGCGGGTTTTGAAATATGAGCTGTCCTTGCGCGAATACCGCCTTGCCAGTCAGATCTTTGCCCGCCCTGCCCCGCAGGAACAAAGCGCGCTGCGTCTGACCCTGATGCAGCAGGGCTATGAGGATGAGGAAATCGGCCGTTTGTCCAGCTATACTGGCAAGCTGACAAGCGCTAGTAATTTTCAAAATCGCTGCGCCGAGGCCAATGCCTATTTTACCGCCCTGAACAGCAATTAGAGAATAGCAATTAGATTTAGACATTAGGGCTTTGGGGCGCTATGCGGCCCTATGGCGAAAAAATCCAAAAAACCTGCAATCCAGCCCGTTGAAGTCGACATGGTATCAGACTTTGTCTGTCCTTGGTGCTGGCTGGGCTATAAGCTGTTCTTGAAAGCGGAAAAACAAGCCAAGACGCCCGTTAATCTGTCTTTTCGGCCCTATATGCTCGACCCCACCGTTCCGGATGAAGGGGCGGATTATAAGGCCTATATGACACAGAAATTCGGCGACGGGCCGAATGATAAGTTTAAGGCCATGCGGGACCATTTAGAGGCCGCCGGGCCGGAGGCCGGAGTTGCCTTTGACTTCAAAGCGATTAAACGCCGCCCGAACACGCTTTCCGCGCATCGCCTAATGCGCTGGGCGCAGGGGCAGGATTTAGGCGGGCCCTGCGCGGAGCAGCTCTTTACCGCCTATATGGAACGCGGCGAAGATATTGGCGATCACAGCGTGCTGGCCCGCATAGCCGAAGAGATTGACATGGACGGAGAGCTGGTCACGGAATTGCTGTCCCGCGATGATGACAAGATCGACGTTCAAAACGAAATCATGTTCTTCAAAGGGCTGGGCATTTCGGGCGTGCCAACATTTATTTATAACGGCCAATTTGCCGTGCAGGGTGCACAGCCGGTGGAAACTCATATAAACGCTATGCAGCAGGCCAAAGACATGCCTGCGGCTGTTTAACATACTAAGGGGAAAATCATGACATTATTTCAAATTGTGGCGCTCTATATCGCGCTGAACACCTTACTCGCGCCTGTGCTGATGTTGCGGGTTGGTTCGCAAAGACTGGGCAAGAAAGTCAGCATTGGGGATGGCGGAGATGCGGGATTGCTCGCGCGCATACGCGCCCATGCCAATTTCACAGAAAATGCACCGCTGGCGCTATTGGGTCTTATCGGTCTGGCTATGTTAAATGCATCGCCCATCGCGCTGCATATTTTCGGCGCGATGTTTTTCATCGGACGCGTTTTGCACGCTATCGGCATGGCCGGGCCCAACGCGAATGGCAAGCCGCGCGGGATTGGCGCGCTTTTAACGCTGCTGACTTATATCGGCCAAGGCGCCTATCTGCTTTATCTCGTTTTCACTCATATGGCATAATATGGCCCTGTCTGATCCGATCACATCTGCCAGCCTTGCGCCGACGGCCAAGGCCTTGATAACCGCTGCCAAACATCACGGGGCGAGCGCGTCTGACGTGCTGGTCATTCATGGCCGCTCTTCCGCGATCACTGTGCGCGAAGGCGCTTTGGAGGATATCGATAGCTCCGAAGGCCGCGATATCGGCTTGCGCGTTATGGTTGGCAAGCGGCAAGCCTGTGTGTCCAGTTCAGACATTTCCGATGCCTCTATCGACGCGCTGGCAGAACGGGCGGTCGCAATGGCCAAGCTCGCGCCGGAAGATCCCTATTGTGGTCTAGCCGAGACCGGGGATTTATCCGCCGTCAGAGATGGCAGCGGGCTGGAGCTGTTTGACGGCACATATCTGTCACCTGCGCAGCTGCAACAGCGCGCACTTGAGGTCGAAGCCGCGGCCATCGCCATTAAAGGCGTTGCGCAAGCCGAAGGCGCGTCCGCCAGTGCCTCCACCTCTGCCAATTATTTCATGACCAGCGGCGGCTTTGCCGGAGGCTGGGAGTCCTCTAATTTCGGCCTGTCGGTCGCCGCGATTGCTGAAAAAGACGGCGCGATGGAGCGGGATTTCGACCATGACAGTCAACGTTTCCTTGCCGATCTGCGCAGCCCCGAAGCCGTCGGCCGATTGGCGGGAGAGCGCACAGTGGCGCGTCTCGGCGCGAAACAGCTGCCCTCCTCCGCCATGCCCATCATCTTTGATCGCCGCGTCTCACAAAGATTGGTCAGCGCGTTCCTTTCCGCCATTAGCGGGCCGTCCATCGCGCGGCAGGTCTCCTTCTTAAAAGACAAAATGGGAGAGCCCATTTTCGCCGGCCACATTCAAATCACCGACGACCCAATGCGCCAACGCGGTCATGCCTCCCGCCCCTTTGACGGCGAAGGCTTGCGCGCGCAGGTCACGCCTTTGATCAAGGACGGCACCTTGCAAAGCTGGCTGATGAACACATCCAGCGCCAGACAATTAGGCCTGCAATCAAGCGGCCATGCCCGCCGCGGCCTGTCCAGCCCGCCCGGCGTCAGCGCGACCAACACCTATATGACGGCAGGCGAAAAAACGCCCGAGCAGCTTATGTCGGATGTCACTCACGGCCTGCTGATCACAGAAATGTTCGGCCCGTCCCTGAACGCCAATACAGGTGATTATTCTGTCGGCGTGGCGGGATATCATATTGATCAAGGCCAAATTGGACATCCTGTGACCGAAGTCACCATTGCCGGAAACCTGATCGAGGTTTTCAAAACACTTGAGCCTGCCAATGATCTGATCTTTGACCGCGCTACAGTCGCACCGTCAATCCTATGCGAAGGGCTTACCCTTGCCGGAAGCTAATGAGATTTGCGTCCCCGCCGCCGAGGATTTGGCCCTGATTTCAGAGGCCGTTCGCACGGCCGGGCAAATCGCCAAAGCCGCCTTCGACGCCAATCAATCCGAGGCCTGGGACAAGGCGGATAACTCGCCTGTCACAGATGCCGACATCGCGGTGAATGATTATCTCGCTAAAACCTTACGCACCGCCAGACCCGGCTATGGCTGGCTCTCCGAAGAAACCAAGGATGACCATTCCCGTCATGCCTGCCCGCGCAGCTTTGTGGTCGATCCGATCGACGGCACGCGCGCCTTTATCGACCGCACGCCTAATTTCGCGGTCTCAGTCGCCGTGATCGAAGACGGCCAGCCTGTGGCCGGAGTCGTCTTCAACCCTTTAAAGGATGAATTTTACGCAGCCTCGCTCGGCGGCGGGGCGACATTGAACGGCAAGCCAATACAAGCCCGCGATTCGGATCAGATTGAAGGCATCACCATGATCGGCTATCCGCGAAAGTTCCGCCGCTCAGGCTTTCCCGATATGAATTGCCACGTCGTGAACTCCATGGCTTATCGGATGGTATTGGTTGCCAGCGGACAGGCCGATGCTGCACTTGCCTTCACGCCCAAATCTGATTGGGATGTGGCTGCGGCTGCCCTTATCGCACATGAGGCAGGCGCAAAGGTCACAAATTTACGTGGCGAAGCCCCGGAATTTGACGGGCCGACAACCTCCGGACTTGGCGTGATTTGTGCTGGCCCGCACCTGCATGCTTTGTTATTAGCCCAAGTGAAACCAATTCTTGCGCAATTCGTCAAAAGTGACGATAAGCGCCGCGATTTTAAACATTTGGGGACCACTATGTCAGACCGCGAAGAGATACAATTACTTCACCTCGTCATCGGCGGGGAATTAATCGACCCGAACAAAACAGCGTTCAAAAATTTGAAAGAGGTGGACTTTGTTGGTGCCTTTGCCAATTTTGAAGACGCAAAAGCCGCTTGGAAATCCGCGGCACAGCGCACAGTTGATAATGCCCATATGCGTTATTTCGTGCTGCATGCCCATGAATTGATCGACCCAGACAAAGATGGAATCATCGGTTAGGGTCTGAACCCTATATGACGGACCGCCAGAGAATATCCCGCCTGTGGCGTGATTATATCTGGCCGCAAAAGGGCCGGTTCATACTGGCCCTGTTTTTTATGGCGCTTTTCGCAGCGGCAACGGCCGGTCTGCTCTATGTTGTCCAGATCATCATTGATGCCACCGAAAACCTAAAGCCGGGCACGGCCAATGCTGAGGCCCTGCAATATGCCAAGATTATCATTCCGGTTTTATTGGGCGTGGCTTTGATCACAGGGGCATCGGATTTCTTTCAGCGAATTTTGGCCAATGCCTTGGCGCTGAACACCGTTGCGAAAATGCAGAAACAAATGCTGCGATCCGCCCATGAATCTGACTATGCCAGCTTCGCGCGCGATACGACCGGCAATCTGATTTCCAAATTCACCTTTGATGTGAAAGTGGTTTCTGACGCGCTGATTCGTGTGCTGTCCAATCTGATTAAAGATGTTTTGACGGTGATCTTCACCATCGGGGCCATGCTATATTATAATTGGCAGCTCACCTTGGTTCTGGCTGTGTTTTTGCTGGCTATGTGGCCAATTGTGGAGCTTTCCAAAAAACTACGCGGCAGCGCCGCTGAGGTGCAGGCCCATACAGGCAAGCTGACCAGTGATTTGAAAGAGAGTTTTTCGGGCGCGCAGCTGATTAAAACTTATGGCCTTGAAGCGCATGAGGATGAGCGTCTTGGGCGTGAGTTTGATGAGCGCATTCGGCTCTTTCTAAAACTCGTCACCCAACAGGCTTGGGTCGAGCCCATTTTGACCTTTATCGCAGGATTAGCATTGGCGGGGATTTTCACATTCGGATTTTGGCAAATCTCCAAAGATGTCACGACGCCCGGTGCGGTGGCGGCTGTGCTGGTTGGCGTCTTCACGCTTTCACCCCGTTTGCGGGCACTGGGCACACTCAATAACGCTATACAGGAAGGCCTGTCGGCCCTATCGCGAATCTTTGATGTGATGGATCAGCGCGGGGAAATAAAAGATGAACCCGGCGCAACCACTGTGGGGCGGGCGAAAGGCGATGTCGCCTTAAATAATGTCAGCTTTACCTATGAAGATGGCAGCCCGGCTCTGCGCGATGTGTCACTCGATGCGAAAGCCGGCCAAACCATCGCGCTTGTGGGCCCGTCGGGCGGAGGGAAATCGACCATAATCAATTTAATCCCCCGCCTCTATGACGCGCAGACGGGGCAAATCACGATTGACGGACAGAATATTCGCGGCCTGACCTTGGAAAGTTTGCGGCGCAACATTGCCCTCGTCTCGCAGGATGTGACGCTGTTTCATATGAGCATTGCGGATAATATCGGCCTTGGTGATTTATCAGCGGATCGCGACGCCATAGAGGCCGCCGCGAAGGCCGCCGATGCCCATGGTTTTATCACGGCCCTGCCCGAGGGTTATGACACGGTTTTGGGCGAAGACGGGGCGGGCCTGTCTGGCGGACAGAAACAGCGATTGTCCATTGCCCGCGCGATCTTACGCGACGCGCCTATCTTGCTGCTGGATGAAGCGACATCGGCTCTGGACGCTGAGTCCGAAGCCAAGGTTCAGTCCGCGCTGGAAAAACTCACCGAAGGCCGCACGACCATCGTCATCGCCCACCGCCTTTCCACCATACAGAAAGCTGATAAGATTTATGTGCTTGATAAAGGCGCAGTCGTTGAGACCGGAACACATGCCTCGCTCTCCAAAAAACGCGGCGGCGTTTACGCCAAGCTTAAAGGCTTGCAGAGTTAGCTACTCCCGCCGCAGAATTTCCGTGATTGGATTGCCAGACCATTGCGCCATGAAGCGGGCATGGACATCGGCGGGATCATAGACGGTTTCGACCCAATCCAGAAATTCAATATCGTGATCCTCTGCATATGTCAGATAGTCACGGAAGAAGAAGCCAAGCATGCCGGTCTTGCCGTGTTTGACGTGGAGATATTTGAAGGTCAGCATTTCCAGCGCCTCTTCGATTGTGTCGCCCATTTTGAAATGCCTGTAAAGCGTGCTCATAAAGCCCGCACGGTCTGCGCCGGATTTACAATGCATCAGCGCCGGATATTCAATCCTATCAAATAGCTCTTTGGCGCCGCGAATACATTCGGGCGTATGCACATCCCGGGAAAAAACCTGAAAATCGATGAGCTTGATCCCGTGTTCTTCGCAGGCTTCTTTTTCCAGCAGGTAATATCCTTTCGGGCTTTGGCCGCGTAAATTGATGATGGTCTTAATGCCCTCTTTTGCCAGCTCGGCGATCCGTTTGGGCGATGGCTGGTTTTCCCGGTACATGCCCCCGCCAATGTGATGACGGTTTGAAAAGCGTAGACGCAGGAACCCGTGATCGCCCCAATAGAGATCACGATAAGCCTGTTTTCGGTCCTTTGGATTATTGAGGTCGAGTGCCATATAGCCTACATGATGGTTTCAATTTCACGCGGGCTTTAACAGGAGGGCAGCGCATGTTCAAACGCTTCATGCGCAGCCGCGTAGTTCAGCTTATACTCGGCTGGACTGTCGCGGCCTGGATGACCTTCGTCAAATATACAACGCGGTGGGATATTTCCGGCGCGGAGGCCGTCCAGCCCATTATCGATGGCGGCAAAGGGTTTATCGCCCTGACATGGCATTCGCGGTTTATGATGCTGACCGCCGCCTGGAAAAAAGGCTGGCAATTGCCGCATGTCTTGATTTCCCGCTCCCGTGACGGGGCGGTTGTGGCGCATACATCCCATTTTCTGGGCCTGAAAACCATTCGCGGCTCGGCGAAAAAAGCCAATACAAATCTGGCGAAGGGCGGCACCAAGGCCGGGCTAGAAGTAATTGACGCCATTGCGGCGGGCGGCTGTATTGTCATCACCCCGGACGGGCCACGCGGGCCAAGGCAGCGTTTGGGCGATGGCCCCTTTCGCCTCGCCAAATTAACCGGCGCGCCGATCCAGCCCTGCACATTTGCCATCAAAAACCGCAAGCAATTTGACAGCTGGGATAAATTTATCTTTCCGCTGCCCTTCGGAAAAGGCCGTATCATTTGGGGTACGCCTGTTACCGTGGCGGCTGATGCCAGCGATCATGAGATATCAGCCCTGCGCCAATCCGTTGAGGATGAAATGAACGCGTTTTTGGCCGAAGCGGACAGGGCCATGGGGCATGAGATCGTGGAGCCGGCCCATGTCTGATACGGCGCTTATCCGCAGCTATTCGGGGCTGACCCGTCTGCTCTCCCCGCTTTTGCCGCTATGGCTGAAACGCCGCGCGCTAAAAGGCAAGGAAGATCCAGCCCGTCAGGGCGAACGCTTTGGACAGGCCGGCCTACCCCGCCCCGACGGACAGCTCTTCTGGCTGCACGGCGCAAGTGTCGGCGAAGTGACTATGTTGTTGCCGCTGATCCATAAAATTCTCGCTGATTATCCAGCTGCACATATTCTTGTTACCAGCGGCACGGTGACCAGCGCCGATATTTTGCAGCAACGCCTGCCCGGCCGCGCCTTTCATCAATATGTACCCCTGGATACCGTCAAAGCCGTGACCAGCTTTCTGGATCACTGGCAACCCGATGCCGTCCTGTGGGCGGAGAGCGAAATTTGGCCAAACCTTATCCGCTTGACCAAAGCGCGCGGCGTGCCCATGGCGCTCATCAATGCCCGGATGAGCGATAAGTCCATACAAGGCTGGGCCAAGCGCAAGTCCTCGGCCAAAGCCATATTTGGCTGTTTCGATGTCATCCTGGCCGCCAATGATGACACGGCCAACGGCCTGTCTTGGCTGCTCGGCGCGGAGATTGAAAACGCCGGAAATCTGAAAGACACCGCCCCCAAACTGCCAGTCGATCACGGTGAAGTTGTGCGGCTGAAAAAGCAAATCAAAGACAGGCCTGTCTGGTGCGCTGCCAGCACCCACGCAGGCGAAGAAGAGATTATCCTAAAAGCCCATGACATTATTCGCCAGACGCATGCTGACGCCCTTTTAGTGCTGGCCGTGCGACATCCCGAACGCCGCGGTGAAATCACGCCTATGATGGATGATTTCGTCCTGCGTTCCACGGGCGGCGCTATAACCAAATCAACGGCCACATATCTCTTTGACACGATCGGCGAGATGGGCATCGCCTATAGCCTGTCTGATGTGACCTTTGTCTGCGGCTCCTTGGTGGAAGGCCTAATGGGCCATAACCCGCTTGAAGCCGCACGCTTTTCCAATGCCATCCTGACAGGCGCTCATATTGAGAGCTTCGCCGATAGTTATAAGGACATGTTTGCCTTTGACGCTGCGCGGCGTATTCTAGCTCCGAATATGGTGGGTGAAGCTGTGAATGAATTACTATCAAATCCAGATATGTTGGGCTGTTACCAAAGCCGTGCTTTGCAATTTGCGAGCAGCCGTGATGCTGTTCTGGATCATGTCTGGGCGAAGCTTGACCCCATTTTGCCGGAGCCGTCCTGATGCGGCCGCCTGAGTTTTGGAATCACCGCCATGGGCGTGACGCCGCGCCGGTCATTCGGACGTTGCTGTCGCCCTTTGCCTGGATTTACGGAAGGGCCGCCGCGAAACGCATTCGCGAAACAGAGAGCTTTGATGTCGGAATTCCAGTGATTTGCGTAGGCAATGCGACCATGGGCGGGACGGGCAAAACCCCGGTCACGTCATATCTGCTGCAAAGTTTCCGGCGCTTGGGCATCGAAGCCCATGGCCTTACCCGCGGCTATGGCGGGCAGGAAAAGGGCCCGATCCCGGTTCAGCAAAATCATACCGCCACAGACGTCGGAGATGAGCCGCTCTTGCTGGCCCGTCATGCCCCCGTCTGGGTGGCGGCCGGCCGGGATGATGGCGCGCGGGCTGCGCGATCTCATGGCGCAGATGTTATCATCATGGATGACGGACATCAGAACCCTCAACTTGTCAAAACATTATCCCTTCTTGTGGTCGATGCCGAGGTGGGATTTGGGAATGGCTGTGTCTTTCCGGCTGGCCCGCTACGGGAAAAACTGGACGCGTCACTCGAGCGGGCTGATGCCGTGATCCTGATGAAGCCTGCCCCAGATTACGAGATTGACGACCACCTTCGCGAACAATTGAAAGGCCAAATCGTCATCCCGGCTTTTCTGGCCCCCAAGGCGTCCCCTCCCAAAGGCAAGCTCTATGCTTTTGCCGGGATTGGCCGCCCGAACAAATTCTTTGACAGCCTACGCCGTCATGGCGGAGAAATTGTCGAGGAAGTCCCCTTTGCTGATCATTACAAATACAAAGACTCTGACATTGAAAACCTGTTTCTTCTGGCGAGTGAATATGGCGCGTCATTAATTACGACCGAAAAGGATTATGTCCGACTGCCAAAGGGCTATCGCAAGGGCGTTCATGTCTGGCCCGTCAGCGTGCATTTCGAAGATGAGCTCACGCTCCGCCGCCTGCTTCATCCCATCATTAGCCGGGCCAAACCCAGATGAGCCTGAACAACCCGACCCTTGGCAAACGGATTAGCTGGCGGCTTGAGGCGCTGGCCTATGATTTGGTCAGCGGCCTGATGCGCCTCTTCCCTGTCGCTTGGGTGTCCGCCTTTGGCGGCTGGCTGCTACGAAAAATCGGCCCGCTGACGTCCAAGCACCGCATCGCCGAAACCGGAATGCGGATCGCCTTTCCGGAGAAAAGCGACGCAGAAATCAAAGAGCTGCTAAAAGAGCAATGGGATAATATCGGCCGCACCTTTGCCGAATTTCCGCTGACCCACCGTATCATGCCTTTCACGCCCAAAAGCCGGATCACGGTTCACGGTCTGGATATTTTCAAACAAAACGCCCCGGCGATTATGATTTCGGGCCATTTCGCCAATTGGGAAATCATGGCGACAGTTTTGACGCAATCTGGCCTGCCCGTGCGCGTGACCTACCGGAAAATCAATAACCCCCATATCAATGCCCGCGTCATCCGGCAGCGCGAAGCTTACGGCACAAAATTTCTCGTGCAGAAATCCACCCATCGCGGCGGGCGGGAATTATTCGAAGCCTTAAAAAAGGGCGAGAGCATCGCGATTTTAAATGACCAAAAATTCGATACGGGACTGGCGGTTCCGTTTTTCGGTCAGACAGCCATGACGGCCCAAGGCGCAACCCGCCTCGCGCTCAAAACCGGACGCCCTCTCATGCCCATGGTTGTTGTCAGGGACGGGTCTGACTTCACTGTGACATTCCATCAGCCCATAGAGCTGTCCAAATCCGGGGATCGCGAACAGGATGTCACGGACGGCGTGCTGAAGGTAAACCGCTTCATCGAAGACCGCATTCGTGACAATCCCGCCCAATGGTTCTGGGTGCATCGCCGCTGGCCCAAGGAGATCTACCGGGTAAAATGAGAGGTCTACCGGGATAAATAATATGAAATCAATTTATCTATTCATTGCTTTGTTTTGCTTGACCGCCTGCAGCCCTGCAAAACCGTCCAATGAACACCCCATCGTCGCAGACTATTCGGCGGCCTATAATGCGCAGGATCTTCAGGCGATGTCAGCATTGATGCATCCCGATATTGAATGGCTAAGCGTTTCAGGCAACAAAATCACGGTTGAGGCCAAAGGCAAAGACATTTTGACGGAAGCCATGAAAGGCTATTTCTCTGATCCCAATATGCCGACGGGCGTCCTGCGCAATTGGAGTATAAATGGCGACTACATCGCCGTCACCGAAACCGCCCATTGGACGAGTAAAGCCGGAGAGACCAAATCGCAATCCGCCCTAACGGTCTATCAACTCGAAAATGATTTGATCCGGCGGGTCTATTATTACCCGGCCGTGAAGCCCTAAGCGCTTTGCTTATTCGCGGCGCGCTGCGCGTCCCATTCGCCGAATTCAAAGGCGATGCACCGCTCAATGAGTTTACGCCAGACAGGTTCTGCAATTTGTTCGGACAAGCCCTGCTTACGGGCTTCGGTCAAAACTTTGGAGACAACTTCTTCGATGCGGGCTTCATCATGGACGGCGTCGCGGTCCTGTTTGATACGGGCAGCCGCCGTCATATAGGCTTGGCGGCGCACCAGCAAAGAGACGAGCTCCCGGTCCAGCGCATCAACGCCTTCGCGAACCTCGTCCATAGTCTGGCAATCTTCACCTGATTTCGCCATGTCTCTATCCCTCTTGGGGCCATTCCGTTAGCAGTTCCGGATCGAGATTACGGTTGCGCCACTTTAAACGCCAGCACAAATGCGGCCCTGTAGAGCGGCCTTTTGACCCAACCGTTGCGATCTGCTCGCCTTGTTTGACGGCCTGCCCGTCTTCGACAAAAATGTCATTCACATGTAAATACATGGAGATCAGCCCCTGCCCGTGATCCAGCAAAACCATCGCGCCTTCGAAATATAGATCGTCATCAGCAAGGCTGACGATGCCATCCGCGGGCGCGTAAATCGGCGTGCCCAAAGGCGCGGCCAGATCGACCCCGTAATGCGGTTTTTTCGGCTCGCCGTTTAAAATACGCTGCGCCCCGAAATTAGTTGTCTTGGTAAATTCTGCCTTGATAGGCAAATCAAACCCGTCCTGAAATCCCATGGCTTTGGCGCGCGAGCTAAAGCCTTTTTTCTTTCGCGCGGAGGACGCCCGAATGCGCTTTAACTGCGCCTCGGTAAAGGTCGACACCTGTGATGGCGGCAGTCCGTCAATCCGCGAAACATCATAGTCACGCTTGGCCAGATCAAATGTCACGCGCTCTCCGGCGGCCTCAATAAAATTCGCGCCTTCATCGCGATCAAAGCCAATAATAATCTGTCCATTTTCATCGGCGCTTTCGAAATAGAAGTCTTTTTCAGACCGCGCGACTTTGACTTTTTGGTTGGGCTGTGTCCGGCACAAAACGGCCCCGCCCTGTTTGATGACGCCTTTGCAGCTAACTGGAATTGACGGTGCCTGCACAGCGGACAGTGTTCCGGCTGACCTTAAAGCCGGAACATTGTCTTTCGTTACGGCGTCTTTTGTTTCAAATGGACTCGTTTGCGCAGTCTTTAAATCCGGAATGGGTATGCCGCTCTGCTCCTCTTGAGCGCAGGCAGAGACTGGCAATAAAAGCAATCCCGATATCAGGGCCAGTTTTCTCACCGATCATAATCCGCTTTATGTGCCTCTAATGACGCGGCCGCATCTTTATAGGCCTCCTGCCTAACGGCGCTCCAATAGCGCAGACGTTCCAGCGGAATTTTCTCGCCCGTCACGGCGCAAGTCACATAGCTGCCGGTCTGCATGATGGTGAAATCAGAGTCGCCATAATGGATCTGCGCTTCACCTTGATTTTGAAATAAAGACATCATGCGACCTCCATAATGCGCCCAATCGAAATTGGAAACCCACAGCTGCATATATTCCGCTTAAAGCCTGACATATCCGCCTGCCTGCCAAAGCCCGCCCGCCTTAACCAGCCCAGTCACGACAGCAGCTTATAAATGCGCTCGGGCAAGGGTTTCGTGCGGCGAAGTTCATCATGTGTGCAGCCTTCCAGCTCATGCGGAAAGACGACCCACTCATCGGTTGTGTGGACATAGAAATCCGGGACGCGGGCCGTTTGGTTGCGATGCGGTTTGTAATAGACGGTCGCGGTTTTGATCGCACTGAGCGTTTTGTGTGACGCCGCGCCGCTTAATTCCGTGAGGATCGCGTCTATAGAGCGGCCCGTATCGAAGATATCATCGATGATCAGGCACGCTTCATGCTCGCCCATCATTTCAACCAGGTTCTGGATGCCGTAAATGGCTATGTTTTGGCTGGGTTGATCTATGCCCTCATAGGCCGAGGTTCTAATAGCTGCATGATTGGCCGGGCAGCCCAAAAGCGATAAGACTTCCTGCACCGCAATGCCCACCGGCGCGCCGCCGCGCCAGACACCGATGATGAAAGAGGGACGATAGCCGCTTTCAAATATCCGCAAGGCCAGCTCATAGGAATCGCGCAGCAAATCTTCGGCGCTGACAAATAGCTTTTCCATATTGGCCTCAAAAACTGCCTTAGCTAGCCGCCATTGATTGTCTTGGCGACCCAATGTTTACGGCATAGGCTCATATAGCGGTCATTCCCGCCAATTTCCACTTGCTCGCCTTCGATGACCGGCTTTCCGCTGGCATCAATGCGCAAGGTCATAATGGCCTTTTTTCCGCACCAACACAGCGTGCGAAGTTCGCGTAAATCATCGGCAATCGCCAGCAAGGCTTTGCTGCCCGGAAACAGTGCGCCTTGGAAATCCGTGCGCAGACCATAACACATAACCGGAATCCCGTGATGGTCGCTGACACGGGAAAGCTGCCAAACCTGCGCCTCTGTCAGGAATTGCGCTTCATCCACGAGCACGCAGTCCAAAGGCTGCGCATCATGGGCCGATTTTATATGCGCCTCTAAATCCTGATCGGGCTCAAAACAATCCGCCTGTGCTTCCAGACCGATGCGCGAGGCAATGTGATCCCATTTTGCCTCCCGGTCATCCACGGCAGGTTTGAGCAAAAGCGTATGCATACCGCGTTCGCGGTAATTATAGGAGGATTGCAGCAGGATGGTTGACTTCCCTGCATTCATCGCCGCGTAATTGAAATAGAGTTTTGCCATAAATCCAAGCGGGCCAAATCGAATCGTGTCCTGTGACACTGTTCATGCCACAGGGATTTTCAAGCCACAAATGCGCCTGAACAAAGCTTTCGATTTAGACCTTTGGATCGACGGGTACGAGTTTGATATTCAGCTCTTTTAGCTGCGCCGTATCCACTTCGGCGGGGGCGTTCATCATCAAATCCTGCGCCTGTCCGTTCATCGGGAACAGGATCACGTCGCGGATCGTGTTCGTGCCTGCGAGCAGCATCACGATGCGATCCACACCCGGCGCAATCCCCCCGTGAGGCGGCGCGCCATATTTGAACGCATTGATCATACCGGCGAATTTGTCCTCGACAACTTCGGGGCCATATCCCGCCATTTCAAAGGCCTTATACATGATGTCGGCTTTGTGGTTTCGGATCGCGCCGGAGGACAGCTCCACGCCGTTACAGACAATGTCATATTGATAGGCGAGGATTTCGAGCTGCTTCTCTGTCGTATCCGCGTCTTGCAGGGCTTTCATCCCGCCTTGCGGCATAGAGAACGGGTTATGACTGAAGTCGACTTTTTTATTGTCTTCATCCCATTCATACATCGGATAATCGACAATCCAGGCAAATTTAAACACACCATCCGGGATCATGTCCAGCTCTGCCGCCACGCGGTTACGCGCCGCGCCCGCCAGCTTATAGGCGTCCGTCTTTTTACCGGCAGAGAAGAAGATGCCGTCTCCGGCCCCAAGCCCCATCTTGTCCAGCAGGGCTTTGAGGAGTTCCGGTTCAAAGTTTTTAAGGGCCGGGTCTTGCGACACGACCTTGCCATCTTCTTCCCGCAGGCGGGCATAGCCTAGGCCCGGGGCCTGCATTTCTTTCTTCGCCCATTTATCCATGGCGTCGAAGAACTTCCGGCTCTGGCTGTCCGTTGCGCCCTTGGCCGGAATGGCGATGACCTTGCCGCCGCCATTTGTGATTTTGGCAAAAATACCAAAGCCGGTCTTGCTCTCATCCGTGAAGAATTCCGAGACATCGGTCAGTTCAAACGGGATGCGCAGATCGGGTTTGTCAGAGCCATATTTCTCCATCGACTCTTTATAGGGAATGCGCGGAAATGGTGTTTCGACCTTGCGCCCATCCGCGAATTCTTCAAACACGCCCGCCATCACAGGCTCAATCGCCTGGAAGACATCTTCCTGCGTGACGAAACTCATCTCGACATCGAGCTGATAAAACTCGCCCGGGCTGCGATCCGCACGGGCATCTTCGTCGCGGAAACAAGGCGCGATCTGGAAATAACGATCAAAGCCCGCCACCATGAGCAGCTGTTTAAATTGCTGCGGGGCTTGCGGCAGGGCGTAAAACTTGCCCGGGTTCAGGCGGCTTGGCACGAGGAAGTCGCGCGCGCCTTCGGGCGAGGACGCCGTCAGGATCGGCGTTTGAAATTCGGTAAAGCCCTGCTCGATCATCCGGCGGCGCAGGGAGTTAATCACCTGCCCGCGCAGGATAATATTATTGTGCAAAGTCTCGCGGCGCAGATCGAGATAACGGTGCTTCAGGCGGATGTCTTCGGGATATTCCTGCTCGCCAAAGACCGGCAGCGGCAGTGGGTCGGCGGCGGATTCGATGATCAGCTCATCGGCGCGCAGCTCAACCTCACCCGTGGGGATTTCAGGATTGACCGCCTCAGCGTCGCGGGCCAGTAATTCGCCCGTCACAGTGATCACGGATTCTTTGGTCGCGCGTTTGATCTCTTCGTAAAATGCGGCTGCCGGAAAGACCACGACCTGGCTGATGCCGTAATGATCGCGCAGATCGATGAACAGCGCATTGGCATGTTCGCGTTTATTGTGAATCCAGCCGGATAATTTGACAGTCTCGCCAACATTGGATTTGCGTAATTCGCCGCAAGTATGGCTACGGAAAGCGTGCATTTTCGTGCTCCTTAGCTCGTGATCTGAGCTCTTGGGGCGCAAACAGAGAAACGGTCCGCCGCGCCGGGTTAATGTGAGCGCGGACTTAGCTTATGACGCGGTCAAGTCAAGTGGCGGCAGTTCGCTTATTCTTCGTCGTGAAATAGCTCCATCGCGGCGATGGTCATGGCTTCGACGCCGAGGGTGACGGAGGGTTCAGGCTGAATTTTGAAGAATGGCGAATGGTGAGAGGCGGATTTCGGGATGTCTATGGCGGGAGTGCCGCCGACCGCAAAATAGACGCCCTTCACGCCGTGTTTCGGCTCGACGAAATAGGCAAAATCCTCCGCCCCCATGCCTTTGCGCGGCTCGTCGTTAAAGATGTCATCACCCAAAGTGTCTTTTAGAACCTTGCGCAGACGCCGCGCGGTCTGCGCGTCATTTTTCGTGGGCGGCGTATTTTCAGGCAGGCGCGTGACTTTGGGCAGCAAATTCTCCGGCGTGCCGTAAGCCAGCGCCGTATTTTTCGCCACCCGGTCAATCCCGTCCAGCAAAGCCTGACGCACTTTGGGATCATCTGATCGGACGGTAAGCTGCAAATCCACCCGGTCCCCGATGATGTTATGTTTCGTTCCGCCATGAATGGAGCCGACGGTAATCACGCCGGGATCAAGCGGGGCAATATTGCGCGAAACAATGGTCTGTAGACTCACCACAATTTGAGACGCAATCAAGACAGGGTCCACGCCCATATGCGGGCTCGCGCCATGGGCACCGACGCCAAAGACAGAAATATCCACACTGTCAGAACTGGAATAGGCGAGGCTGTCCGTCAATTCGAGCTTGCCCGTCGGGGTCTGGGCAGAGACATGCAGCGCCAGCGCATAATCCGGTTTGGGGAATTTTTCATAAAGACCATCTTCGAGCATGGCGCGTGCGCCGGAAATACGCTCCTCCGCTGGCTGTCCTATCAGAACCAAAGTCCCCGACCAGTCATCTTTGCGCTCCATCAATTGCCGCGCCGTTCCGATCAATGCCGTCATGTGCACATCATGGCCGCAAGCATGCATGACGGGTTTCACCTTACCGTCAATGCTTTCCTGCGTGGCAACAGAGGCGTATGACAGACCGCTATCCTCCTTCACTGGCAGGCCGTCCATATCGGCCCGCACCATGACGGTCGGCCCGTCCCCGTTTTTCAGCACGGCGACCAGTCCGGTCTTCCCGATACCTTCTGTTACGTCATAGCCCAGAGCACGAATTTCCGCCGCCAGCCGTTTGGAGGTTTCAAACTCCCGGAAAGAGAGTTCAGGGTTTTTGTGAAAGTGGATGAACAGGTCTTTTAGATTGGCATCATAATCGGCCTGTACCGATGATTTGATGTCATCAACATCCATATCATGCGCCAATGCCGGCACTGTCAACATGGCCAAACAGGCCGCACTCGCGA
Source organism: Hellea sp. (assembly GCA_020631215.1). Classification (GTDB taxonomy): domain Bacteria; phylum Pseudomonadota; class Alphaproteobacteria; order Caulobacterales; family Maricaulaceae; genus Litorimonas. The sequence goes on along the minus strand of JAHDHS010000006.1, from coordinate 5,679 downwards.
GTAATTTTTTCATGCTCTCTCCCCTTTGATGTCATCCTTAACAAAGATATGGCGCAGGTAAAATATAAACGCCTGAGAGTTGAGCGATATTATCTTGAGTTTGACCGCAAAAACCTTAGCTTGGCGGAAATTTGCGGAGGGATTCATGCTCAGTTTGTTTGAAATTGCGGCGTTGCTGCTTGTTTTGTCGGCGCTTCTGTCCTGGCTGAACCGGGCCTATTTCAAGCTGCCGCATACGATTGGCCTGCTGATGATGGCGCTGTTCGCAAGTTTTGTGATTATGGCGCTGGAGGCGTTTTTCCCGAGCCTGCAAATCTATGAATCCTTATCCGGCGCCATCGGACAGATTGATTTTAATGAAACCCTGATGAAAGGCATGCTTGGATTCCTGCTCTTTGCGGGTGCGCTGCATGTTGATTTTGGGAAATTGCGGGACGCGAAATGGGCGATTGGCTCCATGGCGACATTCGGCGTTATCCTGTCGACCTTTATCGTGGGCACCGGGTTTTTCCTGCTCACCAAGCTGTTCGGCGCGGAGATTCCCTATATCTGGGCGCTGGTCTTTGGCGCGCTGATCAGCCCGACCGACCCGGTCGCGGTTTTGTCGATCCTGAAAACCGTCAAAATGCCCAAATCCCTAGAGACGAAAATTGCGGGCGAAAGCCTGTTTAATGACGGGGTCGGTGTTGTTGTCTTTACGTTGATCCTCGCAATTGCGACGGGGACGGCGGGCGGCCACGCCATGTTTGAACAATGGCAGGTCGCCGGGCCCGTCATGGCCAGCACAACAGGAGCCCATGCGAGTGTCGGTGTCTGGGACGTGATCGAGTTGTTTTTGGTCGACGCCGTCGGCGGCGCCATACTTGGCGCGATGGCTGGATTTATCGGTTACAAAATGATGGAGCGGATTGACGAACATGCGATTGAAATCCTGATCTCCCTCGCGCTTGTGGCAGGTACCTATGCCATCGCGCAGCGGATCAATATTTTGGGCCATCATCTCTCCGGCCCGATTGCCGTGGTCGTTGCGGGATTGATGATTGGCAATAAGGGCGCGGCCACCGCCATGAGCGAACATACGCAGCTTTACCTGTTCGGCTTTTGGGAAATGATCGACGAGATTTTAAACTCCGTTTTGTTCCTTTTGATTGGTTTGGAAATCCTCGTGCTCGGCCTCGCGCCGGATTATGCCTTGATTACCTTACTGGCGATTCCGCTGGTTTTGATCGCGCGGCTCTGCGCAGTTTCCGTGCCCATGAAGCTAATTGGAACCTTCAAGAATTTCACCAAAGGCGCCATTCCAGTGCTGACCTGGGGCGGGGTGCGTGGCGGCATATCCGTCGCGCTCGCCCTGTCCCTGCCCGACAATGAATATAAGCCGCTGATCCTGACCGCAACCTATGGCGTGGTGGTGTTCTCCATCATCGTCCAAGGCCTGACCGTGAAGAAAGTCGTGCAAAAATATGTCGCACCGGAACTTCTATAGACCTGCCACAAATTGTTGACACTTGTCGTAAAAGTTACGATATAACGCGCCATGTCAGCTAGACGCTTACATATCGCGATCATCGCCATGTTTGCGGTGCTGTTCCTCAGCCTGCAAAGCTTTGCGCTGGGCCACAATGCGGCCTATGGCGACGGCCCGCATGAGCATGACGGTGTTGCCTGTGATGTCAGCGTTCTGACGTCTGAGGATATTGCGGTAGTGCCTGTCACGCCGAGCTTTAACGCTCCGGCGGCAGAGACCACAGCCGAAACATTCACAGCCTATAGATCTGCGCGTTATCTACGCCCGATTGTACGCGGCCCGCCGCCCCGAAGTCCCCCAACCGCTTAGTCAAAACAACCTCAATGCCTGTTGCCTCGCAGCAGCTAATTCCACATTTTTGACTAAGAGTTTATCATGTCCTTTAAATTTACTCGCAGCACATTGGCTGCCACCCTTTTACTTTCCGCCGCAGCCCCGGCTATGGCGCAACTAGCCGAAGACGAGATCATCGTCACAGGCTCCCCCCTCACCCGCTCGGTTGACGAAGCCATTACCGGCGTCTCCGTCTTGTCCGGTGAAGAACTGCAAGACCGCCTGGCCGGAAATATCGGCGAAACCTTGAAAACTGAGCCCGGCGTATCATCGACATTTTTCGGAGCCGGCGCGTCCCGCCCGATCATTCGCGGGCAAGGCGGCGACCGCGTGCGCGTTTTGACAAACGGCATTGGCTCCATTGATGCCTCCTCTGCCTCCCCGGATCATGCCGTCGCGGCAGAACCGGCCCAGGCTGAACGCATCGAAGTGCTGCGCGGAGCTTCCCTGCTGCGCTATGGGTCATCCGGTTCCGGCGGTATCGTCAATGTGATTGACGGGCGTATTCCAGAGGAAATGCCGGACGGCGTTGAAGCCTATGTGCGCATTGGCGCGAGCAGCGTCGATAATGGCCGCGAAGGCGCAGCCTCCATCGATTACGGCATTGGCAGCAACCTTGTCCTGCATCTGGACGGCACTTACCGCGAGACCGATGATTACCGCATTCCGGGCTTTGCCGAGAGCGCCCGCCTGCGCGCGCTCGAAGAAGAGGAAGAGCATGATGAGGATGAAGATCACGACGAAGACGAACATGATCACGAGGAAGAGGAAGAAGAAGAACAATTCGGCCGGCTGGATAACTCTTCCACCAAATCAACCAGCCTGACCGGCGGTTTGTCCTATGTCGGGGATCGCGGCTTTATTGGCTTTGCGGTTCACAAATTTGACTCTGATTACGGCATCCCCGGCGGACATGATCATGGTCATGGCCACGAAGATGAAGATCATGACGAAGATGAAGATCACGATGAAGAGGAACATGGTGAGGAAGAAGAGGAAGAAACCGTTTCCATCGGCCTTGATCAGACCCGCATCGATGTGAACGGCGCGGTCGAATTTGACGGCTTTATCCAGCGTCTGCAATTCTTTGGCGGCTATGCGGATTACGAGCACACCGAATTTGAAGGTGACGAAGTCGGTACAGTCTTTGCCAATGAAGGCTTTGAAGGCCGTCTTGAGGCTATCCAGGCCGAAAAGAATGGCTGGTCCGCCGCCCATGGCGTGCAATATCGCGAACGCGATTTCTCTGCCATTGGCGAGGAAGCCTTTGTGCCGCCGACCACCACAAAACAAATCGGCCTTTATACATTCCATGAAAAAGAAATCGGTGATTTCCATCTGGAAGGCGCAGCCCGCTTTGAAAATACCAAGCAGAAAAATTCAGCCACTCGTGAAAATCTGAATTTTGACCTGTTCAGCTTATCTGCGGGCGGTGATGTGCATCTGACCGACGCCGTGCGCCTTGGCGGCACCGTATTCCGCACAGAGCGCGCGCCGACAACCGAAGAGCTATATTCCAACGGCCCGCATCTGGCGACGAGCCAGTTTGAGCTGGGTGATAATACGCTGGATAAAGAAACCGCCACCGGCGTTGAGCTGGCTTTCCGTCACAAAGAGGACGGCCACTTCATTACCGTCAATGGCTTCTACACGGACTATAGCGATTATATTTTCGAAGTCGCGACAGGCGAGGAAGAAGACGAATTGCCCGTCTATCAATTTACGGGCGATGACGCGACGTTTAAAGGTTTTGAGGTTCAGGCCGGCATGAATATCGCGGAGTTTGGGAACTGGACCGTGAAGGCGGATAGTTTGGCCGAATATGTCCGCGCTAAAACGGATAGCGGCAACCTACCCCGCATCCCGCCGCTCTCTGTCCTGACGGGTCTGGAGGCCGAGACAGATCGTTTCCGCCTGCGCGCAGAACTTGATTATGCCGCTAAGCAGAACAAGATCACAGAGTTTGAAATCCCCACGGATGATTACGCTTTGGTCAATTTGTTTGCGTCATGGCGCGCGCCTGTGGACGCGCAAAATGTGCGCCTCAGTCTCTCCGTCCTGAACCTGTTGGATGATGATGCGCGGCAGCACACATCCTTCCTGAAAGACGAAGTACCCCTGCCCGGACGCAATGTCCGCTTCTCGGTCAGCGCCGATTTCTAAGGCGCTTTACGATCTGAAATATAGTGCTCGCCCCAATCTTTGAGGGCGGGCACTCTGACCTCCGAGGCAGCTTCGACCTGGCGGCTATCAGAACAATCACGGCTGTCATGACCGAGCGCTTTTGCTATGCATAACCCTTAATTACGCATATTTATGACTGCATCACCGATTTAAGCTTCATCAAAAGGAGACCGCATGATCAAGACAATCCTCATCACGGGCGCAACGGACGGGATCGGTTATGAAACCGCGAAGCTGCTCGCGGCGCGAGGTCACACTTTGCTGATCCATGGCCGCAATCCTGACAAGCTGTCCAAGGTCAAAAACGAGCTCTTAGCGATTGAAGGCGCGGGCACGATTGAAACATATGAAGCAGACTTTTCGTCACTGACCAATGTCGAGCAAATGGCAAGTTCTGTATTGAACGCCCACAAACGGTTGGATGTTTTGATCAATAATGCTGGCGTTTACAAAACCGCGCATCCACGCACAGAGGACGGCTTTGACTTACGCTTCGTGGTCAATCTATTCGCGCCCTACAGGCTGACAGATCGACTATTGCCGATTATCCCGGAGAGCGGACGGGTGGTTAATCTATCCTCTGCAGCCCAAGCGCCCGTTGATACAGACGCGCTGGCCGGTCACACAAAGCTTGGCGATATGCCCGCCTACGCGCAGAGCAAGCTGGCCATCACTATGTGGACGCGTCACATGGCAAATGCCCACCCTAACGGGCCTTTATTTTCCGCCGTCAATCCCGGCTCGCTGCTCAATACCAATATGGTCAAAGAGGGTTGGGGCGGGTCGGACAATGATGTCGGCATTGGCGCGGATATCCTCCTGCGCGCCGCTCTTTCAGACGAATTTGACGGCCGCAGCGGTGATTATTTTGACAATGACAGCGGACGCTTTGCCCCGCCCCATCCTGATGGCCAAAATGAGCAAAAAATTGCTGACGTCGTCACGGCCATCAAAGCCGCCCTGAGTTAGTCTGCGCCTCTAAATACTCAAATCCATCATATTATAGTCTTTCAGAGAGGCTTGGACATCCGGATTCCAGATATAGGCGTCTGTGTCCCCGGCGAAGGGGGCGTATTCATAGGGCGTTTCATCGGGAAATCTCTGCCGCCTTGCGTCAATGGCTATGCCAATCAAGCGGGAGCGGTGTTTGATAAAGTCCGCATCAAAGGTCGCCGCTTCGGCATGGAGCCCCGCGCCGTGAACGCCCAGCACGGAGGCCCGGGGATGGAATCCGAAATTCACCGTCAGGCGCGGCTCATAGCCGGTATTGGCAAAAGACCCATGCAGGATTTGCCGGTTATTGATCACGACATCTCCGGGGTTGCAAATAATCGGCACGGCGTCGGGCAGGCGCTCGGAGCCCGCCTGTTTGACCTTTTTGACAATATCCACACGGCCATGTTTATGCGTGCCCGGCACAACCCACACGCCATTGACGGCGGTGCTGCCATAGACCTGTCCCATGAAATTAAAGCCGTGAATATTTTCGTCGAAATCGGGATTATCCCAATGGGTATCGCCGTCCTGATGCCAGGACACCGCCGCGCCCAGCCCCGCGTCTTTGATAAACAGGCCTTCATGGAACGGCACAAAATCCGGCCCGTTCACGGCTTCGGCGACCTTCAGCAAATCCG
>JAHDHS010000005.1 GCA_020631215.1 Hellea sp. | reverse complement strand
TGATTCTAACCCAATGGTGTCCATCATGAACGCCAGGGTTCGCGGGCTGTCCTTATCTCAAGGATTTAACCCAATGGCTGAGCGCAAGATCGCCAGCGGGAAAGGAAACTAGGCTGTCTATCTCTTCTCCGTCATCCCGCACGCAGCGGCTTGCCGCGAAGATGCGGGACCTCTTTAGCCGCAAACAGTCAAGAGGTCCCGGATGTCGGCCTTTGGCCTCCTCCGGGATGACAATGATAGGAGAGTGGGCCGGTGCCGAGATATAAATTCACGAAGGGAATTTATTTGAGACAAGAGGAGCGCCGGAAATGAGGAAGCGTGAAAATGGTTACGCCCAGTCACATTCATATCTCAACAATCATTTGGCAAGGCGCGCCTGTTCGCCTACACATCCCGCATGGCATTAGGTGATTTAGAAACGAAGCGTTTACCGGCAGGGGCTGTGCTCGTCGTCGGGGCAGGTTTGGCGGGACTATATTTGGCGCTGAAACTGGCCCCGCGGCAGGTCTATGTGTTAACCTCGCGGCGCTCATCGGTTGGGTCAGCCAGCGCCTGGGCGCAGGGCGGAATCGCGGCAGCTTTGTCACCCGAAGACAGCGCGGAAAGCCATGCCGCCGATACAATCGCCGCTGGAGACGGTCTGGTCGATCCGGACATCGCCCGCATTCTGGCGACAGAAGGCCCGGGCCGCGTTCGGGATCTGGCAGATATGGGCGTCCCCTTTGATCGGAATGAGCAAGGCGAGCTTTACCTCTCGCTGGAGGCCGCCCATTCCTTGCCGCGCGTCGCCCGCGTTAAAGGCGACACGGCGGGGCGCGAAATCATAGAGGTGATGGTGCGACGATCTCAGGCGGCGGATCATATTACGGGTATTATTGGCTGGCGCGCGGAAAGCCTGCTGCAAGATCGTAATGGCGGCATTGCCGGGGCGTTGGCGCGAAATGATGATGGGTCTATGCTCGGCATCGAAGCGGATATCACCGTCATGGCGACGGGCGGTGTCGGCGGATTATTTGCGGTAACCACCAATCCCCGCACAGCCAGAGGTGACGCTTTGGGTATGGCGGCGGTTGTGGGCGCAAAGATGCGGGATATGGAATTTGTGCAGTTCCACCCAACCGCCATAGATATAGGCCGCGATCCGGCGCCGCTGGCAACCGAGGCCTTGCGCGGGGAAGGGGCGGTTCTGACCAATTCCGATGGCGTGCGCTTCATGCCGCGCTATCACGCTCAAGGCGAACTTGCCCCGCGTGATGATGTGGCCCGCGCGATTTTCGCTGAAATCGAAGCCGGACGGCAGCCATTTCTGGATTGCCGCACCGCGATTGGCAGTCATTTCAAGGATGAATTCCCAACCGTTTATGAAAGCTGTATGAGCGCCGGCATTGACCCGTCCAAACAGCTGATCCCCATCGCGCCCGCCGTTCATTATCACATGGGCGGCATTGCCACGGATAGCTTTGGGCAGAGTAATTTGGAAGGTTTGTTGGCCGTTGGGGAATGTTCGTCAACCGGCGTGCATGGCGCCAATCGTCTGGCCAGTAACTCCCTGCTGGAGGCTACCGTATTTGGCGGGCGCGCCGCCGACTACATTAATGGCCGTGATTGGAACGATATGAAAGCCGGCACCATCCGCACCCAGCCCTGGCTTTCCATGGGCAAAGAGGTCAGCCAGTCCCTGCGCACGGCGATGACCACGCAATGCGGTGTGCGGCGTAATGCGGCCAAATTGAACCAGCTTCTGGCCCATATTGACAATTTGATTGACCGCGTGGGCCGTGCCAACCCGCTAATAGCCTCAAAAATGATTGCGGCTTCCGCGCTTGCCCGGCAAGAATCCCGCGGCGGTCATTTCCGCGATGACTTTTCGAAAATGAAAAAAGACGCAAGCAGCAGCTATATAACTTTGGATATGGTGGACTAATTATGCCAACACTCCCGCCCCTGCCTCCGACGATTATAGAGCCAATGGTTCGCCGTGCCTTGGATGAGGATTTTGGCAATAGTGGTGATCTGACCGCGAATTTGCTTGTGCCTGAAAAGGCGCGAAACAAGCTCTATATGAAAGCGCGAGAGGCAGGCGTGATCGCAGGCATGCAGGCCGCGCAGATGACTTATGCTATGGTGGATCCCAAGGTGAAGTTTACCGTCAAGAAAGGTGACGGATCCAAAGTTAAAAAGGGCGATATCATTGCGATCGTAGATGGCCCAGTCCGGTCATTACTCTCGGCGGAGCGAGTGGCGTTGAATTTTCTGGGGCGCATGTCGGGCGTCGCGACCCTGACGTCTCAATATGTGGCCAAGGTGAAAAAACACAAAGTGCGTATTGCGGCCACGCGCAAAACAACGCCCGGTCTGCGCGCGCTGGAAAAGCAGGCGGTTCTGGCAGGCGGCGGCTACAAGCACCGTGAAAGCTTGGCTGCGGCGATTATGATCAAAGATAATCATATTGCCCTTGCGGGCGGCGTGGACAAGGCATTGAAAACCATCGCCAAAAAGGCCGACCATATGGCGCGTATTAGCGTAGAAGTGGATACGCTGGCGCAATTAAAGAAAGTTTTGAAATATGCCCCGCATGTTATTCTGCTGGATAATATGAACGCTGCGATGCTGATGAAAGCCGTCGCGATTGTCGATGACTATGACGGGCCTCGCCCGGTGTTAGAGGCGTCAGGGGGGGTTAATTTAGAGACTGTCGCCGGGCTGGCAGCCACAGGAATTGACGTGATTTCGATCGGCGCTTTGACTCATAGCGCCCCCAATTTCGATATCGGGATGGATGCTGCGTGAGACGCATTCTATCTGCCTTGATGCTCTACTGTTTGGCGGCCTGTCAGGAGACGCGTGTTGAGCAGCCGCACAATTGCCAAACTGAATTTATTGTTCTTGGAATTGGTCAAGATGCCGGTGCGCCGCAAATCGGGCAAAATCAGGACCCGGCCTGGGCGGACCCATCCCAGCGGCTTTGGGCAAGTTCGGCGGCTTTAGTCAATCGTGAAACCGATCAGAGATATTTATTTGAGGCGACGCCGGATATCAGAGAGCAGCTGCATCTTCTGGATAATCTTGCGCCGTCAAATAATGGCCCATTAGGGCTTTCGGGTGTTTTTCTGACTCATGCTCATATTGGCCATTACGCAGGCCTGATGTTTTTTGGTCATGAGTCGGCCGGAGCGAAAAACCTGCCTGTTTACGCTATGCCGCGAATGGCGGATTATCTACGCCAAAACGGCCCTTGGGAGCAGATGGTCAAGTTTGAAAATATCAGCTTGATGGCTCTAAATGCGGATACGTCACTTAATCTGTCAAAGCACCTTACAGTCACGCCTTATCGAGTACCGCACCGGGATGAATATTCTGAAACTGTGGGATTTGAGATAAAAGGTCCGAATAAGTCGGTCTTGTTTCTGCCGGATATAAATGACTGGGAGTCATGGCCCGAGACTTACGGTCACACAATCCAAGATCGTGTGAACGCCGTTGATTATGCCTTTATTGATGCCACATTTTATGATGATCACGAATTGCCGGGCCGCGATATGAGTCAAATTCCGCACCCCAGGGTTACTGAGTCTATGGATTTATTTGATGACATGCCCGAGGCCACACGAGCCAAAATACGCTTCATTCATATGAACCACACCAATCCTTTGCGCGACGAAACATCGGCGGCAATGAATGAATTGAAAAAGAGGGGCTACAGAATAGCCCGCCGGGGAGAGCGATATTGTCTCTAAATGGGCGGGGCTATGGAAATACTGGCGCTTGGCACCGGGCGTTCACGAAAGCGGAAACTGTAAAATTTATGTGTTCCAATTTGCTTCGTATGTTTCAGCTCAGTTCGCCAGATCGGCCGAACATCAACCGTATGATAATGAGTCGCACCGTTCGTCAGAGGTGCAAAGCCGCCTATCAAGCTGACACGGGCCATGTCGTTGGCGCGTTGCCAGGCTTTACCGCGAGGGCGGATGTCCATCGAACCGTCACAGGTGAAAGAAAATTGACAGCCCGTGTTTCGGGCCGAGCCTTCATAAACAACGTTACAGATGGAATTTGGAAAATGTTTGGACGTCACACGGTTCTGAACAACTTCAGCCACAGCAAGCTGACCGGCACGGCTTTCAGACCGTGCTTCATAGTAAATCGCCTCAGCCAGGCATTTTTGTTCCCGGGCCTTAAATCGCGCATGAGACAGATGAGCTTTGGTCACAGGGCTTTGCGTGCTGAGATCGGCATAGTCGCGCGCGGCCGCAGACTTTGTGAACTCGGCCATATTATCAGGCACCAAATCATGTGTCATGGCCGTTTGAAAGCGCTCGGCCTTGACCTGCCAGACGTTGAACTCCTTCTGTCCGGCCGCTTTTCCAGCGATTGCCGGCAAGGCGGTCGCGATTGCTAAAAATGAGGCAAGCCCCATGCTCCAGCCAACATATGTCTTACGTTTATCGCGCATTGCGGCGCTCCTTACAGCCCAATCCTGATTCTCTCAATGGCATAGCTCAGAGCATTGCAATTTGGCCGCCAACTGTGACTATCAGGCCACAGCAGAATACAGTTTATGGTTAAGCAGAGTTTAACAAACCTACTATTTTATTTGGCCGCTATGTAGGAGCTTAGATTAGAAATACCACCCTAATTGGCAGTTTTCGCTGCAATCGCTGCTTGAGCCGCAGATAAACGCGCGATTGGCACGCGATAAGGTGAGCAGGAGACATAGTTCAGGCCTGCCTTGTGACAAAAGCCGATTGAGGCCGGATCGCCGCCATGTTCGCCGCAAATACCCATTTTGATATCATTTCGGGTCGATTTTCCGCGTTCTGCCGCGATTTGGATCAAATCACCGACCCCGTCTTGATCCAGGGTCACAAAGGGGTCTTTTTCCATAATGCCTGCACGGACATAATCGGGCAGGAATTTGCCGGCATCATCGCGCGACAAACCAAATGTAGTCTGCGTCAGATCATTTGTCCCAAAAGAAAAGAACTCAGCATGCTTTGCGATATCCGCTGCCCGCAAAGCCGCTCTTGGGAGTTCGATCATCGTCCCGATCTGATAGGCGGGATTGCCGCAATCTTCAGCGACTTTTTCAATCGCGGCTTTCAGGATTTCCAGCTCTTTGTCCGATGACACTAACGGGATCATGATTTCCGCGACTGGGTTTACGCCGGATTCGTCAGACACCAATTTTTGTGCCTCAAATATGGCGCGGGCCTGCATTTCATAAATCTCTGGGTAGCTAATCCCTAATCGACAACCCCGATGACCCAGCATGGGATTGCTTTCCGCCAGTTCCCGCGCACGGGCCATTAACTCGCTGGCTGGCAGGTCAAGCGTATCGGCAACCGACTGAATATCGGCTTCTGTATGCGGCAGAAATTCATGTAATGGCGGGTCGAGCAGGCGGATCGTGCAGGGCAGATCACCCATGATACGGAAAATAGCCGCAAAATCATCACGCTGCACAGGGAGGATTTTCGCGAGTGCCGCTTCGCGCCCGACCTTATCTGAAGCCAAAATCATTTCGCGGAAATGGGCGAGCCGATCAGCCTCAAAGAACATGTGCTCTGTCCGGCAAAGTCCAATACCTTCCGCGCCGAAATCTCGCGCGGTCTGCACGTCCAGCGGCGTTTCAGCATTTGTCCGAATGCCCAGCGTTCGCGCGCTGTCGGCCCATTCCATGATCTTTGCAAAATCACCTGAAAGTTCAGGTTGGATCATATCCACTTCGCCTGCAAAGACCTGTCCCGTAGCGCCATCAACTGTGACAATCTCGCCCTTCTTCACTGTCCGGCCCGCGCAAGTAAATTGCTGCGCGTCATAATCAATCCTGATGTCGCCGGCGCCGGACACACAGGGCGTGCCCATACCGCGTGCCACGACAGCCGCGTGTGAGGTCATGCCCCCGCGCGCGGTCACGATAGCTTCGGCGGCATGCATGCCGTGAATGTCTTCGGGGGATGTTTCGACCCGCACCAAAATGACCTTATGTCCGGCTTTCTTTAGTTCTTCGGCTTCGTCAGAGGAGAAAACCACCTCACCAATCGCCGCGCCCGGAGAGGCGGGCAGGCCCATCGCAATCACATCACGGGGGGCGTCGGGATTAAGTGTCGGGTGCAGAAGCTGATCCAGCGAGAGCGGTTCAATTCGCATCAGGGCTTCGTCTTGCGTGATTTGTCCAGCTTCGGCCATATCCACGGCTATTTTCAGAGCGGCGCGGGCTGTGCGCTTGCCCGTGCGGGTTTGCAACATCCAAAGCTTGCCCCGCTCGACCGTGAACTCAATGTCCTGCATATCGCGGTAATGGTCTTCGAGTTTTTCGAATGTCGCAGCAAGCTGGCCGTAAACCTCCGGCAGAGCCTCTTCCATAGAAGGCGACTCTTCGCCCATATCAATACGGGCTTTCTTGGTCAGGGTTTGCGGCGTGCGAATACCTGCCACGACATCTTCGCCCTGCGCATTGATCAGAAACTCGCCATAATAGCTGTTCTCGCCCGTAGATGGGTCGCGGGTGAAAGCCACGCCCGTCGCGGAGGTCTCGCCCATATTACCAAACACCATGGCCTGCACATTCACGGCTGTGCCCCAAGCGGCAGGAATATCATTCAGGCGGCGATAAACCACGGCGCGGTCGTTCATCCAGCTGCCAAAGACGGCATCAATCGCGCCCTGCAATTGCTCACGCGGATCTTGCGGGAAGTCACGCCCCAGCGCACGTTTGACCGCCTCTTTATACTTGCCGATGACAGTCTCCCAGTCGTCCGCCACCATTTCTGTATCCAGCATATATCCGCGGTTATCTTTATGCTGATCCAATATGTCTTCGAATGTATGATGGTGGACGCCCAGCACAACGTCGGAGTACATGGTGATGAACCGGCGATAGCTGTCCAGTGCGAAGCGGCGGTCACCGGAAAGCTCTGCGAGTCCATCGACCGTTTCATCATTCAGGCCTAGGTTCAGCACGGTATCCATCATACCCGGCATAGAAGCCCGTGCGCCGGAACGCACAGAGACGAGCAGTGGATTGGCCGCATCGCCAAAAACCTTGCCGGTCAGTTTCTCGATATGGGCGAGGCCTGTTTCAGTCTGCGGGTCAAGATCATCGGGATATTGCTCCCCATTATCATAATAGGAGGTGCAGACTTCGGTCGTCATGGTGAAGCCGGGTGGCACGGGCAGGCCGAGACTGGCCATTTCAGCCAGGTTCGCGCCTTTCCCGCCCAAGAGGTTTTTCATGGAGGTATCGCCTTCTGCGTTCCCGCCACCGAAATTATAAACCCACTTCGTCATGTTACGATATTCCCGTATCCGGTGAAAACATTAGCCTTGAATCGCGTCAAAATTAGCGATTGTTTGCGCCGTATCACGAATTGCGGCCAAAAGTCTAAGGCGATTTTGCCGCTCGGCGGCTTTGTCGCTATTGACCATGACATTGTCGAGAAAATCATCAATCGGCCCGCGCAGGGCTGAAAAAGCGGTCATCGCGCCCGCATAATCCTCTTTCTCCAGAGCTTTGTCAATTTTCGGACGGGCGGCGGTGAGCGCTTTAAACAAGGCCGATTCCTCGGCCTGAGTGCCCTCATCAGCTTCGCCCGCGTCAAATTCTGCGGATTTCAGGATGTTGGAGGCACGTTTATAGCCTGCGAGCAGGTTTTCGCCATCTTCGGTAGAGAGGAAGGCTTGCAGGGCTTCAACGCGATTGACGATGGCAACGAGGTCATCTTCGCCAAGCGCAAACACCGCGTCGATAAGGTCATGTCGAATGCCCTTGTCGCGAAGGTAGACTTTGAGGCGGTCAGCGATGAAGTTTACGGAATCAGCCGAAAACTTCGATAGCATCGGATTGAATTCTTCTAGGTCAGATAGAATTTGCTCTCTAAAATTCTGTCCCTCATTTGGAAAAATATTTCTTTTATTTTCCCCCTCACCAATTGCAACACTTCCATCAGGGCTAAGGTCATCTAATTGGTTAAGCAAGTCACTATGTCTCTCAACCCGTTTCAAATCTGAAAGTAGCGCCTCAACAACTTGATAAATATTATCCTCTCCTTCTACAGGATAATATTCAATGAGATACTTATCAGACTCTATAAGATTACCTAACTTGTCATACATTCCATTCACATTTGCGAAAAACGCCCCTGGTCCATGCAAACATGCCTCCATAAACTCTTTCACAAGAATGCCTTCTTGGTCAGTTAAGCCTTCAGGATAACAATGCGCCGTCTCACCTTGGTTTTTCAAAACTTGATTTAAAGCTTGAATGATTACGTCATTAATATCGATTCTTAGCTCATTCTCTAGAATAATCCGTACGATACCCAAGGCTGCCCGCCGTAACGCAAACGGATCTTTTGAACCCGTCGGCTTTTCGTCAATCGCCCAGAAGCCGACCAGCGTGTCTAGCTTGTCTGCTAAGGCGACGGCGATCGCGACGGGATCGGTTGGGACGGCGTCGCTCGGGCCTTGAGGTTTGTAATGGTCTTCGATGGCGATGGCGATATCTTTGTCGCCGCCTTCGGTTTCAAACATTAAGCGCCCGATTTGCCCTTGTAGGGATGTAAACTCAATAACCGTCTGCGTGACCAAATCACATTTGGCGAGCCGTGCCGCTTGCTCCGCCTTGTCCGGATCAGCGCCGACTTTCGGGGCAAGTTCGCGGGCCAGAGCCACAACCCGTTCGGCCTTGTCTTTGATCGAGCCGAGCTTTTTGTGAAAGACGACTGTGTCGAGCTTCTCGTAATAATCCTCGAGTTTTTTCTTGCGATCTTCCTGCTGGAAAAACACAGCATCGGACAGCCGAGCGGATAAAACCTTGGCATTACCTTTCGCAATCTCTATCCCGCCATCGGGCGCGGCTTGGTTCGCTACGACGATGAAATTCGGCGCGAGCTCACTTGTTTTTGGGTCACGCACAGCGAAATATTTTTGGTGCGTGCGCATGGACAGTCGAATGACCTCGTCCGGCAATTGCAGAAACGCCGGGTCCATATCGCCGAGAATGACCACCGGCCACTCAGCAAGTCCCGCCACCTCATTTAGCAGTCCTTCATCCTCAATCAGCTCCAGCCCCTTATCCGCGCAGGCTTTGCGGGCAGCCTCGATAATCGATGCTTTGCGTGTGTCGTGGGACAGGATGACATGGCCTTTGCCTTCGAGTGTTTTTTGGTAATCGGCAAAATTCTTGATTTTATAAGGCCCTTTGCCTTGGCGACGATGGCCTTCAGTTTGATTGCCGGAGGTTACGCCGCCGACCTGAAACTCCACAACATCGCCATCCAGCAGACAGATAATGCCTTGCAGCGGTCGCACCCAACGGAAACTTGAGGCGCCGGATTTCATACTCTTCGGCCACGGGAAATTGCCCATCACTTCAGGGATCAGTTCCGCCAAAATATCTGCCGTCTTGCGGCCTTTGGACTCCGTGATTGCGACGTAAAAATCACCTTTCTTATCGGATTTGATTTGTGCCTCTGATATATCTGATAGCCCCGCCGCTTTCATAAATCCTGCTAATGCCTGTTCGGGCGCGCCAACACGCGGGCCTTTGCGTTCTTCGGACACATCGGGAGAGGCGAGCGGCAGATCAGCCACAAAGGTTAGTCGTCGTGGCCCAGTCAGAACCTGTGCATCTTCAACAGTCAGTCCGGCCTTGGTCAAACCATCGGTGATCAGTTTGGACAGATCATTCCCAGCTCGCACTTGCATCCGCGCCGGGATCTCCTCGGAAAATATTTCCAAAAGCAATTCGGCCATTATTGCCACGCGCGGTCAGCGACCGCCTTCTCATTGGCGGCATGTGCTTCGGCGCAGCCTTTGGCGAGGTCGCGGACGCGTTTAATATATTCCTGCCTTTGGGTCGGGCTGACGACGCCCCGTGCGTCGAGTAAGTTGAACAAATGAGAGGCTTTCAGCGCATGCTCATAAGCCGGAAGGGGGAGCGGCTTTTCCAGTGCAAGCAAGGCTTGGCACTCGGTCTCGGCCATTTTGAATTTTTCCAATATCAATTCTGTATTGGCATGTTCGAAATTATAGGTCGATTGTTGCACTTCATTTTGATGGAACACATCGCCATAAAGCACTTCGGGCGTGCCATTGGCCTCATTGGCTTCGGTAAAGACGAGGTCATAGACATTATCAACGCCCTGCACATACATGGCCAGACGCTCCAGCCCATAAGTCAGCTCGCCAGAGACGAGTGCCAAATCCAGACCACCGACCTGCTGGAAATAGGTATATTGCGAGACTTCCATCCCGTCGCACCAGACTTCCCAGCCTAAGCCCCAAGCCCCAACGGTTGGGTTTTCCCAGTCATCCTCGACAAAACGGATATCATGCAGATCCCGGTCGATACCAATCGCGTCCAGGCTGCCCAGATATAAAGCCTGAAAGTTCTTCGGATTGGGCTTCATGATCACTTGATATTGGTAGTAATGCTGCAATCGGTTTGGATTTTCACCATAGCGGCCATCCGCCGGGCGGCGTGAGGGCTGTACATAGGCGACATTCCACGGTTTGGGTCCGAGGGAGCGTAAAACCGTCGCTGGGTGCAAGGTTCCGGCCCCGACTTCGGTGTCAAAGGGCTGTAAAATAATGCAACCCTGATCCGCCCAATATTCCTGCAAACGCAGGATCAGGCCCTGAAAAGACCGGGGTTTGTCGAGTGGTTTAGACATAATGGCGCTGTGTATTGAATCGGGGCCGAAATTCAAGCTTTAAAGCGCCTCGAGTTCCTCACCGAGCCCCGCTGCTGTCAGGGCTTCACGGGCATCATTCGCATCTTCGTCAATGACCATTAACCGACGACGAACCAATATCGTTGAGCCATCCATAACTGAGCTATTCATATCAAACAAAAAACATGGAATATCTGCGTCTTTAAGCACAGCTTCAGCAAAATTAAGAGTGACGGGATTCATAGTTCTTATCAGGCAAATCACGTAAGGATCTCCATTTTTGACATAGCTGCTATCTGCGGCGTCATTGGCACTTGCCGCTGGGCATAGCGCACACTAGGTTAAGGTCAATATGAAAGGTATATGGTGAACGCACCCGCACAAATCCAGTCCGATCAGGCCCTGTCTCCGGCCCAGACCCTATGGGATATGGCGGCCGAAGATATGGCGGCCGTTGATGCACTCATTACAGAGCGCATGCAAAGCCCAGTTGGCCTGATACCTAATTTGGGACAGCATCTTGTTGGCGCAGGCGGCAAACGCCTTCGGCCTTTATTGACCGTCGCGACAGCCCGCCTCTGCGGGTATGAAGGCACGGATCACCATAAGCTGGCTGCAGCGGTGGAATTCATACATTCTGCTACGCTTTTGCATGATGATGTTGTCGATGAGTCCGCTCTGCGGCGCGGCAAGAAACCAGCCAATCTGATTTGGGGCAATAGTGCATCTATTCTGGTTGGTGATTTTCTTTTTGCCCGCGCCTTTAACCTGATGGTTGAGACCAACAATATGGACGCGCTGGGGATTTTATCTCATGCGTCATCTGTCATTGCCGAAGGCGAGGTCCAGCAACTCGCCGCTTTACGCAATCTTTCCATGAGTGAAGATGACTATATGCAGGTCATCAAAGCTAAGACGGCGGCGCTATTCGCTGCGGCGACCGAAGTATCGCCAGTACTAGCAGGCAAGCCAGCTTCTGAAAGAGAGGCGCTGCGCGAATATGGTTTGAAACTGGGATTGGCATTTCAGTTGGTGGATGATGCTCTGGATTATGGCGGATTTGAAAGTGCTCTGGGCAAATCCGTGGGTGACGATTTTCGAGAAGGTAAAATGACCTTGCCGGTCATCCGGGCTGTCAAGGCGGCGGATAAGACTGAGGCCGAGTTCTGGCACCGCGTCATTGTCGATCATGAACAAAGCGATGTCGATTTCGAAACGGCTGTTTCCTATATACGAAAGGCTGGCGCATTGGCGTCGACTATGGATTTGGCGAAAGAATTTTCTAGGGACGCGGCGGATGCTTTGGGTGTCTTTCCAAAATCCCCATGGAGAGACACTTTGCAAAATCTCGCTGCCTTCGTGGTGGCGCGGATCAGTTAGGTAATTTTTTTGAGAGGACGGCGTAAAGCCCTGTCAAAACAAGGCTTAGCGCAATCAAGAGCCAAGGCGAACTCATCCAGCCCTTGGTCAAAGCGATCAGCACGAGATTGCCCAATACCAAAGTCACAAAACCATAAACCCACGCGATTTGCATATGGCTGCGCCCGCTTCGGATCAGGCGCTGGTAAAGATGTGTGTTATGAGCCAGCAAAACCGGCTCGCCTTTGACTGCGCGCCTTAAGAGCGTCAATAAAACATCCGCTAGAAATGGTAAAATCAGCAATGGCCCGGCATATATAATGGCCGCGCTATCCGCCTCTTGGATCATAGATAAAACCAAGCCAGCATAGGTAAATCCGATGGTTAGAGAGCCGACATCACCGCAAAAGAGCTGCGCCTTTGGCCTGAAATTATAGGGTAGAAACCCTAGAATGGATCCGAATAAAATTAAGGCTAATACAGATGTGGTTGCCGCTCCAACTGCAAAACCAATTCCAACCAGGGCGAAACTGGCAATAGCCATAACAACTCCCATGAGGCCGTTTGAGCCATCCATAAAATTAACGCCATTGGTCACGGTGAAAAGCCATAAGACACTGCCAATAAATGCTAGGCTAAATGGAAGTTGCAGACCCGCCTTTCCCGTCGGTAAAAGGTCAGCAGGCCCTATCACCCAGACTGCCAAACCCGCCATAATCACTAGTAAAAACATTTTCATTCCAGACTTCAGCAGAAAGATGTCATCTGTGAGCCCCAAAACGGCGACGGCAAATATCAATGATAAAAACGGGGCTGTTTCTCTGACGGTTGTTAGCTCTGGCAATAAATAGGGTAGCGCAAGCAGACACATTCCCAATCCAGCCAGAATACCGACACCCCCTGATGTTGGAATAGGTGCGCTATGGGCGGAGCGCTTATTCGGGACATCGCTGACGCCGACTTGCCGCATGAAACCTGTAAAGGCCAATGACGCAAAAAAAGCTAAGCCGACTAGAATGAGTAAAGCGATCCCTCCGCCCATATTATGGGTCACCTAAGACTGTCGGCACGACCCACCAATCAGGGAAAGAAGATTTGATGTTTTGCGCCGCTATTTCTGCGCTTTGAGAGTCTGTAAATAGACCAAAACAGGTCGCGCCACTGCCTGACATTCTAGCCAGCCGGCATTCGGCTTGCGCTTCCAAAGTCGATAGGACTGTCTCAATAATAGGGGCCTTGACGATGGCAATGCGCTGAAGGTCATTCTGGCCATCCAGTGCGTGCTCCAGCAAGTCACCCTCATATGTTTGCGGTCGGGGGGTGTCCCGAATATCAGATACGCCGTCATAGTCTTTGAAGATATCTGCCGTCGAAACCCGGATGCCCGGATTAACTAGGACGGAATGAATTTGCCCTAGCCCCGGCCAGTGTGTGACGTCTTCACCAATACCTGTCATATGTGCAGTCTTAGACTTTAAGCATACGGGCACGTCTGCCCCAAGCCCGACGGCCAGATGCAAATCATCTTGTCCTAACATCCTCAATATTGCCGCAGCATTGGCGCTGCCTCCACCAATACCTGCGGCAACAGGCAGATTTTTGACGAGGGTCACATGAGTGGGCGGAGAATGAGCGGACTTTAGAGCGCGAAGAATCAAATTTTCGGCGCCATTGTCCAATCCTTTCGCAAAAGGCCCGGTAATGTCTAGACTATGAACTGTGCCTGTTTGCTCAAGCGATAGATCATCCCCAATATCTGCAAAAGTTACGAGACTATCAATCGGGTGATACCCGTAAAAAGGGTCATGGGGATCCGCTATTTTCCGCCCAACATGCAAGGTCAGGTTTATTTTCGCGCGGGCTTTGGTCTGTACTGTCATTGGACAGTGTTTGACACAGCCTCCAGACCGCCCTTTAATTTCAGCTGGATAGTTGCTCTTTCAGCATCGGTTGGGTCAAATTCGAGCGCCCGCTCCCATTGATATCCCGCCTCACGTTTTCGTCCCAATTTCCAGTAGACATCACCCAGATGGTCAATGATTGTGGCTGATGAGGGAGAAAGAACAACGGCTTCCTCTAATTTTTCTTTCGCTTCTTTATATTGCCCAAGCTTGTAATGCGCCCAGCCAAGACTATCGACAATGGCACCTGATGTAGGTTCTTTCTCAACGGCCTTGCGGATCATATCAAAGGCCTCTGTCAAATTTTCACCGCGGTCCACCCAAGTATATCCTAGGTAGTTTAGTGTATCGACATTATCGGGTTCGATATCCAACACGCGCTTGAAATCGGCCTCTGCCTTATCCCATTGCCCTATGCGTTCATAAATTATGCCTCGCAACCGCAATGGCTCAATATTTTTCTTTATGTCTTCTTCTGTCATCGACTCCACGACAGCATTATAAAAAGGCAGAGCCTCCTCATAATTTTCGCGGAAGAAACGTGCACGGCCCAAAGCCTCCCGCGTGATAAATGACGGATGCTGATCTGCGACTTTTTCCAAAATCTCTATCGCCTCATCATCTTTATCACGGGTAAAATAAATATTTGCGATACTTAATTTGGCTGACACAACATAATCTGATGATTGGTCAAAGCTATTATAAAGCTCAAGTGCTTCATCTTTGCGTTCTGTATCTTCTAGCAGCGACCCTAACCAAATCTTGGATTTGCCATAGTCAGGGTCGATCTGACGAGCAAATCTGAGAAATAGCTCACCGCCATCATTTGAACGGTTTGCCACGAAGAAGGGAAAGGCCGGGTCGGTAAGTGCCCGGGCGGCCTGTTGACGAACTGACAGGTTGATATCGATGTCTTTGCCTGCCTGCAAATCCGCGAGCATAGAGGCTGTCGGTCCGGCCACAGCGGCGATGTTGTCATTGGCAAAAGCTTGAAGCCCAGCAATTGCTGCCTCGCGATCGCCTTGGGCTATGTGCCATTGCGCCCGCGTCAGCACGGCCTCAACATTAGAAATACCGGCCTCTTCGACTATTTTTAAAGCTTCATCGGCGGGTTCAAAATTCTCTTGAGCTAACTCTAATTTAGCGACCTGCAACTGACCAAATTTCTTGAAATATCTATGGCCGCCAATCAAGGTAAAGGTCTCGCGCGCCTGGTCAAATTTGCCTTGATCCACTTCATTCCAGCCACGAACCAATGACATGAGAATGCTGGCTGTCAAATCAGAGGTCGAGGCGTTTAGATATTTTTCAGCTCTATTTGCCCGACCTTTTGCAAAAGCTTCTATGCCCAAAGTTGCGCGGGCCATGCTTTCTGTTTTGTCTGCTGAATAAAGTTTCGACGCTATTTTTCTTGCTGCTTGGTCTTCTCCCGCCTGTAAGGCTGACACTAAGGCGAGGCGGCCTAGCCGCGTATCATCTTGTTTCCGTTCATAAGCCCGACTGAAATAGCTAAACCGGGATTGGGCGTCATCGATATAATTCGCGTAACTGCCTGCCAGATATTCGCCGTATAGGTCGGCCTCTTCGGGAATAGTTTCTGCGCTTGCCGGCGCAGTCAATATACTACATGCCACCAAAACCGATAGGATAAGGGATATTGTAGATTGGCGACGTTTCATACGCGTCTCTATTGCCCCTTAAAGGGTGAAAAGCAAATAGCGATTACGGCTAAATTACATATTGGGGTAATTAGGCCCGCCGCCACCTTCCGGAACTGTCCAAATTATGTTCTCACTTGGATCCTTGATGTCACATGTTTTACAATGAATGCAGTTCTGGGCATTGATATTAAACCGGGGATTAGAGCCGTCATCATCCCGTAAAATTTCATAAACACCCGCCGGACAGTAACGCTGAGCGGGTTCATTAAATTCCGGTAGATTGACTTGAATCGGCACAGAATCATCAATCAATTTTAGATGGCTGGGCTGGTCTTCAGAATGATTGGTGCTGGTAAAGCTAACATTGGTTAGGCGGTCAAAGGACAGGACGCCATCCGGTTTTGGGTAGTCAATCACCTTGAAATCAGATGCTTTGCCAGTGGATTTGGCATCATTTTTCTTGTGTTTGAGTGTGCCAAGGATGTTAAATTTCGCAATAGACGCCATCCACATATCCATGCCGCCCAACAACATACCACCTAAAATCGGGCCGAAACGCGAATTTAGCGGCGCAACATTGCGAACAGGTTTCAGATCGGCGGCAACCGGGCCGTCATGCAGCGCATCATCATAAGCAGTTAATTCATCGCCTGCACGTCCGGCTTTTATCGCTGAATGAGCGGCTTCAGCGGCGTGAATACCGGACAACATTGCATTATGATTGCCCTTAATCCGGGGGAGGTTCACCAGCCCGGCCGTACAACCAAGCAAAGCGCCGCCAGGGAAACAGACTTTTGGTATGGATTGATATCCGCCCTTGGTGACTACACGGGCGCCATAGGCAATTCTTTTGCCGCCTTTCAGGGTCGCCGCAATTTCAGGGTGATGCTTCCAGCGCTGGAATTCTGCATAGGGATAAAGATTTGGGTTCTTATAATTCAAATCCACAATCATACCCAAAAACACTTGATTGTTTTCAGCGTGGTACAAGAACGACCCGCCGCCCTGTTTCCAACCTATTGGCCAGCCCGCGCTATGCACCACTGTACCTTCTTCATGATTGGCTGGATCAACTTCCCAGATCTCCTTCATGCCAAGACCGAATTTTGGAGGCTCCACATCTTGATCGAGGCTATATTTGGCGATGGCGACTTTGGACAAAGACCCACGAGCGCCCTCGGCAAGCATCACATATTTTCCGTGCAGTTCCATGCCCGGCTCGTATCCCGGTCCTTTACTCCCGTCTTTTTGATATCCAAATTCTCCGGCAACGACACCTTTCACGGATCCGTCATCGCGATAGACAAGTTCTGAACAACTCATGCCCGGGAAAACCTCAACGCCTAAGGCTTCTGCTTGTTCCGCCATCCAGCGGCAAACATTGCCCATAGATACGATATAATTGCCATGATTATTCATCAATGGTGGCATGGCAAAGTTCGGAAAGCGCAAAGCTCCTGAATGGCCAAACAAGAAAAACTTATCGGTCTTGACCTCTGTCTTGATCGGCGCGCCTTTTTCCCTCCAGTCAGGGATTAATTTGTTAAGCCCGATAGGGTCCAAAACTGCGCCAGAGAGGATGTGAGCGCCAACTTCAGAACCTTTTTCCAGAACAACAACATTCAGATCAGCATCTAGTTGTTTCAAGCGTATGGCCGCTGAAAGGCCCGCAGGCCCGGCACCAACAATCACGACATCATATTCCATGCTTTCGCGTTCCGGGGCGGTTGATTCGTTATCTGACATTGCTATGACTCGCTTTTGATTTTGTTCTCAGTTAGGGGAATAGACGTTAAATTACAACGCGACAAGCACTCGCTTTGACGCAGAATAAGGCAATAATGGTGACTTCAGACCCGGCTCAACACACCCTAAGCCTAGGATGGGAAGAATGGGTCAGTTTGCCGAAACTCGGCTTGCCAGCGATCAAAGCCAAAATTGACACAGGGGCTCGGACCTCAGCACTCCATGCCGTCGCGATTGAACCCTTTGGCACGGATAAAAATCCGCAAGTCCGGTTCATTATGCACCCGGACCCGAATGATCCAACTATTGAGGTTATTTGCTCTGCCAAAGTTATTGATAAACGCAATGTAACCAGTTCCAACGGACAAAAAGAGCTGCGTTTCGTTATAAGATCTGACATATCCATCGCGGGCAAGAAATGGCCGATCGATATCTCTCTGACCAACCGGGAGACTATGGGTTACCGCATGTTGCTCGGCCGCTCAGCCCTAAATGATGATATTAATGTCGTGCCATCTATGAGTTTCCAGCAGGCCGCCCTTGATTATAAAGTCTACCGGAAAAAACAGGGCCGTAAGAGCATACCCCAGCGCCCTCTACGCATTGGTATTTTAACTCAAGAGCCTAGTAATTACTCCAACCGCCGTATGATTGAGGCGGCAGAGGCCCGAGGGCATGTCATAGAGTGTATCGAAACAAGTCGGTGCTACATGGCCATTAACGCTCACAAGCCGGAAGTACATTACGATGGTAAAGCGCTACCTCGTTATGACGCAATTATTCCAAGGATTGGGGCGCGGCTTACATTTTATGGCATGTCAGTCGTTCGGCAATTTGAGAGTATGGGCGTTTATTGTCTAAATAATGCCAGTGCGATTGGTGCGTCGCGGGATAAACTCCTTGCGCATCAGCTTTTAGCACAGCACGGTTTAGGCATGCCAACGACGGCATTCGCTAAATCGTCACAGGATACGAAGGGTATTTTAGATGTGGTTGGCGGCGCGCCAGTTGTCGTTAAACTTTTGGAATCCACCCAGGGCAAAGGTGTTGTCTTGGCTGATACGCGTAAGGCGGCCTCAGCTCTGATAGATGCTTTTCGTGGTCTCAATGCTCATTTCCTTGTTCAAGAATTTGTCAAAGAAGCGAACGGCTCTGATTTGCGTTGCTTCGTCGTCGACGGCAAAGTTGTCGGGGCCATGATGCGTACAGCCCAAGCCGGTGAGTTTAGGTCAAATGTTCATCAAGGCGGATCCGTAAAGAAAGCCCGGCTGACCAAGGATGAACGCCGCACGGCTATCCGTGCTGCTCGTATCTTAAAGCTCAATGTGGCCGGAGTTGACATTTTGCGATCAGCGACAGGCCCGAAGATACTCGAGGTCAATTCATCTCCGGGTTTACAGGGTATCGAAAAAGCGACGGAAAAGGACATCGCGGGATCAATTATCGAAGCTATTGAGGCCAATGTTAAAACGGTCTTCCATACGGCGGCGCGGCGTGGATAAGGCCCTTCGCAGCTTGCTCGACTGGTATGCCGCGGTCGGGGTTGATGTCCCTGATATCGCCGCGCCTCGGCCGGTGCACAGGCCTAAACCAAAGGCCAAAACCGAAGCTGTTTCATCGAAGCCGGTTTCTAAACCCCGCGAGACAGGTTTCATACCACTGCCTGCCGCGCCGATCGCTGCGAAAGCCAAGACATTGGCAGAACTCAAAGCGGCGATAGATGCTTATGATGCGGGCTTGCTTTCTGACGGGGCAAGGCAGGCTGTCTTCTCCCGCGGCAATCCTGCCGCTGACCTGATGGTCATTGGCGAAGCGCCGGGCAGGGATGAAGATATTGCCGGGCAACCCTTTGTAGGACGGAGTGGTCAGTTGTTGGACAAAATGCTCGCCGCGATCGGTTTAGGCCCGGATTATTTCTATGTCACCAATGTCATCAATTGGCGGCCGCCCAATAACCGCAATCCAGAAACTCATGAGATCGATATGTGCCGCCCATTTCTAAACCGTCATATTGAGTTGGCTGCTCCGAAGGTTCTTTTATTGGTAGGCGGGGTGTCCATGAGCGCAATGACAGGCGTGACCGGCATCATGAAAAATCATGGACAATGGCAGGAAACACTCGGCCTGCCAGCTATACCGATTTATCACCCGGCATTCCTGCTACGAAGGCCAGAGCTTAAAAAAGAGGCTTGGCTTGATCTGTTAGCCCTTCGGCAAAAGCTTCTCGAAAGCTAGCTGGCGATCCAAACCTGGTTGGCGCGACGATCAGATTTCTGACATAGCATACGCAGTTTTCGTATCAGCCCCTCTTTAGACGTTTTAGAATGTCGGCTGGGCGGCCGGAATGCATGTTGCCCGTAATTGCAGCGCATAAAGTCCCTTAGGCTGTTATCGTTACAGCGCCACTAGGACCAAGGCGAAGTATCAACCCTGTGACACTTACGCGAATCTTTGGTGACACATGGTTAGTAAAGGATTAACAGGCCGTTCATTCAGAGGGGTCAAGCTCTTAATGCCTCAATTTCCATCAAAACGTCCCAATGCCTCAAACAGGCCCTTAGTTTATCGATCGACATGGGTTTGGAAATATAGCCGTCCATGTCATGTTTTAAGCAGGTGTCTTTAACTCCCTTGAGCGAATGCGCAGTGAAAGCTATAATGGGCGTGCGCGTGCGGTCCAGCATCACTTCCTTTTGGCGTATGGCTTGAGTCGCCTCATAACCGTTCATTTTTGGCATAGAGATATCCATCAGGATTAACTTCGGCTTTAAGAGCTCCCATTTTTCAACGGCCAATAACCCATTCGAAACGATCTTGTACGTTAAGCCCAATTCCTCAAGCGCATATCCCGCATACATTTGGTTTACATCATTATCCTCTGCGACCAGAACATCTAGAACATAATTATCAGTTGATAGGGCTGGACTCGCCTGTTGGTGGCGCATTGACGGCTCTGATAGTGGTATAACTCTGACTTGCTCGGCCAAAACGCTATCCAGCAATTCATCTTCAAATTTGTGATTTCTCACGACTGTAGAAATTGACCTCTTAAGCAGTGAGGCTCTGGCCGGCTTGGTCATGAAATCAGAGACGCCCAACCCTTTCATGCGTTTCTGTAAGTCACTTCTGTCAACGGATGACAGCATGATAATCGGTGTATTTGAAAATGCGGGTTCGGCTTTTGCGAGGCGTACAAAATCTTCGCCGCTTTGTTCGGGCATTTGATAGTCAACAATGATACAGTCAAATGATATGGATCTCTGCTTGGCCCGCTGCAATACACTCATGGCTTGGCTGACTGACTCCACGGCCACAGATTTGCAGCCCCAAAAGTCCAATTGCTCGATCAGAATTTTACGGTTGTTGAGATTGTCGTCCACGATCAGGATTTTCAAACCATCCAGATTTCCGGCTTTGGCGACTATCCGGTCAAGGTTTTCATGAACAGGCAAATCAATCGTAAAATAGAAACGGGATCCTTTATCAACTTCGCTAACCAGCTTCAGCTCACCGCCCATAAGATCCACGAGCTCACGGGCAATGTTCAGGCCTAACCCGGTTCCGCCATATTTTCGGGTCGTAGAGCTATCAGCCTGCGTAAATTTGTCAAAAACCTCGGCGACCTTTTCCTCGGCAATCCCAATGCCGGTATCCTCGATGCTTATAGTCAAAAAGGCCGTGCCATGTTCAATTTTTCCGCTGACATCAATCAGAACGTGCCCTTGATGTGTAAATTTAAGGGCGTTGCCCAAAAGATTTGTCAGCACTTGCCTTATTCGTCCGACATCTCCCACATAGGTCGTCGGCAGGTCGGGTTGTATTCTAAGCAGCAAATCAACCGCTTCTTCATTGACCCGTGTTGACAACAATGAGGTCACATCATCAATGCAATCATGGAGTATGAATGGCTCTTCCACCAATTCCAATTGTCCGGCTTCAATCTTTGAAAAGTCGAGAATATCGTTCAAGATTGTCAGAAGCGCATTGCTTGAACGGGTGATAACATTCACAAAATCACGTTGCCGGGGCGGCAAGTCCGAACTTTCAAGGAGTTGTGCCATGCCCATAATCCCATTCATGGGCGTCCTGATTTCATGGCTCATATTCGCAACGAAGCGTGATTTTGCCAGCGCGGCCGCTTCGGCTTTCAGCTCAGCGTCTTTAAGTTCGCTGACATCTATTCTGACGCCGATATAAAGATTTTCATCCGGGTAAAATTTATTGATGATTTTCCACCAACCCATGGTGTCAAAATGTTCAAATGTATTATCTTTGCGGTAATAGGCCAGACGCGTCTCGATCCAGGCCTGCTTGTCAGTTTTGTGCAGCTCATCCAAATCAGGGTCTTCGGTCTTCACGCCCTCCATATCCGTGTGCAGTAGCGCTACATAGTCACGTAAAGTGAGGCCTTTAATACAATGGCGACCTACATAGTCTCCGATATAAGTTTTGAAAGCCTTGTTGACCGTCACCAGCTTTTCGTTTTGAAACACAATGATGGCGACGGGCAGGGCCTCGACCAGGCGATCCAGAGCCCGAATGGTATTGAGGTCTAATTTTTCTTTGTGTCTAGGACTCATAGCACTCCCCGAGGTCGATGCGTTATAATGCAGACGTTAGAACTTCGTTAACTACGTCCCACAGGGCTTTATTATGCGGTCATAAAAAAAAGCCCGCCATCCGGCGAGCTCATCTTAACATGAATTTCAAAAGGGAGGATTTAAGCCGCAAGCTCTTCCTTCTTTTTGACAACAGCCTTTTTAATTTTCTTGGCTTTGTCTGTCAGTTTCGCATTCTTCGTGCCGATCAAAAAGGCATCCAAACCGCCTTTAAAGTCGACCGTGCGCAGTGTTTTAGCCGCAATACGGACCTTGAATGACTGTTCCAGACTGTCTGACCACAGAGACACATTACATAGATTGACTTCAAAACGACGGCGCGTTTTGTTCATGGCGTGAGAGACATTATTGCCGGACATTGGGCCTGTATCGAGAAGATCGCAACGACGAGACATGATATTACCTACATATAAAAAAGCCTGCACACAAATGGCAGGCCGTGTATTTGCGCGCCAATTAGAGGACTCCCGCGCCAGCGTCAACCCTCTTTTAGACCTTAAAACAGGGCATATCGCCCGCGAGGAAGGTGCAATCTGTCGCTTTTTTAATGCGTATTGCGGGATTTGTTCAGCATATAGGCATCCAGCCCCTGATATAGAGCCCATATGATGAAAACAAAGCCTGGAAAATCCACGATTCGAGCAAGCATAGCCGCCGCATGTATAGGCATATCGGCCTTTGGTATAACGACCGTCTCGACGGCGCAGGACCCAAGCGCGCAGCCGCTGACCCCCAATCTGATGACCAATACCCGGAATTTCGCTGATCTGAATGCGGCCAATTTCAACCCCGAAACCAATTACACCGTCCCCGCGCCGGGTCCGGACGCCACGCAATTTCGGTTTAAGCTGAAAGGCTATGTCTTTGGCCTGCGCATGATCAAAGCCAATTACACCGGCTATTATGACCAGAGCACCTATTCTGTCTATACGGATATCAAAACCTCGGGCCTCGGCGCTTTGCTGAAAAAGATGGAAATCTGGGCCGTGACCCGAGGGCGTCACAGCAGCGTAACGGGCCTGACTCCTGATTGGCATGTCCAGCAAAATATGGACAAGAAAAACCGCCGCGTGGAAATGAATTACGACAATGAGCAGCGCAAAGTCGATGTCGACATTGTGCCTCCGCTTTACAGTCAGGGCACGCCGCCTGCGACTCCAGAGGAACGTTATCAGGCCGAAGACACGATCTCTGCCATTCTGACCATGATGATGACCGGCACACAGCTGACCGGACAAATGTGCAATGGCTCGGTGCCCGTTTTTGACTCCAAACAGCATTATAATCTGCGTATGGAGCGCGCAGGCACAAAGCGCGTCAAATATGACGGCGATAAAGTTGAAGCGATCCGCTGCCATGTCTATTATGAACCTGTCTCCGGCTTCGACCCCGAAGACCTGCCCGAAGTGGAAGAGGAAAGCACGCCTGTTAAAGTCTATTTTATCAAAATGGATGATCTCGGCCTCTATGTTCCTGTCCGCTTCACCTATAAAATCAGCTCCATCAAAGCCGTCATCAAACTCGATGACCTCACAGTCGTCACATCCAAAAAAAAATAGTTAAAATAAGTGCAGTAATCAGTATTGCATTCGACTGTGGAGTCTGGAGTAAATCTTCATAAAAACAAATATGATAGTATCGGATTGGCAAATATCGGCATTGTTACCTGGATGCCAGCCCGCGAGACTAATGTAAGCTATAAATCTGGTGGCTAGTATGCGATATATTTAGAGCGCCGCCGCAAAGCGTTCAAACAGATAGAAACTGTCTTGCGGGCCGGGGCTGGCTTCGGGGTGATGTTGCACGGAGAAGACAGGTTTGCCTTTCAGGCGTATTCCGCAATTCGTGCCGTCAAAGAGCGAGACATGGGTTTCTTCGACTGTGTCCGGCAGGCTGCCCTGATCCACGGCGAAACCATGATTCATAGACACAATTTCGACCTTGCTGGTCGTGTGATCCTTTACCGGATGGTTCGCGCCGTGATGGCCTTGATCCATCTTGACGGTTTTGGCCCCCAGCGCCAAAGCCAGCATTTGATGCCCCAGACATATGCCCAGGATCGGCATATCTACTGCGATTAAATCTTGAATGACGGGGATCGCATATTCGCCAGTCGCGGCCGGATCGCCCGGCCCGTTGGACAGGACAACCCCGTCCGGTTTAACGGCCAATATATCTTTGGCGGGGGTGTTGCCGGGCACGACGGTCACGGCCATGCCCTCACTGACGAGGCTGCGCAGAATATTGCGCTTCACGCCATAATCGATCAGCACGATTTTCTTCACGCCGTCTTTATCCTCAAAGCCTTGCGGCCAAACCCAGCGCGCCTGCTTCCAGTCAAAGACCTCTTTGGCGGCAACGTCTGAGGCCAAATCCGCGCCAACCAACCCATTCCAGCCTCGCGCCATTTCGGTCAGGGCCTCAATGTCAAATTCCCCTTTGGGGTTATGGGCGATCACGCCATTTGGCATACCGTTTTCACGAATATGGGCTGTCAGGGCCCGGGTATCCAGTCCCGAAAGACCGATAATTTTGCGGGCTTTCAGCCAGTCTCCGAGCTCATCCTCAGAGCGCCAATTAGAGGCCGGCGTCACCGCCGCCTTGAATATACCGCCCACGACGGCGCGTTCGGCGCGCTCAGTGGAGGCTTCCTCATCTTCGCGGTTCGTGCCGGTATTGCCGATATGCGGGAAGGTAAAGCAAACAATTTGCTGGGCGTAGGACGGGTCGGTCAGGATTTCCTGATAGCCCGTAATGGCCGTGTTAAAGCACACTTCGCCGACGGCTTCTCCGATATGCCCAATCCCTTGGCCGTAAAATACGTCCCCGCTGGCCAGAACCAAGACGCCGCTTGCGGCTTTGACGGGATTATATGGGGCGTTCATCGGGATGTCTGACCTTTCATCTCTTACGAATCCGGCCAAGCAACAGAATCTCTGGGCTGACCTTGCGGTGTTTTAAAGACGCGGCGCGGCAAGGCAAGTGTTAAATCCTGTGAAACTATAGGCTTGTTGATTTCATCCACAGATGCGGCAGGGTGCTTGGCATTGGCATAAAATGCGCTATATAGCCTGTTTGGATAAATGCGTTCAGGGGCGCGCAGCGAAGAACGCAAGAAGAAAGCAGTATGACAGCTACGCTAAGAGAGCAAATCAGCAGCGCCACAAAAACGGCGATGAAAGACAAAGACATGGTGCGGGTTTCAACTCTGCGCCTGATCTCGGCTGCGGTCAAAGACCGCGATATCGCCGCGCGCGCCGAAGACCGTTGTCAGGGGATTGATGACAGTGAAATACTGTCCCTCTTGGCCAAAATGGTGAAACAGCGCGAGGAATCCGCCAAGACCTATGATGATAATGGCCGGCCTGAACTGGCGGAGCGTGAGCGGCAGGAAATCGAGATTGTCCGTGACTTCATGCCCAAGCCCTTATCCGATGATGAGCTGAAATCCGTGATCGCCGAGATGATTGAAAAATCCGGCGCGACCTGCCTGAAAGATATGGGCAAAATTATGGGTCAGCTAAAATCCGGCTATGCCGGCCGCGTGGATATGGGCAAGGCCGGAGCCGTCGTCAAAAGCCATTTGTGCAGCTAGGCCTTGGATTCTTACCCATCATAAGAAAAATGGCCTGATTGCCGAAACAATCAGACCATCCAAACCAACTCCCACATTGAACGCGGCCCTCGGCTGTCCCTGTACCCACGTCGGGATTATCAGTTCGGGCCGCGTTGATGTCTATCTACGCGGACGGAGCTGAACCGAAGCCGAGTTTTTTGGCCGATCAGGGTTAAAGCGGATTCATGATGAATATTCTCTTAGCGCCAGGCAGGGCGGCGCATATCAAGGCCTCTGATCAATTTTGCGACGGGGCTCTCAAAATATCTTTCCGTTATCATTGCGATCATAAAGCAGGCGGCAAACATGAGTGGCAGGATCACGAAATTGTCCCAGAGACTATTCGGGTTGGCAAATTTAGCCCATATGCGCCCCAAGAGGCTGAGGACTAGAACATGGGTCAAATAAAGTGCAAATCCCGCGCGGGCAAAACCCGCCAAGCTTATCCATTTATTTGATGGATTTTTGCCGCGCCAGGCACTGAGCGCATATATCATTAAAAGACCGCCCGGCGTGACAGCCAAGACGCGATGCAGAGGCGGTATAGTGCGAATATCTATGCCTTGTGTACCAAACCAAATGACCGGGATTGCGATCAATATCGCGGATAGTATCAGCAAAGCCGATGCCAGACGTTTGCCGGTTATAGGCAGCAGCGCCACGGCCATAGCCGAGATATATTCCAAGCTGTATGGGTGCGATATTAACTCGGTCACAGGATTAATCCGGTGAAAAGGCGTATGATAAAGCGCGATTGTCACACTGGCCCAAATCAAAAGCGAGGGTGCCAACCATCGCCGCTTCAGCATCAAGATCAGCATCGTGACGATATAGAAGAACATCATATGTTCCAATGTCCAGCCTACCAGATGCAAGGGCATGGCGTCTGTCGGCCAAAGAAATAGAGACGGAATGATGTCAGGCTCATATTCGCGCGCTGAAAAGACCATATTTGGGGCGATCAGCAAGAGCAAAGTCAACATGACCGTTATGAGCCAGTATAAGGGGTAAATGCGGGATATCCGGTCCAAGATAAATTTTTGTGGCTTTGGCCGCGACGCATCAGGCTGAATTAAGAACAGCCTTCCCATCATAAAGCCGGATAGGATGAAAAAGAGATCGACGCCGGATATACCAAAGATCATTTCCGGGAACAGCAATGTATCTCCGGCATATTTCGCCTCGATGACGATCATGTGGTTTAGGGCGACCAGTCCAAACGCAAATATTCTGAATATGTCTAAAGCGGGAAAGTAAACCCGCTCTATCTGAGGATAGTCTGTCATGGCCCGTTCGTCATTCGTCCTTTTATGCCTCTTAAGCGCCCGATACAGTTAAGCCAATTACCGCGCATAAAAAAGCCCCGCACGGGGCGGGGCCTTTATTCATATCTGTAAAGAGCTTTACTCTTCTTCGTTCTTGGGTGCTTCTGGTGCAGCGTCTTGAGGTGCTGCGTCTTCAGCTGGCGCTTCATCGCCTTCCAACTGATCTGGAGCCGCGCCTTCGTCAAACATTTCTTTGGCGATTTCCGCGCGTTCCTCGGCGGCTTCGCGCGCATCGGCCTGATCTTCGGCCATTTGCGTTGCGATCACATCTTCGCCTTTGGCTTGACGCTCAGCTTCGTCTTCGGAGCGGGCCACATTGACGTCAATGTGAACTGTGACTTCCGGGTGAAGCTTCACAGCAACCTTGTGAACGCCCAATGTCTTGATCGGGTTTTCAAGGATCAGCATGTTTCGTTTCACGCCTTTGTCCTGCAAAGGAATGATAATATCGCGGGAAGAGACAGAGCCGTAAAGCTGCCCTGTATCACCGGCGCGGCGAATGATAACAATCGCTGTTCCGTCAAGGCTCGTGCCGTCTTTGGCGGCTTGCTCTCTGGCTTCTTCATTACGCTGTTCAAGATATTCACGCTCCGCTTCGAAACGGGCTAGATTGGCTTTAGTTGCGCGCAGAGCTTTTTCCTGCGGCAGCAGGAAGTTACGGGCATAACCTGGTTTGACGGACACAACATCGCCCATCACACCCAATTTTTCGATACGTTCTAAAAGGATAACGTCCATGATCGTCCCCTATTTGTTTTCATAGGGCAGCAGGCCCAGAAAGCGTGCGCGTTTAATGGCACGGGCCAGTTCACGCTGTTTCTTGTGAGAGACCGCAGTAATGCGTGACGGCGCGATTTTGCCTTTTTCAGACATATAGCGGGCCAGCATTTTGGGATCCTTATAATCGATTTTGATGCCATTATCGCCAGAGAATGGACAAACCTTGCGGCGGCGACGAAATGACGTGCGGCTTGGCAGGTTTTCGATTTTGATTTGGTTTTTAGCAGCCATGATCCTAATCCCTCTTATCGCGTTTTTTGCGCTCTTCGCGCTTTTTCAGAATGGGGGACGGTTCGTCAGAGAACTCATCCACACGGATGGACATGTAACGCACAACATCATCATTGATGCGGTGTGTCCGCTCAATTTCATGAACGACGGAAGCGTCCGCATTAACCTTCAGCAGCGAGTAATGCGCCTTGCGGTTCTTTTTCATACGGTATGCCAGATTCCGTAGACCCCAATATTCGGCGCCTTCGACAGTGCCGCCCATATTTTCGATCTTGCTGGCAAGGTTTTGGACAAATTCCTCAACTTGTTGGGTCGAGATGTCCGGACGTGAGATAACCACGTGCTCATAGAGAGACATAATCAGCCTTCATTTGTTTGGAAACGGCGCTGACATCCTGTGAAGGCAGGGGGTCAACGGTGGCTCTGTTTGCGGGTCTGACCCCATGCCAGACGGATAAACAAACAGACCGTTTCCGGTGAATGGCGGGCTTATACAGAGATGGGCGGCGCATTCAAGCGCTTATTTGCGATGAGCATTCAGGCTTTGCGGGCGCTAGAAGATATCTTTGCGCTGCCCAAGTTTGAAATCGGTCACATGGCCGTCAATGTCGTCCTCGGTCAGATTGCCTAACTCGTCTCCGGCTTTTTTCAACTCTTCACTCGCTAAAACATCTTGTTCTTCCGGCATAGGCGGTTTTGTGGGTTGAATATCGGGGCTCTCAGAAGGTGGATTACTGGTCCGGCGGGCTTGTGACGCCGTCAATGCGGCTGTGACATCGCGGTAACGCCGGTCAAAGTCAGACACATCCTGCTGCGTCTTCAGCAGCTCTGAACGGGATTCTTCTAACTGGAAATTTTGCGTTTCGATCATGCTCTCCAGCCGCTCGCGCTCTAAATCCTGTGCCGTACGGATTTTGCGAAGTTCTGTCACATCGCGGGCAGCGTTGCGCACAATCTCGTCTTTGACATCCAACTGTTTCTGCAAGGTGTTGATCTGGGTTTGCAGAGCGATGATCTCATCCTCACGGGCGACCATGTTAAATTCATACTCAGTCTTAAAGCTGCGAATATCCTCATGCAGCTGCACCATTTCGCTTTTCATATGGGAGTTTTGCTTTTTCGCATCGTCAAGCGCATTACGTAACTCGATGACTTCGGCTGTGGCAACTTCGGCCCGGTTGCGGAAATCTTCACAATCCTGAGTGAGTGAGTCGGCAATTTTCTTGGCTTCGATGTAACCGGACTGCTTTTCCTCGACAGCGACAGTGGTTTCGACAAGTTTCTGACGAAGAACTTCGTTTTCGCGTTTTTCGACATCCAAAGCGGTCTCAGCGCGCTCAGCGGCTAAGGCTCCGCGATCCGCGCTATCCTGCGCCGTTTTTAGGTTTCTTTCGTAATCCCGCAGGGAGGTTTTGGCCAAGGCCAACTTATTCTGCGTCTCATCTAATGTCTTGTTGCGCTCAAGAATTCGGGATTTCTGGTCTTCGATTTCCGCTTCGAGCAGGCGGATGCGGCGGATTTTATCGTCAAATTCCGACTCCAGCGTTCTGACGCGGGCCTTCAGGCGTCGGTTTTCCGGCTCCAGCCGGTTGAGAAGGGAGAAATCAACCTCGGCGCGCTCAACGAAACTTGTCAGATTGTCGATCCGCTTTTGCGCGCGGCGGTAAAGTTCTTCACCACTCTGAATATCCGCACTGATACGAGCAACATCCAGGCGCATCGCGTTCAAATCTGCCCCTTTTTCGCGTGAGAAGCTGGTCGGGGAGGGGATTTCACTCGTGACATCAATGCGGTCGGTCTCATTTGAGACGGAGGTCCTAAACTCAGGCTCTCTGAATGATGATGTTGCGCCGGCTAGGAAATTTGCCGCATCTAGACCGGACTCGGTTTCATCTTCACGCGGGCGGCTTAGTTCTTGTTCGCGGTGTTCATCTTCCAGTGAATCCCAATTTTCGTTGAAATCCTCATTTGCGCCCGAACCTGGTGATTTTTTTTCGTTCTCTTGATCGTCTGATTTCTTAAAAAAGCGCATAACCCTATATTCCCAGCGAATCGTTTGAGACTATGAGTTAGGCGGCCAGTGTTAACAAGCTGTAAAATAACGAAAATTTTCCGGTAACTTTGACGGCTATCGATGAATTAGGGTTGACCTCATGCACTCAAAATATGAGGTTAAGCTTTTTTGAAGAGAGTATCTCATGGCGCTGGCATTCACATTCCCAGGACAAGGCTCCCAAACTGTGGGCATGGGCCGCGAATTGGCGGAGGCTTTTCCGTCAGCCAAGGCGGTTTTCGATGAAGTGAATGATGCTTTGGGGCAAAATCTGACGCATTTGATGTGGGAAGGGCCGATAGAGGATTTGACCCTGACAGCTAATACGCAGCCGGCCTTGATGGCATGTTCTGTGGCGGCGATGCGCGCGCTTAAAGATGAATTTGATATAGATGTGAGCCATGCCCAATATCTGGCAGGGCATTCGCTCGGGGAATATTCCGCCCTTTGCGCGGCAGGTGTGGTCAGTCTTTCTGATACGGCCAAACTCTTGCGTATTCGCGGGAATGCCATGCAGGAGGCTGTCCCTGCCGGCAAGGGTGCTATGGCCGCCTTGTTGGGGGCATCCGTTGAAGACGCTGAAGCGGCGGCCAAAGCAGGGTCTGCGAGTGGTATTTGCCAGATTGCCAATGACAATGCGACGGGACAGATCGTGCTATCGGGTGAAAAAGACGCGGTTCAAGCGGCCTGTGATGCAGCCACGGAAATGGGCGTGAAAAAGGCCATGATGCTCAATGTCTCGGCCCCGTTTCACTGCGATATGATGGCGCCAGCGGCCGATAAAATGCGGGAGGCGCTCGCAGATGTCAATTTCAACGCTCCGTCAGTGCCGATTGTGAATAATGTGCAGGCGGTTCCGGTCACAGACCCGGATCAGTTGAAAAATGATCTTATCAGTCAGGTCACAGGCCGCGTTCGCTGGCGGGAGTCGGTAGAGTGGATGGCAGGCCAGGGCATAGAGACATTTGCTGAGCCGGGCAGCGGCAAAGTCCTCACGGTTATGCTGCGCCGGATTGTCAAAGGCGTGAACGGAACAGCTTTGAGCGCGCCTGAACAATTGGAAGCGTTTGCGAAAGAAATAAAAGGATAAATTATGTTTGATCTCAGCGGAAAACGCGCGCTTGTCACCGGCGCGACAGGCGGTCTGGGGGGCGAAATTGCCCGCACGCTTCATCAACAGGGGGCGGTCGTGGTTCTCTCCGGGACGCGCGCGGAAAAACTCGAAGCCCTTGCCAGCGAACTGGGCGAGCGCGCTCACATCGTGGCCTGTAACCTGTCCGATGGAGAGGCGGTTGATGCTCTGCCCGGTCAGGCGGCCGAGGCCATGGGCGGGCCGATTGACATTCTGGTTGCCAATGCCGGTATCACGCGAGACGGCCTGCTGATGCGCATGAAGCAGGAAGATTGGGATTTGGTGCAAAAGGTCAATCTGGAGGCCTATTTTCGCCTGTCCAAAGCCTGTCTGCGCCCCATGATGAAATCCCGTTGGGGCCGGATTATCGGGATTACCTCTGTCGTTGGCGTGACGGGCAACCCCGGACAGACGAATTACGCGGCCTCAAAAGCGGGCATGATCGGCTTTTCCAAATCTCTGGCCCAAGAAGTCGCCACCCGCGGCATTACGGTCAATTGCGTCGCGCCGGGCTTTATCACCTCGCCCATGACGGATGAGCTCAATGACGCTCAAAGAGAGGCGACTTTGGCCCGTGTGCCGATGGGCCGTTTGGGTGAAGGATCCGAAATTGCCAGCGCAACCCTGTATTTGGCGAGTGAAGAGGCCGGCTATGTCACAGGGCAAACCCTGCATGTAAATGGCGGCATGGCGATGATTTAACCAGTGTTAAGCCCACAATATAAAGGCATATTGGGGCTGGCAACGCATAGAATCGTATGCTAACCCGCGCTTCGATTGCGTTGGGGGTTGTTATTTTGACAGACAGTCCCATTTACAGCGCGTAACCGCCGGAAGAGTATCTCCGGCCTAACTAAAGGAAAACCTATGTCAGACGTATTAGCCCGCGTGAAAAAAATGGTCGTGGAACATCTGGATGTGGAAGAAGATAAAGTGACTGATAAAGCGCACTTCATCGATGATTTGGGCGCAGACAGCCTCGACAATGTCGAATTGGTCATGGCGTTCGAAGAAGAATTCGACATCGAAATTCCTGATGATGCCGCTGAGCACATCCAAACTGTTGGTGATGCCGTTAAATTCATCTCTGAAAAAGTCGGCTAGGTTGTCACTTTGCGGCGGGTCGTTGTCACAGGTCTTGGCCTTGTTACGCCCGTCGGCTGCGGCGTTGATGTCGCATGGGGCAACATTCTGGCGGGAAAGTCAGGTGCCTCTAAAATAGAACATTTTGACGTCAGCGATATTGCCTGCAAAATCGCTGCAAATGTCCCCCGCTCTGACGGGCGTGGGGCAGATTTCATCGCTCAAGCCGATACGCCAAAAGGGCTGTTCAATCCGGATGACGTCATGTCAGCCCGAGACGCCAAGCGTATTGATGATTTCATTCTCTACTCCATAGCCGCCGCCGACGAAGCTTTGGCCGATGCCCGCTGGAATCCGGCCCAGGAAGGTGAAGAGGCGCAGCACAGAACGGGCGTGCTGCTCGGCTCCGGTATTGGCGGCCTGCAAACCACCTATGATGCGTCCATTACCCTGCATGAAAAGGGCCCGAGGCGCTTATCTCCTTTCGTTATTCCGGCCATGTTGATCAATTTGTCCTCTGGTCAGGTTTCAATCCGGCACGGCCTGAAAGGGCCCAATCATTCCGTGGTGACGGCTTGCGCGACCGGCGCACACGCCATTGGCGATGCAGGGCGTCTGATTGCTTATGGTGATGCGGATGTCATGGTGGCAGGCGGGGGCGAAGCCTCGATCAACCGTCTTGGCATTGCCGCCTTTGTGGCCTGCCGCGCCATGACCACCAATTTCAATGACACGCCTGAAAAGGCCTCCCGCCCTTATGACAAGGATCGCGACGGTTTCCTGATGGGCGAAGGTGCGGGCGCAGTTGTCCTGGAAGAATATGAACATGCCAAGGCGCGCGGCGCGACCATATATGCCGAGCTGGCAGGATATGGTCTTTCCGGTGACGCGCATCACATTACCAGCCCGGCGCCGGAAGGTGAGGGCGGGCATCGTGCCATGGCGGCGGCACTGAAAAACTCCGGCCTGAAAGCCAGTGACATTGCCTATGTGAATGCGCATGGTACGTCCACGCCCATGGGCGACGAACTGGAAGTCATGGCCGTAGAGCGTCTGCTGGGTGATCATGCCATAAACGCTAAAATGTCTTCGACCAAATCGGCGACCGGGCATTTGCTGGGCGCAGCCGGCGCGGTGGAAAGCATTTTCTCTATTCTGGCCCTGCGCGATCAAATCGCGCCGCCGACGCTTAATTTGGATAATCCATCATTGGACACGCCGCTGGATCTGGTACCGCATAAGGCCAAGCCCTTTTCCGGCAAAGCGGTTATGTCCAATTCCTTCGGGTTTGGCGGCACAAATGCCGCTGTCATTTTCAAACAAGCCGAATAGGTGAGCAAGGCCGATGTCAAAGGCCTGAACAAGCGCAGCAGAGTCGCGCTTGGACTCATCGGGTTAATCGGCCTGCTGACACTCATGGTCGGGGGGCTGCTCGCGATTTATGCTTTTGCCAATTACCGTTATGAAGCCCGCCCAGAGAAAACTGAAAGCCGTGTCATTTTCAATGTAGAGCGCGGCAATGGGCTATCGACAATTGCGTCGCGTTTGGAAAAGGCCGAACTGATTGACAGCGCCTTCATCTTTAAGGCGGTTACAAAATTGCGCGGCAATGAAAGCGCGTTCAAGGCGGGTGAATATGCTGTGCCCGGCAATGCAACCATGGCAGAGATTTTCGAAATTCTGTCTTCGGGCAAATCTATTCTTTACCCGTTCACAGCACCCGAAGGCCGGACATCGGCACAGATAGTCCGCACGCTGGACGGCATGCCGACCTTGGTCGATGACGATCCGGCTGTGCCTGCCGAAGGAACCTTATTGCCGGAAACGTACTTGACGCCGCGCGGGATGAAGCAATCCGAATTGCTGGCAAAGATGGCTAAAGCGCAGACGGATTTGCTCGATGAAATTTGGGACAGCCGCGCGCCAGACCTGCCTTTCACCACCAAAGCCGAAGCGATCATTCTGGCCTCTGTGGTGGAGAAAGAAACCGGTATCGGAGCGGAGCGTGACAAGGTGGCGGGTGTTTTCGTCAACCGCCTTCGCAAAGGGATGCGCCTGCAATCTGATCCGACCATTATCTATGGCGTCTCCAAGGGTGAGCCGCTATTTAACCGTGCGGGTAAGCGCCGCGGGATTTACCGCTCTGAAATTGACCGCAAAACAGATTGGAATACCTATCAGATTGACGGCCTGCCCAAGACTCCGATTTGCAACCCCGGAGAAGCCGCCATTCGCGCAACGCTAAATCCGGCTACAACCGACGCCATTTATTTCGTGGCGGACGGAACAGGCGGTCACGCCTTTGCCAAGACCTTGGCGGGTCATGAAGCGAATGTGAAAAAGTGGCGCAAAATCGAACGACAAATGCGGAGCCGCCAATGAGCCAGCTGGATGAGTTAAAAGCCCAAAGACGCGGGCTGATGATCGTGCTGTCCTCGCCATCCGGGGCGGGCAAAACGACGCTGACCCGCAAGCTGCTCGCAGAAAATCCTGACATGACCATGAGCGTGTCGGCCACAACCCGCCATCCACGCCGGGGCGAAAAGGACGGGGTGGATTATTACTTTGTTTCCAAGGAAAAATTCTCTGAATTAGAAACCGAAGACGAATTTCTGGAACATGCGCGGGTCTTTGATAATTTCTACGGCACGCCCCGCGCCCCTGTGGAAGAAGCCCTGCAAGAGGGCCGTGATGTCGTCTTTGATATTGACTGGCAAGGGGCGCAGCAACTCACCCAGGCCGCTGCAGAGGATCTGGTGCGGATCTTTATCCTGCCGCCCAATATGCGGGAGCTGGAAAAACGACTGCGAACCCGCGCACAGGATAGCGACGAAACCATTGCCAAACGCATGAGCAAGAGCGAGGCCGAGATCAGCCATTGGCTGGAATATGACTATGTCATCGTCAATGAAGATATCGACACCGCGATGGAAGAGCTGCGAACCATCGTCAATGCCGAGCGCCTACGCCGCAAGCGCCAGCCCTGGCTGGGCGGCTTTGTCAAAAGCCTGATCAGCGGCGGTTAGATACTATCGCTAAAACGGTCCTAGTAGAACTGGAAGTCCGCCGCGTCGATAGTCATATTTGATCCATCATGGCTGATGAGCGTGATTGAATTATTGCCCGTCCCATCATCCAGCGTCAGCGTCACAGTCGATGTGCCATTACCAGTAATGATGAAGTCAGAGATATCATCTGCCACGGCTGAGAACACTTTCAGGTAATCCAGACCATCCTCATAATCCAGAATGATGTCTTGTCCAAAGGCGGCTTCGACGAAGAGGAATTGGTCGCGGTCGGCCCCGCCTGTCATGTCATCATTGCCCGTTCCGCCATGGAGGATGTCGCGTGCGCCATTGCCAAATAAATCATCATTATCCGCGCCGCCTTGCAGGAAGTCGACCGATGATCCGCCAACCAAAGTGTCATCCCCGCCAAAGCCGTTAAATCGAGCGCGCGCAGCGCCGGTTTCCATATAGTCGCCTGCCGTGTTTGAGCCGAAGAAGCTCTCGATAGAAGCGAAGATATCGCCCGCGACATCGCCCGCATTCAGGCTTTGGTTTTCAAGATGAAGCTGAATTCCGGCTGAGCTGCTGCGGGCATCAAACGAATCTCGGCCCAAGCCGCCCGAGAAAATATCTGCGCCGCCTGCATCCAGAAGAAACTTGTCATTCCCGGCCCCGCCGGTGAACCGGTTGTCACCTTCATCGCCCCGCCCCAGGAAATTCCCTGTGCCTTGGAAATTGACGCGCTCTATATTGCTGCCGGGATCCAGCAGATAGACATTCAGCGTCGTATTGACGATATCATAGCCGGAGCCTGCGCCTGAGAGTTCTATTACCTCGTCTCCGGCGTCATCGACATAGTAAATATCATTGCCTGTGCCGCCCGCCATGCTGTCGGCCCCGGTGCCGCCATCAAGAATATCGTTCTGTGTGCCGCCATCGAGGGTATCGTCACCGTCCAGACCCTGCAGATGGTCATTTCCGCCAAATCCGCTGAGTTGATCCTCAGAGTTTGTACCAGTCAAGCTATTTGCGCCTTCATCGCCGCTGAAAAAATATGGGCCGGTTAATTCGGCGCTGAGGGAATAATAGCCACGCGCTTCTCTATTGTTGCCTTCCACTTCGATAAAATAAGTACCTGCTGCCGTGAA
Source organism: Hellea sp. (assembly GCA_020631215.1). GTDB lineage: Bacteria > Pseudomonadota > Alphaproteobacteria > Caulobacterales > Maricaulaceae > Litorimonas. The sequence goes on along the minus strand of JAHDHS010000005.1, from coordinate 69,645 downwards.
AGTGTAGGTTTCCGTATCATTATAAAAGAAAATAGATTCACCGGAGGTAATCAGCATCTCGCCTGTTACGGGGTCATGCTCGACCGTGTAAATTGTCAAGCGCGCATCAACATCGCGGTTATAGTTGAAAGTGAAAGCAACCTCGGTTGGCGCTTCAACGTCAAGGGCGAACCAGTCCTCATCATTATTATAAGTGATCGCGCCTGTGGCCGCCTCTCCTCCAAGAACAAGCTGCCCAGTTGTGGCAGAGTTATTCATGAAGTCATCACGCTGAACATCAGCGCTGATTGTATAATTTGCGCCATCCAGGCTACTGCCAGAACCAATCACGACGTAATATGTTCCTGATTGTGCAAAAGAAACGATCATTTCACTTGTTATTGGATCTCGTCCCCCACCCAAGAAATAGCCGTCTGAGTGGAATATACTCATCCCCGCACCATCGTTGTAATCGGGAAGGTCTGTATCAAGTGTGAATTTCAACGTTTGACCTGCTGTGACATCAATCGTGAAATAGTCCGCGACACGAAACATCTCATCGCTATCCCAATTGCCTGTATCACTGCCACCTATCGTTAATGCGCCGGGATCATTAAAATCATGATCATTCATATATGTCACGATTTCGATAGTGTAATCTCCCAAGTCGGTTGGCTGATCGCCGGAGACGGCTATGTAGTAATTCTGATCTGTGATAAGCTGGGTTGCCTGGTTTGAAATGGTCGAAAATATTACGCCATTCTCGGCCACCATTTGCACGCGGATATTCTCGGCATCGGGCCCTGTCACGACAGCATAATAAGATTGGCCCAAAACATAATCAAATTCGAATATGTCGTAATCTTCGAGATATTCCAACGAGCCGGACACAGACGCACCGTCAAGTGTAATTGTCGCGTTCCCATTGTCGATATAGTTTGTATGATCATCCGTCACTTGCGTGGCACTGAGCGTGTAATTGGCCGAGTCGGCTGTGTTTTCCTCTAATACCGCGGCAATATAATACGTATCAGCGGCGTCTAATTCGACAACTAAACCATTCCATTCAAAGTAAATGAAATCAGCCGCAACCAAATCACCCTTGGAATTAAATAACGCTAGGCTGTGCTTTGAAAAATTTGAGACAGGCGAAATTTCAAACCGGAAAGTTCCGGGGGCTGATATATCAATTTGATAAACGTCAATATCTTGATTGTGATCGTAGCGGCCATTGATTGAACTGTTCAATGTCAAATGCGGACTACTGGTCGTTAAAAAGTCCGGCGCATCATCCGTAACTGTTTCAATCGTTAGTTCATAATTGCCAACTGAAGAATCATATGGAGCCTCCAATGCGATGTAATAAGTGCCTGAATCTAAATATTGATGCCCATTATAATCCGCATATTCCGCAGCACTTCCGCCAAACATGATCTCACCATCTTGATCATAGAGCGTGAAGAAAATTGCATCGGATACACCGAACTCATCATTCGGATCAGCTCGATATCCCGGAATAAGAGAGAAGTTGAAATTTATGATATCGCCCGCAGACACAGTGAAGGCAAATACATCATAATCTCCTGCGCCCTCTAAAACGCCATCAAATGTTGTGTTTAACGCAACGGATGTTGCTATCGCGGTTGTGTCTCCGTGATCGTCCTGTGTCCGGTCAAAAACTCTAAATTTGTAATCAATATCGGTCAGCCCTGAAGATACATAAATGAAATAATCTGTTTCTGTGGCGGTGAAAGTTTGCAGGGAATTGGCAAATGATGTGTAGATTAAGTTGCCTTGATCATCTTCGATATAAATCGTTATGTCGTTGAAAGCGACATATTGGATGGGGTTTAGATAAAAACCGAGCTCTTGCCCGATCGTGGCGGTAAAATGAAAATAGTCGATATCTCCAGATTCGTTTATTGTGCCGGAGATCAGGTTCTCTTGAGAAATGGGCGTTGCGCTGCTCGGTAAGTCACCATGTTCATCGCCCGGTCCGCCATAGAGTTTTATGGCGTCTTTCTTAGCATGAGAGTTATATTGATAGTCCGTTGATAGGCTTGGTGCAGGAACATAAATTTCATAATCCGCAAAATCCGCATCAAAGCGTTCAAATGCTAGCAATCCTATCACATCATCCAGCCGCGTCCGTAAATACATGATGTTCTCGTCCTTACACGCCCCGATTTAGTAATCAGATTAAGCAAAAAGTGCAGACCTCGCAATATAAAACCTCTGATACTCGGCAGCCGAGTAAATCGGGGTAGCGGGATCGAGTCGTTTCATAAAAGTAATGGCGACTACAGACAGATCAGAGTTTTAGGAGCCTGTTCGCCAATTTCTGGAACTCCTCTACGGTCAGAGTCTCCGGGCGCGATGCCGGGTTGATGTCGCAATCTGTTAACCATAAATCGATCGAAAAACCGTGTTTTTGGGCTAAATTTCGTAAAGAGCGCCGGAGCATCTTTCGGCGCTGTCCGAAGGCGGCTTGGGTGACTTCGCCGAGTGCTTTCAGATTTTCATATGGTTTTTCAAGGGGTTGCAGAACCACGACCGCGCTGTCGACCTTGGGGGGTGGGGTAAAGGCGCTTGCGGGCAGATCAAAGGCGATCCGGCACTCCGCCACGCTTTGGCACAAAACCGCCAACCGCCCATAGGCTTTGTCCCCGCAACTTGCGACAATTCTTTCCGCCACTTCTTTTTGGAACATCAGCACCATTTGCTCCCAGAATATGGGCTGAGCGCTGACCCAGTTAATCAACATTTTTGTGCCAACATTATAGGGTAGATTGGCGATGATTTTCCGCGGCGCGGGAAGGGCCTTGGCGATGTCAAATTTCAACGCATCGGCGTGGCTGACCTGTAATCTATCTGATTGTAAATTCTGCAATAAATCGACAAAACGGGGGTCGGTTTCTATGGCTAAAACCTGCGCCCCGGCATCCAGTAAGGAGCGCGTTAATCCGCCCGGCCCGGGGCCGATTTCCGCGACATGGATCCCCTCTAACGGCGCGGCGAGTCCCGCGATTTTATCGGTGATATTGCGGTCGAGCAGGAAGTGCTGACCCAGCTTTTTATCCGCCCATAATCCCCGCGCTTTAAGCACATCCGACAGCGGCGGCTCGCTATCCCACAACATGGCGCGCCCTCTGATCAGCCAGCTCTCGGGCTTGGGTAATGGCTGCGATCAAACTGTCAGGCCGCGCAATATTTTGCCCGGCAATATTAAAGGCTGTGCCGTGATCCGGGGACGTTCTGATGATGGGCAGGCCGAGCGTGATGTTCACCCCGCCATGAAAATCGAGCGTCTTAACGGGGATTAGCCCCTGGTCGTGATACATAGCCAGAACCGCATCATAGCCCTGCCGCGCCTCTGCGTGAAATAATGTATCCGCAGATTGGGCGTTGGTAACGTCATAGCCCATGGCGCGTAATTTTTGGGCGGCCGGATTGATAAGCGCTTGTTCTTCTGGGCCAAGCGCGCCGTTTTCTCCGGCATGCGGGTTAAGGCCGGACAGAGCCAGGCGCGGATTGTGGATGCCGAAATCCACGCGCAGCGCGCCGAGCATAACTTCGGCGGTGGCGATAATGCCGTCAATGCTAAGCCGGCTTGCGACCTGATTAAGGGGGATATGAACGGTGGCCAGTCCGACACGTAAATCCTGCGCGGTCAGCATCATGACCGGGCCGGAGGGGTAGGGCGCGCTATGGCCCGCGCATAATTTTCCTAAATACTCTGTGTGTCCCGGGAATTTAAACCCGGCCTGATAGAGCACATCCTTGGCGATTGGGTTGGTCACCAGTCCCGCCGCTTGCCCCTTTAAACACAGCTCCACCCCGAGAGAAATACTCCCCGTGATGGAATCGGCATGGGCGGGGTTCGGCTCACCGGCCACAGCCGTCTCTCCGTCAATGGGGAGAACAGGCAGTGCTTTGTTAAATTTTTGTTTTACTTGATTTAATTCGCTGATTATTTGGATAGTTGCGAGGCTATCAAAAATCTTAGGCGGCGCGATGACAGCAAAGGCCAAAGCGGACTGATCCCTGAGTTTTTGCCAGGCTTTGACCGTGATTTCCGGCCCGATACCGGCCGGGTCGCCCATAGAGACGACCAAAGGATTCGGGCTTAGGCGGCGCATATTTGCGCCTAGCGTACAACCAATGTGGCTTCGCGGCGCAAATCCCGCAAGTGACGGCGCGAGGCCTGCGCAAGTTGTTGATCCATAAGGCGATCTTCAATTTCATCGCGTGTTGGAATTTCTGATCCTGTGGCTTCGCGGGCACATACCATGATGGATGTCGCGCCCTGTGGCCGCTCAATCGCATCAGACATACCGCCAACATCTGTGGTCTCGAGCATGGATAAAATTTGCTCATTAAGATCTGAAGCTTTCAGCTCACCCATATCCGCCGAGGAGACGCCCTCTAAATCAGACACATCCTCTGTCAGCGTATCGCAAGATGACAGGGTGTCTCTTAATTCGATCAAGCGGGATTTGGCTGTGTCAAAATCTTCAGCCTCAACTGTGACTTGCTTGAGCTTGTATAGTGTCTCGGCTTCGGAAATTTTCTTGTCTACGAGGGCAATGACATAAACACCGCCCGGGACTTGAATGGGTTCGGACAAAGAGCCGACTTCCATGATCTTGATGACGTCATCAAGCGCAGGCCGTAACTCACCTTCACGCACCCACCCAATATCACCGCCTTTTGCGGCTGACGGGGATGAAGAGAATTGCTGCGCCAGCAATGGGAAAGGCGCGCCGTCTTTGACTTGCTGCACCATGGCATTGGCGCCTTCCATCGCGCCGTCCATACCGCCAATATCCGGAGAGGCTTCGATATAGATCTCTGCCACACGGTAATTTGGCTTGGATGCATTGGCGGTCATGCGGTTCAAAGTCTCGTCGATTTGGGCGTCGGTAATTCGAATGCGCGATCCAAACAATCCGTTGATAATCCGCTGCCAGGCGATTTCAGAGCGGACTTGATCGCGCAAAGTTTCAATCGAGACGCCCGCACTGGCCAGACGCTGCACGACTTCGTTTGGATCCAAACCGTTGCGGCCAATTAGGCCCGAGACAGAACGGTTAATCTCTTCATCCGATATCGTTTGCTCATATTTTTCGGCTTCCTGCATTTGCAGATGCTCATCGACCAGATTGCGTAGAGCTTGCTGTTGCACCCGGCGCAGGCTTTCCTCATTTCTTTCGACACCTGTCGTCGCCATCATAAACAGAACCCGCTGGCGAAGATCATGGGTCGTGACGATATCATTATTGACGACCGCCGCTATGCCATGTGCATTGCTTTGGGCCGCCGAGATAGCCGGCGCAAAAGCGGTGGCAGCAAAGATGGCCGAGCTGAGTAATGTTTTCATCAAAGTCATAGGATTATCCAAATACCCCAAAAATATCTTTGGCTTTATAAAGTTTTTCATTTTCAAAGCAATGCGCGATGCTGCGTATAATTTAGGACAGATTTTGCGGGGCGTGTATTAACTTTCAGTCAGGCTACAGTCCTAGCCGTCTTCAATCTTGGCAAGATAGCTGATGCCGGACAATAAAACGAAAACGGGTATGGCCCATGATGCCAAAATAACCGGCAGAACCGCAACCTCGCCAAAGGCGCTGATAACGCTATCGGCGAAATATACCGCGAAGCCCAGCGCCGCCCCGGTGATCAATAATCGCAAGGTTCCGCCCTCACGCGTTAAGTGCATCGAAACGCTGGCGGCGATGAATGTCATGGCAATCAGCATAATCGGCAGGGCCAAGAGACGGTTAAATTGCATTTCCAACCCGCGCGGCGAAAACCCGGCTTGGCGATATTCCTCGATCCTGCCGGGTATGCTCCAAAAGGCCGGAACCGGCGCATCTTTGGCCTGGGATTGTAAGTCATCAAAGGTAATATTGGTGGGCAGTGAAATCGCAGGATGAAATTGTGTCACTTCACCGGGGGCATTTTCGGTAACGTCATCCAATTGCCAGTAACCTTGGGTGACCAATGTGGCCTGTTGCGCATCAAAGCGCCGGCTAAATCGGGTGGAGCCGTCGGGCAGGACTTCCAGTTGATAAAAGACGGGCTGCTCTAATGTTTTCGCGCCCAGATTAAGCTTACCGGCCTGGATGACGGTTTGCATATGTGTGGTGCCTTCGCGAAGCCAGACATCTTTGACTTGTGTCTCCGATCCGCCTTGTGACCATTCTGATAATAAAGCTTCCTGATAGCTGAGCATATTAGAGGCGATGGGGTTAAAAAACGCCGCCCATGCAAGTCCTAAACTGGCGGTCACCCAAATGGCAGGCTTTAAAAACCGCCAGGCTGACATGCCTGTTGCGCGCATAACAATCAATTCGGACCGCCTGTTCAGATTATAGAGCGCGCCCATCACGCCGAAGAGCACAACAAAGGGAATAGTTTGTTCAACAAATTTGGGTGTCTTCAACAGGGTCAAATAAAGCAACTGAAAGGAGGTGATATCCGAGTCACTGCCCAAATCCCGTGAGCTTTCTACAAAGTCGACGAGCATGATAATCCCGGTCACGACAAAAAATGCGACCAGGATGCTGCGCAATATTCTGATGGCAATATATCGGTTCAAGGTCGAGATCATGTTGCCAGCCTGAGCTGTTCATCATAATCCCGCCGGGCCCGACCAGATGTGAGTTTTCTCATGCGTTTCTTGCGCATCAGATATAAAAGACAAAACAAAATAACGCTTACGGGTAGGACATATTGGATAAGATTAAGGGCCGGATTACTTTCCGCCGCTGAGGTCACCGAAAATCCGCCGAGCCGAATAGCAAATCCCATCACCGCACATGTCGCAATTCTGCGGCCATACCCCAGGCGTAAATGCTCGCCCCTGACCATGTAGCACAGTGCCAGCAAAGCCAGGGCCACATTATACAGCGGAGCGGACAGCCGCGCATGACCTTCGGCCTTAAATTCGCGCCGGTGTTTGGGACGGATATACTCTCTGGGGTCAGGGCGTAAGAGCTCGTGCAAAAACCGGTCAGAGGCTTTGAGCCTAAGCACATTATTCACCGCCATCACATCGGACAGATCCAGTATGTAATCCTCAAATGCGATGACATCCAGACTGCCGTCTTCCAGGATTTGCTGAACGGCCCCGTCTTGTAAAACCAATGAGGCGGACACATCAGTGCGCTGCACATAGCCGGATTTGGCGGTGTGGGTAATCGCGCCATTATCATCGCGGCCGTCATGGATCAGGACATCTTTCAAACTGCCATCCGGGCCGATTTCTCGGGCATAGACGGTCAGCTTTTTCGTGGGTGACACAAATTCCCCGGCCTGCACCATTTGCGAGGCTATATCTGTGCGGACTTTCAATATCTCGCTGCGCATTTCCCGAAAGGAAAGCGGCTGCAAGAGCAGATTGATGATCAGATGCGCGATCATGGCATAGACGCCCAGCCTGACAACCGGCGTGCTGATCTGCCAAGGCGAAAACCCCGAAGCTTTCGCGACGACCAGTTCACTGTCCATATTTAAGCGGTTGAGTGCATACAGCGTCGCCATAAACACCGCGAGCGGCATGATGATGCCGATGAGCTGTGGCAGGGATAAAATTGTGATGTAGAAAAATGTAAAAGCGCTTTGACGATTCTCAACGATTAAATCCAGCGTCTGCAGGCTTTGGGTTAATAAGGCAAGCGCAGACAAAGCCGATAAGGCAAGCAAGAGCGGCCATAAAACCTGCTTCCAGAAATATCGCTGTAAAACGGGCATATGAGGAAGCGATTAATCCTATTCGAAAAAATTTCACAGTGCATTTGACTTACGGTCTTCTATTACACACAAGCGTGCTTTACCAGAGCGTCAGAACACAATGAGGAAACATTCATGAAAGTCAGTTTTGTCAAATCCGCCCCTGCGAAGTCCGGGTCAGCCTTAGTCATTGCCAATGCACTCAAAGGAAATCCTTACTCCAAGATGGGCGGCAAGTCTTTGACCGCCGCTGCCAGTGCGGCCGGGTTTAAAGGCGGCCAGGGACAGTCATTTTCAACTTATGTGATGAGTGGTGAAAAGGCTGTGCGCGTCTTCTTTAAGGGGCGCGGCAAAGAAGACCGTTTCGACTATGAAATCTGCGCGGCAAAATGGGTCAAATCCCTACGCGGTTCAGGTGAAACGACGCTGAATATTCATTTGGACGGAACGGATGCGACGGCGGATGATGCCGCCCGGGTTGCGCTTGGCGCGCGTCTGGCGAGTTATGTTTATGATAAGCGCCGCTCGGCGGCGACGAAGTCCAAAAAACCGCCTTTTAAAACGCTGCGTGTGATTTGCGATAATCCATCTGCGGCGAAAAAATCTTATGACAATTTCTATGGCGCCGTGGGCGACGGAACTCTGCTGGCGCGCGATGTCGTCAATGAGCCGCCTAACGTGATTTACCCCAAAGCCTATGCAGCCCGGATCAAAAAGCTAACGGAATTGGGCCTGAAGGTCGAAATTCTTGGCGAAGCGAAAATGAAAAAGCTGGGTATGAATGCGCTGCTCGGCGTCGGCCAAGGCTCTGTGCGCGAATCACAGTTGGTGGTCATGCGCTGGGACGGCGGCAAAAAAGGCGCAAAACCCGCCATGTTTGTTGGTAAAGGCGTCACGTTTGATACAGGCGGGATATCGCTGAAACCCGGCGCAAATATGTGGGACATGAAAGGCGATATGGGCGGATCAGCCGCCGTTGTCGGCGCGATGTGCGCGCTTGCGACACGCAAAGCCAAAGCCAATGTCATCGGTATTGTCGGGCTGGTTGAAAACATGCCCGACGGGAATGCGATGCTGCCCGGGGATATCATTACCTCCATGTCCGGCCAGACCATCGAAGTGCAAAATACGGATGCTGAGGGCCGCTTGGTTCTGTCCGATGCGCTGCATTACGGGATTACGAAATATAAGCCCAAAGCCGTCATTGATCTGGCGACCCTGACAGGCGCGATTATCATTTCCCTTGGCCATGAATATGCCGGCCTGTTCTCCAATGATGACAGTTTGGCCGCAGAGATTATGGCCGCATCAGAAACGTCGACGGACAAGACATGGCGTCTGCCTTTGGGTAAAGCCTATGATGATCTGTTAAAATCCCAATATGCGGATATGAAAAATATCGGCGGACGTGCTGCGGGCTCGATCACTGCCGCCCAATTCCTGCAACGCTTTGTAGGCAAGGACACGCCTTGGGCGCATTTGGATATTGCGGGCACTGGCATGGTCAATGGCTCTAAAGACCCGCGCAATCCGACCTTTGGGACGGGTTTTGGCGTGCGTCTGCTCAACCGCTGGATTGCCGATAATCACGAGGCCTAATGACTGACTATTGGTTTTACCATCTGGAAGGCTCGACGCTGGAAGGCGTGCTGCCGGGCCTGCTGGAAAAGACGCTCGCCAAGGGATGGCGGGCGCTGGTCAAATTACCCGAAGCCCGGCTGGCCGAGTTGGATGCCTATCTCTGGACTTATCGTGATGATGCCTTCCTGCCGCACGGCCGCGATGATGAACCCAAAGCTGATCAGCAACCGATCCTGCTTTCCGCGACAGCCGATAGCGCCGAGGGTTTCTATGCCGTGTTCCTGATCGGCGGCGCAGAGGTTACGGACATGGCCAAAGCCGAGCGCGCCATGGTGATGATCAATGGCCGCGACAGTGAAGATGTCGCCAGAGAGCGGGTCCGCTGGAAAAAGCTAAAAGAGGCAGGCGCTGACCTGGCCTATTACCAACAAAATGATCGCGGCGGCTGGGATAAGAAAGCTTAGACGCGAATCTTAAATACTTTGGCCTGTCTTTTCCCAGTCCTTCAGGAATGCCGCGAGGCCTTTATCTGTCAGGACGTGATTTGCGAGATTTTTAATCACAGCAGGCGGGGCGGTCATGACATCGGCGCCGATCAGGGCGCATTCCTTGACATGGTTCACATTCCGGATTGAAGCGGCGAGAATTTCGGTCTCATAGCCGTAATTGTCATAAATTGTGCGGATATCTTCGATTAGTTCCAGCCCGTCCAGCGTAATATCATCGAGCCGTCCGATGAATGGCGAGATATAAGTCGCGCCGCATTTTGCCGCCAGCAATGCTTGGTTGGGCGAGAAGCAGAGCGTGACATTTGTGGGCACCTCTTCTTTGGAGAGCGTATTACAGGCCTTCAGCCCGTCCATGGTCAGGGGCAGCTTGACGCAGACATTTTCTGCGATTTTACGCAAAATGCGGCCTTCCTTGATCATGTCTTCGGCCGATGTTGCCACGACTTCGGCGGACACATGCCCCGGCGTCAGTTTGCAAATCTCCGCGATGACCTCTTTAAAGTCGCGGCCAGACTTCGCGATGATGGACGGGTTTGTGGTCACGCCATCCACAAGACCAATATCGGCCAGCTCGGCTATGGCGTCTAAATCTGCACTATCGACAAAAAATTTCATGGAAAGCTCCAAAGAGGGGGTTATTCGACTCGCGGCTCTGCTATCACAGACTGACGTGATTCAAAATGCTCAAATATTATTTCCGGTCAATGTGCCCGCGCCATTCGACTATGCTGTGCCTGCCGGTATCAGTGTATCTGCGGGTGATTTCGTTTTTGCCCCGATTGGAAAACAGATCAAATTAGGCGTGGTCTGGTCGGTGGGGCAAGCCGAGGCCGGGCGCGAGCTGAAAGAGATTGTTCAGGTCAAGGCGGCTAAGCCTCTATCCGGGGATTTGCTGAAATTCCTGTCTTGGACGGCGAGCTATAATGTCGGCTCATTGGGGCAGGTTCTGCGCATGGTGATGCGTAATTACAAAGCGCTCGACCCCAGTCCCATTGTTACGCTTTACATGCCAACTGAGAATCCGCCCAAAAACCTGACGCCTGCCCGGCGGGCGGCCTTGCGCGAAGGCGGGCCATTTCCAGCACGCGCCTCTGAAATTGCTGCGCGCGCCGGAATGTCGCCGGGCGTGGTCAAAGGCATGGTCAAAGCGGGCGCTATGCAGGCCATAGAGGGCCCTGTCGATGCGCCTTTTGACATCCCTAATCCGGATTTGCTCGGGAAAGAGCTGACGACGGCCCAGAGCGAGGCCGCGCTGGATTTGGCCGCGCAGGTCAGGCGAGGGGACTTCAATGTCAGCCTGCTCGATGGTGTGACGGGATCGGGCAAGACAGAGGTCTATTTCGAGGCTGTCACCGAAGCCCTGCGGCGCGGGCAGCAGGTTTTGGTTTTGGTGCCTGAAATTGCTCTGACCCAGGCAGGCCTGTCCCGTTTTAAGGACCGTTTCGGGGCAGAACCCGCCGCATGGCATAGCCAGATGGGCGAAGCCCCGCGCCGCCGCGTCTGGCGGGAGGTCGCGCAAGGCCGCGCAAAACTCGTCGTCGGGGCGCGGTCGGCGCTATATTTGCCATTTCCAAATTTGGGTTTGATCGTAGTCGATGAAGAACATGACACTAGCTATAAACAGGAAGAAGGCATTATATATAATGCCCGCGATATGGCGGTGGTTCGCGGGAAAATCAGTGGCCACGCGGTTGTGCTGGCCTCGGCAACGCCAAGCCTTGAAAGCCTGCATAATGCGCGGTCGGGTAAGTTTGCGCATATCGTCTTGCCGGAGCGCCCGGGGGCCATAACCTTGCCGGATATCGGCTTGATTGATCTGAAAGAGCATCAGCCGGAAAAGGGCGACTTTCTCTCACCGCCGCTTTTGCAGAGTGTCTCTGAGGTCTTGGGCCGCCGCGAACAAGCCATGCTCTATTTGAACCGCCGGGGCTATGCGCCTTTGATTATCTGCCGCTCATGCGGAGAGAAACTAAAAAGCCCCGATACGGATAGCTGGCTTGTGCAGCACAAACGCACGGGCCGCGCTATGTGCCATCTGACAGGCTTTTCCATGCCTATGCCGCGTCGCTGCCCGGAATGCGAGGCCGAAGACAGCCTAACTCCGGTCGGCCCTGGCGTGGAACGCGTCGCCGAAGAAGCGATGAAGCACTTTCCTGACGCGAAAATTGAAGTCTTCTCATCTGATACGGCGGGTAACCCGGCGGAGATCGCAGCGCGGCTTAAGCGGATGGAGGAGGGCCAGATTGATATTCTCGTCGGCACACAAATGGTGGTCAAAGGTCATAATTTCCCCAAGCTGACCTTCGTCGGTGTCGTCGATGGCGATCTGGGTCTGGCGGGCGGCGACCCAAGAGCCGGAGAGCGGACATATCAAACTCTGGTGCAGGTCGCGGGCCGGGCCGGGCGGGCGGATAAGCCCGGCCATGCTTTGATCCAAACCCACCAGCCTGAACATGAAGCCTTAGTCGCTCTGGCGGCGGGGGACAGAGACATGTTTATCGGCATGGAGCTGGCCATGAGGGAGATGCTCGGCCTGCCGCCTTTCGGCCGGCTGGCGGCTGTGATTATCAGCGGCCCCGAACTCGCCAAGGTGAAATCACTGGCGGAGAAATTTGCCCGCCTTGCCCCGCGCACGGAAGGGGTTGAAATTTTAGGGCCCAGCGAGGCGCCGATTGGGCGTCTGCGGGGCTGTTTCCGCTGGCGGCTGTTCATTCAGGCCGAGCCGCAAGTCAATCTGTCCCGTTACATGGCCGTCTGGAAAGCCAAACTGCGCCCGCCTTCAAAATACAAAATCCAGATCGACATCGACCCGCAAAACTTTATGTAAACTTGTTGAAATTTCAACTTTACCCGCCAGAGGGGAAACATATCGAAGAACAGGCTAAAATGATGTAATCGGGCCCAAATCGTGTGAAGATTATGTGGTTAAAAGATTATGTGGTTAAAAGACTGGACAGACGAACATACGCAAAAATTTCGGAATGAAGCCCTGACCGCCCAGCACAAGCTAAGTGAGACCGGGCTGTTCACGGATGAGGCCTTGGCAGATTTGCTGGACCGCCATCCCCGCAGCGAGCTGGATATCTGCACCATTGCTGACCATGATGTCTACCAAGCCAAATTTCGAACAGGCGACGCCGGAGATGCCGATGGCGCGACCCTGATAGAAGCCGCCAAATCCGGGGCAATCTGGATGAATTTACGGCGGGCCATGAATTTGCATGAAGACTACAAAAAGGTTCTGGACGGAATCTATGGGGAATTATCAGACAGCACAGGCAATCGCGCTCTAAATCCGCGCGGAGGTATTCTGATTACCTGTCCGACGGCGCAAACGCCTTATCATTGCGATCCAACCGAAACGATTCTGTGGCATGTCCGGGGACATAAGCGATTTTATCTTTACCCACGTAAGCCGAAATATCTCCCCGATGAGGGATATGAGCGCGTGCTTTACTGCGATAATGAAGATTACCTGCCATATGATGAAACATTTGAGGATGAAGCCCGCTGTTTTGACCTGACCGGTGATGATATGATCAGCTGGCCGCTAAACGCGCCGCACCGCGTGGAAAATAAAAGCTTTTGCGTGTCTGTGACGACGGAATATTCCACAATGGAAAGCACCCTGAAAAATGCCGTGATGTACACAAATGCTGTCCTGCGGCAGAAATTCGGTATGTCGCCGGATTGGCGCTCCGCCTCCTGGCCGGAAAAAGCCGTCAAAGCTGGCGCCGGACGCGTCATGCGGAAATTCGGTGTGCTCTCTTCGATGAAACAAACGGATATGGTCACCTTCAAAGTCAGCCGCACCGCGCCGGGTTATATCCACGACACAACCCCTTACCCCCGACCGGGTTAACCTTGAGGGACGTCAGTATTATCTGAGACCAATACTGAATCAACTTGACGCACAGCCAAGCGATCTATGCCCTTGTCGGTAAAGCCTTGCGCGGCTGTTTTTACACGCTCGATGCCTTTATTCAGGCCGCGCCAGATACGGATGAAGCCATAGGCAGCTCCGGCGGGCAGTAAAAGTGGCATCAGAAACCCCCAACCAAATTGATAGGCGCTATAGGCCAGCAGGCCGGTTAGGATGACACAAACCAAAATCGCGACGCCCATCCAGAATTTGGCAATCATAAGCGGCCAGCTTAGCCGTTCTATGGCGACCCCGCTGGCAAAGCGCGCGCCAAGCTTGGCGGCCAGTGCCGGGTCTTTGCGGGCTTTGAAAATTTCAATGATGTCACCGATCATATCCATATCTATAGACGGTCTCATGCCTTCATCCTAGGGTCTGTCTAAAAGATGACAGGGTCTGGCAAATTGGCTTGAAAAACCGACAATCCACAGGGCTATTCTGTCGCAGTAAATCATGCCTTGGCATATAAAATTGAGCGTGTTAAAGCGCGCGCGAGTTTGGCGGAGCCGGTAAAACCCTAGCGCCGCTGTAAGCCAGTTTAAAGCCTGCTGCGAATTATCAACAGGCATCGAAATACGGACTATCGCGTGTCAGACACAGTCGTCATCACAGGTGAAGCCCCACACCGTTATGCCAGCGCCCTGCTGGATTTGGCGGAAGAGGGTAAGTCACTGAAAACAGTCGAGAAAAACCTCGCAAATTTCAAAAAAACCTATGCGGCAAATTCTGAACTGCGGCGCGTTGCGGAAAGCCCGGTCTTTAAAACCGAAGACAAAGTGGCGGCCTTGACGGCGATTGCCAAGAAAGCCCGCTACAATGCTCTGACCACGCAATTCATCGGAACTGTGGCAGGGAATCGCCGCGCCGCAGAATTGCCCGCCATCATCGCGGCTTTCGAAGATATGGTCGCCCGCCGCCGTGGCAGTCAGGTCGCCAAAGTGACCAGCGCCAAAAAATTGACGGCAGCGCAGCTAAGCGCGATCAAAGCGCAGCTTAAGAAAACCACCGGCCGTGCTGTGGCCGTTGAAACAGTGGTGGATCCGGATTTGCTCGGCGGTTTCGTCGTGCGGATTGGCTCCCGCCTTTATGATAGCTCCCTCAAGACCAAACTTGAGGACTTACGTTTGACCCTCAAAGAAACATAAGAGGACAGTTCCATGGATATTCGCGCAGCGGAAATTTCAACGATTTTGAAAAAACAGATCAAGGGCTTCGGGAAAGAAGCCAAAATCAGCGATGTCGGCCAAGTGCTGTCCGTCGGTGACGGTATTGCCCGTATTTACGGTCTGGACAATGTCCGCGCCGGTGAGATGGTCGAGTTTCCGGGCGGCATTAAAGGTATGGCGCTGAACCTGGAAAGCGACAATGTCGGTGTCGTTATTTTTGGTGATGACCGCGGCATTAAAGAAGGTGACACAGTTAAGCGCCTCGGCGAAATCGTGGACGTCCCGGTCGGCAAAGGCTTGCTGGGCCGTGTGGTTAACCCGCTGGGCGAGCCAATTGACGGTAAGGGCCCGATCAAATCCACTGAGCGCCGTTTGGTGGACGTCAAAGCGCCGGGCATCATCCCGCGTAAAGGTGTTCATGAGCCCGTGCAAACAGGTATCAAGGCGATTGACGCGCTTATCCCGATTGGCCGTGGTCAGCGCGAATTGATCATTGGTGACCGCCAGACCGGTAAAACCGCTGTGGCTGTGGACGCAATCCTGAACCAAAAAGCGGCCTTTGATGAAGACCGCGAGAATGACAAGCTTTACTGTATCTATGTTGTGGTCGGCCAAAAACGCTCAACTGTAGCGCAGCTGGTTAAGACGCTCGAAGAAAATGGCGCGCTGGACTATTCCATCATCGTCGCCGCGACGGCCTCTGAGCCAGCCCCTTTGCAGTTCCTGGCACCTTTTGCCGGTTGCGCCATGGGCGAATATTTCCGCGATAACGGCATGCACGGCCTGATCATTTATGATGATCTGTCCAAACAGGCTGTGGCCTATCGCCAGATGTCACTGCTGCTGCGCCGTCCTCCGGGCCGCGAAGCTTATCCAGGTGACGTTTTCTATCTTCACTCCCGTTTGCTGGAGCGCGCGGCGAAGCTGAATGAAGATAATGGCTCCGGCTCTTTGACGGCCCTGCCGATCATTGAGACCCAAGGTAACGACGTGTCGGCCTTTATTCCGACCAATGTGATTTCGATTACAGATGGTCAGATCTTCCTGGAAACAGATTTGTTCTTCCAAGGCATCCGCCCGGCTCTAAATGTGGGTCTGTCGGTGTCTCGCGTGGGATCATCCGCGCAGATCAAAGCCATGAAACAAGTGGCCGGCCCGATTAAAGGTGAGCTGGCGCAATACCGTGAAATGGCGGCCTTTGCGCAGTTCGGCTCAGACCTGGACGCATCCACGCAGGCTTTGCTGGCGCGCGGTGAGCGCCTGACAGAGCTGTTAAAGCAGGATCAGTATTCTCCGCTGCAAGTGCAGGAACAGGTCGCTGTGATCTATGCCGGTACGCGCGGTTATTTGGACGGCATTCCGGTCAAATCGGTCGGTAAATATGAACGCGAATTGCTCGCGCATCTTCACTCCGAGCACGGCTCTATCCTGTCCGATATCGCGACAGAGAAAAAGCTGACGGATGAAATCGAAGGCCGCCTGAAATCAGCGCTGGATAATTTCACAACGAATTTCGCGGCTTAGCCTTTAGAGGATTGCACTCATGGCCTCTTTAAAAGAGCTCAAAAACCGGATCGGAAGCGTCAAGAATACGCAAAAGATCACGCGTGCCATGCAGATGGTCGCGGCGGCAAAGCTGCGTAAGGCACAGGATGCGGCGGAAAAATCCCGTCCTTACTCCGATCGTCTGGGCGGCATCATCCGCAATCTGGCCAGCTCCATGACGGACGCGGCTGGCGGACCAGAGCTGCTGGTCGGCAATGGCAAGTCAGACACGGTCATGCTGGTCGTAGCGACGGCGGACCGGGGTCTCTGCGGTGGCTTTAATACCAATATCGTCCGCAAGGCGCGTGAAGAGATTGTGGCGCTGGAAAAATCCGGCAAAAAGGTCAAGCTCTTCCTGATCGGTAAAAAAGGTTATGATCAGCTCAAGCGCCTATATGAAGATCAAATCGTCGAATTTATCTCACTCAAAGAAGAGCGTTCGCTTCATGCGGGCATTGCCCAGGATATCGGCGCAAAGATCACAGCCATGTTCGAGGCGGGCGAGTTTGATATCTGTAAGCTGATTTTCTCCGAATTTGAAAATGTCATGACCCAGACGGCGGTCGCGAAAACCCTGATCCCGGCTATGGCGGATTTGGATGAGGCAGCGGAAGAGGAAACGTCCGGCCCTGATCTGAACGGCGCGATCTATACCTATGAGCCGGATGAGGCAGGCATTTTGCGCGTCTTGCTGCCGCGTAATATCAATACGCAAATCTTCACGGCGCTGCTGGAAAATCAGGCCGGCGAGATGGGCTCTAAAATGACAGCGATGGATAACGCGACGCGCAATGCGGGCGAGATGATCGACAAGCTGACACTCACATTTAACCGAACACGTCAGGCGCAAATCACGTCTGAATTGATTGAAATTATTTCGGGCGCAGAAGCGCTCTAACGCTAGAGGAAACAAGACCAATGGCAAAAGCACCAGCAAAAAAGACTGCGGCGAAAAAGGCTCCAGCAAAGAAAACGGCGGCAAAAAAAGCCCCGGCCAAACGTGCGCCGCGTAAGGCTGCGAACACAAACAAATCCGGCTCCGGTAAAATCGCCCAAGTCATCGGCGCGGTTGTGGACGTCGAATTTGAAGGCAATCTGCCCGCGATTTTGAACGCGCTGGAAACGGATAATGGCGGCAATCGCCTGGTTCTGGAAGTCGCCCAGCATTTGGGTCAAAACACCGTCCGCACCATCGCCATGGATGCCACCGAAGGTCTGGTGCGCGGTCAATCCGTGGCAGATACAGGCGCGCCGATTTCTGTGCCGGTTGGCCCGGAAACACTTGGCCGTATCATGAACGTCATCGGTGAGCCGATTGACGAACGCGGCCCGGTCAAAACCAAAGTCATGGCCCCGATCCACAAAGACGCGCCTGCCTTTGTTGACCAGTCAACAGAGACTGAAGTCCTAGCCACAGGTATCAAGGTGATCGACCTGCTTTGCCCCTATTCCAAAGGCGGTAAAATCGGTCTGTTTGGCGGTGCGGGTGTGGGCAAGACCGTTCTGATTATGGAACTCATCAACAATATCGCGAAGCTCTTTGGCGGTTATTCCGTTTTCGCCGGCGTGGGTGAGCGCACACGTGAAGGGAATGACCTTTACCACGAAATGATCGAATCCAACGTGATCAATCTGGACGGCGAGAGCCGCGCGACGCTGGTTTACGGTCAGATGAACGAACCTCCCGGAGCGCGTGCCCGCGTGGCTCTGACAGGTCTGTCACAGGCAGAATATTTCCGCGATGAAGAAGGTAAAGACGTGCTGTTCTTCGTCGATAACATCTTCCGCTTTACGCAGGCCGGTTCCGAAGTGTCCGCGCTGCTCGGCCGTATCCCGTCTGCGGTGGGCTATCAGCCAACACTGGCCACAGAAATGGGCGCCATGCAGGAACGCATTACTTCCACAACCAAAGGCTCGATTACGTCGGTTCAGGCCGTTTACGTCCCGGCCGATGACTTGACCGACCCGGCGCCCGCGACATCCTTTGCTCACTTGGACGCGACAACCGTTCTGAACCGCGCCATTTCGGAAAAGGGTATCTATCCGGCGGTTGACCCGCTCGATTCCACATCCCGTATCCTGGAGCCGCGTACAGTCGGCGAAGAGCATTACCAAACCGCGCGTATGGTTCAGGAAATCCTGCAGCGTTATAAATCCCTGCAAGACATCATCGCCATCCTGGGCATGGACGAACTGTC
Source organism: Hellea sp. (assembly GCA_020631215.1). GTDB lineage: Bacteria > Pseudomonadota > Alphaproteobacteria > Caulobacterales > Maricaulaceae > Litorimonas. Next base: position 51,008 of record JAHDHS010000005.1, on the reverse strand, counting down.
CGAAGAGGATAAGCTGGTCGTGGCCCGCGCGCGTAAAGTTGAAAAGTTCCTGTCACAGCCATTCGACGTGGCGGAAATCTTCACCGGCTCACCGGGAATCCAGGTGCCGCTCGAAGACACCGTCCGCTCTTTCAAAGGCCTCTGCGAAGGTGAATATGACCACCTGCCGGAACAGGCTTTCTACATGGTCGGCGGTATTGAAGACGTGATCGAAAAAGCCGCCAAAATGGCAGCTGAGGCGGCTTAATCCTTCGAGACAGCCCTCTCCAATAGGCGAGGGCTTCCTCAGGATGAGGGGTAAGAACAGTTATGGCAGATAAATTAAATTTCTCACTCGTCTCACCCGAAGCGGAATTATTCGCGGGTGAGGTCGATCAAGTCGATATTCCGGGCACGGAAGGCAATGTCGGCGTGCTGCCTAATCACAGCCCGCTTATGGCCGCGATCCGCACGGGCGCGATCACCGTTTATAATGAAGGCACAGAGACGCAGTATTTCGTCCAAGGCGGATTTGCTGATGTCACGCCGGACGGCCTGACCGTGTTGGCCGAGAAAGCCATGCCGATGGCGGATGTGAACGCCGACAGCCTAAAAGCCGATATCGCAGCCGCTGAGGCCGCGCTGGACGGCCTTGAAGGGGAAGCGGCCCTCGCCATGCAGCAAAATCTCGACGGCCTGCGCGCCGTGGTAAGTGGCTAGCATGAGCATGACCGCAACCGTAGAGGCGGTTGCGGCTGACTCCGGTCATAATTTTTCCAAACCTGTTCGCAATTCCGTCACGCTGATCAAAGGCATCGGCGTGGAAGGCGATGCCCATGCGGGCAAAACCGTGCAGCATCTTTGGGACAAAGCCCGTACGCCGGACGCGCCAAATCTGCGTCAGGTGCATCTGGTTCACGCAGAGCTTTATGACGCGCTGGCGGAAGAGGGCTTTCAGGTCACGGCCGGGCAGATTGGCGAAAATATTCTAACGCGGGGCGTGGATTTGCTGGGCCTGCCACTTGCGACCCATTTGTCATTTCCCAGCGGCGCGAAGCTGGAAGTCACGGGCTATCGTGACCCCTGCAAAAAACTCAACGCCATTCAAGACGGACTGATCCATAAAATGATCGCCAAAGGCGAGCAGGGACAACGCATCGTCAAATCCGGTATCATGTCTATTGTTCTGGAAGGCGGAGCCATCAGCCCCGGCGACCCCATTACCGTGACCCTCCCAAACAAGCCGCACAAACCCCTGCCGATATTGTAGCCTGCCTTTGGCGGGGCCCAATGCCCTATTACATAGCCTTAGCTTAGGGCTCGGCGCTCTGATTTTCAGCCTGTGCCCCGGCGTTTTCCCGCAATTCTCTCAGACGGGCGCGTCCCACCAAGGCTTAATCGGATCCTTCTCAACAAGCGTCGCAATGCTCAGCATCGTCTCTTCTTCGGCATATAAAAAATCCATAAAGGATGCGGATAAAAACCGTGGAAAATTCATGTCATCATCATTGTCTTCATATGACGCAATCAAATCAAAGGCTGTTTCAGCGTAGCGGCCATAGAGGTTTTCAAGGTCTTCCAAGGCCGTATAGGCGGATATTATCGGCTTGGCGTCTTCCGGAGAAATATTGGTGATTATGGCCTGCTGTATGGCCACTTTATAAGCCGCATCCTAGATTTGCGCGGGGCGAATGCCGCGAAATTTTGTGCGCTGAAATTCCTCAATCTTTGATGGGTCATCGCGTAAAATGATAAGAATGTCCGGATACAGATCCAGGTGATATTCACGCGCGGATGCAACACGGTCATAATTATCTGACAGCTCTGTTTTCATCGCGGTGATAGAGGTTTCGACGATCTTGGCCTGTTTGGCGGCAACGCGCCATTCATTCAGAATGAAACCCAAAATAACGCCAAAGATAATCCCGAATATTTCCAATAAAACCCGTCCAATCGGCTTGGCCGTCATGGCGGGGCGCTCCGGCTTTATCTCTTCGGTCATAGGGCAAGTTAACCTTCAAACTCAAAAGTGACAAGCCATTCCGGATTTGTGTCTATTCTCTGATGGGAGTGGCTAGGCGGGATTAAATTGAATCCGCGTTTTCACCAAATTTTCTTAAGCGGTTTAAGGGGGTTGTAAAATAATCACCCATTTGAGTCCTTACCTTTGGAAACAGGGGTATATTCAAATTGTTCTTTTGGCCTTGGGACAAATTACATGTCGGTCGTTGGGTCAGAGGACGGTGCGGGTTGAGCGCCGGATGGTGACACATTCGGTTGTGCCGGGCCTGCTGGCGAGAGCTGACCAGACGTGCAGATATTTACAACATCTGCATTGACTGTCTGCGTATATACCGGCCGTCAGCGAAAACGCATCGCCGCGAAGCGAAAGTCTTCGTAAAAATATATTTCCCTCCTTTGGTTTCCATCGGAGGCTTAAGCTTCGCGGGCATGTCCTGCATAGTTTATAACAAAAGGCTGAGCGCCAGATCGCCAGTAGCAAGAGAAACTCGTCTGTCACTCCTCTGTCATCCCGGACAAGCCGCGTAGCGGCGCGATCCGGGACCTCTTGACTGTTTGTGGGTAAAGAGGTCCCGGATGTCGGCCTTAGGCCTCCTCCGGGATGACCAATAAGAAAAATCTCATCCGCCAGAGACCAGGTAGGAAAGACTATGAAACTTATCTCGGGGCGCGTTTGGCGAGGATGCGTTGCAGGGTTCGGCGGTGCATATTCAGGCGGCGAGCGGTTTCGGAGACGTTTTTGCCGCACAGCTCATAGACGCGCTGAATGTGTTCCCAGCGTACTCGGTCGGCGGACATGGGGTTTTCGGGCGGCTCGGGCGCTTCGCCTTTCTCGGCCAGCAAAGCCTTGCAGACATCATCGGCGTCGGCGGGCTTGGCCAGATAATCCACGGCCCCGCGTTTTACGGCGGACACAGCCGTGGCCAGATTGCCATAGCCAGTCAGCATCACCATGCGGCTGTCCGGGCGAATTTCATGGAGCAGATCAATGACGTCCATCCCGTTTCCGTCTTCCAGGCGCATATCTAAAACCGCAAAAGCAGGCGGTGTGTCCTGTACCATACGCTTGGCCTCGGCGACGGTTTCCACGGTTTCGACCATAAAGCCGCGCTGGGTGAGGGCGCGCCCCAGCCGGTTGCGAAACGGGCCGTCATCATCCAGGATCATCAAGGTTGCATCATCGGGAATATTATATTCGCTCATCATCAAATCTCTTCTATCTCTACATATTGTAGATAGGATGTTTTATGGTGCAAAAAACACGCCGTCCTTTGCATATATGCAAGTCTTTATTGCAGAGTCAAAGACTCTGAAGACAGGGCCAAGGCCTGACGCGGCCAGTCGGCGCGAATGCGCGCACCGCCCAGCGGGGATTTTTCATAGGCCACCTTGCCGCCTGTGCGCTCGATCAGGGTGGAGGAAATGAACATGCCAAGCCCTAAACCGCCCGCCCGGCGCGGCCTTTGCCGCAAGGTCACATATGGCTGCCCCAGCCGGTCTTTGAGGGTCGGGTCAATCCCCGGGCCGTCATCATCGACGGTGATGATAATGGTGTCATCCGTCCAATTGGCCGTGAGCTCCACCTTATGACGGGCGAAATCCACCGCATTTTCGATATAGTTTTTCAGCGCGTAAAGCAGCTCGGGTTGACGTATCAATTGCGGCTCGGCTCCGTCGCCCGCGATGGTGACGGAAATATCTTTCTCGCGGTCGATAAAGGGCTCTGCGGCTTCTTCGAGTAGGTCTTCGAGTGACAGCGTATTATGAATGGCATCACCCGCATCCCCGCGCATGGAAAGCTGTTCTAATATATCGCGGCACCTTTGGGCTTGGGATAACATGAGTGCGGCGTCCTCTCCGAGCGGCGTATCCGGGTCGAGCTCCCGCGTCATTTCCTTGGCTGTGACCTGGATGGTCGCCAGCGGCGTGCCAAGCTCATGCGCGGCGGCGGCGGCCAGCCCGCCCAGTGCAGAGAGTTTCTGCTCCTGCGCCAGCATGGCTTCGGTCGCGGCCAAAGCGGCTGACATGCGGCGGCTTTCTTTGGTGGCCCGCCAGGCATATAAAGAGGTGAATACAGAGCCGACGATGATGGCGATCCAGATACCGAATTTAAACCGCGAGGGCAGTGTGAAGCCGCCTTCAGGCAGCCATGGCAGGGGTTGGTGGTTAAACAGCAGGAAAAGTGAGAGCGCTAGGGCCAGCCCGCCAAGGCTGAACAAAACCGGGCGGGACAAAGTCGTGGCAGACGTCACTACCGGGGCCAAGAACAAGATAGCAAAGGGATTTGTCAGCCCGCCCGTCAACCAAAGCAAAACGGCTAGCTGTAAAATATCAAAGCCCAATTGCAGGGCGGCTTCGACATCGCCCACGCGGCGGTCCAGCGGCATGGCGGAGGTGACAACGACATTGACCACGACGCTGGCTGCAATGGCCATGGCGCAGGCCAGCGCCGGGAAGGGAAAGCCGAAAAGCTGGTGGACGATGAAGAGTGACAAGGCCTGCCCGCCAATCGCACACCAGCGCAGCAGCACCAGCGTATATCGGCGCAGGCTGCCCATGGTTTTGGCCGGGGTGCGGGCCACCCGCTCATCGACTTTTAAGGCTGCGTCAGTCTGCGCGTTCACGTCATCTTTCCTCACGGCTTTAGGGGGACTATATGTGGCGCTGTCCCATTTGGCTAACCCGAAAGTTGACGCATATGTTTCGTAGTATTTTAGTGATGGCTTTGGTTTCGATCTTATCCTTAAGCCTAACAGCCTGTTCGGGCGAAAAGACTGCCCGTTCGGGCAGCACGACCTCTGTCGGGACGGCGGATATTGGCGGGGCTTTCACATTGGTTGATGAGACCGGGGCTGTGGTCACGGAAGCGGAACTGCTGGGGCAGCCGCATTTGATCTATTTCGGCTTTTCCTATTGTCCGGATGTCTGTCCGACCGCCCTGCAAAAGCTGGGCGCGGCGCAGGAGATGATGGGCAAACAAGGTGGTGATGTGGGTTATATCCTTTTCAGCGTAGATCCGGAACGGGACACGCCGGAAAGCTTGAAATTATATGTCACGGCCAATGGTTTCCCTGATGGCTTACGCGGCTTTACCGGCACGGTCCAGCAGGTCGAGGTGGCCAAGGCTGCCTACAAGGTCTTTTCCCGGAAAACTCCGCTGGAAGGGAGCGCCGCGGATTATACGGTCGACCATCAGGACCTGATTTTCCTGATGAGCGCGGACGGAAAATTTGTTGATTATTTTTCAACACGCTCAACGCCTGCCGATATTTCGCAGAGGGTGATCTATCATTTGAAATCGGGGAAATAGAAAGGATTTATGACGCGTTTTCGGCTTTGTCTTTGGCCCATTTAATATCGGGCTTGCCGGCCGGAGAGCGCCGAATAGCATCGACCCAGATAAAGGTTTTGGGGACTTTGTAATCCGCAATATGGGATTTTAAAAAAGAGACTAATTTGGAATTATCAGGTTTGGCTCGCTCAGGCCTTAATGCGAGAATAGCGGCCACGCTTTGGCCCCAGCGTTCGTCACTTTTGCCGATGACGATGGTGTCAAAGACGGCGGGATGGGCGCGCAAGGCCTCTTCGACTTCTTCGGGGTAGATTTTCTCCCCGCCCGAATTGATGCAAGTGGAGCCACGGCCAAAGACCGTGATCATGCCGTCCTCATCCAGGCGGGCGCTGTCACCGGAAACGGCCCAGATGCGGCCTTTGACGGTTTTAAAGGTCTCCGACGATTTAACCGGATCATTGTAATAACCGATGGGAATATGACCGCTGCGCCCTATGAACCCGATCTCGCCGATCTTGCCGAACCGGTCATCTATGATGACTTGCTGGTCTTCATTGGCAGGCAGGCGGAGCATGCCGTCCTCGCTTCGCATGGCCTGTCCACTGATTCCGGTCTCCGACGCGCCGACCCCATCCATGATTGCGGCGTTAGGAAGAAGGGATTTAATGTCTTCTTTGACATGATCGGAAAACACCGCCCCGCCAGACCCAAAACTAACGACCGAGCCAAGATTCCAGCGGTCGGGATTGGCTCTCAAACTGTCGCGCAGGGGAATGGCCATGGCATCGCCGACGACCTGGATAATATTCGCTCCGTCTTTTTCGGCGCGGTTCCAGATATGCTCCGGGTCAAAGCGTTTGGACTCGTCCAGAACCACGGTGAGGCCCGATAGCAAAGCTGTCCAAGCGGACCAGATGGCTGCGCCATGCATCAGCGGGGCGAGTGTGAACATTTTCAGCGGCGGACTTTCACTCGCCCGGGACTTTATATCCTCCGGGACTTTGATCGGGCCGTCCTTGTGAAAGAAACCTGCACCTCCGGCACAGGCAAAGATGAAGGCCTTATGTGGCCACATGACGCCTTTGGGCATGCCGGTCGTCCCGCCCGTATAGAGCAGGAGGTAATCCTCTTCGGATCGCTGAAAGTCTTTGCGCGGCGCGGTGTCCAGCAAATCGTCATAAGCTATGGATTGGCTGCCCCCTGTACCCCCCACGCTCACCGTAATTTTCAGAGTGCTAATTTTATCTCGCAACTGCTCGACAATGTCCGAATATTCAGACCCGTGAATGATACAGGCTGTGTCCGCATTCCGGAAGAGATACTGTAATTCCTCAGATTGATAGCGGTAATTCACATTATAGGGGACGGTCCCGATCTTGATCGCGGCGATGAAGCTCTCAAGATAGGCCGGGGCGTTCATCATATAGAGCGCAATATGATCGCCCCGCCGAAGACCTTGATCCCAGAAACCCGCCGCCAGACGATCTGTGCGCGCATCAAGGTCCGCATATGTCAGGGATTTGTTCGATCCCAAAATGGCTATACGATCCGGGACGCAGCCCGCGGCCGTTTCGAACAAGTCAGCGAGGTGAAACTCAAGAGACATTCACATAGTAAACTATCAAAAACGCCGACTGACAATCAAATTCTATCATTGCCTCTCACGGCATCTGAGTTGGCGTTCTACCTATCGATTGGCGCCGGGCACCCATTTGACATCAGCCTCGCCTTGGTCATTGCACCAGCGGGCAGCCACAAAAAGAAAATCGGACAGCCGGTTCAAATATTGGATAGCCTGCGGGTTTACATTCTGATCGGCGCTCATCGCCACACAGACACGTTCAGCGCGGCGGCAGACCGTTCGGGCTTGGTGAAGAAAGGCCGCTGGCGGATGCCCGCCGGGCAGGACAAAACTCGTCAAGGGCGCGAGGTCACTATTCAGCTGGTCCAGTTCATCTTCCAGCCTTTTGATCTGTTCCGGCACCATGCGAAGCGCATATTCACTGTCTGCCTCGCCTTGTTTGGGCAAAGGTGTGGCCAAATCAGCACCCAGATCGAACAAATCATTCTGAATACGGGCCAGCATCTGATCAACCATTTGGTTCGTCAAATTCAAGCGCGCCAGACCGATGACGGAATTGGTTTCATCGACATCACCATAAGCTTGTACCCGCAGATCAGCTTTGGACAGGCGCGACCCGTCGACCAAGCCCGTCGATCCATCATCGCCCGTGCGGGTGTAAATTTTGTTGAGCTTGACCATCAGCCGCTTTTGCTTTTGACCCAGACGGTTAGGGCCAGCAGAATAATGGCGGCCGCTTGTGCCAGAACCCGCCGCCACATCCATTTATTGGACCGGGCCTTGGCGCCTTCCTTTGTGCTGCCCATATTTTTTGCGCCCATAATCAGAGTAAAGACAACCGCCAAGAGCGCTAAACCCGTTAGAATATATAAAATAACTACCATGATTGTTCCTCGCTTCAGTTATAACATGACGCATCCGCCCCACAAAAAACAGGCCTATCCACAAAAAAATAATGCGACTTGCTGGCGCGCCTGTGCTCAGCCCTTAAGTCATGAGCACTGGATAGAATAGGAGCCAATCATGATCTCTGATGCAGATCGCGCTGATCAAATGGGTCAGGCCACACGTGAAAAACTCAAACAATTTATCGCCCGTATCGAACGGCTCGAGGCCGAAAAGGCTGAATTGGCGGCGGATATTCGAGAGGTTTATGCCGAGGTGAAGACATTTGGTTTTGACAGCAAGGTTCTACGCAAATGTGTGTCCCTGCGCAAAAAAGAACCCGCCGAACGCGCCGAGGAAGAGGCTCTTCTGGATATGTATATGGATGTTTTAGAAGATTAATTGTTCCATTTTTGTTCCGGTTGTGTTAAACCTATCATATGAATGATTTTGACAGGCGACAGTGGCAGGCAGATGAGGCCGTTCGGGATGCGGCCCTGACCAAGCAGCGAGAAAAAGAACGTAAGGCTCGGGAGCGATCTGCCCGAAATGCCAAACGCAAATTAGAGCGCCTTCATAAAACTTTATCAGATCAGGGCCTAATCACCGATTTCGAGGATGAATTCGGGGAGAGTGTCCTTGAGCGCCTCGATCAATTCGGATCTGCCTTTCATAATCTGGAAAAGGGCCGCCCGGGGGACGCGCTGTCCTTTGCGCAGAAACGCGTTGTCGCCGCGATGAATAAAAAAGCAAAGGAAAGTAAGAAAATCAACGCGTCAACCGAAGGCAACCATTCCGATAAAGACGCTACTCATGAAACGAAAGATACGGCCCGCAAAACACGGCGCGGATTTAGCCGCAAGAAAAGCGGCTTTAAACCGCGTGTCAGACACATCGAAGATGATATGCCGCCTGAACAGAGTGAAGAGCCGTTCATTCCCGAATATGATCCAGAGCCGGTTGCGAAGCGACCATTTCTAAGAGTCGTAAAATAAAACCGCCCTGACGATCAACACCAGGGCGGTCAAAATTAGTGATGTAGAAAATTAGCCGGTTGGCAGTTCTTCTGAATTTTCGAATTCTTCTTGGATGTCTACCTCTGTTTCCAGATCAACATTGACTTCCAATTCAGTGTCTGCCTCGACCGCAACGGGCGTCTCGGCCTCGCTTAAAGCTTCGATCACAAAGGCTTCAGCCTCGACTTCAGCCGTAACTTCCTCGCTCATCGGCATGACGACAGTCTTTTCGTAATCCAGCGCGTTAACCTCGCCTTGAAGGGCGAATGATTTGGCATAAGTTGCCTCATCAAATGTGACCTTCTGGTCCGTAATCACGTGGAACTCACGCAGCGCGGTCATCATGTCTTTATTGTGTGACTGTGCCACATTTGCATATTCTGTAAAATTTACTTGTCCGTCCATATTGGCGTCAAGTTCGGCAAATGTTGCCGGAGCCGTACCTGCATGTGCAGCGGACACTCCAAACATCGCAGCCATTGCGACGATAGCAATTTTCGTTTTTGAACAGGTCATAATTATACTTCCTTTCGTGTTCGTGTTAAAACGATGAGCAAAAGGTAGGCACGGCTGCGGGAATGTGGAGTTAATTACCTGTCAGGCTTGTGACGAAAATGTGGCGAAGGGACTGAAGGCATTGTTTTTAAACAAAAAAAGCCCGCCTTAAGTTTTATTAAGGCGAGCTTTTATGTGATTTAATGACCCTAGAACCGGGCTTTGAAACCTACATTAATGGCGTGCGCTTCAGTTTCGTCATTGGAAACAAGCTGCGGCGCAACAAAGGGGATAAAGCCTTTATTATAGACATATTCTGCCCCGAATTCGAGATAGTCATTGACCGGATATTCCACCGAGAAAGCATGTTGTTGGTTTTTCTCATAGGTCGACCCGAAAATGGGATTTCCAAAGTCATCACTGATGTTACCCCATGATCCGACAGCCGCAATTGCGAGACGCTTGCCATTGGGCAACATAGGCTTGACGCGGGCCTGAGCCACCAATGTGCTAAGGTTCTCATCAAAATTAATGTTGCTAAAGGCCGTAGTAGAGCCTGCTGGGTCATTTAAATATTGCGGGAAAGGGGTCCCGTCAGGCAGCTGCGGAATGGCGGCGGCCCAAGGACGCAAGGTCGTTGTATATTCTACCATCAAATCAATCAGATCAGAATTATATTCAGCAAAGCCAGTAACGACACTGTTGCGGTATTCTATAAAGTTCGCAGGCGGCGTACCGTTCTGACGGCCTTGGAATGTATGGGCAGTAAAATTATCTCTGTAGATAGAATCATGCAGATAACCGGCACCAAATGTCAAAGCTCCATGCCCGCCCGGTGAACGCGGACCTAATAAAAACTCTTTCTCGGCATTGAAGGCATAATTGCCGATATTATTTTCTTCCCCTGCCAGAGCGACACGTAATTGACGTCCAGCGGAGAAAGCAGAACCGGTCAACTTCAAGCCGTTTTTGTAATAGCCGACTTCCAGGACAGGCTGGTCCGAAACGGACCAAAAATAATGTGCGCCTTCATTATGCGTAAAGGCATTATAGCTGTCGAAATTACCGAAATCGATGGTCTTGCGGCCAAAGGCTGCATAGAAAGGCGTCTTCTGCAAATTACCGAAAACGACAAAAGCTTTACGCAACTGGAATTCATCCTGATCACGTCCATATTCTGTCTCTGAATATTCAGGCTGTAGATAGACCGTTGTCCAATCACCGAATGTGGATGTGAAAGAGAGCGCGGCATTGTCGATTGCAAAAACGCCGGATTCATCATCGGTCGAATCGCTGAAGAAGGGGAAGCGTGCCAGAAGCGGGAATTGTCCCGGGTTGGATGTCTTTTGATATTTCAATCCGCCTTTAAAGCCTGCGCCTAGGTAAAGAGAGTTGGGTGCCAATGTGCCATTGGCGCGGTTCGCCAGCAGGGTCATGGTTTTACCGGTGGTATTTTCTTGCCAATCCAGCATATCCGCTGTGTGAAGTGCATTGGTACGAACCGTCACGCCGCCAATATTGTAATCACGATTAAAGCGCGCCGCATCTTCCTTTGAATAGCGGATCGCATGAGGATCAGAATAGCCGCGTAATTGCAGGCCAGCCGTTTGATATTGACCCTGACTGACATGAACGGCCCCGTCCTGCATAACAGGGTAGGTTGTATGCGTGTAAGTCTGGGTTTGCGTGTAAGGCGAGGCTTCATGATAAACCACGCCCTGCTGTTGCAGACGCTTGGACTGCCAGCTTTGAGGGGCCACATAATGCTCACTATGAGCGTGGTGGCTTTGGCCGTTGAACATGCCTCGAAGACCGGAATTGTGCCCAGCTGTCACCGGCAAAGCGACAATGATCGATAAGCCCGCAGCGCCGAGTAAAAGTGTTTTGGTTTTCATGATTTTCAGTCCCATTAGAAATTATCGCTGGAATTATGCGGACCGCACATCGTCGACATCCAAAGAATGTTCACGCACTTTGCGGTAAAGGGTGGAGCGGCCGATCCCCAGACGACGGGCCACTTCGGACATATGTCCTGAATAGTTTTCGATTGCGAATTGAATAAGATCGCGTTCAATATCTTCGAGTGTGCGCAAGTGTCCATCGCGGTCTAAAACCGAAACCGCATCTTCCTGCGCCGATGTTGTTTCAACGAGTGAGGTCAAAGCATCCGGTTCTGGTGTCGAAAGTACCGGCGCCATACCGGAGATTTGCGGGAAATCCTGCGGCTTTAACTTATCACCGTCAGAGAGGATCATTGCGCGGAAAACAGTGTTCTCCAACTGGCGAACATTACCTTTCCATTCGTGATTTCTCAAAAGTTCAATCGTTTCCGCTGTTGCGCCGGAAATTGTCAGGCGCTCTTGGGCGTTAAACCGTTTAATGAAATGCTCCAGCAATGCCGGGATGTCTTCTTTGCGCTCCCGCAGGGGCGGGACAGCGATTGGAAAAACATTTAGACGGTAATAAAGATCTTCCCGGAAAGTTCCGGCTTTCACAGCTTCGGCCAGATCACGGTTGGTCGCTGAAATAATGCGGACATCCACCGCCACGGGCCGTTTTGAGCCGATGGGATCGACTTCGCCTTCTTGCAGCACCCGGAGCAGCTTAACTTGCATATCCAGCGGCAGTTCACCAACTTCGTCCAGAAACAAAGTGCCTGTGTGTGCCTCTTGGAATTTACCCAAATGTTTGGCGTTTGCGCCTGTGAAGCTGCCTTTCTCATGGCCGAATAAAATGCTTTCTACCAAATTTTCGGCGATCGCTCCGCAATTGACCGTGATAAATGGCTCGCCTGAGCGCTCAGAGGCACCTTGTATGGCCCGCGCAATCACTTCTTTACCGACGCCGCTTTCACCTGTGATCAAGATCGGGATATTGGCCTTGGCGCCGCGCTCGCCCATGGCAACGACAGATCGCATTGCGCCTGCATTGCCGATCAGATCATCAAAAGACAAACCTCCCTCAGCTGTTTTCTTCAGGCGTTTAACTTCCCCGACAAGGGTTTTCACATCCAATGCGTTACGGATCGAAACAATGATGCGTTCCGGCGCGGCAGGTTTGACAACAAAATCCCGCGCACCGGCTTTCATGGCTTCGACAACGGCTTCGATAGACCCCTTGCCTGTCAAAACTATGACCGGCAGTTCCGGACGGTTTTTAGCGACCTCTGTCAGTGTATCCATACCGTTCCGGCCCGGCATCACCAGATCCAGCAGCATGACATGGACATTGTCGCCATCCGCGCCCAGCACGATATCCAGTGCGCTATCGCCATCTCCGGCTTGAAGTGTGGAAAACCCGCTTTTTTCGACAACAGCCTGTAAAAGGCGGCGTTGTGTCGGATCATCGTCAACGATGAGGACCGTCTTACCCATAGTAATCACCTAATCATGACCGGGCGTTCCCGGCTCTTAGCGTTGCAATATGGGACAAAAGGGTAAAATCGCGGTTAGCAGACAGGGTTAAAACATCATTACTGCACAAATGTCGGGTCGTGCGACAGTTTTGACCTATTGAGCCAGTGAAACCGCCGTGATAGCAAAGGCGCTTAAACCATATTGAAGAGGGAATCATGGCTGCGGGACATTCAGATTATCATCGGGGTGACATGCCGGTGGAAGCACAGGCCGGTACATTTAAAGGATTTATGGGTCTAACCGTTTATGGCGGGGCACTTCTGGCTTTAATCGTGATCATGCCAACCTTGGTATATGGCGTAGGGCTTGGGTGGGTCACGGCTCTATTCGTGACACTTATCGTTGGCTTTATTATTGGTGTTGCCCTGAAACTGAAAGCCCAATGGTATGCCGTGATTGTCGCCTTGGCGATTTTTACTGCAATTGTTTGCGGGCTGCTGACACTCTTCTTCTAGGTCTAGCTAAGGAATAATATTTTGAAAATTTCTGTCCTGAAAGACGCAGGCGGCCAAGAAGCCCGCGTTGCCGCAACGCCTGAGACGGTCAAGGGTTACGTGAAAACGGGCCATGAGGTGTCAGTTGTAAAAGGCGCTGGTGCGGCGGCGGATTTTTCAGATGCTGATTACAAAGAGGCGGGCGCCAAGATTGTCGCCAGCAACGCAGCCGCCGTGAAGGCCGCGGATTTGGTTATGTCCATTACCGGCGGAGACGCCAAGCTGGTCGCGGCCATGAAGACAGGCGCAGGTATCACTGGTCTGCTGAACCCCACCGATAACCCGAAATATGCCGCTGCTTGCGCCGAGGCGGGCGTGACGGCTTACGCGCTGGAATATATTCCGCGCATTTCCCGCGCCCAAAGCATGGATGTGCTCTCCAGCCAGTCCAATCTTGCAGGTTATCGCGCCGTTGTTGAAGGCGCTGGAATATATGGCCGGGCTATGCCGATGATGATGACGGCAGCGGGCACAATTGCGCCTGCCAAATGTTTTATCATGGGCGTTGGTGTGGCTGGCCTGCAAGCGATTGCGACGGCGCGCCGTCTGGGCGCTGTGACGACGGCGACCGATGTTCGCCCGGCGACCAAGGAACAAGTTGCCTCTCTGGGGGCGAAATTTATCGCCGTTGAAAATGACGAGTTTAAAGAAGCCGAGACCGCTGGTGGCTATGCCAAGCAGATGTCTGAGGAATATCAGAAGCTTCAAGCTGAGCTGACCGCCTCCCACATTGCCAAACAGGATATTGTCGTCACCACCGCTTTGATCCCGGGCCGCAAAGCACCTGTGCTCGTGACGAAGAAAATGCTCGATACCATGAAGCCCGGATCGGTTCTGGTTGATTTGGCCGTGGAACGCGGCGGCAATGTCGAGGGCGCCAAGCCCGGCGAGATTGTCACGACCAAGAACGGCGTACATATTGTGGGTCATCTGAACTGGCCGTCGCGTATGGCATCGGACAGCTCCAATATGTTCGCCAAGAATTTGAAAGCCTTCCTGCCGCTTGTGACGGCAGAGGACGGGGCATATGCACCGGATTGGGACGACGAGATCATCCAGGGATGTGCGCTGACCCGGGACGGTGAAATTATCCATGAAAGATTGAAGGGGTAGGATATGTCAGGCATGCTCATCATGGCGGGCGGGGTCGCCGTTTCTCCTTTTATTTTCCAGCTGGCGATTTTCGTCATGGCAATTTTCGTCGGTTATTATGTTGTCTGGTCGGTGACGCCTGCGCTTCATACGCCGCTTATGGCCGTGACCAATGCCATTTCATCTGTGATCATTGTCGGCGCGCTCATCGCAGTCGCGGCCGGCACCAAGGGTGGCTCGGGCCTCTCCACCTGGACGGGTGCGCTCGCGGTCGCGCTCTGTGCTGTGAATATCTTTGGCGGCTTTCTCGTGACCCAGCGCATGCTGGCCATGTATAAGAAGAAAGAGCGCCCCGCGCCGAAGGCAGATGTCAAAGCGGGGGCGAAATAGATGCCCCAGCTCTCAGCCAATCTCGCCGCAGTTCTATACACGGTTTCAGCCGTTCTTTTTATTCTCGCGCTTCGCGGGCTTTCCTCGCCTGAGACGTCCCGCCGGGGGAATATGTTCGGCATGATCGGGATCGCGATTGCGATTGTCACCACCATTTTAGTCGCAGGACTGAACGGCATGGGCTTGCTGCTGGCTGGCGGCGGTCTTGCCATAGGCGGGGTTGTTGGCGCACTGATCGCCAAGAAAATCCCGATGACTGACATGCCGCAGCTTGTCGCGGCTTTCCATAGCCTTGTGGGTATGGCCGCTGTTCTCGTGGCGGTTGCCGCCTTTTTCAGCCCGGATGATTTCGGCATTGGCGCGGTGGGGGCTATCAAACCCGTCTCGATGCTGGAACTGGCCTTGGGCGCAGCGATTGGCGCGATTACTTTTTCCGGCTCTGTCATTGCCTTTTTAAAGCTCAATGGCAACATGTCCGGCGCGCCGATTATGCTGCCCGCGCGGCATTTGATTAATTTAGGCCTTGCTGTCGGTACGGCTGTATTGGTTGGTATGATGATGAAATCGGGCGGGGCAGACCCGATGCTGATCTGGATATTGCTGGCGGTGACGTTCATTCTGGGCTTCCTGCTGATTATTCCAATTGGCGGCGCGGATATGCCGGTCGTCGTGTCTATGCTGAACTCCTATTCGGGCTGGGCGGCGGCCGCGTTGGGCTTTACGCTCGGCAATCTCGCTTTGATTATCGTGGGCGCGCTTGTCGGGTCCTCCGGCGCGATCCTGTCTTATATTATGTGCAAGGCGATGAACCGCGGCTTTATCTCTGTTATCCTTGGCGGCTTCGGGGCCGAAGCGGCCAGCACAGGGGACGGCGATAAAGAACAGCGTCCCGTCAAACGCGGCAGCGCCGAAGACGCGGCCTTCATCATGAAGAACGCCTCCAAGGTCATTATCGTGCCGGGCTATGGCCTCGCCGTGGCACAGGCCCAGCATGCTGTGCGTGAAATGGCTGATACGCTCAAAGAAGAAGGCGTGGATGTTGTCTATGCCATCCACCCCGTCGCGGGCCGTATGCCGGGCCATATGAATGTCCTGCTCGCCGAAGCCAATGTGCCCTATGATGAAGTGTTCGAACTGGAAGACATCAACTCCGAATTTTCCAATGCCGATGTCGCCTTTGTGATTGGCGCGAATGACGTGACCAATCCGGCGGCCAAAACCGATCCGCAAAGCCCGATTGCGGGCATGCCGATTTTGGATGTCGACAAGGCCGCGACCGTTCTCTTTGTGAAACGCTCGCTCTCGCCGGGCTATGCCGGTATTGATAATGACCTGTTTTATCGCGACGGCACGATGATGCTGCTCTCTGATGCCAAGAAAATGGTCGAAGAAATCATCAAGGCGCTGTAAATGAATGCCGTGAAGATCATTTTGGTCTTCGCGCTCACGCTTTATTTGGTTGTCGTCACAGCGGCTTATCTGTTGCAGCGCAAGCTGCTCTATTTCCCGCCGAATGTTTACCTGACGCCGGAGGCGGTCGGCCTGCCGGATATGCAGGAAATTGAAATCCGAACCAGTGAAACAAATTGGTCAACAGCCTGGTGGCACCCGCCCTCCCGTCCGGACGCGGATATCGTCATGGTGTTTCATGGTAATGGCTCGGCCGTCTATTCCCATTACGACATGTTCGCCGATCTGATTGCCGCCGGCCATGGCGTGTGGAGCGTCGGCTATCCCGGCTATCCAGGCCTGGCCCCGGGGCGCAGCGGGATATCGCAAACGGCAATCGTCAAGAGCGCCCGAACTCAGCGGCTTATGCTTGACGAGCTGAACACAAACAATGCCCCGATCAATTATTACGGCACATCCCTCGGCGCTGGCATTGCTGTGCAATTGGCCCAAGACCATCCGCCCAAGCGCCTGTTTTTGGACGCGCCCTTTTATTCGGCGCTGGATATGGGCCGAATGCGAATGAAATTCCTGCCGGTGCGCTGGTTGATGAAAGATCAATACCGGTCCGACCTCGCCATTCAAGCGATAGATGTGCCTCTCTATTGGACACATGGCACCGCAGACAGAGTCATCCCGACTGCCGAAGGTCAGCGCCTTTATGATGCCTATCAAGGCCCAAAACAGCACCGCATTTTTAAGGGCGGCCATCATACTAATCTCTGGGCACTTGGCGGGCGGGAGATTGTACTGGACGCGTTGAGGCCCAGAGATATCCAAGAGAGTCTCATAGACTAGACAATTTCAAATAACAGAGCACAGGAATATGTGCGGTCGCCTATCGAGAGAACGACATTGAAGTCATATCCTTGAGGTAAGGACTGCCCGCAGGGTCAGTGTCCGCGACGGACACCGTGGGGGTTGGTTCATATTTTACGCGGGATCACTGACCCTGCGGCGATGCGTTTTATGCTGGCGGCCCAAGGTTACCTCGCAGTCGTGGCAAGTGGGGCTCTCGCCAGCAGGCCCGGCACAACCGAATGTGTCACCACCCAGCGCTCAACCCGCACCGTCTCCTGACCTAGCAACTGACCGGTTACCTGTCCCAAGGTCAAAAGAACAACTATAAAATACCTCCATCTCAAAAGATGCGGACTCAAATGGGTGATTATTTTACAAGCCCATGAAAGCACACAGGAAAATTTCGGGAAAACGTGGATTCAATTAACAGGTTAGAAAAGCAATCGCCGCGCGAGATAGGCGGCGCGTTTGGCGGTGATGCCGTCA
The DNA here is from genome assembly GCA_020631215.1 of Hellea sp. GTDB lineage: Bacteria > Pseudomonadota > Alphaproteobacteria > Caulobacterales > Maricaulaceae > Litorimonas. Next base: position 33,609 of record JAHDHS010000005.1, on the reverse strand, counting down.
TGATCATGAGGCGGAGACAGCTCGACGATGTCCGCGAGGGGCAGGGGGCACTTCGCTTTTCCGCAAGTTTGCAGAATATAATTGACCAAATATTCAACTTTTTTAAATGGCACGCCGCGCGCGGCCGGGGCGGACACGCCGGGGGCTTCGAATTGCGGCATAAGATCAATGTCGATGGTCAGATAGATAATATCGTTTCGATCAATCAGCTTGGCAATTTTATCATTCGCCGCGCGCTGATCGGCGATTAATTCATGATCGGTCACTATGCCGACCTGCCAGTCTTTAGCGCGCTGTATCAGCGATTGTGTGTTCGACTCTGCGGCCACGCCTAGACAGAGATAATCAAAGCGATCCGGGTTCAATTCGCGTATCTGATTAAACGGCGTTCCGGAGGAGGGGCCGGCCTCTCCGATATTGCGTAAATCCAGATGGGCATCCAGATTAATGATACCGATGCGCTGATCGGCATAATGCCGGGACAGGCCCAGATAGCTGCCATAGGCGGTTTCATGGCCGCCGCCCAGCACGACCAGCCGCTTATATGTGCCAAGGGCGTCGTCAATATGCTGGCTGAGTGTTTCATGTCCGGCTTCGAGGTCATTACCCGTGACATCGATATCGCCCAAATCGCCAAAGCCTTTCGCGTCATCCGGCGCGGCGAGATTGGACATGGCTTTCCGGATTGTGGTGGGGCCTTGTTTGGCCCCGACGCGGCCTTTATTTCGGGCCACCCCGGCTTCGCAGGCAAAGCCTAATAGGGCGCTATCACCCTTATGTCCGGCAATGTGATGCAAACGGCGCGCGAGATCTCCATCTTCGGGATCATTGCGGCCTGTCCATGGTTTTGGCGCTATGTGTGTGGCTGGCATTTAAGTCAAAATCCCCGGCAGGTTAAGCGCATGTTCGCGGGCGCAGTCTTTGGCAATGTCATATCCCGCATCGGCATGGCGCATAACCCCTGTGGCCGGATCATTCCAGAGCACATTTTTAATGCGGGCATCGGCCTCTTTAGTGCCGTCACAACAAATCACCATGCCCGAATGTTGGGAATAACCCATCCCCACGCCGCCGCCATGATGCAGCGAGACCCAAGTTGCTCCGCCCGCTATATTCAGCATGGCATTGAGCAGCGGCCAATCAGAGACCGCATCAGAGCCGTCTTTCATGGCCTCGGTCTCGCGGTTGGGGGAGGCAACAGAGCCGCTATCCAAATGGTCCCGCCCAATGACGACAGGCGCGGAAAGCTCGCCAGTGCGAACCATCTCGTTAAAGGCGAGCCCTAATTTATCACGCAGGCCCAGCCCAACCCAGCAAATCCGCGCAGGCAGACCTTGGAAGCTGATCCGCTCCCGCGCCATATCCAGCCAGTTGTGAAGATGCGCATCATCGGGGATGAGCTCTTTGACCTTGGCGTCGGTCTTGTAAATATCTTTCGGGTCGCCGGAGAGCGCGCACCAGCGAAACGGCCCGATGCCGCGGCAGAAAAGCGGGCGGATATAGGCGGGCACAAAGCCCGGGAAAGCAAAGGCGTTTTCCAGCCCCTCATCCTTGGCGACTTGGCGAATATTATTGCCGTAATCCAGCGTCGGAACGCCGTCATTCCAGAAGTCCACCATGGCCGCGACATGGGTTTTCATACTGGCGCGGGCCGCTCGCTCGACGGCTTTGGGGTCGGACTCGCGTTTTTCCAGCCAGTCTGCCATGGTCCATCCGGCCGGCAGATAGCCATTAATCGGGTCATGTGCGCTGGTTTGATCTGTGACCATGTCGGGCCGCACGCCGCGCCGATAAAGTTCGGGCACAATCTCGGCGGCATTGCCGAGCAGGCCGACAGATTTCGCCTCGCCCGCCTTCGTCCAGCGGTCAATCATCTCTAGGGCTTCGTCCAGGCTGTCGGTTTTCTCATCGACATATTTTGTCCGCAGGCGAAAATCGATGCGGGTCTCGTCACATTCGATCGCCAGACAAGAGGCCCCAGCCATGACAGCGGCCAGAGGCTGCGCCCCGCCCATACCGCCCAGCCCGGCGGTCAAAATCCATTTGCCTGTCAGATCGCCATTATAATGCTGCCGCCCCGCTTCGACAAAGGTTTCATAAGTGCCTTGCACAATGCCTTGCGTGCCGATGTAAATCCACGACCCGGCGGTCATTTGGCCATACATGGCGAGGCCTTTTTTATCGAGCTCGTTAAAGTGATCCCAATTGGCCCAATTCGGCACCAGATTGGAATTGGCAATCAAAACGCGCGGGGCGTTTTCATGGGTGCTGAACACGCCAACCGGCTTACCGGATTGGACAAGAAGCGTTTCATCAGCTTCCAGTTTTTTGAGGCTGTCCACGATCTGATCAAAGCTTTGCCAGTCGCGGGCTGCGCGACCGATCCCGCCATAGACGACCAGCTCATCGGGGTTCTCCGCGACATCAGGATGCAGATTATTCATGAGCATGCGCAGCGGGGCTTCGGTCAGCCAGCTTTTCGTGGTCAGTTGAGTGCCCGTCGGCGGACGGACTTCGCGGGCATTTTTAAATCGGTTACTCATGCGGCGGTCTCCAATTTTGGAAAGTCAATTTTTGTGGCGTCAATTAACTCTGTCCCCCGCGCCAGATCGGCGGCTATCTTCAGGCTTGGGGCCAGGAAGCGGTCTTCGGTCAAAGGCTCAACCTCTTGTCCAAAGGTTTTAATCGCGGCTTGCAAGGCCGTGCTGGTTTTGATGGGCGCGCGGTGGCGAATACCTTCGGCGCCGCAGAAAATTTCAATGCCCAGAATGTGGAACAGATTATCCGCCATGCGCGCGAGGCGTCTTGCGCCATGGGCGGCCATGCTGACATGATCTTCCTGATTGGCAGATGTCGGCGTGGAGTCAGTCGAGCAGGGATTGGCGAGATGTTTATTCTCGCTCATCAGGGCGGCGCTGGCGACTTCGGCGATCATCATGCCGGAGTTCAGCCCCGGATCTGCGGCCAAGAAGGGCGGTAAGTCAAAACTCAGCGTGGGATCAACCAGCAGCGCGATACGGCGCTGTGATATGGCGCCAATCTCGGCCAGCGCCAGCGCGATCATATCGGCGGCGAAAGCGACAGGTTCGGCGTGGAAATTTCCGCCGGAGACAATACGGTTTTCCTGGGTCAAAACCAGCGGATTATCAGTCGCCGCATTAGCCTCGCGGCGCAAGGTCGTGGCGGCGAGGGAGAGCATATCCATGGCCGCGCCCACGACTTGCGGCTGGCAGCGCATGCAATAAGGGTCTTGAACGCGCGGGTCGTCTTCGCGGTGGGAATTTCGGATTTCACTGTCTTCTAATAAATCGCGCATAGTCGCGGCGGCTTTGATCTGTCCGGGATGACCACGTAGCTCATGGATTTCCGGCAGGAGCGGCGCGGTTGAGGCCATGGCGGCGTCCATGGACAAGGTGGAAGAGAGCAGAGAAATATTGGCGGCGTGCTGCGCCTCGAATAATCCGGCCAAGGCATAGGCGGTGGAGAATTGCGTGCCATTAATTAGCGCCAGCCCTTCCTTGGGGCCGAGCGTGATGGGTTTTAGCCTCGCACGTTTCAAAGCTTTGTCGCCGGGATAGATTTTGCCTTTATATTCGGCTTCGCCGCTGCCGATCATGACGGCGGCCATATGGGCGAGGGGGGCCAGATCGCCGGAGGCTCCGACCGATCCTTGGGCGGGGACAATCGGGGTGACGCCTTTTTCCAGCATGTCCTCAATCAGGCGGACAGTTTCTTCCCGCACGCCGGAGGCTCCGCGTCCTAATGAGATCAGTTTTAGTACCATCATCAGGCGCGTGATGGGGCGGGGCGTCGTCTCGCCCACGCCGCAACAATGAGAGAGGATCAAATTGCGCTGCAAAGTCGCCGTATCTTCCGGCGCGATGCGGATAGAGGCCAGTTTTCCAAAGCCCGTATTGACGCCGTAAACGGCTTCATCGCCCGCCGCTGCGGCTTCAACGCGTTTGGCCGCTTCGTGAATGGCATCATAGGACTCAATATTTAATTTGACCGGTGACTCACTCCGCCAGATTTGCTCCAGCGATGACAGGCTGACATGTCCGGGTCTTAGGGTTAGCATTCCGCGCCTCCGAAAAATCTCTTGTAAAGCGGGGCATCCCCCATACGGTAGGTCAGTTCCGCAGGATGGGCGACATCCCAAATGGCAATATCCGCGCGCTGCCCTTCGGCGAGCGTGCCGGTGTCTTTTAGTCCCAAGGCTTTGGCGGCGTTGACCGTGACCCCGCGCAGACATTCCTCCGGGGTCAGCCCGAACAAAGTCGCGCCCATATTCATCGCCAGCAGGATAGAGCTCATGGGGGAGCTGCCGGGATTACTGTCCGTGGAAATGGCTATGGCTATGCCCGCCTGCCGGAATTTGTCGATAGGCGGTTTTTTGGTTTCCTTGAGGAAATAAAACGCGCCGGGTAGCAAGGTTGCCACAGTGCCTGCTTTGGCCATGGCGGCAATGTCGTCATCTGTGACATATTCCAGATGCTCAGCGGAGAGAGCGCCATATTTGGCCGCCAAAGAGGTTCCGCCCTGGGGGGATAATTGTTCGGCATGAAGTTTGACAGGTAAGCCAAGTTCCTGAGCAACCTTGAACAACCGCTTAATTTGTGCGGGGCTGAAGGCGATATTTTCGCAAAACCCATCCACCATATCGACCAAGCCTTCGCTATGAGCCTCTCGCAATGCCGAAATGCAGATAACATCCATATACTCATCTGCGCTCATATCCTTGGGGATGGCATGGGCCCCAAGATAAGTTGTGCTGATACGAACAGGGCGAAGTGTTTCAAGCTTACGGGCCAGCCGCAACATTCGCAGCTCGGTCTCCCGGTTCAGGCCGTAACCGGATTTAATCTCAACGGTCGTAACACCTTCGGTGATCAGATTGTCCAATCGGGTCAATGCAGCGGAGAGAAGCTGATCGTCACTGGCCTCTCTGGTGGCTTTGACGGTGGACATGATGCCGCCGCCCGCGCGGGCGATGTCTTCATAGCTGGCCCCGTTCAGGCGCATCTCAAATTCTTCTGCCCGCGAACCACCATAAATCAAATGCGTATGGCAATCGATGAGGCCGGGCGTGACAAGCCGCCCGCCCAAATTTTGAGACAGCAAACCGGCATAGCTGTCCGGCAAATCCGATTGAGGCCCGGCGTATAAAATCCTGTCAGAGCCGAAAACCAAAGCGCCCTGTTGGATCAAGCCATAGCTGGACGTCCCAGTCACGGTTGCTAAAACGGCATTGGTGTAAATATGTGGTTGCATGACCGCCTCTCAGCTTCATTATTATGTATATACATAATAATATTATGGTCAAATCATTCTTGACTTTATTCTCAACAAAGTGAGTGTCTTTCCTATGCACCCCTATGAGGACATACGCGCCACCATTCTGGAACGGATCAATAATCAGACTTGGCCCGCCGGGAGCACGCTGCCACATGAGGAGCAATTAGCGAAAGAATTTGATGTCGCCCGCGGAACGATCAGGCGGGCCTTATCAAGTCTGGTGGAAGCGGGTTTGATTGAACGCCGCCGCAAAGCTGGTACGCGCGTTGTTGACCGGCGGTCTCACATGTCCACACTCAACATCCCTATCATTCGTCATGAGATTGAAAGCTCCGGCGCGCAATATGGATATAAATTGCTATCGTCAGATATTCACAGCCCTGAGAAGGATGAAACGGGGTTTTTTAAAACAGCCAGCTTGAAACATGTATTGGCGCTTCATCTGAAAGATGGGCGACCATTTCAGCTGGAGGACAGGCTGATAAACCTGACAGCTATACCCAAAGCGCGGGATGAAAGTTTTAAAACGATTAGCCCGAATGAATGGCTGGTCGCGCAAGTGCCATATTCTTCGATCAGAACCTATCTCCGGGCAGAGCTGGCCAGCGCGCTGGATGTTACGCATTTAAAGATAACAACGGGCCGTCCGGTTTTTATTGTTGAGCGGCAGACGACTCTGAAAACCGTACCTTTGACCCGGGTCAGGCTGTCTCATGATGCCGCTCAGTATCAGGTTGTCACCGAGACAGCTGACGTCACATAATAAAGCTTCAGAAACTCGTTGAAATTTCAACGATTACGACATATGTCTTTTTTGTAACTTTTCAAAACGACAATCGTCGTTTAACAGGGGTCCTATGAAAGCGAAACGAAAACCATCTGCTGCTGAAACAGCTATCTTGAGTGTTCTGTGGGAGCGTCAGCCCTGTAGCGTCAAGACCGTACACGAGATCCTGAGTGCCAAGAAGGATGTCGGCTATACGACCACGCTGAAACAAATGCAGCGACTCTTTGAAAAAGGCCTCGTCACGCGGGAGCCGGGCGAAGGTAAATCCTATAATTACCGCGCCTCGGTCTCCGAGGCCGAAACCAAATCGCGTCTATTTGACCGCTTCGTTGAGACGGCGTTTAGCGACTCTGTCTCCGAACTGGTCATGCACGCCCTGGGGAATGAAAAAACCTCCGAGGCGGAACTTGAAAAAATAAAAGACTTCATCGCCAAGCTTGAACGCGACGAAGCCTAGTCTGACAAAAGGGGACACCAATGCGGACGATCAATATGACCCATATTCTAGACAGTCTAGGTTGGGCATTACTGCATAGTTTGTGGCAAGGGGCTTTGGCCTTTGCCTTTATATTCCTCTTTAGGGCCCTGTCGCAAAAATCCGCGCCATCGCTTCGGTATAATGTACAATTTATGACATTGGCCGGATGTTTGGCCGCCTTTATTGCCACCTTTGCAATCTATTTAAATGCTGGCGCAAGGGGAGAGAGTGTCGGGGCCGTGCTAACGCAAACACTGCGTTTCATTGAAAATGCTGGGTCTGGCTCGCCGGTGACAGACATGTCAGGCGGCGGTTTGGCGGCCTATCTGCAAGGTTTTGGACGCTACGCGCCGGCGCTCGGGATTTTTTGGTGCCTTGGTTTTGCAGTGATGAGCAGCCGCTATGTCTTGGGCTTTGTTCAGACGCAACACCTACGCAATCGAGGCCTGCAAGACGTTCCGGTGTATTGGGCCAACCGCTTTAGAACCATGCTGCTGAATTCCGGCCTGTCAGAGAAGGTTCGTCTTTACATTTCCGACAATGTGGCTGGGCCGATGACCATCGGATTTTTCAGACCTGTCGTGCTTGTTCCCGCCAGCTTCCTGAGTGGATTACCACAGGATCAGGTCGAGGCCATCCTGCTGCATGAGCTCGCACATATTCGCCGCTATGACTATGCTGTCAATTTGCTGCAAACCGCGATTAAGACAATTCTATTCTTCCATCCCGCCGTCCATTACATTTCCCGACGCATAGATATTGACCGGGAGCAGGCCTGTGATGATCTGGCGGTGGCGCAAAGCCGTAACCCACATGCTCTGGCTAAAGGCTTGGCCTCTCTAAGGTTGCGTCATAGTCATGGCTTTGCGATGGCAGCCGATGATGGGCAAAGCCCATTGCTGGACCGGTTACAGCGTCTGACCGGAAATACCAATGCAAGCCGCCGGTTTGAACCTGCTGTTATGATGACGTTGATGACTTTGCTGATGGGCAGCGCATTATTGGCGTCTGCTCCCATGGCTGACGCGCATCCTGTGCCGTCACCTGAGCCTCAGCCAGAGCCGAAAAAATATGAACATGCCAAGGCGTCCGAACATAATTATAGATTTGAAACTGCAAACTTTGCCGGCCGGGAGATTACAGTAAAGATCACCGAAGATGGATCCCGCTGGGTGATGGCGGATAATCACTGGGTGAATATTGATGAACAGCCATCGGCGATAAACAGACTGCCTGCTATTCCGCAGCCGCCTAAGCCACCACAGCTGAAACGCGATTGTGATGAATGTTTCGCGAAAAAGATGGATCAGTTCCAGATTGATATGGAATATTTCCAGCGTGATATGGAACGGTTTTCTGAAGCTCAGGCCAGATATCACAACAGCTTTGACTATGAAGCTTTTGAAGAAGAAATGGAAAAGGCCCAAGAGCAGCGTGAAGCAGCTATGGAGCGCGCCGAAGAACAACGCGAATATGCTGAAGAGCAAAGAGAAGCTGCTATGGAGCGTGCAGAAGAGCAACGTGAAGCAGCTATGGAACGTGCTGAGGAACAACGTGAGCGCGCTGAAGAAGCCCGTGAGCGGGCTATGGAAGACGCAGCTGAAGCACGTGAGCGGGTATTTGAACGGGCTCAGGAAGAGCGCGAGAGAGCGTTTGAGCGCGCTGAGGAATCGCGCCGAAAGGCCCATGAACAGGCTGATAAGCACCATGCGAGACATAATGCCTTACGCAAGAGCCTTTATACTGAACTGAAAAATGACGGCTATATCAACTCGGGCGATGAAAATGTGTCCATGCGCTGGAATACAAATCATTGGGTGGCAAATGGCCAGAGAATACCGGAAAATCTGGAAGGTAAATATTGCAATATCATCGGCAAGCTGGGGATCGACAAATCCAAAGTGACGCAGATTGATCTACAGCCCAAATCCACACATGTGACGTCAGTCTCCGGTCAATCCGATGCGAACACGACGAGGCGCGTGACATATGGCGAATGGAAACATGACACGAAGAATAAAGTCATCAAGACAAGCGTGGTTCCCAGCTTTATGCTTCCTGTGAATAGCCGTCACATCACAAGCGGATTTGGCAAGACGAAAACTGGCGACCATCATAAAGGCGTGGATATCAAAGCCCCCAAAGGCACGCCGGTCTATGCCAGCGCGGATGGCGAGATTGCCTTCGTCACTTCAGAGCCGAAGTGGGGGCACCGTGTTATGATCAAACATGAGAGTAGCTATAAAAGCCTCTATGCCCATATGGACAGCTTTACGGTCGCGCGCGGACAGAGCATCAAAGCCGGAGAAATTATCGGCTATGTAGGCTCGACAGGACAATCAACAGGGCCGCATCTACATTTTGAAATCCTGAAAAACGGGACACCTATTAATCCCGAAAGCTATATTTTCAGCTAGGCTGATTTAACCACTAGAAAGCATATTCATGACTTTAAAAATTAATCCGCTTCTGGCGGCAACGGCTGGACTCACCCTAATGACTGGTGCGGCGGCATTCCCGATGATGGCAGCCGCACAGGACGCCGCAGTCGCCAGCTCTAACGCTCAAGACCGTGTCTTCGAGGCCGCCTTCTTTGAAAACTATGCGCCGACTACAGCGCTGGATATGATCAGCCGCGTGCCGGGGTTTCAACTGGATGGGGGTGATTTCAAACGTGGCTTGGGGCAGGGCGGTGCCAATGTTCTGATTAATGGTGAACGCCTGACGGGAAAAAATGAGGTTGGCGGTCAGCTGTCCCGGATTGCCGCAGCAAATGTGGTCAGGATTGAAATTGTCGATGGCGCGTCGCTGGATATTCCAGGCCTGTCCGGCGATGTGGCCAATATTACCACCAAGACGACTGGCGTTTCCGGCACCTGGTCCTGGGCCCCTCAATTTCGTAAACGGCAAAAAGCCAATTGGGGACATTTTCACCTAACGGTTTCCGGCGAAACAGGGGATCTTTCATATTCGGCGGAGCTGCGTCAGGAAAGCCAGAGAAACGGGCATTGGGGACCGGAAACCCTTACGGCTGCGGATGGCACTTTATTCGAAACGCGGGATGAAAACGCCCGCTATTACAGTGAAGTTCCGGGCGCGACACTTGATCTGAATTGGAAACCAAAAGAAGATCACGTCGGTAATTTGAACCTGGAATATAACCAGTTTAACTTTAATGGCTCTGAGATATCGGATCGCCGCGCGGTCACATCCCGCGGCGAGGATTTGCAGACGCAATTCTCTAATGCGGAGGATGAATGGAATGCCAAAATCGGGGCGGATTATGAATTTCCCTTTTTAAGCGGAAAGCTGAAAACCATCGGTTATTACCGTGCGGAACATTCCCCGACGGTTAGCCGTTTTGATGTGTTTGAACTGAACGGGACGCAGACATCAGGATCACGCTTTTTCCAAACTGCCGATGAGGGCGAGGCCATTGGCCGGGTTGAGTATAGCTGGGCCCCGCAAGAAGGCCGCGACTGGCAATTTGGGGTCGAAGGGGCATTTAATTTCCTGAATATCGAGCAGGATCTGCTGCTCTATGATGGTCAGGATTTTGTCGATGAGCCATTGATGAGCGACACACGGGTGGAAGAGCAACGGGCGGAAGCGACTCTCACGCACAGCCGTCCGCTGTCGCCCAAATGGGATATTCAGGCCTCATTGGGTGTGGAATATTCCGAAATCAGCCAGACAGGCGACGCTGTATCAGATCCATCCGGGGAAGTCGTCCGAGACTTTATAAGGCCTAAAGGGTTTTTGGCCGCGACCTATAAACCCAATGATGATTTATCCATTCGCTTCCGGGCGGAGCGCGAAGTTGGCCAGCTTAGCTTTTTTGATTTTATTTCTTCCGTCGATGTCCGCGATGATCTGGGCAATGCGGGCAATGTCAATCTTGTGCCGAGCCAAAGCTGGTTGGGCTCGGTGGAATTTGACCGCGATTTTGGCAATGGTAATACGTTCAAAGTCAAGTTCTATGGCGCGCAAATCACGGATTTGGTGGACCGTATTCCCGTTGAAATTCCGATTGATACAGATGATGACGGGGAGCCTGATGATATAGAATTCGGGGATGCGGTTGGAAATATTGACTCGACGGCTTATCGCTATGGTTTTGATGCTAATGCAACCATTAAAGGCGATAAATGGGGCTGGAAGGGCACGCAGCTCGACCTTAGATTTGATTGGCGGGACTCCAGCGTGGATGATCCTTTAACACTGCGTTCGCGCCGACTGAATAATGACAAGGAAACTTATTGGAGCGCCCAATTCCGTCATGATATTCCAAATTCGGATTGGGCTTATGGATTTTTCACGGATCAATTTGTCAATGCGCCCGCCTTTCGGCTTAACACCATCAATGATTTCCATTTTGACGGGCCTTGGGGATCCGCCTTTATCGAGCATAAGGATGTGCTGGGCATGAAGGTCAAGCTGGAACTGTTGAACCTGTTTGATGCCAGTGATGATTTCGAACGCCAAATTTTTACAGATCGGCGTGACGTCGGTGAGCTTGATTTCATCGAGTCCAATTCCCGCAAATTTGACCGCTTTATCAATATCGAATTCAGCGGCACATTTTAATCCCTGATAGGATGTAACACTCCGGCTTGCAGCCTCCATGGCAATGCGTAATGTATAGCCATGGATTCTCAATTGTTACAAAGCCTTGTAAATGCGCTGCCGATACCTGCAATGATCCTGAAGGATGACTTCGTCATTGCATGCGGCAACCGTGAGGCGGAACGGCTTTTTGAACGGAACCTAAAGGGTATGGGTTTTGCCAGAGTGCTGCGTCATCCAGAGGCTTTAAAGTGCCTCTCTGCGGCGGCAGAAAGCGGTGAGAGGAATATAACAGAGTTTGTCATCTCATCTCCGACTCCAAGGACTTATGAGGTCTCTGCTGCGCCAATTGGCGATGACGGCTATTTATGTTTCACGCTGCTTGATATCTCCGCTGAACTGGACGCGGAAAAATCCCGCAGCACATTTGTCGCCAATGTCAGCCATGAATTACGGTCCCCTCTGACATCTTTGTCAGGTATTGTTGAAACCTTGAAAGGTCCGGCGCGAAATGACCCCAAGGCGCAGGAGCGGTTTCTGGACCTGATGCAAGGCGAAACCGAGCGCATGGCGCGTCTGGTTGGGGATTTACTATCACTCTCAAAATTGGAGGCCAAAGAACATGTCGCCCCCGAAGATATCGTCAATCTGGTTGCGGTCATACAAAAGGTCATCGATGTCTTGGCGGCGACGACACCAGATCACATCGGACGGGTTGTGCTCAACACTTTCACGCAGAAGATTGATGTGGTTGGCGATCAAGATGAATTGACCGAGGTTTTTCAAAACCTTCTGGAAAATGCCCTGAAATATAGCGCGCCTGAGACCGAGGTCGAAATTGATATGTCAAAGCAGGATGATTTGGACGGCCGTATCTTGGTCACAATAACAGATCATGGGGACGGCATTGCGCCGGAACATATCCCGCGCCTGACAGAACGGTTTTACAGGGTAGATAAAGGCCGGTCCCGAGAGATGGGCGGCACCGGGCTGGGCCTCGCGATTACGAAACATATCCTGAAACGCCATCGGGCGAAATGGAGCTTCAAAAGCGAATTAGGCGTCGGAACCCAGGTCGAAATAGAGTTTCGCAGCCCTGAGTGAGTATCACATATCCTTCGTATAACTGTTACATAATTGAAGCAAAATTGTTATTAAAGGCGCCAAGCGCCGCAAAGGCGAACGCATTGATTGAAGGTCAAATGAGATGAATCCTTTTATACTGATTATCGAGGATGAAATGGCTCAGGCCCAGATATTACAATATAATCTGGAAGCGGACGGGTTTGATGTCAAACACGCTGCAAATGCCGAAGACGGGATTTTCATCGCACAGGAAGAAGTGCCGGATTTAATCATTTTGGATTGGATGTTACCGGATATGGCCGGGATCGAGGTCTGCCGCCAAATTAAATCCAAGGCCTCGACACGCGATATACCGGTCATCATGTTGACGGCTCGCGGGGCGGAAGAAGACAAAGTCAGAGGCCTAAGTGTCGGGGCGGATGACTATGTCGTCAAACCGCACTCGATCAAAGAATTAATCGCGCGTATCCGCGCAAATCTTCGCAAATCCGGTCTGGATGACATCGAAATGAATTATGGCGGCGTCAGTCTGAACACGGAAACTCACCGCGTGAAGCGTGATGGAGATAACGTGAAACTGGGCCCGACTGAATTTAAGCTTTTGCAAACCTTCCTAAAGCGGCCGCAGCGCGTTTTCAGCCGCACCCAGCTTCTGGATATGGTCTGGGGGGCGGATATCTATGTCGATGAGCGCACGGTGGATGTGCATATCGGCCGGCTTCGCAAAGCGCTGAATAAGGGTGATAAGGATAATATTATCCGCACGATCCGCGGCGCAGGCTATGCGCTGGATGTCGATGCTTAGGCCCGCTTAAGGCGTTTTTCAATCGCGTCCCATGACAGGGCGGCGGCATCCACGCCGGAGAAACGCTTAAGTTCCTGAACCCCGGTCGGCGATGTGATATTAATCTCTGTCATTTTATCGCCAATCACATCAATCCCGACCAAAATCTGGCCGCGCGCCTTTAACATTGGCCCGATCGCGTCACAGATTTTCATATCGGATTTTGTCAGATCCGTTGGAACTGCCTTCCCGCCGACATGCATATTACTGCGCGTTTCCCCTTTTTGCGGAACGCGGTTGATCGCGCCCACGGCCTCGCCGTCAATAATAATGATGCGCTTATCGCCTTTGGACACATCCTTCAAAAAGGCCTGCGCAATCACGGGCTCGCGGGAGCTCTCCATAAACATTTCAAGAAGGCTACTATAATTACTGTCATCCGCTTTGACCCGGAAAACACCCGCTCCGCCATTTCCAAAAAGTGGCTTTAAAATGATGTCTTTATGTTTGGCGCGAAACGCATCAATGGCCGGACGGTCACGTGTGATCAGCGTGGCCGGCATTAACTCCGGATAATCCAGCGGTAGAATTTTCTCCGGACAGGATCGCACCCATTGTGGATCATTGACCACCAGCGTTTCGCCTTTCAGCCGCTCCAGCAAATGCGCAGCCGTAATATAGGCCATGTCAAAAGGTGGGTCCTGACGCATCCAGACAACATCAATGTCTTTGGCCAAATCAATCACCCGCCGTTTTTGAAAGGTCACGTGATTATCATAGTCGCGCCGGACGGTCATAGGCCGGGCATTGGCCTCTATCCGCCCTTCATTATAGGCCAGATGTTGCGGGCCATATTCATAAAGCTCAAAGCCGCGATTGGCGGCCGCTTCTGCCAAAGCAAAAGTCGTATCCGCGTCAATATCGACGGTCTCCATCGGGTCCATCTGAAAGGCAATGCGTAAAGTCATATGCGCTATGTGCCGCAGCCCAAGCCCATGCGCAAGTCAGCTTTTTTAAAGCGCTGTCAAACTTTTACGGAATGTACTGGGCGGGAAAGTGGCTACGTATAAATGAGACCTTTGCTGCCGAGAGGGCAAGGTCGCGCTGTCTACAAATCCATCGGTGATGGACGACTTATCCCACCTAAGATATGTCATTAATCCATCAATTGTGTTGATGTCCGTTAAAAAGTACATCTGCTGACTAAAATCCAATACCCGACATATAGCGCCCCCATAATGTGTGTGATGTTTAATTATCACAAATTCAGGGGGCATACAAATACAGCTTTAGTTCAGAGGATGAGGCCCTAGTAGAACTGGAAATCCGCCGCGGTGATGTGGATGTTTGACCCGTCATGACTGATCAGGGTGATGGTGTTGTTGCCGGTTCCGTCATCCAGTGTCAGGGTCACAGTCGATGTCCCATTCCCCGTGATGATGAAGTCGGAAATATCATCTGCGACGAGGGAGAAGACTTTCAGGTAGTCCAGACCGTCTTCGTAATCCAGAATGGTGTCTTGTCCAAAAGCGGCTTCGACGAAGAGGAACTGGTCTCTGTCCGCCCCGCCGGTCATCTCATCATTGCCATACCCGCCCTGTAGCGTATCGCGCGCGCCATTACCGAATAGCTCATCATTGTCATTGCCGCCCTGTAGGAAATCAACCGTCGAGCCGCCGATCAGGATATCATCCCCGCCAAAGCCGGAAAAGCGGGCCCGCGCCGCGCCAGTGACCATATAGTCGCTGGCCGTATTCGACCCGAAGAAACTTTCCATGGACGCAAAGGTATCACCCGCCGCATCGCCTCCATGCAGGGATTGATCATCTAGGCGGATCGTAATGCCGTTCGTGCTGCTACGCGCATCAAAAGCATCTCGGCCCTGACCGCCGGAGAAAATATCCGCGCCTCCACTATCCAAAATAAATCGATCATTGCCCGCCGCGCCCGTAAAGCGGTTATCGCCTTCATTGCCGCGCGAGGTGAAGTTTCCAGTGCCCTGAAAATTGACCCGCTCCAGATTATCCCCGTCTGTGAGGAAGAACGTATTGAGCGTCGTGTTGACAATGTCATAACCGGAGCCAGCCGTCCCAAGCTCTGTGATCGTATCACCGGCATTATCGACATAATAGATGTCATTGCCTGACCCGCCCGTCATAGCGTCCGCGCCCAGGCCGCCATCGAGCGTATCATTTTGCGTCCCGCCATCGAGGATGTCATTGCCGTCATCCCCGTAAAGCTCATCACTGCCGGCCCCGCCCTGGAGCCAATTATCAGCCTGATTGCCCTGAATGGAATCGTTACCGGTGCCGCCAATTGCGTTTTCGATCAGGCTGCGCAGATCGCCCTGATAGAGCAGGGCATTGTAAATATTTGCCCGTGCGAAATTACCATCTCCAAGATTGGCAATCTGAGCTGAGCTAAACAAGCTGTCTTCTCCCGGACGCAAATCCAGAGATAGATTAGATGTATAGGTCGAGAGATCATACGTATCGATGCCGCCGCCATCCCACAGCGTCGCAAAGATGCGGGCGCCCCCTGGGTCAAGGCCAACCATACCATCGACCATGGTTTGCCCGCTGGACGGGCTCCAGCTATAGACTGTGTCACCTGAATTGACTGAAAAATTGGCGCCATACATATGCTGTAAGGCCGCAATATCGAGCATCATGAAGGTTTGCGAATACCCCCATTGTTCCGATGTGTAATAATTGGGGCCGCCCTCATAGGAGCTGTAAGACATCACCGTATATTCAATGTGATCATATTGCGAGGCCAGGGATGTGTGGCCGCCAAAGCTGTGATGCAGCCCCAGCGCATGGCCGATTTCGTGCAAATGCGTCAGATAGGCATAGTTACCCATAGTGGGCGCATAAATATCCAGAGAGGTTCCGGCATAGGCATCTCCAAACCAAATATCGCCGGCCGCCGTATAATTTGTGAAAGGAAAATATCCATAGCCATAAGGCACATCAGACGAGTTGCCCGCGCGTATGGTTGTATCCGCTGCTGTGGAAAAACTGATATCCAGATTTGTGAAGCCTTCAACGGTAAATCCTGCCTGGGCGGTCGATACCATATCAAGATCTAATATGCTGCGAATAGCCGCTTCTTGCATGGCCGAAACTGCGGAAAACGTACCCAAGAAATCATAATCTGTCGGATAGCTACCGGAGTAATCCGACGCGCTGTCTGCAAATCCATAGGTGATTGACGACTCGTCCCACCTTAGACCTGTCATTAATCCATCAATTGTGTTGATACCTGTTAAAGGTACATCTGCTGATTGAAATCCAATACCCGACATGTAGCGCCCCAATAATGTGTGTGATGTTTAAGTATCACAAATTGAGGAGGCATACAAATACAGCTTTAGCCTTAGAAGACGGTTTGTTTAGCCTATTCTGGATACTTTGACGTTAAAGATTTCCGAGTGTTTGATCAAGGAGCCTTTGCGTTCAAAAAATTAACCATAAATGCATCGAAAACTGGCCAAAATCGCATGAAAAGCCGGATTGCGCCTGTGGCGCAGTCATGTCATGAGGCGGCATGGCGAAATCCTCTCAAAATCCGAAAATCAGTGTGGTTGTTCCTGCCTATAATGAGGCGGAGAATGTGGGCAATCTGATGGCCGAGATTAATGAGGCGCTGTCCGGGACGGTGCATGAGGCGATCTTTATCAATGACTGTTCCACCGATGATACGCTGGCTGTGCTGACGGCCCTCAAAGAGAAATACCCGCAATTACGAGTGCTTAGCCACCGTAAGAATGCCGGGCAGTCGCGCGGTGTGCGGACGGGGGTCATGGCGGCGAGGGCACCCTTCATCGCGACTCTGGACAGTGACGGGCAAAATGACCCCGCCGATATTCCCGCGCTTTATGCGCAGTTGACGCGCAAGGACGCGCCGAACGCGCTTGCTCTGGTCGGGGGTCGGCGCGCCAAACGTAAGGATACATGGGCAAAACGGTTTGCGTCACGCTTTGGGAATGGCGTGCGCAAAAAACTGCTGAAAGATCAAGCAGATGACACAGGCTGCGGGTTGAAAGTTTTCACGCGCGAGGCCTTTCTGCGCCTGCCATATTTCGATCACATCCACCGCTACCTGCCGGCCTTGATGCTGCGCGAGGGCTACAAGGTAGAGTTCTGTGATGTGAACCACCGCCCGCGTGAATTTGGCGTGTCCAAATATACGAATTTCGGGCGGCTAAAGGTTTCTATTGCGGATTTGCGCGGGGTGATGTGGCTGAATAAGCGGTTTAAAAACCCCGGCGGCTGGGACGAGGTTTAAGGACTCATATGGGCCGTCCTTATCAGCGCGAAATCAGCCTGCCCGACGCGGCCCGTATCCTTCAAGCGTCCTATGCGGCATTGCCTAGTCCGGCCGATATGAACCGCCTCCTCGCCGACAGTCAGGCCGCAGAGGCGCGGGGGTATTATGACCCCGTGGAGGATGAGCGCTTGCGTGAAGCTTATGCGCATTACCTTGGAATGCGCGCCGCCATCTGGCAAATGATTCAAGGACTTAAGCAACGATATAAAACTGCCATCAAAGGTGATTTGACCCCGCAATATCTGCAAGGTTTTGGCATCGCCTTTTGCGGGGCAGAGATCATTGTACGCAGCGGTGAGTATCTTATAGGGCTGGCGCGTAAACGGGACATTGTCTGGCAGAAGCTGGATGAGGCGGAACCGCGCTACAGCCTGAAACGCAAGAGCTTTACCCGGCTTTACCGCCAATTGACCTCTGTCTTTCGGATGCGGGGTTTTTATCAAGCGAGGGATTTCTTCGACGCTCATCAAGATCAAGTGATGGCTGCATTGGACACTGAAGACTTGCTGCCTGTTGCAAAAATTTTGACGGCGCTGAATTTGCCCAGTGCTTCACGCGGCGATCATTTGCGCCGTTATGGACGGTTTGTGAAATTTTCACTGCGCCGGCGCGGTTTGTCGACCAATCGTAAAGCCCTATTTGCGATCTTCGAAGGTACGGGGTCTGATGTTGCCGATTTGCGAATTCCGTTGGTGAAATCATATGGCGCGCCGAAACGGGTCACGCCGGATGTGATCGAGCAATTGAAAACCAAGTTGCATCCGGGGGACGTGTTTGTCACGCGCCATGATGACGCCATGAGTAATCTATTTTTGCCCGGCTTCTGGCCGCATGGGGCGATGTATATTGGTTCGCAGGAGAAGCGCCGCGGGCTCGGCATTGATGATGTGTCGGATGGCTATAAACATAGCGGCGATGAAACGATCAATATTATTGAAGCCAAGAAAGATGGCGTTCTCCTGCGCCCGATCGAAGAAACGCTGCAAGTCGATGCTTTCGTTGTGTTGCGGCCCAGATTGCCGGATGCAGAGATCAACCGGGCGATCTCTCGCGCGATGAGCCATGCCGGCAAGCTTTATGATTTTATCTTTGATTTTGGAACATCTGACCGGCTGGTCTGTACCGAGGTTATATACCGGGCTTATCACGGCGTCGGGCCGGTGGACTTTCAGCTTTCTTCCAAGGCCGGACGCAAATGCCTCTCCGCTGAGGACTTGCTGAACCAAGCCATATCCAAGGGTTGGTTTGACCCGGTTTTGATTTACGGCGTGCCAGAGGATGCATTGACAGAGGGTGACCTGGTGCGAAAAACTCTGGCCAATAGTTACGCCTCCGGTTTCGATGCTTAAAGTTCTCCCCTTGTTAACACTTTGACAGCCCTTTAGCGTTTAGAATTCGTTAAACCTTTGATTCGCGCACGACGTGGGAGACGCTAAACGTGCAGTTCTTTACCGTATTTCCGCTGATGATCATTCCTGTTTTGGTCTATAATGTGCTGGCCTTTAGCGGCAAAGCCTTTGCTACGGCAGAAGCTGTGCGCACGCGGCTGGATACAGATTTTCTGTCTGTCCCGATGGTCAGCGGCACGACATGGCACATAACGCCGGGTCACGCGCTGATCATGTTTTCGCTTCTGATGCTGTTTTTTGAATTGATCAAATCGACCGGTATTGGCCGGGCGGCCGTTATGAACCACGCGTTCTCACTCGTGCTTTTCATTGTATGTTTAGTGGAGTTTCTAATGTTTCCGGCCTTTGCGACCTCAGTCTTTTTCCTGATTGGATTGATGGCGCTGCTGGATGTCATGGCTGGGTTTATGGTGACAATCGCCAGTGCGCGGCGTGATTTTGCAGTGGGTGACGGCTTTGCGGAATAGCCGAAACATAATTGGCGGCTATGTCCATGCGTAAGGATAAGCTCACCCGTGCAGAGATCATTGGGCAGGCCCGACCTTTGCCCGATGCGACCCATCTGGGCCGTATATTCAGCCTGCTTGAGGCTATTCCCTTTACTCTTACAGGCGGACAGATATTGAAATTTGACTATCCTGATCGAGCGGCGCGGCTTCTACGGCATCACAGCGGTGATGTTCCCAAAACCCTAACCGACTGGACGGATCGCCTGTCTTTCGCAGATCAAAGCCAGCGGAATGCAGCCATAAAGCGTCTGACCTGGGAGGGCGCGCAATACCGCCTTAGCTATCAGCTACGTCTGGATACGGGTGAGCAGATTTGGATTGAAGAAACCGGAGAGCGCCTGTCAGGTGAGGGGCCGGTGCCATCAGAGATTATAGGGGTATTCCGTCAGGTGGACCGGGCAAAGCAGGAACTGGAAAAAGCCGCCTATAACAGCCGCTACGACGCGCTGTCGGGCCTGATGAACAGCGCGAGTTTTACCGATGCCGTCAATCACGTTCATGCCTTGATAAAACGTCAACATAGCGAAGCGGCACTCATTCGTCTGCGAGTGACCAACTTGTCCGAAATTAATAACATTTACGGCTATGAAACGGGTGATCGGTTGATTTCGAAAATCGGTCAGCGTCTGGGCAGTTTGCTGCGCACGCCGGATCATCTAGCCCGGCTGGATGGGTCGGATTTTGGGATTTGCCTGATTGATGTAGACCGCCCCGCCATTGAGACGGCTCTGGAACGCCTAAAGGCCCCATTGCTCGATATCCCTTATCAAACACCACATGGAGGGCTGTATCTGGAGTTTTCATCGGCTGTCATGTTGTTAAGCGCGGAGGCTGTATCGGCCAGCGAAGCTTTGATGCAAACGCGTTCGATCCTAGACGATCAAGAAATTCAGCCGGGCTGGCATGTCAGCTTTTATGACTCAGCCGCACAGAATTTGGCGGCGCCTTTAGTTCCGAAACGTCAGGACGAAGAGATGACGCAAGAGATCATCGCCGCGCTAAATGAACGCCGGATTTCTCTGGCCTATCAACCCATTGTGGATGCCCGCACGCGTGATTTACACCATTACGAATGCTTGCTGCGCTTACGCCGGGAGGACGGTGAAATTTACAGTGCGGGGGCGGTCATTATGGCGGCTGAAAAACTGGGCCTGGTGCATTTACTAGACCGCCGGGCGTTGGAATTGGCGGCTGAAACCTTGCGCACTATGCCGGACGTACATCTGGCCTTGAACGTTTCGGCGGCCACTTTACGTGATGAGGCTGCTGTTGAAGACTATCTGCTGGCGCTGAAATCCTTGGGGCAAGACGCTGGGCGCCTGACACTGGAACTGACCGAAACCGCCGCGCTGGATGATCCGGGGCTGGCCAGTTTCTTCTCGGTTGAAACCCGCAAGCTGGGCTGCGCCTTTGCGATTGATGATTTTGGATCTGGCTACACCACGTTCCGCAATCTGATGGCGATAGAAGCGGATTCGATCAAAATTGATGGCAGTTATATTCAAGGCATTGCGACCGAACCTCATAAGGAAACTTTTGTGCGTATGATGGTGGATTTGGCACAGACATTCTCCGTTAAGACCGTGGCGGAAATGGTAGATGACCGCGCTGATGCAGAGCTGCTTCGCCGTCTGGGGGTTGATTATTTGCAGGGCTATATGTTCGGCATTCCATCCGCCGCGCCGGCGTGGCGGCGGGCGGCGGGATAGCGGCTTAGGCTTTGCACTGCTCGCCTGAATAGGTTACACAGTTCGCTGGCTCAAAAATAACAAAAGAGGCGTTGGGTGGACACTGCAGTCACAACAGAGATTTTAAAAGCGGAAGAGCTCTCCAAGAGAGGCCAAAAGCGAATCCGCCGCAATATATTCGAAGCTTTCCTCGATGCCGCCAAAACCTATGGCGGCGATATGAAAATCGTCACGGATGGTGACGGACGGCAATTGGCCTATAAGGATATCCGCCGCGCGGCTTTTGCCCTGTCATCGCCCTTGCGGAAAATCACAGAACGGAATGAAAATGTCGGTATTTTGCTGCCGACCGGGGCAGGGGCGGTTATCGCGCTTCTGGCTGTGCATGCGGCGGGGCGTATCCCGGCAATGCTCAACTTTACTGCAGGCATTAAGAACCTAAAAGCCGCCGCGAACACAGCGCCATTGAAAACTGTGATTACGGCTCATAAATTTATCGAAGTCGGCGGGCTCGCCTCGCTCGAAAAAGAGCTCTCAGAACATGTTAATCTGGTTTATCTGGAGGATATGCGCGAAGAAATCGGACTGGGCGGTAAACTCCGGGCCGTGCTTGGCCCCTCCATACCGAAGTTATTAGCGCCGAGCCCATCAGCGGATGAGACTGGGGTCATTCTGTTTACGTCCGGCACAGAAGGCAACCCCAAAGGCGTTGTGTTAACTCATGCCAATATTCTGGCGAATGTTGAGCAAATTGAGCAGCATGTTGAACTTGAGGATACCGATATTTTCTTTAACCCTCTGCCGACTTTTCATTGTTACGGCCTAACGGCGGGCACACTTTGGCCGATCCTCAGTGGTAACAAGGTTGTCCTGCATCCATCACCGCTACAGACGAAAACCATCGCTAAACGTATCCACAAAACTCGCTCGACAATCCTTTTTGCAACGGACACATTCCTTCAACAATATATGCGCGCCAGCGCAGATGGCGGTCTCAGTAGCCTGCGTATTGCGGTCTGCGGAGCGGAGCGCGTGCGTGAGGAAACCCGCCGCGTTGCCGAAGAGCGCTTCACCATGGAGGTTCTGGAAGGCTATGGCGTGACCGAATGTGCGCCGGTTTTGGCCGCTAATCAGCCCGGGGATATCCGCGGCGGCACCATAGGCAAAATGTTGCCCGGGATTGAGGCCCGTCTGGAACCTGTTGAAGGCTTGTCCGAGGGCGGCTGTCTATGGGTGCGCGGGCCTAACATTATGAAGGGCTATATCTCGGCGGATAATCCGGGGCAGGTCGTCCCGCTGAAAGATGGCTGGCACAATACCGGCGATGTCGTGTCGGTTGATGAAGAAGGTCATTATGTTATTCGCGGCCGGATCAAGCGCTTTGCCAAAATCGGAGGGGAAATGGTCTCGCTGACAGTGGTAGAAAATTGCGCCTCAGCCGTCTGGCCGGATCACATGCATGCCGCCGCCATTGTGCCAGATTCCAAACGCGGTGAACAAATTATCCTGATCACGGACCACGCCGACGCTAAACGTCACGAGCTTATGACTTGGGCCAAAACCCACGGCGTGCCTGAAATTTCAGTCCCGAAGAAGATCATCCCTGTCGCCCAAGTTCCTGTCCTTGGCACGGGTAAACTCGACTATGTCGCTGTTACCAATATGGCCAAAACTGCTGTGGGCGTAAGCTAAGCCGGACATCATTCTTTTAAGATAGTTTTCCTGTCAAAGCTTGATCTATAAGGGTCGCCGTTTCTTCGGGGCCGTAAATGGCGACGAAAGACCCAAAGCGCGGGCCCTGGCTTTGGCCGAGGCAAACCTCGTAAATTGCTTTGAACCAATTACGCAGATTTTCAAAATCGTGATCCTTGCCAACTGAAAAAATCAAGGTCTGCAAGGCTTCGCCGTCCGCCTGTTCGGCTTTTGGGACAGATCGCAGGCGGCCGGTCAAATCAGAGAGCGCCTTGCGTTCTTGATCCGTTGGCTCGCGATAGGTCTTGGCCGGTTTCACAAAGTCCTGATAATAACGGATGGCATAGCCTGCCAGCGCGTCCAGCGCCGGATTATCCGCCGGATTGGCGGCGGGTTCATAACGCTGAATAAAGCCCCAGAGAATGTCTTTGTCCGACGCATTGGCGGCGCTGACCAGATTAAGCAGCAACGCAAAGGTCACGGGCGGCACGAATTCAGGCGGATTGCCATTGTGAATATGCCAGACCGGATTGGAGAGTTTGGCTGTCTCGTCTTGAGTCTTAAAAGCCGCCAAATGCTGGAAATATTCATCCACAGCCTTGGGAATGACATCGAAATAGAGCTTCTTCGCGGCGCGCGGCTTTTGGAACTGAAACAGAGACAGGCTTTCAGGCGGCGCATAGGCGAGCCAGTCTTCGACCGAGATACCATTGCCCTTAGATTTGGAGATTTTTTCGCCTTTTTCGTCCAGAAACAGCTCATAGACATATTGCACAGGGGCATCGGCCCCTAGGATTTTGCAAATTCGGGTATAGATGGGGGCATTGTCCTGATGATCTTTGCCAAACATTTCAAAATCCACGCCCAATGCCGCCCAGCGCATGCCAAAATCAGGTTTCCATTGCAGCTTAGCGTGACCGCCTGTGACCGGGATTGTCACCTCTGTGCCGTCCTCATCATCAAAAGTGATCGTCCCGTCCTTGGCATTGACGTCTTTCATCGGCACGTAAAGCACCCGACCCGTAGATGGGCTGATTGGCAGAAAGGGACTGTAAGTCGCGCGGCGTTCTTCGCCCAATGTCGGCAACATCACCGCCATTATATCATCGAACTTTTCCAGCGCCCTAAGCAGATACTCATCATAAGCACCGCTGCGGTAAAGCTCGGTCGCGGATTTAAATTCATAGTCAAACCTAAACCCGTCCAGAAAAGCACAAAGACGGCTATTCATATGCGCGCCATAGCTGGCATGCGTGCCAAAAGGGTCAGGCACATCCGTCAGCGGCTGTTGCAGATAAGGTTCGAGCTCTTGCGGGTTGGGCACTGTTGGCGGAACTTTGCGCATACCATCCATGTCATCCGAGACGCAGATCAGCTTTGTCGCGATCTTGCCATCTGTCATGGCGATGAAGGCGTTGCGCACCATGGTCGTGCGCACCACTTCGCCAAAGGTGCCGATATGGGGCAGGCCGGAGGGGCCGTAACCTGTTTCGAAAATGACCGGGCGGTCTCCGCGTTTTATGCCGCGTTTCTTTTCGATCTCCAGACGGCGCAGGATCATTCTGGCCTGTTCAAACGGCCAGGCTTTGGCTTTCATATAGATATCATCGCTCATACCGCGCCGCATAGGCGGGTCAGCCTGTCAGGTCAACAATATTGGGGTAAGGGTCTATCGCTTCCAGGTAAAGGAAAGCGCAGCGGCATCTTCCTTGAAGCTGAAATCCTCAGCCGTGGCCTCGCGGCGCATATAGGACAGGGATACATCCGTGTCGCCCAAGCGGTAACCCAGCCCGGCCTGCGCGTCGCCGACAATGATGCGGTCCTGCAAATGGAACTGGCCACTGGTCAGCCGAGAGACAGAATTAGGCGAGTAGGTCAGAGCCTCGGCATCCGCGCCCGCAAAGAAATACCATGTATTATTGTCAAAATCCGACCCTTCACGCAGATCCTCGCCGATTTCGATCACGGCTCCGACAAGTGCCGAGCGGCCATCATCGTCGAAGCGCAAGCTGGCGCGGGGGGTCAATGTAAAGTCAATGCCGGTCTGTGAGAGTGCTGTAATGGATTTAGAAATACCTAGGTCAATATCATCACGGCGAAGACATTGTGTTTCGCCTGTCAAGCAATCAGGATTGGATAGATCCAGCTTGAAAAGGCTTGAGCCGACGGATTCTGCCGGTAAATCCAAAGGCGTATATTCATAGCGGTTGGTGAGGCTTTCTGGGCTAAGGCCGTTCAAATTGAGACTCAACCCGTCCGAAGGTGATACATTTCGAGTCTGTTGCGCATTGGTCCCGTTAGTGTCAGCTTTATCTTGAGCATAGGCTGGTAGGCCCGCAAAGCCCATAGATAGCGCCAAAGAGGCGATAGATATCGCCTTGAAAACACTCCATTTTTCGGATGATATGAAATCCGTTTTCTTCACGGCAACCGCTTTTTCCTTCCGTCTTGCCCCTCAGCCCGAAAGTCTCGAACTTCTGTATATATATAAATATATGGCAAATGTCACACCAAGATGACAATCGATTTTGTTAAAACTAGTTTAAGTCATGTTAACGTAAACTTAACAAACGGGGCAATTCTGAGAGCAATTTGCATTTGCCCATGCGCTAAAGTGAAGAATAAAACGCCGCAAAAGGTATTTGCCAGTGGATGATCGAGTAATTCAGCTAATCCGCTCTTTTCTCGACTCGAAAAATATGGCAAAGAGAACAAATATGGAACCTGTTATTGAGTTTTCCGGTGTGGCGATAACCTTGATTGAGCTGTTGATCGGGGCCTTGCTTTTGTTATGCGGTATTTTGCTGGCGGCTTTCTGGCCCCGCAAAAACCCGCAGGCGCAAATTTTACGGCAACAGATCAGTGATATGCACCGGCAGCAAACAGAGCTTCAAGGACGCCTCGCGCAATTTGCTGAAGACAGCGCGCAGCGCGATGCTGTGTTTCGGGAAAATCTCGATAACCGCCTGTCTAAAGTGACAGAACGCGTCGGCATGAGCCTGATGGAAACGCAGGAACGCAGCGCTCAGAACTTAAAGCAACTTCATGAGCGACTGGGCATTATTGATCGGGCGCAAAAAAACATTGAAACTTTATCCGGCGAGGTTTCTGGTTTGCAAAACCTGTTGTCCAATAAGCAATCGCGCGGGGCGTTTGGTGAAATGCAAATGCAGGACATCATCACCAATCTAATGCCGCCAAATGCCTATTCATTTCAGGCGACCCTTTCAAATTCTAAGCGCGTGGACGCATTGATCCATATGCCGGACGGTTATGGCGACGTGGCGATTGACAGTAAATTCCCGATGGAGGCTTGGCAGCGCTTGACGGCGGCTGAAAATACCGGCGAAGAGGTTCAGGCGCGCCGGGACTTTGCCCGGGACATGACCACTCATATCAAAGCCATCGCCGATAAATATCTTATATTTGGTGAGACACATGAGGTCGCTTTACTCTTCCTCCCATCTGAGGCAGTCTATGCGGAGCTTCACGCCAATTTCGAAGATGTCATCAAAAAGGGGTTTGACCAAAAGGTTGTAATTGTTTCGCCATCGACTTTCATGGCGACGCTCCACACTATGCGGGCAGTGATGAAAGATGCGGCGATGCGCGAGCAGGCTCATATTATCCAGCGAGAGGTTGGCATCATGAGCAAAGATGTGACCCGGCTGGATGAACGCGTCGCGAAATTGCAGCAGCACTTTACGCAGACGACAGAGGATATGCGCCAGATTCGGATCAGCACGGAGAAGATTACTAACCGGGCGGATAAGATTGAAAGCCTGGATGTTGAGGATCAAATTTCCGGCGATAATGTGCAGCGGCTTCATCCTTCGGGCAGCGGAAAGAAAGCATCATGAGTGTCTGGTATGGCGGGCGGCTTTTCCGGCCGGTTGAAATGTCGGAAAACTCTCAGACCTCATCGACGACGATCTTTAAATATGAACAATTGGGCTGGCGCGTGACGGCGACATATTCCGGCGGGGACATCCAATTCGGTCACCTGATCGGGGTGATGGATGAAGACGGTATCTTGGAAGCCCGCTATCATCATCTGGATCAGGATTGGGAGCTTCGCACGGGCAGTTGCATCACCACGCCTGAGAGGCTGGAAAATGGGCGTCTGCGACTGCATGAAGATTGGCAATGGACCAATGGCAAACGGGGTAAATCTGTGCTGGAGGAAATCTAAAGCTGAAACTTTGCCGCCTTGTCATGATCTTTTTGGTGCGCGTATAAATCCAAGGCAATTTTCAATGCGATCAGTAACATCAATGCGGCGATAGGCCCGCCAAAAAGCATCAGCAAACCACCGCCCAGAATGATAACCATATGCATGACGATTACCCTGCCATAGGGCCGCATCATCTGCTCCTGGGCAGTGCGGTACAGATATTCCTGTCGTCCAAAGAAATTGACCAGCAAGGAAAACAAATGGCTGATCAAGAAGCTTAGTCCAGCCCACATGAGTGGTCCGCCATCCAAAATTCCTGCCATCAGGGTTTCAGCCTTGAACAGAGTTGCAACAAAAGTCCCGTGAATGAAGGTGAACATACCATAATGGACGGTGAAGAACGCGGCTGTGAACAGATTGATCAAAGCGCTGATCCATATATTGTCCCCTAATTTTCTACAGGTCAGAATTTTGATGATATTGATCCCGCCAATAATCACACCTTCCAGCCAATATAGCACGATGATCGTGGCGACATCCCAGCCAAAAAACAGAACGCCTGCGAGCGGGATAAGATTGGCTGCAATCAGGAACAGCCCCGAGGGTTTGGATAAGGCACCGGATAGATCGGCTACGCCCGCCATGATCTAAAAAGGTCGCCGTGATTTCATGGCTGCCGTGATGGTGCCGTCATCCAGATAATCCAGCTCTCCGCCGACAGGCACGCCATGGGCCAGACGCGAAACGGACACGCCCGCATCTTGCAAATGGTCGGTGATATAATGCGCCGTAGTCTGTCCATCGACTGTGGCGTTCATGGCAAGGATAATTTCCTTGACCTCTTCACGGCCTGCGCGTTCAATGAGGCTGGCAATGTTTAGGTCTTCCGGCCGGATACCGTCCAGCGCCGACAAAGTCCCGCCCAATATGTGGTAAGTCCCGCGAAAAGCGCCTGCTCGCTCCATCGCCCAGAGATCGGCCACATCCTGCACAACGCAGATAGAGCCGGGATCGCGCCCCGGCGCGCTGCAGATATGGCAAGGATTTTGCGCATCTACATTGCCGCAAGTGCTGCAGGTTGAAATTTTCTCCGCTGCCTCGCTCATGGCTTGGGTCAGCGGCACCATCACCTTGTTCGGATTTTTCAGCATAGCCAGCGCCGCACGGCGGGCCGAGCGCGGGCCGAGGCCGGGCAGTTTGGACAGCAGGCTGATGAGCCGCTCAATCTCGGGACTGACATTCAGGCTTGGCACGGCTTAATACCCGACAGCCGCCGATTTCGGCCCGCGGGGATCCGCCGCCCCAACGGCATAGCCGCCATCCTGCCCGACAGAATTCACGCGGCCCAGAATTGTGTGGGCGTAGCCATCCTTATCATTCTTTGGCAGATTATGTCCCATGATAGACAGCTTATCTAGCGTATCAGCGGATATGCCAGGCTCTGTAATGATGATATCAGGCAGCCATTGATGATGCATGCGCGGCCGGTGCGTGGCTTCAGCCAAATTCATATCCCATTCCATGACATTGAGGGCGACCTGCATGACTGCGGTGATGATGGTGGAACCGCCGGGGCTGCCTGTGACCAGCTTCACCTGACCGTCCTTGGTCACGATCATAGGGGTCATGGAGGAGAGGGGTCTTTTGCGCGGCGCTATTTTATTGGCCTCTCCGCCGATTAAGCCATAGCCATTGGGCGCGCCGGGTTTGGCCGAAAAATCATCCATTTCGTTGTTCAAAAGAAACCCCGCCCCATCGACGCTATAACCGCTGCCATAAGAAAAATTCAGCGTATAGGTCACAGACACCGCATTGCCGTCTTTATCGATTACCGAATAATGCGTCGTATTTTGCGACTCATATGGCAGCTCCGCGCCCGGCAAGATGTCCTCTGACGAAGACGCTTCGCTGAGATCAATTGTACCTCGCAGCGCGTCAGCATAGGCTTGGGCCGTCAAATCCTTGACCGGCACATCTACAAAATCCGGATCGCCGAGATATTTGGATCGGTCGGCATAGGCCCGCCGCATGACCTCAATTAATTTGTGCAAATAGGCAGCTGAATTATGCCCATCCGCGCGCAAATCATAGCCCGAGAGAATATTGAGCATTTGCACGATATGAACACCCCCGGAGCTGGGCGGGCTCATAGCATAAACGTCATAGCCTTTATATTGACCTTTCACGGGGGCGCGGGTCACGGTTTTATAATTGCGTAAATCCTCATGCGTGATCAGACCGCCGCCGGACTCCATCTCCGCGACAATCAAATCAGCCGTCCGGCCTTCGTAAAACCCTGCGCGGCCCGAATTGGCGATCCGGCGCAATGTTGTCGCCAGATCGGTCTGCATGAACTTGCTGCCGGATTTGCGGCCAAGAAAATATTCCACTGAGCTTGGGTCTGCGGATAATTCTTCGCGGTGCCCCTCAAGGCTTTGCGCCAAGGCAGGGCTGACCTCAAAGCCCTGCGAGGCCAATCTTATCGCGGGCCCCAGAACCTGCCGCCGGGTCATTGTGCCATGCTCATCCAGCGCATCGAGCAGGCCCATGACCGTGCCCGGCACGCCCGCAGAGAGACGGGAATATTGCGCGAGCTTATTATCAACCTCTCCGTCCGGGCCCAAATACATGTCCCGGCTGGCGGCCTCCGGAGCCATTTCGCGGAAATCAAGCGCAGTTATCTCTCCACTTTCGGCGTCACGGATCAGCATGAACCCGCCCCCGCCCAGATTTCCGGCTTGGGGGTGAGTGACAGCAAGCGCAAAACCTGTTGCGACGGCCGCATCAATGGCATTGCCGCCGCGCTGTAGAATGTCCCGCCCGACTTCTGCGGCTAGCCGGTCTTGGGCTGATACCATGCCATGTTTGGCTAGTACCGGATGATGCGCGCTGTCATAGCCAAACACCGCCTTGGCTGCCGGATTATTGTCTTTGGCCAAAACGGGCGTAAAAGCCGGAGACGCGGCCAAAAGACCCGATAAAATAACTGCCCGCAGAGCCCGGCGCATTTAGAGTTTTAACCCCGGCGGTAGGGGGATATCGCCCATGGCATCTTTCATGGTTTCGGCCTTTTTCTCATCAGCCTTGGATTTAGCGTCTTGATAGGCCGCAATGATCAAATCTTCGGCCATTTCAATATCACCTTGTTCAGCAGAGCCAAAAAGGGAGGCATCCAGTCTAAGTGATTTGATATTGCCTTCGCCAGTTAATGATAATGTGACCAGTCCGCCGCCTGAGCGGCCTTCCACAACGATATCGGCGACTTCAGCCTGCGCGGCCTCCATCTTTTTCTGCATCTCTTTGGCCTGTTTCATCAAGCCCATTAAATCTTTCATTTTTTAATCCTCTTCAGGGGTGAAATCTGCCTGAATTATATTGGTAATGCGGTCCTTAATGCCAAGTAGCTTTGCGTCTTTTAGCAGTGAGTGCGAAAATGCGGGATGGGCGCGCTCTTCCGCGTCGCGAGTCTTTTTTGCTGTGCGCTTTTGCTCGGACAGGCTTGGGGCGCCTTCTTGGTTGGTGGGCGAAATAACCCACAGATCGCCTGTCATATCTAGGAGGGCCTGCACAATTTTCCCAATCAAGGCCGTTTGGCGCGGATCGGTGATGTTCAGTTCTGCCTTGCCTTGTCCAAATGAGACGACCCGAACATAACGTTCGATGTCAGATCGTAATTTTATCTGGGTCTTTGGCAAAGCTTCGACAAAATCTTCCAGTGTGCCGATTTGAATTTTTGGTTCCGATGTCGGCGCAGCTTTGGGTGCTGACATGGTCGCGGCAGGGGAGGATGCGGGCGGGGTCGTCATAGTCTGAGATGCAATGGCCTCTGAAGAGCCCGTAGGGGGCGTATTATGCGCCGCGCTGATCTCCGGCAGGCCTTTTCCGCCCTCGGCTTTTTGCTGCTGGGCAGCTTCGATAATTTGCGCGGCCAGTTCCGGTGGCGGCATTTGTCCGGCCAAAGACAATTTCAACAAGGCCATCTCCGCAGCCGCCAGCGGATCGGGCGCAATGCGCACTTCGGCATGTGCTGCCATTAAGACCTGCCACAGACGGGTGAGCTGCCCTACGCTTTGATCTTCCCCCAAATCTCGCATGCGCGTGGCCTGATCGGGAGCAACGTCAAATTCGGCGTCCTCGCCCAAAGTCTTGGCGCGTGAAATGTCGTGACAAATATCCAGCAAATCCCGCATGACAACGCCCGGGGCCGCCCCGTCATCATATTGCGCCCGCATTTCCAGCAGCGCGCCTTTGGTATCGCCGCGCGCGGCCATTTCAAACAAATCCATGATCCGCACGCGATCGGCCAAGCCCAGCATGGTTCGGACTTGTTCGCCTGTTACTTCATCGCCATCCAGCCCTGCTTGCACAATGGCCTGATCAAGCAATGACAAACCATCCCGCACAGAGCCTTCGGCGGCGCGGGCAATCATGGCCAGGCCTTCGCCTGAAATCTTGACGCCTTCCTTGTCGCAAATGCCGAAAAGGTGGGTTTTCAAAACACCGGCATCGACACGGCGTAGATCAAAACGCTGACAACGCGACAGCACTGTGATCGGCACTTTGCGGATTTCGGTTGTGGCAAAAATAAACTTGGCGTGGTCGGGCGGCTCTTCCAGCGTTTTCAGCAGGGCGTTAAACGCCCCCGTCGAGAGCATGTGCACCTCGTCAATAATATAGACTTTGTAACGCGCCGTGGCGGGAGCATATCTGACGCCATCGAGCATTTCGCGCATATTCTCGACGCCAGTCCGCGAGGCCGCATCCATTTCCAGCACATCCATATGGGTGGAGGCCATGATCAGCTCGCAATGCTTGCCGGGGTTTGACAGGTCGACGGACGGGCCGTCGATGTCATCACTTTCATAATTCAGCGCCCGCGCGAGCAATCGCGCCGTCGTCGTCTTACCGATGCCGCGCACCCCCGTCAGCATGAAAGCATGGGCCACGCGATTGGCCTCAAAAGCATTTTTCAAGGTTGTCACCATGGCATCCTGCCCGATCATATCCTCAAAGGTTGTCGGGCGGTATTTACGCGCCAAAACCTGATAGGCAGGCGGGGTTTCGCTCTTTTCCGGAGACTCGCTCATTGGGTGACTATAGGCAGGTGTATGGCTCTTGCAAAGCGCAAGCGGACGCCCGTCCACAGAATAGCGGTCAGCGGCTATGCAAAATCGGAAATTGACGCGCGTGGCGTGACGGTTAGGGTGAAGTGATTGGAGCCAATATGCCCCGCAAGAAAGAGAAACGTCACAGTTTCAATAGACGCCCGCCCCCGCATTGGGAGTATGGTTATTTTGTCCCTTCGATCCCAGAACTTGTCCCCAAACACCCGGATGACTGGACCCGCTGGGAGCTTTTCAAATCCGTCTGGATGACCAGCCGTAATCCCGTCGCGGCCTCGACCGAGGTCACGCAAACCGATCCTGTGACGCGTAGCCGCGTTTTAAACGTGACCCTGACCGTGGCGCATGATCCAGCCATGATCCGGCACTGTTTTGTAGAAAATGCCCGAAACTATGATCTGCACCCTTTGCGGCAGGCTGTTCTAAAGCCCATTTTAAAGGACGGGCTTTTGACCTCTGAGGGTGATATATGGAGGCATTCCCGCCGGGTAATCTCACCTATCTTTGTCCCGCGTCAGGTCAAGACCTTTGGGCCTCGCATGCGGGAGACGATAGACGATATTCTACCCCGCTTGTTTAACGAGCCCGGTAAATTTTCATTCTCGCAAAAAATGCTGGAACTCGCTTATGTTGTTTTATCTGACAGTTTGTTTTCAGGCGATATTCAAAATGGTACGGAAGCGGTTCTCAAAGACGTGGCGTCTTTCTTGAAACATCTGGGCAATCCTGATCCGCTGGATATCATTCAGGCCCCGTCATGGATGCCTCGCTTGTCCCGTTTGCGGGGCCGGAAAGCTATTCAGAATATGCGCGGCATGATTCGGGAGCTTATCCTGATGCGGCGTGAAAAAATGGAGTCCGACCAATCTGTTCCGGAAGACTTTTTAACGCATTTGCTGATGGCAGGTGTGGAAGAAGGAAAACCGCTCAGTGATGATGAAATCGAAGATCAGCTACTTACCTTTATCGGGGCAGGGCATGAAACCACCTCGCGGGCTTTGACATGGATGTATTATCTGCTTTCGCAGGACACCTCTGCGCGAGACCGTTTGGAAGCCGAAGTTGATGCGCTGGACACATCTCTGCCGCCTGATCAATGGGATCAGCATATGCCTTGGGCCATGGCCTGTTTCGAGGAGGCTATGCGGCTATTCCCGCCCGCCCCGATCATATCAAGAATTGCCAAAGAGGATGATCATTTTGAGGGGCTGGAGATCAAAGCCACGACCTCGGTTTTGATCAATCTTTGGACGTTGCACCGGCATGAGACGTTGTGGGAACGGCCGTTTGCTTTTGATCCTGCAAGGTTTTTACCGGAGCAGCGGGGTAAGATTGATCGCTTTCAATATCTTCCCTTTGGTCTGGGGCACCGTGTTTGTATCGGGCAGCGTTTTGCCATGCAGGAGGCGGCAATCCTAATTGCGCTCATTTCCAAAAAATACCGTTTTGACTATGCAACAGGCAAACCGCCATGGCCGGTCATGCGCGTCACAATCCAATCCGAAAACGGGATGCCGATGATAGTTGAGCGGCGGGACTAAAGGTAAGCGGCCTGTAGATTTTTCCTTCGGAAAATTCTACCTCGCCTTATATTTATTTTTCTCCGAAAAATTACACTGAGTGGAAGGCTGCACCTGACCCGACAAGGACTCGCATGCGGCTGCTTCGTTCCCGACCTGACCGGGT
>JAHDHS010000079.1 GCA_020631215.1 Hellea sp. | reverse complement strand
AGGGAGAGGGAGTTTGTAATAACCCTCAGCCATTCATTTGCAGGTCAATGATGCTAATCCGTTTTAGTCCCGCTTATTATTAGGGGTGCGTCTTTGGCGGCCGGAGCGGTCGGATTGGTGATAGGGGTTTTCATCGGCTTTGACATAGAACCGGATCGGTACAGCGGGGAGATCAAAGTCTTCACGTAAACCATTGACAAGATAGCGTTTATAGCTCGCCGGGAGTTTCGTCGCGCGGGAGCATTTAAGCACAAAGGTTGGCGGGCGTGTCTTGGTCTGGCTAATATATTTGGGTTTAATCCGGCGACCATTGACGGCAGGCGGTGGATGACGGGCAACTTTTTCAGACAGCCAGTCATTGAGCTCTGACGTTTTCAGCTTGGCGGACCAGTCAATTTGAACCCGTTCAATGGCGGGCAGAAGCCGGTCAACGGATTTTCCAGTCAGGCCCGAAAACATAACGACCGGCACGCCTTTGAGCTGCGGCAGAAGGCGGGCGGCTTGTTCGCGTAAGGCCTTGGCCATTTCAGACTTATTCTCAACCAGATCCCATTTCGTTACGCCAATGACAAGCGCGCGCCCTTCCCGTTCACACAGATCCGCGATTTGCAAATCCTGTTTGTCGTAAGGCGATGTCGCATCCATCAACAGAACCACAACCTGCGCGAATTTAATCGCCCGCAGCGTGTCCTGGACGGACATTTTTTCCAGCGTTTCCTGCACCTTGGCCTTTTTACGCATCCCAGCCGTATCATGGAATTGGACACGGCGGCCCTGCCAAACAAAATCAATCGTAATGGAATCACGCGTCACGCCGGCCTCCGGCCCCGTCAGCAAACGGTCTTCACCAATCAGCGTATTAATCAGGGTTGATTTGCCCGCATTGGGACGGCCGACAATGGCAATGCGAACAGGCGCTTCGGATTTATCCAGCACCTCTTCGGGCTCAGTCAAAACCACATCACGCAGCGCCATTTCGATGGCGTCATCCAATTCGGTCATGCCTATATTGTGCTCAGCGGCAACTTCGATAGGGTCGCCCATGCCGAGGGAATAGCCCTCAGTCGCGCCGACATCCCCTGCCCGGCTTTCACATTTATTGGCCACCAGCACGATGGGCTTGCCTGTTTTTCGGACAAATTCGGCAAAGATGCGATCCAGTGGGGTCACGCCCTCGCGCGCATCATAAACGAACAGACAGACATCTGCGTCGAGCACCGCCGCCTCGGTTTGGGCGCGCATGCGGGCCTCCAGCTTCTCGCCTTTTGCATTCTCAAACCCGGCTGTATCCATTAGGGTTAGATTATGTCCTCTGAAACGGGAGCTGGCCTCACGCACGTCGCGCGTTACGCCGGGTGTATCATTGACAATGGCGAGTTTCTTGCCCGCCAGCCGGTTAAACAGGGTCGATTTACCCACATTCGGGCGGCCGATAATGGCCAGCCGCGCGGGCCGCGTCGGCCCATCCGCCGCGCTATCCTGTTCCAATTCTTCGGTCATAAATTTAGCGCAATATCAGCTATCGCAGAGCGATCAATTTCGCTCCATCCGTCACGACATAGATCGTTTCATTCGCGATTATGGGCGGCACGAAAACAGAATCGGCCAGCTTGTCCTCGCTGATGATCTCACCATTATATGGGTTCACTGTCACAGAGCGGCCCCGCGATGATGTCAGGAACAGACGGTCTCCGGCCAGGATAGGGCCTGACCAAACGATACGTTTCTTGCGTTTTTTCTCATTCTTAAAGGCCGGAAGCTGCTTCATCCAAATCACAGACCCGTCCAGCTTTGACAAACATGCCACCTGACCATTTGTGGTGACGGTATAAACAAAATCCCCGGCAATCAGAGGAAAGCCAAGTGCGCCTGCGGGCTGTGACCAAATCCGTTGTCCGGTCCGCAGATCAAACGCGGTCATCACGCCGCTTTGGGCTGTGGCAATGACATAACCATCGGCAACCGCCGGGCCCGAAGCGATATCATTCAGAGATGCCAGTGGCGTCAGACGCGCCGTTGACGATAACGCATCCTGCCAGAGCACGCCGCCATTTTGAACGCGTAGCGCCACCAATTCACCGGATGAAAAGGGTGCAATGACCACGTCATCCACAACTGCCGGGCTGGGTGAGGTCAGCATGCGCGCGCTTTCGATAATACCCTGATAGGTCCAGATCACTTCGCCTGTATTGGCGTTAAAGGCGAAAAGTTCATTGTCGTCAGAGACCGCAAAGACGCGGCCATCCGCCGTTACGGGCGCGCTGTGTAGCGGCGTGCGCGTTTCCTTGCGCCAGATTTCAGCGCCGGATTGTGCGTCCAGAGCCACCATCACGCCCAGACCGGAAGCCACATATATCTTGCCATCCCCAAAAGTCACGCCGCCGCCAATCGATTCTTTGTCGCGGCCACTTCCGTCAGCAAAGGATAGCGGATCACGGATCCGGTCAGCCAGGCTCGTGCCGCCTTCCCGGGTTTTCTCTTTGGCTTCGACTTCGATTTTGGTTTCCCAGATTTTCTCGCCGGATGTTTCGCTAATGGCCCGGATGCCATTGCTGCCATCCATCGTGTAAATCACACCATTGGCAATAACCGGCGTTGAAACAACGCGGGATTTGCTGCCGCTGCCTTTGCCGATATCTTTGCTCCAGGCTTTGTCCAGACTTCCCGAAGCGCCCGTATGCTGGACAACATGTTGCGGATTGCCGCCGACTTGAGGCCAATCTGTATTGACATAGGCCGGCGGCAGAACGATTTGATCAGGCGTGACTGTACCGCCAACGACAAGGGATTCAGATAATTCCAGAATCGAAATACGCTCTGACTCGCCGCCCACTTCACCCTGCTCGGCTTTTTTCTCGGCTTCGGTTTTATCGAACGGATTGATCGCATCCCCGACACTGCTCAGCGTCGAACAGGCAGACAGCAACAGGGCGCTCGTCAAAGCGATTGGAAGAAGTTTATTCATTGTCGGTTCCACTCTCATTAGCGGGTGTTGTGGCATTATCAGGTGTTGCCGGGGTCGATGGATCGGTGATCTCAGCCGGGGCCTCATTCGGGCTCGACGGTACCGAGGCATTGGCTGCCGTCATCAGACTGAGCGATTGTGTCGCGCGTTCTTTGATGCTTTCGGGCACGCCGGGGATATTTTGCAGATAGGCAAATTGCTCCCGCGCTGTGCTTTCATCGCCCGATTGCAATGCCGCAAAACCCATAAGCTCGCGGGCCAGATATTCGTAAGGCGCGTCTTTCTCGGCCAGCGGGCCGACGCGACTCATGACATCGCCATAGGCACCGTCTCCGGCCAGAATATAGGCGGCTTTTAGTTGCGCGAGCTGTTTGTGGCGCGGTGCTTCGAATTTTCCGGCGGCCTGATCATAGAGGCTTACGGCAGCGGCGCGGTCACCCGATTCCTGCTTGGCAATGGCCGCGCGCATCAGTGACAGGCCCGCATAGCCTTGCGGGGCAATTTCGGCCAGTTGCTGAAATTCCACAACCGCTTTGTCGGTCTCGCCCTGCGCGGCCAGTTCAGCCGCCTGCACATAGCTGGCCGAGGTCGCGCGCGCGGCTTTGTCCTGGCTGTATTCACGCCATTCCAGAAAAGCTGTGCCCGCCACGATTACGGCAATGCCCGCCGCAATATAGGGGCCATAACGCTTTAGCAGCTTGTTATAGTCGTCCTTTCGGAGTTCTTCTTCAACTTCGTTGATAAAATCGACCACGGGTCACCTGTTAAGACTCACTACGGGATGCCCCGTAAAATTTGCGCGAACCTATCCCCGCCGCCGCCATTTCGCAACCGCTAAGGTCATGAACAGACAGTAAGATTTA
>JAHDHS010000027.1 GCA_020631215.1 Hellea sp. | reverse complement strand
CGCACCTTTGCTTGCCAATTTGGTGGCTATGCGCCACATAGCGGGGATGAATGATTTGCAGACATCTCCGGCTAAGGCCAAGCCAAGTTTTTGGCTCGATTTTGGGCCGCTTTTGGTTTTCTTTGTGGCCTTCCAAATATTAAAGCGCGGGGCGCATGCGGAGAATGCCATGTTGATCGCGGCGGGGATTTTTGCCATTTGCGCCGTCATTGCGCTGGGCCTGTCATGGGCCAAGCACAAAACCGTCCCGTCCATGTTAGTCCTGTCCACGGTGATCATTGTTCTGACCGCCGGACTGGCGATTGGATTTGACAATAAGACGATTTTTTACATGAAGCCGACCATCGTCAATGCCCTGTTCGGGATCGGCGTTATTGGCGGGGTGTTTTTTGGCCGCAATGTCATAGAGATGTTGATGGGCGGCGCGATCAAAATGGATTTGCCTTATTGGAACACACTCGCCATTCGCTGGGGGATATTTTTCTTTGCCATGGCGGCGCTGAATGAAGTGATCTGGCGTACGCAGTCTGAAGATTTTTGGGTTAATTTCAAAGTCTTTGGGTTCCTGCCGCTGACGGTTCTTTTCACGATTTCCCAACTGCCCTTCATACAAAAAAATGGAGAAATCATCGGGCAGGAAAAGGAAAGCGAATAACCCCTTAACCGGCTATTTACCCTCTCTTGCGGTTTCGATTGAAATTAAGCGCTGATCATCGCAGATTCATTTATGTGGGACGTGGTTGGGATGAAAAATGTCGAAGCAATATGAAACGGGCTTTGCGCGTGTAGATGCGGTTATCCGCTCTATAGAAAACGGCCCTGAGATCGGGGATGTGGCGGAGACGCCGGAGAAAGCCCATTTTTATCAACTCCGCGCGGCGGGCAATGTCGATATATTTGAGCCTTACACAGAAGAGCAGGCAGCCTTGAACCATTATCTGACGCGGAAACGGGCCGGAAAGAAGCTGTGCGATTATGCCTGGCGCTTATTTGCACAGTCTTTCTAAAATCGCTTGAAATCACCTGCCCCAGCGCATTGCCGCATTGAAAGCGCCGCTATCCCTGCTATAAGCCCGCCAGAACATTCAAGTGAGGAATATCATGGCATCTTTGGACAGCTTTAACTGTGAACGCGAAATCAAAGTCCGCGGCGGCAGCTACACCTATTACGATTTGGGCGAGGCCGAGAAAAACGGACTTAATGGCATATCGAAATTACCGCGGTCATTGAAAGTCTTGCTGGAAAATTTGCTGCGCCATGAAGATGGTAATACTGTCAAGAAAGAAGACATTGTTGCGATTGCGGATTGGTTGAAGACCAAAACCTCCACCCATGAGATCGCCTACCGTCCGGCCCGTGTTTTGATGCAGGATTTTACCGGCGTGCCGGCCGTTGTGGATCTGGCCGCCATGCGCGACGCCATGGTCAATCTGGGCGGCAGCGCGGATGCTATTAACCCGCTGAACCCCGTACACCTGGTCATCGACCATTCGGTCATGGTGGATTATTTCGGCACGAAAGATGCGTTTAAGAAAAATGTTCAGCGTGAATATGAGCGCAATGGGGAGCGTTATGATTTCTTAAAATGGGGTCAGAAAGCGTTTGACAATTTCTCTGTGGTGCCTCCGGGGACGGGCATTTGTCATCAGGTCAATCTGGAAAATCTGGCGCAGACTGTCTGGACGAAAACCGAAGGCGGCAAGACCTATGCCTTCCCGGATACGCTGGTCGGGACAGATAGCCACACCACCATGATCAATGGTCTATCCGTTCTGGGTTGGGGCGTTGGCGGGATAGAGGCCGAGGCCGCTATGCTGGGACAGCCGATCTCTATGTTGATCCCCGAAGTGGTCGGGTTTGAATTGTCAGGCAAACTCCCGGAAGGCGCGACGGCCACTGATCTGGTTCTGCGCGTTGTGGAGATGCTGCGCGAGAAAGGCGTGGTGGGCAAATTTGTCGAATTTTACGGCTCTGGCCTGGACAGCATGTCTCTCGAAGATCAGGCGACGATTGCCAATATGGCGCCGGAATATGGCGCGACTTGCGGCTTCTTCCCGGTCGATGAGGATACGCTGAAATATCTGGAGGCCACGGGACGTGATACGCAACGGATTGAACTGGTTGAGGCCTATGCCAAGGCGCAAGGCCTGTGGCGTGACGGCACAACACCGGAATATACAGATACGCTCAGCCTGGATATGGGCAGCGTCCGTCCGGCGATTTCCGGCCCGAAACGTCCGCAAGACCGTTTTGATTTAAAGGGCGCGAATATTCAATTTGCCAAAATCCTGCGTGACGAATTTAAGAAAACACCTGAGGCCGGTTCTGCGGTTCAGGTCAAGGGCCGCGACTTTGCGGTGGATCACGGCGATATCTTCATCGCGGCGATCACATCCTGTACCAACACTTCCAACCCATCGGTTATGATGGCGGCTGGCCTATTAGCCCAGAAAGCCAATGCGCTTGGTCTGCAAGTCAAGCCTTGGGTGAAGACATCGCTTGCGCCTGGTTCACAGGTTGTGGGGGAATATTTGGAGAAATCCAAACTGCAAACTGAACTGAACCAGCTGGGCTTTGATGTTGTGGGCTATGGCTGCACAACCTGTATCGGGAACTCCGGCCCGCTGGCCCCCGAATTTTCCGAAGCGATTGCCGAAGGCGATTTGGTGTCCTGTTCTGTCCTGTCAGGCAACCGGAATTTCGAAGGCCGTATCGGCCCGGATATCAAAGCCAATTTCCTGGCCTCTCCGCCTCTCGTCGTCGCCTATGCGCTGGCAGGCTCCATGCATCATGATTTTGAAAATGATCCGCTGGGCGTGGACGCGGCGGGCAATGAGGTTTTCCTGAAAGACATCTGGCCGACTTCTAAGGAAATCGCTGATGTCGTACGTAAGATCATCACCCGTAAGATGTTCGTCGAGCGTTATGGCGATCTCTATAAGGGTGACAAGGAATGGCAGAAAATCAAAGTCGGCGGCGGCAAGACCTATGACTGGGCGCCGGGTTCGACCTATGTTCGCAACCCGCCCTATTTTGACGGCATGACCACAACGCCGGAACCCGTTGAAGATGTGAAAGACGCCTATATTTTAGCTCTGCTTGGCGACTCCATCACGACCGATCACATCAGCCCGGCCGGAGCCATTAAACATGACGGGCCTGCGGGGCGTTACCTGTCCGAACGTCAGGTCCCGAAAAACGAGTTTAACTCCTTCGGCTCACGGCGCGGTAATCACGAAGTGATGATGCGCGGAACCTTTGCCAATATCCGCATCAAGAACCTGATGGCCCCCGGGACAACGGGCGGCGTCACCAAACATATTCCGTCCGGTGAAGTGATGAGCATTTTTGAGGCGGCCGAGAAATATGCGGATGAAGACCGTGATCTGGTTGTCTTTGCCGGCTCGCTTTATGGCAATGGCTCTTCGCGTGACTGGGCCGCAAAAGGCACCGTCCTGCTGGGCGTGCGGGCTGTCATCGCGGAAAGCTTTGAGCGTATTCACCGCTCCAACCTCATCGGCATGGGCGTCTTACCGTTGGAATTCCAAGAGGGCGATAGCTGGCAATCTCTTGGCATGAAGGGCAGCGAGAAGGTGACAATTGCCAATATCGCGGATCTGAAGCCCCGCGGGACGTTGGATGTGAAAATCACCTTCCCCGACGGCCAGTCTAAAACCGTTACCGTCAATGTGCGTATCGATACCGATAATGAGCATGAATATTACAAGAATGGTGGTATTCTGCATTACGTGCTACGTAACCTCGCGCGTGAGGCCGAAGCGGCGGAATAATATCTATCGTATTTAGTTTTATCAGGCGGCTCTCCATTTCCCGGAAGGCCGCCTTTTTCATGGCTGCGACTCAAAGTGCTCAATGATAAAATCAATAAGCCATCTGACGCGGGCGGGGATGTGTTGGGCCGGTGGGCGCACTATAGAAATATCCATCTTTCGCGTTTCGTAATCCGGTAGCAGCCTGACAAGCCGCCCGTCTTTTAGGGCGGGTTCTGCCAAAAACTCCGGCAGAAAAGCGACACCATTTCCAGCCACAGCCATTTCCCGCAGAGCTATACCATTATTACTGACAACATTGCCTTTGGCCTGTACCCGATAGGTTTTGCCATCTTTCATCAAATGCCAGACGGGCGTTCGTATAAATTTCAGACAGCTGACTCGCGTCAAATCCCGAGGCGTTGAGATAGGTGGATGCGCATCAATATATGATTGTGCCCCGCAAAGAATGTGGTGTGTCTGCGACACCTTTCGAGCGATTAATCGGCTATCTTTCAAGTCTCCAATGCGAATTGCCAAATCAATTCGCTCTTCGAGCAAGTCCACCGGTTTTTCTGTCAAAACATATTCAATCGTGACGGCCGGGTTTTGCCGCAAGAACTCAGCGATGACAGGCGTCAATCGATTGGATAAATATATCACGGGCGCCGACAAACGAATATGTCCGGATATTTCCCGCTCTGTAGCGCTTATTCTATGCTCTAAATCGGTAAGTTCCGACAGAATCCTGACGCAGTCATGATAATATTGTTGACCGGCTTCGGTCAGCTGTAATCGTCGGCTGCTTCGCAAAATAAGTTGCAAGCCAAGATGTTTTTCCAATCCGCTTAAGGCATGGCTGATCGCGGATTTGGATAAATTCAAGGCCTTCGCTGCCCGCGTGATCTGGCCCGTTTCCACGACCGTCACGAAGATTTCCATGTGGCGAAACCTGTCCATAAGGCAGGCTATTAAAGTTGAATAATATGAAACACAATGTTTTAAAGTTTAATCTTTTATATCAAGCTTCGATGCCTAAAAAGATTGTGGCAAACACTTTGTGTCAGCCGCCCATCTGCCAGCTGCCCCACATAGGTTGGCAGGTGGGTTTTATTACATCAAAGAAATTCAATCCCTAGACAGCCGTCGCCCATCCAGCGGGCCGAGTTGTGGGCTGCGGCCTTTGCCTTCCAAAACCCAAGTGATGAAATGTTCGCAATTGCCCCAGAGAACATTATAGCGTTTGCCTTTTTTCAGTCGGGCGCGGGCGACGATCTCGGGCCCTGTTAAAGTGTGCTGATAAGGGATAAGGCTGATCAGATTGCCTTGCGAAAAATCCGCCATATCCGTTTCCTCGACCCGTCCAAAACGGCGGGAAGCATGAATGACCGTCCCGTATCCGGTCGAAATACCATAATGTTTCACTAGGCCATAGGCCCGGACTTGTAACAATGTGCCGGCCGGATAAATATGCGCGGTGCGTTCAAAAGGATAATCACTCATGCTTTCTATTTAGGGACAGATGCCGCAAAAGAAAAGGCAGCCTTTTCAGACTGCCTTCCCAAGTTTATCTTTGGCCCAATTCTATACTAGGGCCCGCCTATGAGCGGCGCTCGCCATTCTCGTAATAAGTCCGGCTAGAGCCGACCTCACGGTAATAATAGCGGCCCGTATTTTCATCATAGTAACGCGTGGCTTTATCCAGCTGATAGGACTGTTGCTGTCCCGTACGGATTTCCTGCTCGCGGTCGTCACGGTAGCCTTTATAGGCACCGCCCGCCGCGCCAATCGCAGCACCGATAGCAGCACCATCACCTGCATCGCCGCTCCCGGTATTATTACCGATGACAGCCCCTGCCACGCCGCCAATCACAGCACCCGCAGCCGCATTACGCTCTACATTACCTGTCGATGTACAAGCCCCTAAAGCGATCAGGGATGTGCTCGCAATAGTTATCATCATTGGTTTCAACATAGTTTTCTCCTTTGTTGGCCGCATAAGTGAACAGGGGAATAAGGCAGGAATGTGTCAAATTTCACCTGTATCGTGACATCTTCGTAATAGATTAACGCCCTGTCATTGACACGATCCGGTATGGACTGTTCGGCGCGACGTTCTTTCTCTGTCATCCCAGACAAAGGCTTTAGCCTGCGATCCGGGACCTCTTAACTGTTTGTGGGTTAAGAGGTCCCGCATCAGCGCAGCCGTAAACGGCTGCTTGTGCGGGATGACATATTATGGATAGCCGAGTTTCCTTTACTGCTGGCGATCTTGCGCTCAGCCTTTCTAACTTAAACCTCATAAATGGGGCAGTCCGCAGGGTCGGCACCCGCGATGGAGCACCAAAAATACTAACAATTTTACGCGGGGCCAAGCCCTGCGGCGACGTC
Source organism: Hellea sp. (assembly GCA_020631215.1). GTDB lineage: Bacteria > Pseudomonadota > Alphaproteobacteria > Caulobacterales > Maricaulaceae > Litorimonas. The sequence goes on along the minus strand of JAHDHS010000027.1, from coordinate 26,214 downwards.
TTCTACCAGCGGCCGAACTAGAGAGTCGTGCTCTAATCAGCTCGCGCTGAACCAGCCGCCCTCGGGGTCATTACACCCGAAGCTACACCGGCAAACGCCGTCCCTTCACCAGCCAGCCAACGATCGCTTGCCTGCCCCCGTGAAAAGAACAGTCTCAATATAAGCGATTTTCGAAAGGGGAGGATTAGAAAAATGACTGTGAAGATTTTTCATAGAGTTAGATTATAGAATGGGTGGATTATATATCAATTTTGTCATTGAACGACTCTGTGATATTTGACCACAATGAAACGGGGGTAAGACACGCCTAAATTCGGGTTCTCTTATTAGTATTATGAATTACGATCTTATTTTCTCGCTCATTAACCTAAGCGTGATGCCCGCATGGGCCTTGTTGATATTTGCCCCGCGCTGGAGTGTGACGGAAAAACTTGTCCATTCGATGTTTTACCCGCTGCTGCTTGGCGGGTTTTACGGCGGCATGATGATTGCGAGTATGGGTTTCGGGGTCGGCAGTTCACCGGAGGCCGCACCGGTGGATTTCACGACCATGGAGGGTGTGGCCGCCATTTTCCAAAGCCCGGGCGGCATCCTGATCGGTTGGACGCATTATCTGGTCTTTGATTTATTTGCCGGAGCCTGGGAAGCCCGCGATGCGCGGCGGCGAGGGTTCAGCCACTGGCTCCTGATACCCTGCCTACTCCTGACCTTCATGCTCGGCCCTATTGGATTGTTCCTCTATCTGATCCTGCGGAAAGTGACGGGTAAAGGCGGATGGAGTTTGGACGGCGAATATGTTGCGCAAAAGACAACAAAAGCTTGACAAAAGGAATGTTGCCTTATAAGCAACACACATGATCCGGTCTTTTGGCGATAAGCGAACTGAGGACATTTTCCATGCGCGCACCGTTAGAAGATTGAGTCTGGATTTACAAAAACAAGCTTTGCGGCGGCTTCGTTATATTGATGCGGCGGAAAAAATCGATGATTTGCGCATTCCGCCATCAAACAAGCTGGAGAAAAAGAAAGGTGATTTGAAGGACTATTATGCCGTCTGGGTGAACACACAATGGCGTATAATTTTTATATGGTCAGATGGCGGAGCAGATGATGTTCAACTCATCGATTATCACTAGGAGCACAATATGACAGACATGATTGAAATTGAGCATCCAGGGATCATGCTGAAAGAAGATTTTCTGGACGATTTGAATATCAAACCGGGTACATTCGCCCGTGCCATCGGAGTCGACCGCGCCGCCATCAAAAAAATCATCGACGGAAAACGGGCGATCACCGCCGATATGTCGTTACGCTTCGGGCTCTTCTTCAATATGAGCGCAGGCTTCTGGCTGAACCTGCAAAAGGATTATGAATTGCGCGTGGCGAAGCGGGATCGCCTGCCGGAATTGGAAAAAGTGGTTGAGAGATTTGGGTGATTAAATGACAGTAAAAAAATGGCATGCTTATGATTTTCGAGATTCAAAGAAACTTCGTAGTAAGTTGCTAAAGTCTCCTCTTTATGTGCCGACTCATAAAAAAATAGAATTTGATGAAACCTTCGCAAATTGGCAGGAGTTTCAAGATGCAAAATGGATATATAAGGGCTTCGTTGATCGTGTAATCAAATGGTTCAATAAAGATGAATATTTTCACCCATGGGTTATTGAACTAAATTCTAAATCAGAAGTACATTTATCTGGCTATATTGACGGTCCAAACTTTGGTGCTGACTTTACTTTATTCTATAATTCAGTCGAGATTGGATCGTTTCAGATTGACCCCGTTTGGGACTCTTTGACAAAAAACCGGAAACAAGAAAAAGAAATATGGTATTATGCAAGTCTACTTTATCCAAGATCGATACCTTATGACTCTATCCAGCGCTTACATGCCTTCATGAACCTGCATAGCAAAAATTTATTAGAGCAAAAAACAATATTTTTAAGTCAAATGATTGACGTGGTCTGGAATGAAGGCGATCCAGTAGAAGAAATAACAATATCAGGTCATGGAACTTACAGCTTGGAATGGCTTCAAAGTCAGGACTTATTGTAACTCAGTGCCTAAAGTGCCGCATGCCTGTGAACACCATGGCGAGGCCTTTTTCATCGGCGGCGGCGATCACTTCATCATCCCGAATGCTCCCGCCCGGTTGGATGATGGCCGTGGCCCCGGCTTTGGCGGCGGCGAGCATGCCATCCGCAAAAGGGAAGAACGCATCGGAGGCGACGACGCAGCCTTTTGAGCGTGGTTCATCCCAGCCTGCCGCTTTTTGCGCATCCTCTGCCTTGCGGGCGGCGATGCGGGCGCTGTCAATCCGGCTCATCTGGCCCGCGCCAATGCCGGCCGTCGCCCCGTCTTTAACATAGATGATGGCGTTGGATTTGACATGTTTGGCCACTTTCCAAGCCATGCGCAGATCGGCCATTTCCACGTCAGTCGGTTTGCGTTTCGTGACGACCTTTAAATCCTCATCCGCGACATAGCCATTATCGCGGTCTTGCACCAGAATGCCGCCCGCCACATTGCGCTGCGTCATGGAGGGCGCGCGCACATCCGGCAGGCCGCCTGCAATCAGCAGGCGCAGATTTTTCTTTTTGTCAAAGACGGCAATGGCGTCTTCATCGGCGGAGGGCGCAATGACGACTTCGGTGAAGACTTTGACGATCTCTTTCGCCGTGGCCGCATCCAGATTTCCGTTGAGCGCGACGATCCCGCCAAAAGCCGAAACCGGATCACAGGCCAGCGCGTTTTGATAGGCGGTGATAAAATCATCCGCTACAGCCACGCCGCAGGGATTGGCATGTTTGATGATGGCGACCGCCGGTTTATCGCCCGCGCGCACATCACCAAATTCGGCGACGAGTTCATAGGCGGCGTCCGTGTCATTGATATTATTATATGACAGTGCCTTGCCTTGGAGCTGTTCGGCGGTCGCCACACCAAAACGTAATGAGCCATCGCTGTAAAAAGCCGCGCTCTGATGCGGGTTCTCGCCATAGCGGAGTGCCTGTTTCAGAGGGCCGCCCTGCGCCCGATAGGCGGGCGTGCCACCAACGATGCCCGCGAAGTAATTCGCGATCGCCGCATCATAGGCGGCAGAGCGCGCATAGGTTTTCGCGGCCAGCTTTTGCCGTAAGGCCCCGCTTGTCTGTCCGTCATGTGCGTCCATGTCTGCCAGCACGGCATCAACATCTTCGGCATCGGTGCAGACCGCGACATGGGCGTGATTTTTAGCCGCCGCGCGGATCATGGCCGGCCCGCCAATATCGATATTTTCCACGCACATTTCATAAGAGCCGCCGCCCGCGACTGCGTTCTCGAACGGGTAGAGATTCACAATCAACAGATCGATAGACAGGATGCCATGATCATGCATGGCATCTTTGTGGCTGGCGAGATCGCGGTCGCCGAGCAAGCCGCCATGCACCATGGGGTGCAATGTCTTGACGCGGCCATCCATCATTTCCGGAAATTTGGTCAGCTCCGCAACGTCTTTGACCGGAATGCCCGCCGCCATAATGGCCTTATGCGTGCCGCCGGTCGAAACAAGCTTCACGCCGCGCTCATGCAGGGCCTTGGCCTGATCAATCAGGCGGGATTTGTCAGAGACAGAAATCAAAGCGCGTTTGACGGGCGTCAGGCGGGACGGATCAAAGGGCGGAAGGTCAGGGTTGGGCGCTGGCATTTTGGCGAATCCATTCAAATTTATATGAGTCTGATATTCGGCGGCGGCCTATCACGGCTTGGGAGGTGTGGCTAGGCCCGAAGCCGTTTTTCCCGGGGGCTTTGGTTTCTTTGTTTTCGTTGTCTTTGCTTTGGACTTTCCGTTGAGTGAGGAGGCTTTTCCATTGGCCAGGCTCCCATTGGGATCATAATCGGGCAGAAGCGCTTTCATCGCATCTGTCACCGCGCAGTGATCGCGTTTATTGATGGCAGAGATCAGCTTATCCACGCGCCTTAAGATAGAGGCCGGATCTTCGATCCGGCTGTCCAATTTCAAAATGCCTTTAATGGGTGTGGCCGATAATTTTTCATTGGCATAGCTCAGCACCTCGGAGAGCTTCTCGCCGGGGCGAAGACCTGTATATTCGATTTTGATATCGGTATCCGGTATCTTTCCGCGCAGGCGAATTAATTGTCTGGCGAGTGAACGGATATTCACGGGCTCCCCCATTTCCAGAACAAAAATATTCGCCCTGCCTGTCTTTTTGTTTTTAGGTTTCCGGGACCCAATTGCGGCCGCCTGCAAAACCAAAGCCGCGGCCTCTTCGACCATCATGAAATAGCGATTCACCTCTGGGTGCGTGACCGTCACAGGCCCGCCCGCCATGATTTGCTCTTCGAATAAATTGACGACCGAGCCGCGCGAGGCCAGCACATTTCCAAAGCGCACAGCGGCGGCTTGCATATCCGGCGCAAGGGATTGAAAACTCAGCGTCAGCATTTCGACAATCCGTTTGCTTGCGCCCATAATATTGGCCGGGCGGACAGCTTTGTCTGTCGAGATCAAAATAAAATGTCCTGTGCCGTGGGCCTGACAGGCATCTAATATGGTTTTGGTGCCCACAACATTTGTCCGCAGAGTCTCCAGCGGATTTTCCTCCCCGAGCGGGACATGTTTCATGGCTGCGGCATGGAGTACAATGTCAGGCCGTTCCGCCTCAAATATTTCGTTCATACGGGCGGCGTCTGTGACATCCGCCAGAAAGCTCTGCCAGACCTTGCCGCGTCCATCCGGAATATAGGGACGAATGGCATATTCCAGCTGAAAGAGGTTAAACTCATTTTGATCTACCAGGCTCAGTCTCTTGGGAGACAGCGCGGCGATTTGTTCACTTAGCTCTGAGCCGATAGAGCCGCCTGCCCCTGTGATCAAAACGCGGCGGCCTTTGATCAATCGCTCGACAGGTGCCAAATCGAGCGATCGCATTTCGCGGCCGATTAAGTCTGCGGCCTCGAACGGGCTGATTTTACCGCCCATCTCTGTTGTGTTGCGGGCCAGTGGCGCACCGATCTTTGATGCCGCCTTGACCAGCTTGGCCGTTTGCTGCCGATCCGGAGAACTATTGACCGAGATCAGCTGCAAGGCCTCTTCGGTTCGGCTGGTGATCTTCGGGTAGATATTGACCAAATCCTCAATGCCGCCGAGCACCGGCACAGAGCGGATGGTGCGGCCCTGATAGCCGCCTGAGGTTTCAATCAGGCCCACCGGGTTAAATCCAATCCCTGCGCTGCGGCGGGAGCGGTCTCGTAGATAATTATAAAGATCCGGCGCGGGGCCGACCAACAGAGCCTTTTGTCCGGTTTTCGCAGGTGCCCTGAACAGCGCACGGATATCGCCATTTTGCACAATCATGGTAATCAAGCGGCTGATGATAATTAATGCAAAGAATAAAGCGCCGCCCGTGAAGGGGGCCGATCTTGGATAATGTATCCCCCGGTCAAAAAATAAGAACAATAAAAGCGGCACAAGCAGGGACACAGACACCACGCCCAATAGCAGCCGCCGAAAGTCGGATAATGATGTGAAACGCCAAATCGCTTTGTCCTGCCGCATGGCAACCCAAACCAGTAAAGTCGAGGCCGCAGCAACCAATGCCGCCTTGTCATCGATATTGACCTCAATGGGCTTGTTTAAATAATCATAGCGCCATCTGACGGCGGCCAACATGGCCAGGCCAGCCATAAGCGCGTCCAGACCAGTCAAAAATAGTCGCCGAATTACTTGGCGCCATTTAGCCGTAATCCCGCTCATTTTTGCCGGCTCTTTAGTTCGCGCAAGGACCAGCGCACGCGATTTGTCCGGCTCTCCCCGTCACTGTCAGCGTAGGCCATGCCGGAGATCACAATCTGTTTGGTTTTCACTGGTTTATGTCCGCGCGCCAGATAGACCGAGTCTTCGATGGTCAAAGGCCCGGCATCCGTTCGCAAACGCCAGCCCGCCTTGCCGCCCTGTATCAGGATTGCGCTGCTTTGGTCTTGCGAAAGGCTGACCCTGACATCCGGGTGAACGTGAAAGCGGATATGAAACGGTATTTCGTCGCGGCGAACAGGCGGCGCGCCGAGCGGAATTGAGAGACTGTCTTCCCCGCGAATATCATCACCTTCCTTGGACATGTAAAGACGCCGGTTATGCTGCAGGCCAAACTCATCGCGGTAGCCATCATGATGGGCCTGTAGCCAAATACCCGCTGCCTGCTCTTTTCTGACGGCTTTCACCGGCCCTGCTTCACGCTCCACGACCTCACCCAACGACCTCGATTTCCACCCGTCGGCCAAAAGCCGCCCCGGGGACTGTTCATTCAAGATCAACGTATTATGCGCCGCCGCAGACCGAACGGGACGGCGCCAGGCTACTGGCTGTTCATCTGACCATCCGCAAGAGGAAATCAAACGCCCGGCTTTGGTCGATATCTCCATCGCCAGCGGTGCCATATGCGTATCAAGATCATAAGGCCGGGCCGGTGCTGAACCCGTATCCAGCAATAATATCGTTTCGGCCTGTTGCAGTCTTTGATATCCCGTGTGCGGGCAGTAGCTAAAAGGGCTCGCATTGCCCGGCGCAGCGGCCAGTAGTTTTTTGATGAAGTGAGTATCGCGCTCACCCCCGCCGTGAAAAACCGCAAGCCCGCCATCACTGTGCTGAAAAAATGCAACAGCCGGAGCTAGGCGGTCAATCGCGCGCGACAATATTCGCGACCCTTCGACACCGCGCTGGCTTAATATTTGATCCAGCATCAGAAGTATTTTCAGCGCTTCAGCCGTTTGGCCCGGGCTGCGGGAAATGTGACCTCCATCCGGTAGAATCTGCGCTTCAATCTCATCATCCAGCCAATCAAGCCCCCGCGCCAGATAGACTTGACCGCCATCCGGGAGTCTGGCCCCCGCAAGAGCATAGGCCGCCGCCGCCCGTAATTTAGGAATGCCATGAGAGACCCGGCCATATAATTTACGTAAGGCCTTAAGCTGCCGCAGCACGGCGGAGCGCCTTTTGTCTGATAACGGGCTGGCATTATCGACTGACAGGGACGGGGCCCAATAGGCCAGCCAGTAAAATAAACGTTCCGATAAAATATCCGGACTCCAGGCAAAGTCATTCCACTGCCCATATGTCATGATCCAACTATCGACGAGGCCGCGGGCTCTGACATGCCCCGCTTGTCCCTTGCTGCCAACTAAATCTTCCAGCCATGAAAACCCGTGAAGCCAGCTTGCAAACCGTGTTGACGGCACGGCAATTGTCCAGGGATCGCCCTGGAGACCGACATTGAGGTATTGGCCCGCATAATCAAACTGGCCGCCAATATATTTCGTTTGAATGGCTGGCAGGCCAAGCTTGAGTTTAAGCATCTCATTATTGAAAGCTTTGACGCGGCTGCGACCCAGGCTCATACGGAAAATTGGCCCCATCAAACCGCGCCAACCGCGAAGGCAGGTCTGTCTGAGGACTGTCAGATATGGGCTGACAAATGATATCCGTCTGGACATGAAGGCCGCGTCCGTATGATCCGCTTAAGCGACTTGTGACGCGGGTGTCCCCCGCAAAGCCGCAATATTTTCCGCATAGGTGCCAGCGCCTTTAAATACGGCGCTTCCAGCCACAAGCGAGGTCGCGCCCGCCGCGATGCAGTCCGGAGCCGTCACAGGATTAACGCCACCATCGACCTGCAACAGAATATCCCGGCCGCTGGCGTTAATCCGTTGCCGCACAGCCCGGATTTTATCCAGTTGGCTTCGGATAAAGCTCTGGCCGCCAAAGCCGGGATTCACACTCATAATCATGATCTGATCACATAAATCGAGCACAGGGTCGACTTGCTCCACCGGCGCGCCCGGATTGAGGACGATTCCGGCTTTCGCGCCCCCTGCCCGAATGGATTGCAGTGTGCGGTGTAGATGCGGCCCGGCATCGGGATGAACTGTGATATAATCCGCGCCTGCATCCAGAAACATCGGAATGAGCGCATCGACAGGCGAAACCATTAAATGAACATCAAACGGCTTTTTGGAATGTGGCCTAAGCGCTTTGACCACAGCCGGGCCAATGGTGAGGTTCGGGACGTAATGATTATCCATCACATCAATATGAATCATATCTGCGCCAGCTTCATCTATATCCCGCACAGCCTGACCCAGCGCAGCAAAATCGGCTGATAGAATGGAGGGAGATATAAGGACAGATTTTGACATAGTGACTACGTATCAGCGTCCAGCGGGACTCGCAAGCTTAGAGCGCCGAACCGATTGCCCGGCTTCCTGACAGAGCGCATAAAAAAACCCGCTTGAGTAAAGCGGGTTTTGATTTAAGTTTTTCAAGACTTACTTGCGGATTGGCAAGTAATCAGACGGCCCGTAAGACCCGTCGGAGGTATATCCATAAGAAGATGTAGACGTCGAAGACGCATCCCCAGTGTAAAGCTCTACGCTTGATCCTGTGTAAACCGAACTACCGCCCTGCATACATGTGCCATCCGGCTGTGCTGTGGTGCCCGCCGGACAATTCGCCGGAGCCGACATGGTTGTCGATGCGCTGTACCCGGAGGAATAGCTTGATCCGGATGAGTAGCTGGAGCCTGTCTGCATACACGTGCCGTCAGACTGGGCCGTCGTGCCTGCCGGACAATCGGCCGGGGCGCTCATGGTTGTTGAACCATAGGACGTCGTTGTGCCAGTTGAATAGCTGCCGCTGGAATAGCTGTCAGAATAACCCATCTGCATACATGTGCCGTCCGGCTGTGCTGTTGTGCCTGCCGGGCAATTCGCCGGGGCCTGAGCATAGGTCGGGGCGGGCTGTGTATAGACCGGAGCCGGCTGCGTGTAGACAGGTGCAGGTTGGGTATAGACAGGCGCCGGCTGCGTGTAGACCGGAGCCGGGGCACATGAATTTGTCATGGTGCAGTCAACATAAACCGGAGCCTGTGTGGTCGTCGCGCCGTAACGTGAACTGGTCGTCGTTGTCACTGGCGCCGCAGCCGGAACTGTACAGGCAGAGCCGCAGCTGCGGCCGCGCTCATAGTCATAAACATTGCCATAACGAGAGCTTTGGGCATTGGCGATTGAAGTTACTGACACGGCCGCAACACTCACTGTTGCAATCATGCTAGCGCGGAAAATTTTGTTCGTGCTCATTCGGAGCCTCCCATTTTGATACACATGGCGTTGTTTGTGCAAAACTTAGACCATTATATGGTTAATACCGTGTTTACAAAGATACTAACCTTCTTCCAGCTCTGCGCGCTTGATCGCCGCGATAAAAAACCCGTCCATTCCCCCCATTTCCGGTAGATCAGACGGCAATGTTCTGACCATTCCGCCGTCAAACCGAGCCTTAGGCAGAGATAGACCTTTAATTCCTGTCACCGGAATAAGGCGAAATTCTGGCAACTCTGCTATAAAGCGAGTGATTTGCGGCTGACTCTCCTCTGGCTGGAGCGAACAGACGGCATAGATCAATACACCACCGGGTTTCAGCATAGTCGCAGCTTTTCGCAGCATTTTTCCCTGTAATTTGACCAGTTTTGAAACGTCTTTGGGTGTTCGGTTCAACAAAACATCCGGATGACGGCGGAAGGTGCCTGTGGCGGAGCAGGGGGCGTCGAGCAGAATGGCATCAAATTGACGTTTTGGCGTCCAATTTAACGCATCTTCGCAGACAATATCCGCCTCTAAATGCGTCCGCTGCAAGTTTTCCTGTAGTCTTTTCAATCGGTTATCAGATTTATCCAGCGCAGTGACTTTAGCGCCCTTGGAGGCGAGCTGTAAGGTCTTGCCGCCGGGTGCAGCGCACATATCCAGAATGTCTTTGCCCGCCAGCCCGCCCAAAATATCTTCCATAAGGGTGACCGGTAATGAGGCGGCGATGTCCTGAACCCACCACTGACCTGCCTCAAACCCGTCCAGAGCGGAGACATGGCCGGCATGATCTAAGCGTATGGTATCATTAGATATTTTCACGCCCTGCAAACGCTCGACCCAGCCATCTGCGTCCGATTTGACCGACAAATCCAAGGGCGGATCCTTCATTAGCTGCACGGCCATTTTGCGCAGTTCAGCGCGGCCATAGGCCCTTTCCCAGGCGCCGCGGATCCAGCCGGGGATGTTTTCGCGGGGGGCAACCGCGAGGGCCAGCTTGGGGCCTTCCTTGACGACCTGCCGTAAAATCGCATTGCCCATATTGGCAAAGCCCCGCGTAAAAGGCTTTGATTTCAACACGTTAACGGTTTCCCCGACGGCGGCATGGGGCGGCGTTTTCAGAAATAATATCTGGGCCGTGGCGGTCTGGAGGATCGCCGTCACGGCGATGGGCGGCGTCTTGCGGATAAAGGGCGCGAGCGCCTTGGTGATCTGGCCGTGATGACGGCAAGTCGTCGCCACAATCATACGCGCAAAGGCCCGGTCACGGCTGTCAAGCCCTTGATAATCCTGCTGATTTTCCAGCGCCGTTTCCAGAGCCTCCTGATCCGCCAGGATAGCGGTCATGGCCGTCGCAGCTGCCCGCCGCGCAAGGATGGAGGCCGGTAGGGCACGCGTCTCTGTCATATTTGAACCTCTGTCATGGGCCGCCCCTAGCAGGAAGCCACCCTCGAAAACAGCTCAATTTGGCGTATTTTCGAGCCGTTTAAGGTTAATTTTTGACCTGCCTTATGGTAAATTTTCTACAAAGGCCGGATTAATCGAATTTTATCGCTCTTACTGTATCAGAACCAGACGCCGGACCTATCCTGTGATGTGGCATGGATATCGATGGCGGTCAGGCTGTGCGTAACGGTTTGACGGGAGACAAAGGTGAGATTAGATCAGGCTTATGACCGATAAGCCCGAAACGACTTCACCAAAAAAAGAGCTAAGCCCGGCAGCAAAGCGGGCCTTGGCTGAGGCGAAGGCCCGGCGCGAAGCCGCAGCAAACGCTCAATCCCGTCCCACCGAAAAACACGGTCCGAAAGGAGCGGAACCCACACGCTATGGCGATTGGGAACGCGGCGGGATTGCTTATGACTTTTAACGTCTAGGCCGTTCCTCCCAAAGCTCCACGAGTTTTTGACGCTCCGGGTGGGGCAAGATTGGGAGAGGCAAATATGCCGAATAAAATTTTAGTAGCCGGGGCGCTGAGCCTTGTGGGAAGCCTGTCAATGAGCGGAGCCGCTTTGGCCGGACATTGCAGCAGCGGCGCGAATTGCGATATGGGCGTGAAAGTGATCAATGATCACCCCGCAAGATTTGGGCCGATGACTGTGCGCAATACGCCGCCTATGGGTCATTTCCGCTCCATCGATTTTCAGCGCGCACCGAATGTGTCGATCACACGCGTTCACGGCATGATGCCAAATGCCGGCCTTTCCGATGCGCCGTCCGCCTTTACCAAAGGCTGTCACCCTACCTCGACCGCTTATTGCCGTCAGGATGTGGGTACGCCAGTTCATGTGGAGATGGCACCGCCCCCTCCCCCAATGCCAGCACCTGTCTTTGTCGCGCCTGCCCCGGCCCCTGCGCCGATCGTGCAGCGCCCTGTGCAACTGCGCAAATGGGTCGGCAAAGGCTATGATCCGTCCAAATTTACGCCGCGCACTTATGGGGATGCGACCCTGGTGGCGGGCATCGCCTATGTCCCGACCTCCAAAGTCGTTCGCGATCCGGCCGCCGCGCAAGCCGTTCTGGATTCAGGCCGCACAGTGCCGCAATCGACCGTCCTGGGCGGAACAGCGCCGACGCCTTCTATGGTGGGCGCGGCCCCGGCCTATGGGGCTGTGACCCTTCCGGGAACATTTTCACCGTCCATGTCTTACGGCGCGGTCGGATCTGTTGGCGGAGCAAGCTCTTACGGAGCTGGCAGCTACGGCCCTGTGCCTCCGGCGGTTCTAAGCGGCCCGGGCGTGGCCTATGACGGCGGCGCGCCGCAGACAATCCTGCGCGAGACACCCGGCCTGCCCGCCATGAGCCCGAGCTATCAGGGTGGTAATACTTACACTTCCAATATCGGGCCGGATGGCACCTATTGGGAGAAAACAGCCGGCATGACCGCCTTTGGCAGCACAGTCGCGACACAAGTGATTTGCAAACGCAAGGTTGACCAGAAGGTCGTCAATCCGGTGGTCGGCGTGCCCGTGCCGGTGCCGACCCCCGTTCACGTGCCATATTGCGGCACTATGCCAGTCCCGCATGCACACGGTCCGCAAGGCCATATGGCCCCGAAACCGCCCGTCACGCCGGGACCATTTCCGGCCAGTCCTGGCCCCTGGGTGTATTAAGAGGGCCAGTAAAAATAGATCATGGCGGCCGCCCATCTGGGCGGCGGTCAAACAAAATAACAGAGGGAAAAAATTCCCCTATTTGGTGAAACAAGTTGGTTTGGCACGCCTTTTGCTTTTCAAAAGCTTAAGCGTGAAAAACGTCTAAATGTGAAAGGGTGGGTTCATGATGTCCCGTATTCTTAAAAGCGCCGCGATTATGTTGGCGACAACTGCTTTTGCCTCAACCGCGTCTGCCGGTTGCAGCAATGGCTCAACTTATTGTTCGTCCGGTAACAGCTATGTCGGCCATGCCGGATCGTCTTATGGCTATGAAAGCGCGCAAGGCGGTATGGCTTATGGCGGGACTTACACTGCCGCGCCAAGCTATGGCGCTGTGACATTGCCCGGAACTTTCAACCCTTCGGTCAGCTATGGCAGCGTGATGAGCGACGCCCAAGCCAGCGCAGCCTATGGCAGCGGCTCTATTTCTGACACATATGTCGGCGGCGATGTGCAAATGTATGGCTTCTCAGGCTCGACAACCTCCGTCCCCGGTCTGGGCGCAGGTGAGTTTCTGCAAGGCACAGCCTGCCCCGGCAGCATTCACAACCCTGAAGGCGGACGCGTTTTGGGCTGTTACAATGTGGTCAAACATGTGCCGCAGACAAATTACATTCGTGTGGTACGTCCGATCATCTATGTGCGCTATCCGGTGCCGGTGGCCGTGCCCATGTATAATTATGGCATGAATTGCGGCGGATATGCGTATCACCACGGCCCCCGCCCCATGCCGCGCCCCCGCTGCTGGTAAGGCCAAAGCGATCTCATGAAAAAGATAAACCCGCTGCCCCCGCAGCGGGTTTTTTGTTGTGGGTGTGGGTGTGGGGGCGAAAGGGAAGGTGGATGAGCGGCCTAAAAAAGCCTAGAGCAAGGCACTCAATCGTTCCGCCGATCTATTTTGGGGTTGCCATGAAATGGTAATTTATTTGCCCGCTTCCGCCAAATATCTCTCCAATGCAATAATACCATCATCCGTTTCAATGGGTAAATTAATAAGCTTATCTCGCAAAAACACTAAGTCGTCAGATAATGGCAAGTCGATCAATGTACTCACATATAGAATTTCAAGTGGTATGAAACTCAAAGGAGGGCTCGAATAAATAGACATGTGTAAATCCGGCAGAAGCCTTGTGTAACGAATGCGGTCTTCTATCATCGCTTCATAAAGGCGTTTCGGTTCCGTTCGCGTATCAATTTTGTAAGACTCAGATAATAAATCATGAGCTTTCTCGGCGAGGTTATCCTCTTCAATCAAAAGTGACATAAGCGGAAATTGAGATGAAATTCTTTGGAGGTCATCTTTTTGGCTTGCAAGAAGCTTTTGGATGTAAGGATTTGCATAATGTGTCCAAATTTTCTCCCCACTCAATTTTCCTGTGAGTGAAAACATTACATAAGTTGGCACCGAAACAATGCTCATGCCTCCATCGAGAAACTTACTAGTTCGTGGTGCCAGCATTTTGTAATAAAGACCCAATGAATAAGCCTTGAAGTCAAAGTCTTTTACGTAATAATTATTGCCTAGGCTCTTTGCGGTTATGTCAAACAAGGCAATTGCGAAGCCGTGTCCATTCATTGCATTTCGAAATTCGCGAGTATCTTCTTCTTGATAATTGCTTTCTTCTAACGCAGCGATGAGGGTAGCTTTCTTATCCATAAATATCCCTGTATAATCTTCTTCACGCTGTGCTCTTTCACTTTGTTTTTGAAGGTGCCTTACAAGCTTTGATCTCGGTTCCCGGCGTTGTTTCTTGACTTTAAAATCGGCGATATCTGACGGAGCCTTCCACTTTGGAATTTCGACTTTAATAAATTTTCCCAACGCCGCGCCATTCCATTTTTGGGCCATTTCCAACGGAGCCAAGAGAAAGCGGAATTGGTCGTCACCAGCATTCAGGTGCAAGATTTCATAACCGGCTTTATTTGCCGTTTCACGAAGTAAAGCAGCAACGAGTTCGGGGGCTTCACCTCGTTTGATTTCGGCTTCTTTTGCAATGAGGTAATATTCTATATGTTCCGGTATTTTTATGTCATTCATTTCAAACAAGGCCTTGAAGTAATCAAAAATTGCAATTTCTCCTACAGCCCAATCGACCTCTTTCATGCGATTTGTGACCGTCAGGGAATGTCCAACAAAGGCATAAGCTCGTGACTCATTATCGAAATCGAATGGGATAACCTTTGGGTCATCAAAAGCTGTATTGAGGGCTGATAATGTCGCGGGGTCATCTGACGTTACATCTGAAAGAAATTCCTTAACCGCCTTATCGGAAATCATATCGAAAGAATTTTCGCTTCGCGGATTTTTTCTCTGCCGCGATTTATTAGAAAGTACGCTGACGATTACAAGCAAGGTCAAGGCTACTAAAACACATATAATAACGATAGAATGATTCATAATGCGCAGACAAAAAAGTAATAACGAAAACTCTCATTAACAGAAGTGCTCAAAACCACCTAATTGCAATGCTGCGTTAATCGGCTTAAAATCGTATAAGGTTGAGACATTGTGCTAACTTCCCCTTTGAGAATGCACCGCGTGTCTCGCCACTCCCCCTTTTCCGCTTACCCCTGCGTTCCTGCCTGCGCAGGGAGGCGCAGAGAGATGGGCGGGTGGTCTTTTTTGCAAAATAGTCGTAACATCGCGTCATGCCCGAACCCGCAAATGTAGAAATCCCTGTGACCTATCACGACGCCCACCCCGCTTTGCTGGTGAGCGATCTGGCGGAGGCGACGCAATTTTACTGCCACGTGTTGGGTTTTGAGAAAAAATGGGGCTATAGCTTAAGTGAAGGTGAGCCTGAGGTGAGGGTCGGCGTTGGAGCGCGTTCCGGCGCATTTGAATTCCATCTCATTACCGATCCTCATATCGGCCAAACCGGCACCGGGTTTATCTACATTCCCATGAGCGGTGTTGATGCGCTTTACGACAGGTGCCAAGCGCATGGCGTGCAGATTGATATGGAACTGCAAGACCGGCCATGGGGCATGCGGGATTTCCGTATTGCAGACCCGTTTGGCAATCGTTTGGGCTTTGGCGAGACGGTCGCGTAAGTTTCCCGCGATCAGTCCTCTCCATGTTTTGTCAGGCGGGTGATCGCCTCATCCCATTGCCGGGAGGCGCGGAGAGTTACGCGAGTGACCTTTGGGGGTTGAGCGCCCCTACCCCAACATCTCCCGCGTGATGGCTTGGGCGGCGGTGCGGGGGTTGTCTGCCTGAGTAATCGGGCGGCCTATGACGAGGTGGGTGGCGCCGGATTTTAGAGCCGCTGATGGCGTGGCGACGCGTTTTTGATCGCCTTTATCCGCCCCTGCCGGACGCACACCGGGGGTGACGACCAGAAAGCTGTCCGGCACTTGCGCGCGGATGGCGGCGGCTTCCAGCGGGCTGGCGACGACACCGTCTATTCCGGCGGCCAGCGCCTGTTGCACCCGGCGCAGCACCAGATCTTCGGCATTGTCATTATAGCCAATATCGCGCAGGGCCTGCCGGTCGAGCGAGGTTAAAACTGTCACGCCCAGAATTTTCAGGCGGCTGCCTTCGCGCCCCGTCGCGGCGGCGCGCATAACATCGGGCCGGGCATGGACGGTGAGTAAATCCGCGCCCAGCGCCGAAATGGAGCGGGTGGCCTTTTCCACCGTCGCGCCAATGTCATGCAGTTTGAAATCCAGAAACACATTTTTGCCTTGGGCCTTTAATTCCTTCCCGAATTCCGTTCCGCCAATGGGCAGAAGCTGCAAGCCGATTTTATAGCTGTCCACCGCATTGCCCAGCGCCGCGACCATGTCCCGGGCTTCATCAATCGTCGGCAAATCAAGCGCCACGAAAAGGCGCGGATCACTTTTGGGCGTTGTGTCAGGCATCAGGCTTAGGTCTTTCGGAATTTCTCGGAGTTTTTATTCATGTAATTCTGCGCCATTTCGGTCGGCAGCAAGCGGCCCAGCATGGCAATGGCGCGGTTGACGCGGCCTGTGATAAAGACGGCCTTATTGCGCTCCAGCGCCTCGGCGGCCAACTCGGCGCATTCCTCTGCGTCCATCATCATATAGGCGGGCAGCTTGTTCATCGCCTCGCGCGTACCGTTCACATCGTGGAATTCGGTAAAGACAAAACCCGGGCAGAGCGCGCTGACATGCACGCCCGTGCCGTCCAGTTCCATATTAAGGCTTTGGCTGAATTTCACCAGATAGGATTTCACGGCGGCGTATAATGTATGCCCGCGAGAGCCAGGCAGATGCGCCGCGAGGCTCGCCACATTCATGATCCGGCCAAAGCCGTTTTTGACCATATCCGGCGCGAGCTTGCGTGCGAGCTCTGAGGGCAGGGTCAGCATCAGATGGATGAAATTGGCGTGGTCTTCCCACTCACTGTCCATATAGGTGCCCGGATGACCATAACCCGCATTATTGATCAGCCCGTCCGGTTTTAGTCTTTTGGCCTTCAGGGAGCTGATAAGTTTATCGGCGGCGTGTTTGTCAAACAGGTCCGCTTGGAGGCTGTGGGTTTCTATGCCGAACTCTTCGGAGAGTTTTGCGCCCAGAGCCTCAAGCCGGTCAATCCGGCGGGCGACCAAAACCAGATCCCATCCCCGCGCCGCATATTCCCGCGCCAGCGCCGCGCCGATACCGGCAGACGCCCCTGTGATCAGCATGAGAGGGTTTTTAGTCTGGCTCATATTCCATCCGTCTGATTGTTTGTGACGCTCTGATAAACAGAACGCCCGCGCCCATAAAGGGAAAACGACTCCAAAGCCCCGGTTTTTAAGCGGGCGGAGGCCGGGCAGGCATAAAGACGGTGGGGGCTTGTCACAAATAGGGGCGCTCGGTTAGGCTGCACAAAAAGGGGTTCCTATGTCTGGTCTGGTTATAACGCTTATTGTGCTCGCGGTTTTGGCGGGATTGGTGGCTGTTCTTTATAACGGTCTGGTGGCCAAACGGCAGATGGCGGAAAATGGCTGGAGCGATATTGACGTGCAGTTAAAACGCCGCGCGGATTTGATCCCGAATATTGTCGACACAGTCAAAGCCTATGCCAAACATGAAAAGCAGCTATTCATCGAGGTCACGGAAAAGCGCAATCTGGCTCTGGCGGCGGGCGAAGACCCCAAGGCGCGCGGCTTTGCCGAGAGTCAGCTGAGCCAAGGGGCTGGAAAACTTCTGGCTATTGCCGAGGATTATCCTGAGCTTAAAGCCAGCCAGAACTTTCTCGATTTGCAAAATGAGCTGTCCGAGACCGAGAACAAGATCGAAATGGCACGCCGCTTTTATAATGGCGCTGTGCGGGAGCTGAACACGGCGATAGAAAGCGTGCCGACCAATTTTATCGCCGGGCCATTTGGCTTCCGGCAACGCGATTATTTCGAAATCGATCCCGTCGATGCCGCCATGCCCCATGTGGAGTTCGGATCATGATACGCCTATTCTTAGGGCTTTTATTGTCCATCGTCTTTTTTGCCGCCGCTCAGGCCGCAGAGAAAATCACAAATTTTGATGTACACATCGATGTTCAGAAAAATGGCGATTTAATCATCACGGAAACGATCGATCTTATTTCCGAAGGCTATGAAATCCAGCGCGGGATATTTCGGGAACTACCCCGCACTTATAAATTTATGGGCGTGACGCAGGATTATGAATATGATCTCATCTCGATCAGCCGCGACGGTCAGCCCGAAAATTACAGTCGCCAGACCAATGGCAATGCCATTGTCTGGCGTATCGGAAACCGGAATATATTTTTAAAAGATGGACCGCATAAATATGAAATCAAATATCGTGTGGCTGATCAAATTCGGCATCATTATGATGGCGATGTCCCGGTCAAAGATGAAGTCTATTGGAATGCCACAGGGTCTTACTGGGCCTTCCCGATTGAAAAAGCGCGTGTGAAATTATCCTTTCCTCAAGGCGTCAATATTCTTGAGCAACAGGCTTATACGGGCGGGTTCGGCAATAGCGGGTCGAATTACACAGCCCGCCAGAACCGTTATGACATTGTCTATGAGACAAGCCGTCCCTTAAATGTCCGCGAGGGCATCACGGTCGCGGCCTCTGTAGAGCCCGGCGTGCTTGATCCCATGAGCGAGGCGCGGCGGCGGGAGCTGAACTGGATACGCACGGGCGGGCCGATCTTGCTCGGCATAGGCGGCTTGGGATTGCTGTTTTATTATTTGACCATGTGGACGAAGGTTGGACGTGATCCGGCCAAACCACCCGTCTTCCCGCGCTACGCACCGCCCGAAGGTTATTCTGCAGCGGCGGTGCATCACATCCACAATAAAGGCTTTCGGAAAATGGACGCTTTGACCTCCACCTTGATGAGCCTATCGATGAAGGATGTGCTGGATATTCACGCGACCAAAAAGAAAACGACCCTCACCTCCATGTTGGCCAATCGCGAGACTGCGGGCCTTTTGAAAGATGAGCGAAAGCTCCTCGATATATTCTATGGTGACCGGGACGGTAAAATTGTCATGGATAAGAAAACCGATACGAGTTTTTATAAAAAGGTTGGACGCTTCACGAAATATATCCGCAAACATTATGGGGATGCCTATCACCGAAGCAATGCGGGATGGGGCCTTCTGGGCATGGCGATCAGCCTGGGCATTGTCATTTATGTGATGAACCAGCCGGTATCTAAAAGCGGCCCCTTATTCTTGCTGATCTTAGCCGGTATCGCCGCGATGAATATTCTGTTTTTCATCCTGCTGCGTGCGCCCACCCAGAAAGGGGCTCAGATATCATCGGAAATTGACGGCTTTAAGCTTTATCTGGAAACGGCGGAAAAAGACCGGATCAATACCGCCAATCCGCTGGGCGACAGACCCCCTGCCATGACGGTGGAGCTGTATGAGCGGTTCCTGCCCTATGCGGTGGCGCTGGGCGTCGAGAAGCCTTGGACAAAACAATTTGAAGATACACTGCCATTAGAAGCCAAAAATTACGAGCCGAGCTACGCTCACGGCTCGCTCGTAGACGGCCAGATGGGCAGCCCCTTTAAGATGAGCGACGCTCTGGCCACTGCCATGACCGCAGGCGTCGCGGCAGCGGCGCCGGTCAGTCAATCCTCCTCTTCAGGCGGGTTTTCATCAGGCTCTTCGGGTGGCGGCTTCTCCGGCGGCGGAGGCGGCGGAGGCGGAGGCGGAGGCTGGTAAAAAACGCTTTATTTTCAAACCTGAACGCCAGATGAACAGCTTTGAAAGGCGACGCTTTCAGATTTGATTAACCATATTACTTCAGGACAAATTTAACTAATTTCACCCTATATTTTCTTGAAGTTTCAAGGATTGGGCCGTGAAAAAATTAAAATCGATAAATAATATTAGGCGTAAGTGTCTTCTGATATGCCTGAGCATATCAACGCCCTTTATCACTGCGAGCGCTTCTTACGCCCAAAATGTAACGACGCCTACGCCTTTGGATTGGATTGCGTCAAAGACGGGTGCTGCAAATAATATCCCTAAAGGGCAATCACTGGCCAAAAGAGCCAACACAAAGAGACAAATAAACCGCTCGGACCAAGCACCGCAATTGCGAAACCATTACAGTCTCAAGATTTCTCGCCCAGATGAATTCCAAGCTATCAATAGCGAGTTAGAAAGCTTGTATGGGCGGCCCTCAAAGATAGAAAATTCTGAGTTTATCTGGTATGTCCCGAATACGGATATCGACAAAGATCACTCTGCGATGAGCAGCATAACGCTATCTCAAAACCCGCAAGGGCACGGGCGCGTTATTGTCAAAAAAATGAGTCGTCCAAAGGCTTTCAAACAGATGACTGTCACTAGAAAGTCAGACTTTTAATGACATGACCCTAGCTAGAGACACATACGCCGCTTCACAGATGAAGCCAAACAATGCAGCTTTGCGCAAAGCCGCCAAGGCGGGTTTGGCAGCATTCATCTTCGTGGCCGGCTCAGCTCAAATGGCTCTGGCTGTGCCGGTCACAGTTGAAGTTAATTGGCCCAATTGGTCATCGGATAATCGTGTCATAATTCGCGATCCTTCCGGGACGACCTTGGCGACCATTTGCGATCCAACGAATTGCTACAACTCCGCTGTAGATTCAAATTATTCGAATACATTCAATTATGACTTTCCTGCGGGCACTAATTACAGCATTCAAATGGACGACGCTTGGGGCGATGCCTGGAACGGAACCAATCCTTATGTCAGGATATTTTCCGATGGCGTACTTGTTTTGAACGATGATGGTCCGCCAAACACAACCGAAACTTTGAATTTTGATGTTGCGTCTGCGCCAACTGCGCCTCCTGTTATCCCGGTTTTAAATTGCCCTGTAGGCCAAGCTCACATTATGGACTGGGCGAATGAATCATGGACTCAAGGGGCTCTGACGCACGCGCCTTTTGACGTTGATGGAACGTCTATCTCAGTATCTTTAACAGATACAAATAATTGGTTTATCAACAATCCAGTTTCTGGCGGCGCGACACCTCAGATCAGCACGACATTGACGGGCGGGGTTACGCCAGCGGAAGCTAATTTACTTGTCGTCGCCAACCCGAGCAATCAAACCAACATAACTACATTTACCTTGTCTTTGGGAGACCCAAATGTAGGCGTAGAGCGTTTTCAGACGTCTCTATTCGACGTGGATTTTGGTGCCTCACAATTCGAAGACTATATCACAGTTAATGGATCTTTAGGCGGAACAGCTGTAACACCCACCCTGACAGCGGGATTGTCTAATGTCGTCACTGGCAACATCGCCAGAGGAACCGGCGCATCCAATCCAGACTCCAGTAATGGCAATTTGACAATCAATTTTGATGCGCCTGTAGATACAGTCACGATTAGTTATCGGGCTGGCCCTCTATCACCTGCTGATCCGGGCAGTTTGGGAATTGGTTTGCATGATTTAAAATTTTGCAGGTCGCCGAAGCTTGAAGCCTCCAAGACTGTGAGTGTTTATGATCCTAGTGCAACCGGCACAGTTTATGCGCTGCCGGGGAATGACGTAATATATACGATTTCTGTCGATAACATCGGAACAGGTGATGCTGATACAGATTCAATGGAGCTCATCGACCGTCTGCCGCCTGAGATTGAAATTTGGAATGGCGATATTGATGATGGCGGGCCGGAGACCGATCCTGTGAGTTTCTCACAAACAGGCGGTGGGGGACTAACGTTTAATTACGCAACGGATGTGCGCTTCGGAACAGGGCCGACCAAGCCCGCTGATTTTGATAGCTGCACGACCGTCGCGCCGGATAGCAGTTACCGCCCTGATTTGACATTCATCTGCTTCAACCCCAAAGGCGCGATGGCGGCGGGCGACCCCGATCCTTCATTCTCAGTCAATTTCCGGGCGCGGATTAAATAATCAGCTATGCTGCGATATAGCCTGCGCCGCGCGGGTCAGAGCGTCCCAATTTTGATCGCCCAAAGCATCATCCCGGCCTGTAATTTGGATAGGCAGAAATCTCTCTTGAGCTTGCTCCGCTAAGGCCAAGGCTGATTTGAACTCTGTTAAATCATGGCACACCTGCCCATAGCGCCAATGCGCGAAATCCGGATCGTCCTGCCAATTAAATTTCTCCCGCGATAGAAATAGACACGGCCCGGGGGACAGTAAAAATTCGTAAACCTGACTGCTGACATCCCCCAAATAAATATCCGCCGCGCGTGTGTAGGTCATATCCGTAGAGCGGTCGCTGCCCAGGTCTATATGAATATGGTCATGCGCGTCATAAGCGTCTATGGCCTGTCGTTCAGTCTGCGCTGCGCCCGCAAACATTCGGATATGAGGCGCAAAAATCAGATTATATCGGGATTGATTGACAAAATGCTCCAGCACATCTTGTCCAAAGACGGGCCATGATGAAAGCTCGCCAGAAAAATGCGGGTTATACAGAACGGTGGGACGATCATTCTTAAATAGTTTGGGGCGCTGTGGCGTCATCGCCTTCAAAGCGGCTGCCTTTATATAGCCGGAAACGCTACAGCTCTCATCCGTGACCAGACCCAGCTCTATCATGCGGCGTTTGTCTTTGGGACCGGCGACAATCACATGATCAAACAGCGCAATCCTTTTATCATAGCTACGGGCTCTGTCCCCTGCCCCATGCGGAATATGGATCATGGCCGGGGTCTTTATGGGTAGGCGTTTTAGCAGGGTCGATGTGCGCTCTGCCACGACCAAAGCATCCATCGATCTCAACTTGCCCAAATTGGCAATCAGAATAGCCAGTTTTGAGGATATCGCCTTAAGCCAAGCCGGAGCCATCAAGACCTCAATCGTAATTGGGGTGGAGCCGAGGCGCTTTAAGACATCCGCGCAATACTCCGCTTCGTGATCCGTCGTGACATAGATGCGGCAGTCTATGCCGTCTATGCTCGCCAATTCTTTGGCAACCGGAATAAGGTGCAAAATATGATGAACCCCGCCCAATAGGAACAGGCCGACGCGTTTCGGGTCACGGTCACGTCCATGCTGATGCGATGACAAAACGCTTTAATTCAGCGTCGTGATAACGCGCTGCGGCAGCGGCATTTCAATCTTATGTTTCTTCAACGTTCGCCAGACTATGAAATTCAAATCGGATGTGAATTTATTCGGCCCGTCATCAATGCCCGAGCACCAAAATTCGATGGCGAATTTAATTCCGTGATCACCAAATTCCCGCAATTCCAAATCCGGCTCTTCCGGCTCTTGCAGCACGCTGGGGTGTTTTGAGATGGCCGGTATCAGAATGCCTTCGAGCTTATCAATATCAGTATCATAGGCGACTGTGAAATAAACCTCATAGCGCTGGCGCGGGTCTTTATGTGTCCAGTTTTCATAAGCATTTTCAGTCCAGGTCGTATTGGGCACCATGATGTCTTTGCCGTCGGTTGTTTCAACCGTCGTTGAGCGCATATTAATCGCCTCGACAAACCCTTCCTGCCCTTCCGGCAGAACCACGAAATCACCAACTTGAACCGTCCGGTCAAACAGGATGATTAAACCTGAGACAAAATTCGCGGCAATGGGCTGCAAGCCCAAACCAATCCCGAGCGACAAAGCCGAGAAAATGACAACCAGACCCGACAGCGGCACTTTGGCCGCGCCCAGAACCAGAATGAAGACGATCGTAAATAAGACGATCTGGAATATTTTCGCGACGACCTCTTGGGTCGAAACGTCGAGCGCCTCCTGTGAGCGAATGGCCGACTGACCGCGCGCATTCAACAGATTGCCGATCTTGAAGAAAATCGCGCCGAAAATCAGCAATAATATAACGGTCATCGCGGTAATTGGCGTGCCGCCCATCGCCATTAATTCTGTGCTGCTTAGAAATTGGGTTAGGTCATCATAGAAACCAAACACCATCAACAAAGCGAGCGGAATTAAAGTCCATGTCGCCAGCTTTTGAAGCATTTCATTTGGGACAAATTCTTTGATCGCTTTAAAGAGCAGGAACACCACCGCCAGGCCCTGAGCCAGCTTCACCAGCCAATCCTGTCCCGCCGCTGGGACCGCTTTCAATATAACCGCCATCAGCGCCAATAGAGCAACCAGTAATATTGGACGCAGAAGGTTACGCGCCCGGTAAATAATATCTCTGACCGGCTTTAGCTTTGCGTCCTCTGGGGGTGGGTCGCGGAAGAGGAAAAACCGCTTTCGCAATATAGCCGCCATGATAGGCGAGAGAAAATAAGCCAAGATAATCGCGCCAAATTGTGCCAAGAAAGGCACACTTGTCAGCCAGCCCACAATTTTATCAATGATTTTCCGGCCAAGCTCTTTGAGCTCCGCGCCATTTGTTGGGATGAGGCTTTTCTTCTCGGGGGTATCCGTATTGGTTGTTTCCGTCGCGGCAGCCAGATTTTCCTGCTGGGCCCGGACGGCATCCGCCAAGGCTTTGTCGGCTTTTTGGCGCGCCTCAAGCGCGGCCTGAATGGCCGGATCATTCAAATCAATCACCGGTGATTTAATGTCGGGCTCGGGCTGAATGACCTCGGTTGCAACCGGCGTCTCGCTGGCTGCCGGGGCAGGTTCTGCTTGCGGTTCTTCGCCGGGGGTCTGCGCCCATAGCTGTAGGGACAAGCACATCCAAGCCAATATCCCCAATATGATTGACCTAAAAAAAGACATCATCGCAAACTCTCTCCAGATTGTGATGCTAAAGCCCACATTAGCGCCGTGATAGACAGAGCACATCTTTTTGTAAACAATTATGGCTTTGATAATCTGTTTTCGCTATAGGCCACGCGCAAATTGTGGAGCCTGTCATGAGTCAGCCTAAAAAAGTCGTCCTTGCCTATTCCGGCGGTCTGGACACATCGATCATCCTGAAATGGTTGCAGGAGGAAAAAGGCTGTGAGGTTGTCACTTTCACCGCCGACCTGGGTCAAGGCGAAGAGCTGGAGCCCGCCCGCCGCAAGGCCGAAGCCCAAGGCGTGAAAGAAATTTTCATCGACGATCTGCGTGAAGAATTTGTCCGGGATTTCGTCTTTCCCATGTTCCGCGCCAATGCACTTTATGAAGGGCTCTATCTACTGGGCACTTCCATCGCCCGGCCGCTGATTTCCAAGCGCCAGATTGAGATCGCCCATATGGTCGGCGCGGATGCCGTTTGTCACGGCGCGACGGGTAAAGGCAATGATCAGGTGCGGTTTGAGCTCGGCTATTACGCGCTCGACCCGGACATTAAAGTCATCGCCCCGTGGCGGGAATGGGACCTGAACTCCCGCACCAAGCTGATCGAATATGCCGAAAAACACGGCATTGAAATCGCCAAGGACAAGCGCGGAGAAGCGCCATTTTCTGTGGATGCCAATCTGCTACACACCTCCTCCGAAGGCAAAGCCCTTGAAGACCCGAATGAAGAAGCACCGGAATTTGTCTATCAACGCACCGTTGCCCCCGAAGACGCACCGGACAAGCCGACCTATATCACGGTTGGATTTGAGCAAGGCGATGCGGTCTCTATCGACGGCGAAGAAATGTCTCCTGCAACATTGCTGACGAAATTAAATGAACTGGGCGGGGCCAATGGCATTGGCCGTTTGGATTTGCTGGAGAACCGTTTCGTCGGCATGAAATCACGCGGCATTTACGAAACGCCCGGCGGGACCATCCTACTCATGGCGCATCGCGGGATTGAGCAAATCACGATGGATAAGGGCGCGATGCATTTGAAAGACGAGCTGATGCCGAAATATGCCGAGCTGGTTTATAATGGCTATTGGTATTCGCCCGAGCGCGAAATGCTGCAAGCCGCAATCGACAAAAGCCAAGAGCTTGTCACCGGGACTGTGCGCCTGAAACTCTATAAAGGCTCTGTCAATGTCGTCGGCCGTGATAGCCCATACTCACTCTACAGTCAGGAACATGTCACTTTCGAGGAAGACGATGTCTATGATCAGGCGGATGCCGGCGGCTTCATCAAAATCAACGCATTACGATTGAGGTTACTCAAAGCACGCGACCGCAAAGCCGGACGGAATGATTGATCATATCAAGCCGTGATGGACATCACGGCTTGATTTTTAAACTCCCTCTATTTGTGTTACCGTAGTCAGTAAAACACACAGGGGGCTTTATGTTTAAACCATCTCATCTTTTTTTGGGCGGGCTTTCTGCGTCGCTTTTCGCCTTATTGACAGCGCCCGGCGCAATCGCGCAATCCAGTTCGACAACATATATCAGCGAAGCCGTTGTCACGCATTATTCCAAGCAAAATGCGGCGACCTCACCAGTCGTTACCATACTTGATTTGAGCAATCCTGCGGGAACAGGTGCCCTATATGGTGATGTGTGGAATGATAATGGGTCAAACACGCCGCCAAAGTTTTCTCACCCTGACTGGATTTTAGGTAATCTGGGGATGGTATATGGGATCGCCATCGGGTCGGCAAAGCCATCCCCTGATATTTTTGTCGCGACATCCCACGTCTTTCCGCCGGA